>NZ_JBIWKR010000002.1:843814-848375 GCF_044765765.1 Streptomyces sp. NPDC102402
GTTTATATATTCAACCCGCCGGTGGCCCATTCCCAACCCCCCGGGGGCGTCTTTGTGTGGTGTGGTGGGGGTGGGTGGGGGGGGGGGGGGGCGGGGGCGCCCCCCCCCCCCCCCACCTCTGCTGCCGCGTCGCTCGGGCTACAGCGCGCCGAATCCCACCCGCCGGGTGCTGGGCTCGCCGATCTCCACGTAGGCGATCCGGTCGGCCGGCACCAGGACCTTGCGGCCCTTGTCGTCCGTGAGGCTGAGCAGCTGCGCCTTGCCGTTGAGCGCCTCGCCGACCGCGCTCTCGACCTCTTCGGCGGAAAGCCCGCTCTCCAGAACGATCTCGCGGGGCGTGTGCTGCACCCCGATCTTGACCTCCACGGCTATGTCCCTCCGACGGTCCGTCTCTGCGCGGTGAACCGCGCCGTACGCAGCACACATTAGCCCGGTGAAGGGACGGACCACGGGTCGACCGGCAACGCCCGCAGCGAACACGGGCCGTCGTCCCCGCGGGGCTCAGTGCTGATCGACGCCGTGCAGCGGGAATCCCGCGATGCCCCGCCAGGCCAGCGACGTGAGCAGCTGCACCGCGGTGTCCCGGGGAATGGCGGAACGGCTGGAGAGCCAGTAGCGCGCCACGACCTGGGAGACGCCGCCGAGTCCGACCGCGAGCAGCATCGATTCGTCCTTGGACAGGCCCGTGTCCCCCGCGATGACGTCGGAGATGGCCTCCGCGCACTGGAGCGAGACCCGGTCGACCCGCTCGCGGACCGCGGGCTCGTTCGTCAGGTCGGACTCGAAGACCAGGCGGAAGGCGCCGCCCTCGTCCTCCACGTAGGCGAAGTAGGCGTCCATCGTCGCCTCGACGCGCAGCTTGTTGTCCGTCGTCGAGGCGAGGGCCGTGCGGACCGCCTGCAGGAGCGACTCGCAGTGCTGGTCGAGCAGGGCGAGGTAGAGCTCCAGCTTGCCCGGGAAGTGCTGGTAGAGAACGGGCTTGCTGACGCCCGCCCGTTCCGCGATGTCGTCCATCGCCGCCGCGTGGTAGCCCTGCGCGACGAAGACCTCCTGGGCGGCGCCCAGCAGCTGATTGCGTCGGGCACGGCGAGGCAGCCGGGTGCCCCGCGGGCGCGCCGCATCTGTCTGCTCGATGGCTGTCACGCCGCCTCCCAAATTCGTGTTCGAACGCAGTCGTACCGTGCACGCTGCGCCGTGGGCCCATCGTACTTTTGAGTAACCCGGGTGTGCGCGGCGCGGACGCAGAATTTCACGGACCGGACGACTGCGGTAGCCGCGGACGACGCGGTATATGCCGCGAAGGGGTGCGTTCTACCGGTAATCGTCCTCGTCCTCCGGGACGACACGGGCCTGCTCGGCGGCGTCCGCCTCGTTCGCCGCGGCGCGGTCGATGCCGGTGAGCGGTTCGTCGTGCTCCGGCCGGACCCCGGCCCTCTGTTCGGCGCTGTCGGCTTCCGGGGCTTCGGGGTCCGGTTCGTCCGGCTGGGAATCCTCGAACGTCTCCGGTTCGCTCGGGTCGGCCGTCATGATGGCTCCCTTCCTCTTCCTTGCAGCCTAGGAGCAACCTCTGGCGTGCGCTATGCGGCCTGTGACCGCGAACACATGAACCACCGCGTGATCGTCTCGTAACATTGCCGCATGTCTTCGACCGAGCTGCCCGGTATCCACGCCGCCGCCGCCGCGGTGGCACCCACGGTCAGTGCCGTCCGGGTCGCCGAGGGAGAGGAACTGCGCTCCGTCACGCTGCCCGGCCTCACTCTGAACGTCCGCTCGCGCCCCCCGGAGGCGGCGGGAGCGGCTCCCGCTCTCTTCGTGCACGGTCTGGGCGGCTCCTCCCAGAACTGGTCGGCCCTGATGCCGCTGCTGGCGGACACCCTCGACAGCGAGGCGGTCGATCTCCCGGGCTTCGGGGACTCCCCGCCGCCGGACGACGGCAACTACGCGGTCACCGGACACGCGCGGGCGGTGATCCGGCTGCTGGACGCGGACCGGCGAGGGCCCGTTCACCTTTTCGGTAATTCTCTGGGCGGCGCCGTTGCCACCCGGGTCGCGGCCGCCCGGCCCGATCTGGTGCGCACCCTCACGCTCATCTCCCCTGCTCTGCCCGAGATCCGGGTCCAGCGGCCGGCCGTGCCGACCGCCCTGCTCGCACTCCCGGGCGTCGCTTCCCTGTTCGTCAGGCTCACCCGGGACTGGACCGCCGAACAGCGCACCCGTGGAGCCATGGCACTCTGTTACGGCGATCCGGCACGAATCTCCGACGAAGCCTTCCGCCACGCGGTGGCCGAGATGGAGCGCCGGCTGGAACTGCCGTACTTCTGGGACGCCATGACGCGCTCGGCGCGGGGCATCGTGGACGCCTACACGCTGGGAGGTCAGCACGGGCTGTGGCGCCAGGCCGAGCGGGTGCTCGCGCCGACCCTGCTGGTGTACGGCGGACGGGACCAGCTCGTCTCGTACCGGATGGCACGCAGGGCGTCGGCGGCCTTCCGCGACTCGCGCCTGCTGACACTGCCCGACGCCGGGCACGTGGCAATGATGGAGTACCCGGAGGCGGTCGCCCAGGCCTTCCGGGAACTGCTCGACGAACGTGGCGGGAGCTGATCCGGGGCGTGGGACGACACAGTCGAAAGGGCCCCGAGGCCACCCGGCGCGACACCGGGACCGTGACGGGCGCCGGTGCGGAACGAGGCACCGGCAGGCGTGGGCGGGACTCCGCCACCCCGCCTCCGCGGGAGGGCCACAGCCCGTTCCGCGACGCTCCGCAGGTGCGGGGCGGACACCCCGAACAGCGTGAGCCCGGGGGCGGCTGGGGCACCGTGCCGCAGCCTCCGGACGGCGGCCGGCGGGATCTCGCGGCCCCCGGCGGTCAGGACGTCTTCCGCGCCCGCCAGGCCGCCGTGGCCCGGCAGCAGGCGGCACAGCGGGAGGCCGAGCGGCGTGCGGCGGGCGCGGGGGCCGGCGGTGCGGAGCTGATACCGGGACCGCGCAGGGAATTCCTCGAGGCGTTCGACACCGCTCCCTCGCGCCCCGCGGGGCCGGTTCCGCCCGAGGGCACGGCCAGGACCTCCGTCGAGGCCGACGCCGTCCCCGAAGACGGCGTCCCGGACGACGGCGCTCCGGACGACGGCGATCCGGACGGCCGACGGCCGAAGGGGGGCAAGGGCCGCACCTTCACCGGGATCGCGGCCGCCGCCGTGACCACGGTGCTCGCGGTCGTCGTGGCCGGGCAGGTGGCCGGGGACTCCGGGGGCTCGGTGGACGGTCCGCCGTCCTCGGGCGTCGACCGGCAGGACTCCGAGGACGCCTCCCGCTCGGTGGACCGGCAGACCCCCCAGGTGCAGCGGCAGGAGGTCAAGCCCATGTCGTACGCGCAGAAAATGGCCACCGCCTTCCCGCTGGCGGCGGACCTGAAGGCGTCCGGCGCCTTCGAGGCGGTGCCGGGGCTGGCCAAGGCACCTGGCAAGGGGCACGAGTACCGGTACCGGATCGACGTCGAGAAGGGGCTCGGTCTCGACTCGGGGCTGTTCGCCGAAGCCGTGCAGAAGACGCTCAACGACGACCGGAGCTGGGCGCACAACGGCGCCATGACCTTCGAGCGGATCTCCTCCGGCGAGCCCGATTTCGTGATCACCCTCGCGAGTCCCGGTACGACCGGGGTCTGGTGCGCGAAGTCCGGCCTGGACACCACCGAGGACAACGTCTCCTGCGACTCGGCCGCCACGGACCGCGTGATGATCAACGCCTACCGCTGGGCGCAAGGGGCCTCGACCTTCGGTCCGGACAGTCTCCTGAGCTACCGCCAGATGCTGATCAACCACGAGGTGGGCCACCGGCTGGGGCACAACCACGTGAACTGCCGCACCCCGGGAGCCCTCGCGCCGGTGATGCAGCAGCAGACCAAGACCCTGGACATCGACGGCATCAAGTGCCGGCCCAACCCCTGGGTCCATCCCGGAAGCTGACCGGCGGGGGAGGCGCCTCGTCCGCGATACGGGACGGGTGTCTCGCCGCGCTTCGGCGTCGGGGCCGGCCGCACGCGCGGGCCGGGTCACCGCCGTGGACGGGGTCCCGCTCACCCCCCGCCCTCTCCGTGCGGACGGGACCCTCGCCGCCGTGGGGTGAGCGGCAGCGGCGAGACGACCCCCGGCCGCGTGCTCGTGCGGCTGCCCGGCCCGGCGGACCCCGGTGCGGCGGCGGTGGGGCCGGATCGTCGAGCGAGGAGCCGCCTTCGGGGTCCGCGGATCGCTGCGGGACCCGTGCGCGGGACGGCTCCCGGTGGCGGTACCCGCCCTCGATCCGGCACGTGCCGCGGATCGCCGTGCCGTCCGCTCGGAGTTGGCCGCAGCCTGACTCCGCGTCACCGATCCCGTTCCTGTCGCAACAGAACGCGACTGGAGCGGGAAAGTTACGCCGGTTCACCCCTTTCGGTGGTGGGGGGGGGCCCCCCGCCCCCCCCCCCCCGGGGGGGCCCCGAACGTGGGGCCCCCGTGAGCCCCCCCACCACCCCCGCCGCCCCCCCAGGGGCGAGGGGGGGGTGGGGGGCGGCTCGGGACACAAC
>NZ_JBIWKR010000002.1:848385-1004286 GCF_044765765.1 Streptomyces sp. NPDC102402
CCACACAAACCTCTGCTTTTTTTTTTGTTTTTTTTCGCCCCCCCCCCCCCGCGGGGGGCCCCCCCCCCCCCCCCCCCCCCCCCACCACCTGTCTGTCCGCATACGGTCGTCCCGCTGTGAGCCGCCGATCAACGGCGGCCGCCCACAAGGGAGATCGGGGGTGTGCTCGTGCGGATCGGACTCCTCACGGACGGTGGCTATCCGTATGCGACCGGTGAGTCCAGACTCTGGTGCGACCGCCTGGTGCGCGGTCTTCCCCAGCACGAGTTCGACCTCTTCGCGCTCAGCCGCTCGGCCGACCAGGAGCGACGGGGCTGGGTCAGGCTCCCCGACCGGGTCGCCAGGGTACGGACGGCTCCGATGTGGACGGACGAGGACGGCCCCCGGCACCCCGGCCGCCCCAGGGGCCTGACGGGCAGACTCGCCACCGGCCTGGGGCGCTCCTACGGACGGCGTGACCGACGGCGCTTCACGGCGCACGTGACGGCGCTCGTCGGAGCGGTCTGCGCGCGTGCGGAAGCCGGACCGGAATCCGGCGGAGCGGACGCCGGGGCGGTGTCCGGCCCCTTCGCCGACGGCCTCTACGGCCTCGCCGAACTGGCCCGGGAGCGCGACGGGCTGCGGACCGCCCTGCGCTCCGAGGCGACCGTACGCATCGTGGAGTCGGCCTGCCGGGCTCCGGGCACCGGGCGGACCGTCCACAGCGCCACCGTCCCCGACTACCTCGCCTTCGTGGCGGAGCTGGAGCGCGCCCTGCGCCCGCTCTCCCTCGACTGGTACGAGGAGGACGGCCTCGGCGCGGTCGACGTCTGCCACGCGGCGTCGGGCGGTGCGGCGGCCCTTCCGGGACTCCTGGCCAAACGCTTCTTCGGCGTGCCGCTGCTGGTGACCGAGCACGGCGTGCCTCTGCGTGCCCACTACCTCGTGTCGTCCGGGGCGGCGCTCGGTGCGCCGGTGCGCGCCCTGCTGGCCAACTTCCACGGTCTGCTGGCCTCCGAGGTGTACCGGCAGGCCGCGGTGATCACCCCCGGCAACACCCACGTACGCCGCTGGCAGGAGCGGTTCGGCGCCGGCCGGGACAAGCTCCGCACGGTCTACCCGGGCATGGAGGCGGAGCGGTTCGGGGCCGTGGGGGAGGGCCATGACGCGGGCGGTCCCGCCACCCTGGTGTGGATCGGGCGGATCGAACCGGCCAAGGACCTGATCGCCCTGCTCCACGCCTTCGCGGAGGTGCGCAGGGCCGAGCCGGACACCCGGCTGAGGATCTTCGGAGCGCCGGTCCACGAGCGTGAGGGCGACACCTACCTGGCCGGCTGCCGGGCACTCGCCGCCCAGCTCTTCCCCGACGAGGCCCCGGACCCTTACGCCGAGGGCGACAGCCCGGTCACCTTCGAGGAGATCGGCGGCCCCGAGGTGCCCGACCTCGCGCACGCCTACGCCGCCGGTGGCGTCGTCGTGCTGTCCAGCGTCGTCGAGGGCTTTCCCATCAGCCTCGTGGAAGCCATGTTCTGCGGCAGGGCCACTGTCTCGACGGATGTGGGAGCCGTGGTCGAGGTCGTCGGCGGCACCGGACTGGTGGTGCCCCCGCGCAATCCGCGGGCGCTCGCCGACGCCTGCGTCGAGCTCCTGCGCGACCCCGAGCGCCGCGCGCGCCTGGGCGCGGCGGCGCGAGCCAGGGCGCTCGAACTCTTCACCGTCGAGCAGAACCTCGCGGCCTTCCGCGGCATCTACCTGGACCTGGCCGGCCACGCGCCGGCCCGCCGGACGGTCCCTGCCACCACCTGGGATCCGGACGGCCCGCCGCGCCCCTTCGCCACGCCCCCGGAGGCCCATGTGCTGGGTGAGCTGCCCCCGGAACCCGTCACCGCCGGCTTCCCCGCGCCGGGCTCCGCGGGTGCGTCCCGGGTACCGAGCTGGGCCATCGGCGCGGAAGGCGTGTGCGCGGGCGCACGCGGAGCGGGGGACGGCGATGCGTGACGAGACCAGCGGCCACGACCACGGAGGAGCCCCGATGGGCAGACCGACCGACGCCCCGGACCCGGACGCCGGGGCAGAGGCGACGGACGCGGGGCCCGGGACGGTCCGGTCCGCCGTCCGGGCGCCCGAGATCGCCTACCGCCCCGCCCGCGGGCCGGCGGCCGGGCGCGGCCCCGCGGACCCGGTGAAGGTGCTCATGCACCGGCACCGGGACCTCTGCGAGCGTGCCGTCGACCCCCTGGAGATCGCCGCCGGCCTGGAGGCCCACGGACTCACCGACCGGACCGCCGCGCGCTACCGGCACCGCGACGTCTTCTCGCTCGCAGAGGAGCTCTACGCCCGCGCCCCCGGCGCGCGCAGGCACGCCCCCCGCGCCCCCGGACGACCGCCGTACCCCGGCGGGGAAGCGCGGGCCGGATGGACGCTCTCGGCGCTGCTGCCCGGGGCCGCCTGCCTCGCGACCGTCGGGGCGCTCAGGGCCACCGAGGGGGTGCTCGGCGGTGGAACCCGGTTCGCGGTGACCGCCGTCGGCGCCCTGCTCGTCGTCCTCGGGCTCCGCCTCTGCCTGCGCGGCGGCCCGCTGCGCGCCCCGGACGGCACCGGGGGAGTCACGCCGTACGTCTGCTGGCTCCTCGGCTACGTCGTGTACGGCGACGACCTGCTCGCCCAGGTCATCAGCGGCGGTCCCGACGGCCGCTGGACGGCCGCACCCGGACCCCTTCTCGGGCTGGCGCTCGCCCTCGCCCCCGCGGCCTGGTGCGCCCACCTGTTCGCCGGCCACGCGCGCCACCGGCTCGCCGGGTCCCACGCGCTGTCGGAGTTCGGCGCCGGTGTACGCCCGCTGCTCTTCGGGGTCCTCGCGCTCTTCCTCTGCGCGCTGACCGCGCTGCTGTACCTCGCCGGCCTCGGACAGCCCGGCCCGGGCAGCAGTCCGGTGGGGCCGGTCGCGCTCGGTGCCCTGCTCTTCCTGGCCCGCCTGCTGGCCGTCCACGGCTTTCCGGAACCCGCCGCCACCGGACTCGCGGCGGCCTGCGCCGTCGAAGTGGCGGCCACCTTCCTGGTCCTCGCCGGACGGCTGCCCGGCCTCGGCCTCCTCGCCCGGCCGGTGGACGCCGTCGTCGCCGCGGCCGGCCCCGCCGGCGTGCCCGTCCTCGCGTGCGGCATCGCCGCGTTCGGGCTGCTGATCCACGCATCGGTCACCCTCACCCGGGCGTCCGCCCACGCCTCGGCCTAGCCGGGCCCGTCCCACCCCGCGGAGCCGACGCCGCGGGTCTTCCGTACCGCACACACCTTCCTCAAGGAGACACCGGACATGACCCCCCAATCCCCCGCTCCGGCAGCGCGCCGTCGGCACCGAGGGGGCGCGCGATGAGGGTTCTGCTGCTCGGAGCGAACGGATTCCTCGGCCGCTTCGTCGCCGACCGCCTGCTCGCCGACCCCGCCGTGCACCTGACGGCACTCGGCCGCGGAGACGACGCCGACGTGCGTTTCGACCTCGCGGGCGGCAGCCCCGGGGCACTCACCCGCTTCCTGGACGCCGTCCACCCCGGGGTCGTCGTCAACTGCGCGGGCGCCACCCGCGGTGGTGCCCGGGACCTGACGCGTCACAACACCGTCGCCGTCGCCACCGTCTGCGAGGCCATGCGTCGCAGCGGCTGCAGCGCACGGCTCGTCCAGGTCGGCTGCGCCTCCGAGTACGGGCCCTCGCAGCCCGGCTCGTCGACGGCCGAGGACGCGGTGCCCCGCCCCGGCGGTCCGTACGGCGTCAGCAAGCTCGCCGCCACGGAGCTGGTCCTCGGCTCCGGTCTGGACGCCGTCGTGCTGCGGGTCTTCTCACCGGTGGGGCCGGGAACCCCGGCCGGCTCCCCGCTCGGCCGGCTCGCCGAGACGATGCGCCGCGCCATGCAGTCCGGCGACCCCGAGCTCAAGCTCAGCGGCCTGGGGGTGCAACGCGACTTCGTCGACGTACGCGACGTGGCGCGCGCCGTGCACGCGGCCTCGCTCTCCGCAGCCCAGGGCGTGGTCAACATCGGCACCGGCAGGGCCGTACGGCTGCGCGACGCGGCAGCGATCCTCGCCAGGGTCGCCGGATACGCCGGTGCGCTCCACGAGCTGGACGCGCCCCCCGCACGGCTCCCCATCGGGGCCCCCCGCGCCTCCGCGGAGTCGGTCGTCGAACACCTCGCGGCGACGCCCTCCCCCTACCCGGACGGCTGCGGTGCCTGGCAGCAGGCTGATGTGCGCACTGCGCGGGACCGGCTCGGCTGGCGCCCCAGGATCAATCTGGAGGAGTCCCTCGCCGACATCTGGATGGAGGCGGCGTGCCGCATCTGACCAGCACCGGAGCCACGCCGAGGACCGCCTGCGCCGAGCGACTCGGCGTCGGGGTGCCCGGATACGCCCATCCGCTGGTCGCGCCCGCCGAATGGGCCGGACTCAGCAGGCCGGGCACCCCGCTGCACTGGGCGGTCCTCAACATCGACAACGGGCCGGGTGCCCGGCCCGACCCGCACTGCCTGGAGGCCGCCGGGCGGCTGCGCAACGCCCGTGAGCGGGCCGTGCACGGTGAGGTGCCCGATGACACCGTCCGGGCCGCGGGAGGCAGACTGCTGGGTCACATCGATCTGGCCTTCGGCGCCCGCCCCTTCGGCGAGCTGGTCGCCGACGCCCGGTCCTACCTCGACTGGTACCGCGTCGGCGGCTTCTACCTGGACCGCTGCCCCGCCGAGCGCGACGGGCTCCCTGCCGTCCGCCGGCTGAGCAGCACCCTCGCCGCCCTGCTGGCCGACAGCGACAGCGCGGACGAGGAGGGCGGGCGCCTCGTCCTGGGCCACGGCACCCACCCGCATCCGGGATACGCCGAGGCCGCGGACCAACTGGTCACCTTCCGGGGGGCCTGGGCCGACTACCGCTGGTCGCAGGTGGCGGAGTGGACCGCCGCCTACGAACCCGGCCGCTTCGCCCACTTCGTCCACGGTGTCCCGCGCACCCACCTGGAGGAGGCCATGCGTATCGCCCGCTGGCAGGGCGCGGGCACGATCTTCTTCACCGACCGGGACGGCGGGAAGGGGCAAACCGACCCATTCGCGGCACGGCCCAGCTACTGGGACGAATTCGTCTCGCGGATCGGACCCGGTATCTCGGAATGAGGAGCGGCGTGGCAGTGTTACGGGAGAACAACCGTACGTAGATGAAGTACGTAGAAACCGACCACCTGCATTGTTGAGGTTCCTGTGTCGCTGCCACCCCTGGTCGAGCCGGCTGCCGAGCTCACCGTCGATGAGGTCCGCAGGTACTCCCGCCACCTGATCATCCCGGATGTCGGGATGGACGGGCAGAAGCGGCTGAAGAACGCGAAGGTGCTCTGTGTGGGCGCCGGCGGCCTCGGCTCGCCGGCCCTGATGTACCTGGCCGCGGCCGGTGTCGGCACGCTCGGCATCGTCGAGTTCGACGAGGTCGACGAGTCGAACCTGCAGCGCCAGATCATCCACAGCCAGGCCGACATCGGCAAGTCCAAGGCCCAGTCGGCCAAGGAGACCGTGCAGGGGATCAACCCCCTGGTGAACGTCGTCCTTCACGAGGAGCGGCTCGAAGCCGAGAACGTGATGGGCATCTTCGCCGACTACGACCTGATCGTGGACGGCACGGACAACTTCGCCACCCGCTACCTGGTCAACGACGCCGCGGTCCTGCTGAACAAGCCGTACGTCTGGGGCTCGATCTACCGTTTCGACGGCCAGGCGTCCGTCTTCTGGTCCGAGCACGGTCCCTGCTACCGCTGCCTCTACCCGGAGCCGCCGCCCCCCGGCATGGTCCCGTCCTGCGCCGAGGGCGGTGTCCTGGGCGTGCTCTGCGCGTCCGTCGGCTCCATCCAGGTCAACGAGGCCATCAAGCTGCTCGCCGGTATCGGTGACCCGCTCGTCGGCCGTCTGATGATCTACGACGCGCTGGAGATGCAGTACCGCCAGGTCAAGGTCCGCAAGGACCCCGACTGCGCGGTCTGCGGCGAGAACCCCACCGTCACCGAGCTCATCGACTACGAGGCCTTCTGCGGCGTCGTGTCCGAGGAGGCCCAGGAGGCGGCGGCCGGTTCCACGATCACTCCCAAGCAGCTCAAGGAGTGGATCGACGGCGACGAGAAGATCGAGATCATCGACGTCCGCGAGCCGAACGAGTACGAGATCGTCTCGATCCCGGGCTCCCGGCTGATCCCGAAGAACGAGTTCCTGATGGGCAGCGCCCTCCAGGACCTTCCGCAGGACAGGCGCATCGTCCTGAACTGCAAGACCGGCGTCCGCAGTGCCGAGGTCCTCGCGGTCCTCAAGTCGGCGGGCTTCGCCGACGCGGTGCACGTCGGCGGCGGCGTCATCGGCTGGGTCCACCAGGTCGAGCCCGAGAAGCCGGTCTACTAGACCCGCGGTGCGATGTACGAGGGGCCGGTTCCGGCGACGGAGCCGGCCCCTTCGCGTGCGTG
Organism: Streptomyces sp. NPDC102402; assembly: GCF_044765765.1. Classification (NCBI taxonomy): domain Bacteria; kingdom Bacillati; phylum Actinomycetota; class Actinomycetes; order Kitasatosporales; family Streptomycetaceae; genus Streptomyces; species Streptomyces sp. NPDC102402. The sequence goes on from NZ_JBIWKR010000002.1 coordinate 854,837, forward strand.
ACGCGAGGTCAGGAGCAGGTGCGCCCGTCCGCGGGGACCTCGCCCCGCAGGAAGTAGGCGTCGACGAGTGAGGTCACGCACGCGCTCTCGCCGTACGAGCCGTGTCCCTCGCCCCTGTTGGTCAGCATGACGCCGACGCCCTCACCCAGCTCGTCGGCCATCCGCCGCGCGCCCTCGTACGGTGTCGCCGGGTCGCCGGTCGTGCCGATGACGAGGACCGGAGCGGCGCCGGGGGCACTCGCCTCCGGGGTGTCGCGCTCCCCTTCGACCGGCCATCCAGCGCACCAGCCGGCCGTGTCCCACGCCAGGAACGGGCCGAAGACCGGCGACAGCCTCCTGAATTCGGGGAGCAGCGCCCGCGCCTCGGCCGCCGTCGGCCTCGCCTTCGCGTCGGCGCAGGAGATCGCCCGCTGCGAGTGGCTCTGGGTGCCGTAGTGCCCGTTCCCGTCGCGGTTGTTGTACGAGTCGGCCAGCCGGAGCAGCCGGTCGCCCCTGCCGCTGTTCTCGGCCTCGTCGAGCGCGGCCGTCAGGGAGGGCCAGCCGCTCGGGGAGTAGAGGGGGTTCACGATGCCGGTGACGGCGAGCGATTCGTTGAGCTCGCGCCCCGAGGCGGTCGGCAGCGGGTCCCCGTCGATCCGCTCCAGCAGCTCCGCTATCCGCCGCGTGCCCGCCGCGGGGTCCTGGCCGCGGTCCCTCAGGTAGTTCTCCAGGGCCCGCTGGAAACCCGTCGCCTGGTTGCGGGCGTGGCCCACCGTGTCCGCCGTCGGGTCGACGACGGCGTCCAGCACCATCCTCCCCACGGTCTCCGGGAAGAGGTGCGCGTAGGTCCCGCCGAGCTCCGTGCCGTACGAGATGCCGAAGTACGACAGCTTCCCGTCCCCGAGCGCCCGGCGGATCGCGTCCATGTCCCGGGCGGCGTCCGCCGTGCCGACGTGCGGGAGTACCGCGCCGGAGTGACGCTCGCAGCCCGCGCCGAAGGCCGTGCCGTCCGCGACGAACGCGGCCTCCTCCGCCGGCGTGTCCGGGGTCATGTCGATCTCGCGGTAGGCCTTCTCCTGCTCCTTGTCGCCGCGGCAGCGGACCCCCGCGCTCGCCGCGACCCCGCGCGGGTCGAAGCCCACCAGGTCGTAGCGGGTGTTCAGCTCCCTGTAGGAGGAGGCGGCGCGCGGCAGGATGTCCACTCCGGAGCCGCCGGGACCGCCGAAGTTGAAGAGCATGGAGCCGAGCCGCTGGCTCTTCTGCGTGGCCGCTCTGCGGATCAGGGCGATGCCGATCGTCTCCCCCTGCGGATCCGCGTGGTCCAGTGGTACGTCGAGGGTCGCGCACCGCCAGGACGTACCCGGCTCGGTGCCGCCCTCGGGGGCGTCGCAGCGTGTCCAGTCCAGCGGCCGGGACGCGGTGGGGCCGCCAGGCGACGCCCCCTTCGACGACCGCGGGGCAGCGGGCCCGGCGTCGCACCCGCTGAGGACGGCGGTCACCAGCAGGGCCGCTCCGGTCAGCGCCGCGCCCGCCCGTCCACGTACACGCATGTGCGCTCCGTCCCCCCGCGCCCAAGGCGACGCCCGAGCGGCCCTGGCGTCACCGATGTCCGGCCGTCCAACGAGCGGTCACCCGCAGACCGTTCCCGACTCGGGCACCTTCCCCGCGAGCAGGTAGCCGTCCACCGCCCTCTGCACACAGGTGCTGCCGCCGTTGTACGCCCCGTGGCCCTCGCCCTTGTACGTGAGCTCGATCCCGACGCCCTTGCCGAGCTCGGCGGCCATCGCCTTCGCCCCGGCGTACGGTGTCGCCGGGTCCCCGGTGTTGCCGATGACCAGGATCGGGGCCGAGCCGGGAGCGCTGACGTCCGGGGTGTCCCAGGCGCCCGCGACCGGCCAGCCCGTGCAGGCCATGAGGCCCCAGCCGAGGTAGTCGCCGAACACGGGGGAGGCCTTGCGGAACTCGGGGAGCGCCTTCCTGGTCTGCTCCAGGGTGAACCGCTGCTTGGAGTCCGCGCAGTTGACGGCCGCGTTGGCCGCGTTCGAGTTGTCGTAGCGCCCGTCCTCGGAGCGGCCGTTCAGCGAGTCGGCGAGCGCGAGCAGCAGGCCGCCGTTGTCGCCGTCCGCCTCGTCGAGGCCCTGTTCGAGCAGCGGCCAGGTCTCCTTCGAGTAGAGGGCAGAGGCGATACCGGTGGTGGCCTGGGTCTCCGTCAGTTCCCGTTCACCGAGTCCTGGAACGGGCTTCTTCTCCAGCTTCGCGAGCAGGCCGGCGATCCACTCCTGGACCTCCTCGGAGGTGGCCCCGGGGAGCTTGCAGTCGTCCCGCCCGGCGCAGTCGGCGGTGAAGTTGTCCAGCGCGAGCTGGAAGCCCTCGGCCTGGCCGAGTGAGGACTGCAGCGAGTCCTCGGTGGGGTCGACGACCGCGTCCAGCACGGCCCGTCCGACGTTCTTCGGGTACAGGTGCGCGTAGACGCCGCCCAGTTCGGTGCCGTACGAGATCCCGAAGTAGTACAGCTTGTCGTCGCCGAGCACCTGGCGCATCAGATCCATGTCCCGCGCCGCGTTCGTCGTGCCGACGTAGGGCAGCTCGTCCCCGGAGTTCTCCTCGCAGTCCGCGATGTAGGACTTCTGGTCGTCGACGAACGCCTTCTCCTCATCGGCGTCGTCCGGGGTGCCGTCCTTCTCGTACCGCGCGTCGAGCGTCTCGTCGTCCGAGCACTCGACGCCCTCGCTGCGGCCGATCCCGCGGGGGTCGAAGCTCACCAGGTCGTAGCGGGTCCGGAGGGCGTCGTAGTCCGTGCCGAAGGAGGGGAGTGTGGCGACGCCGGAGGCGCCCGGTCCGCCGAAGTTGAAGATCAGCGATCCGATCCGCCGGTCCTTGTTCCGTGCCGTGGCACGGATGAGTGCCAGCTCGATGGTCCGGCCGTCCGGATCCGCGTAGTCGAGGGGTACGTCCATGAAGGAGCACTGCCAGGACGTCCCGCCCGGGAGCGGCGAGGGGGACGTGCCGCTGCCCTGGGCCTCGCTGGGGGCCGGGCAGGGCCGCCAGTCGAGCTTCTGGGAGGAGAGAGCCTCCGGAGTCGCCGTGGGGGACGCCGTCGAGGCGGCCGATGGCCTCCCCTGCTCCGTCCCTCCGTCGTCGCCGTCGTCCGAGCAGGCGGCCAGGGGCAGCAGCACGGTGACGGCGAGGGCGGCGGTGCGCAGGGCGGGAGAAGTCCTCATGGCCCCATCGTGCGGCGGGGTGCGGGGGAACGCGCGGGGCGCGGTCCATGCGGGTGGCGTGGACTCGCCCGTACGTTCTAGAGCTCGCCCTTGCGCGTCAGCTGGTTGAAGCAGATCCAGCCCGGAAGCACCGGCAGCCAGAGCGTCATCACGCGGTACAGGAGCACCGCCGGCGCGGCGACCTCCTTCGGCAGACCCACCGCGATCAGTCCCAGGGTCAGCGCGCCCTCCACCGCGCCCATACCGCCCGGGGTGGGCGCCGCCGACCCGAGGGCGTTGCCCGCGAGGAAGACGACCGCGATGCTGGCGTAGCTGAGCTGGGGGACGTCGGGACCGCTGAACGCGCGGATCGACGCGTCCAGGCAGAGCACGAACAGCCCGGTGAGCAGCAGCATGCCGCCGATGCCCGTGACCAGCTTCTGCGGCCGCTGCACCACGTCGAGCATGCGCGGCACGACACCCGCGAACAGCGACCGCACCCGGGTGACGACGAACTTCCGCAGGAACGGGATCGCGGTCACCACCAGCACGAGCACCGCGACCGTGAGCAGACCCGCGATGACGGTCCTCGACGGGGTGAGCGAGTCCGGGGTCTTCTCCGTACCCGTCAGATATCCGAAGAGGGCCAGCAGCACGATGTGGCAGCCGAGACCGAACAGCTGGGAGGCGCCCACGCTCGCGACCGCGAGCCCCGGGCGCACCCCGGCGCGTTGCAGGAAGCGGGTGTTCAGCGCCACACCGCCGACCGCCGCCGGCGCCACGATCTTCACGAACGATCCGGCCACCTGCGCCAGCACGGTCTTCCCGAAGGGAACCCGCTCGGGCACGAACCCGAGCAGGCTCATCGCCGCGGCGACGTAACTCAGGGCCGAGAAGCCCAGCGCCGCGGCCACCCAACCCCACTCCGCCTGCTCCACGACCGTGCCGAAGTCAGCCTGGGTGACCTGCGAGATCAGGAAGTACGCGGCGATGGAACCCGCGATGAAGCTGAAGAGGGTGCGCGGCTTGATGCGCTCCAGCCGGACCGGTTCCACCGGGGCCTGCGGTCTGATGAGCAGCACCTGGCGGCGGATCTGGGCCAGCATGTCCTCCTCGCGGGCCTCTTCCAGGGCGTCGTCCATCGCCCGCTTCTCGGCCTGCTTCTCCGTGCGCATGGACTTGCGGGCGGCCTTGCGGTCGTTGGCCGCCGCGGCGTCGTGCTCCTCCGCCTTGGTCTGCTTCGCCGCCTGCGAGGCCTCCAGCACCGCCTCCCGCTCGCGCTGCGAACGCTCCCGGGCGAGCCTGCGCAGCGTCGCCCGGGTGGACCGGCTCAGTGCGATCGGCTGGAGCAGCGGCAGGCAGTCGGCGACGGCGTCGGGCCCGAGCACGGCGAGTGCCCCGGCGACGGCCCGTTCGGCGCCCACGCGCAGCCCGGTGGTGGTGAGCAGCTGGGCGATGTCCATGCGCAGGACCAGGTCACCGGCCGCGATCTCACCGCCCCGCAGATCGGTGACGAACACCGTGCCGGAACGATCCACCAGGATGGCGTCGCCGGTCAGCCTGCGGTGCGCGATCCGCCGCGACTGGAGCGCCTTCACCTGCCGCCAGGCACCCCGCACCAGGTCGTCGGTGATCTCCTCGTCCTCCAGCGCGTCCAGCGAGTGCCCGCCGATGTGCTCGTAGACCAGCATCACGGCGTCGGGTCCGAGCTCGGACGTGGCGATCAGCTTGGGCGCGTTGGCCCCGGCGGCGATGGCCGCGTACGCGAGGAGCGCCTCCTGCTCCAGGGCCTGGCGCAGCGACTGGATGGAACGGCGCTGGGTGATGCTGCGCAGGGTGAGCCTGCGCCACACCCGGTAGAAGAAGCCCTGGGCCTGCTGTTCACGGTCGACGACCGTCACGTCCAGCGGTGGCCCGTCCTCCAGGGTGACCAGATAGCGGCGGCCCCGGTCGCTCTGGTCGACGCTGTCGGGCGCGTCCTCGGTGCGCATCGCGGCCACCGGGCGGAAGCCGACGTGGCGCAGACCGGCCATCAGGTGCTGGCCGGTCGGGCGGACGTTCGGCGAGCCGACCGCGTACAGCGTGCCGTACGCCACGGTCCAGCCGATCAGCACCGTGAGGACGATCGAGAACGGTGTGGTGTAGCCGCCGACGAGCATCGCGAACGCGTCCAGGAGCAGCACCACCCACAGCACGACCCGCCAGCGAGGCCTCCGGGCCATCCCGACGGCCGTCATGTAGGCGATGACGGGTGCGAGATACCCGTGCACGGGGTCGGTGAGCGCGTCCCCCGGCTGGGGCTGGGTCAGCGCGTCCCTGATCGTCCCGGAGGCCGACCGGGCCACCCAGAGATCGGTGGCCAGGGTCACCCCGTGGGCGAGCACGGCGGCGAGCACACCGTCCGCGATCCGCAGCCCGTCGCGTTTGACCAGGCGTTCGATCGCGAAGGCGACCGGCACGAGGAGGACGGCGATGCTGGACACCAGGCCGGCGAGTTTGATCAGCAGATCGGGGGCCTGGTCGGTCCCCTTGGAGATGTCGTCCTCGAGGCCGGTGGTGGTCCCCTGAGCGAAGGCGGCGACGGAGAGGAGCAGGGCGATCGCGAGGACCCCGACGAGGAGCCTCAGCAGGTCGGAGGGGCGGTGCACACGGGCGGGCAGCAGCGGCTCGTCACCGGAGACGCGGTCGGTCAGCGCCGCCTCGGACGAAGCGAGCGTCGAGCCGGCGAGGTGTTCCCGGGAGGACTCCGGGGTCTTCCCCGCGTCCTCGGCCTCCGGTGAGCCGGGGGTGCCGGGCGCTTCGGGGCGCGGCTCGGCGTCAGAGGCGTCCGCCGCCTTCGGTGGCTGCACGCCCTGCTCCTTAGCCTCTGATGGATCTTCGTTTTCTCGTATCACCGGTCACCGCCCGCATGATGGTGGCACGGCCTGCAGACAGAGGGGGGCATCAGGGTGCATTGCGCGGGCGCGATGCGCAACATACGCTGCTTCGCCCCCACGTGCTGGGTGTGTGACCAGGGTGACATCGGGCAGGCCCGTTGTCGGTGCCGTACGGCAGGATGGGACGGATGAGCCAAGACCGGACGAGCGGCGGCCGGACGGATGCCGCGCCCGTGACCCCCGCGGCCTCCGAGCTGCCCGAATACGCCGAGCGGGTCCTGGACGTGGCGGACCTGATCCCGCCCGGCCACGTCATGACCTACGGGGACGTGGCGGAGTGGCTCGGGGACGGCGGGCCGAGACAGGTGGGCCGGGTGATGGCCCTCTACGGCTCCGCGGCGCCCTGGTGGCGTGTGGTGCGGGCCGACGGGCTGCTGCTTCCCGGTCACGAACTGCGGGCGCTCGGCCACTACCGCGAGGAGGGCACGCCGCTGCGCGGGGCCCCGCGCGAAGCGGACGGGCACGTTCCCCGGCTCGACATGAAGCGCGCCCGATGGGACGGCGCGACCGGCGGTCCGGGCGAGGAAGCTCACACCTGACAGCTTCCGCCATCGCGCCCCTCCGGCACAGGCGCCTGGCCGGTGAGCAGGACGTACCGGCGTATCGGTGCCCTCCGGCGGGACGCGGCCGGAGTCCCCGTGTGACGGGGGACGCGGTCCACAGCCCGGTGTCCGGCCTGTCGCTGGCGTAGCGTCGTCCACACGCGGCACACTCCGCTCCCCGTCCGTTTCCGTCACGACCGGCCGTCCCCCACCGGCCCCCCGCTCCGCCCGCCGCACCAGGACGGCCGTCACCACCAGGCCAGGCCACCGCGCGGACCGAGAACTCCCACCAGGCCACCGCGTAGACCGAGAACACCCACCAGGCCACCGCGCAGACCGAGAACACCCACCAGGCCACCGCGCAGACCGAGAACACCCACCAGGACCGGCGATCCACGTGAGCTCCTCCTCCACCACCCGGAACAGCCCGCACCGTCAGGCACGGCGGCGGGCTCCGGGCGCGTACCGGCTGGTGCGCACGCCGCCGGGCTCCGTGGAGCCCCCTCTCCTGGACGCGCCGCAGCGCGCGGTGGCCGATCACCGCGACGGCCCGCTGCTGGTCCTCGCCGGACCGGGCACGGGCAAGACCACGACCCTGGTCGAGACGGTCGCGCACCGCGTGGCCCGGGGGACCGACCCCGCCCGCATCCTCGTCCTCACCTTCAGCCGCAAGGCGGCGGTCGAGCTGCGCGACAGGATGGCGGCCCGGCTCGGCGGGACCAGGGGGCCGCAGGCCACCACCTTCCATTCCTACTGCTACGCCCTGGTCCGGGCCCACCAGGACGCCGATCTCTTCGCTGATCCGCTGCGCCTGCTCTCCGGCCCCGAACAGGACGTCACCGTCCGTGAGCTGCTCGCCGGGCAGCTCGGCCTGGAGCGGTCCGGGCTCGCCCACGTCCGCTGGCCCGACGAACTGCGGGCCTGCCTGACCACCCGGGGCTTCGCCGACGAGGTGCGAGCGGTGCTGGCCCGCAGCCGTGAGCTGGGTCTCGGCCCGGACGCGCTGGCCGCGTTCGCCCGCCGTACGGGCCGCCCGGACTGGAGCGCCGCCGCACAGTTCCTCGCCGAGTACCTGGACGTCCTGGACGCCCAGGGGGTCCTCGACTACGCGGAACTGGTCCACCGGGCGGTCCTGCTCGCCGAACGGCCGGAGGTGGCAGCGGAACTGGCCCGGAGCTACGACCTGGTACTCGTCGACGAGTACCAGGACACGGACCCCGCACAGGTGCGGCTGCTGCACGCGCTGGCCGGGAACCGGGGGAGCGCCGCGCCCGGCACCGGAGGCGGCCGGACGCTGATCGCCTTCGGCGACCCCGACCAGTCGATCTACGCCTTCCGGGGCGCCGACGTGAACGGCATCCTCGACTTCCCGGACACCTTCCGCCGGGCCGACGGCGCGCCCGCACCCGTCGGAGTCCTCACCACCTCCCGCCGCTCCGGCGGGAAACTGCTCGAGGCCACCCGGCTGCTCACCCGCCGGATGCCGCTCACCCGTCTGCCCTCGGACAAGGTCCGCGCCCACCGGGAACTGTCCCCCGTCCGCGGCGGCGGCCGCGTCGAGGCGTACACCTTCCCGACGCCCTCCAGCGAGCTGGAGAACATCGCCGACGTCCTCCGGCGCGCGCACCTGGAGGACGGCGTGGCCTGGAGGGACATGGCGGTGCTCGTCCGCGCCGGCGGACGTTCCCTCCTCGCCGTGCGCCGGGCGCTCACCTCCGCAGGCGTCCCCCTGGAGGTCGACGGTGACGACCTGCCGCTGCGCCACGAGCCGGCGGTCGCCCCGCTCCTGACCGCGCTGCGCACCGTCGCCACGGCGGCGCTGCGCCCCGCCGCGCCCGAGGACCCGGAGGACGAGGCCGGCGAGGGGAGCGATGCGGTGGCACCCGGCCGCCTCGACACCGAGACCGCCATGACCCTCCTCACCTCACCGCTCGGCTCCATGGACGCGGCCGACCTGCGCCGTCTCGGACGCGCCCTGCGCGACGAGGAGCGCGCCGCCGGGAACCGCGTACCGCCGCCGTCCGGGGAACTGCTGGCCCGGGCCCTCGCCGAGCCCGAGCGGCTGGTCACGCACGACCCGGCCTACGCCCGCGGAGCCCAGCGGCTCGGCGCGCTCCTGCGCAAGGCCCGCGAACTCCTCGAGGGCGGCGGCACCGCCGAGGAGGCCCTGTGGACCCTGTGGAACGGAACCCCCTGGCCGGGCCGGCTGGAGCGGGCGGCACTGCGCGGCGGCGCGGGCGGCCGGAACGCCGACCGGGACCTCGACGCGGTGTGCGCCCTCTTCGACACCGCCGCACGGGCCGAGGAGCGCACCGGGGGGCGCGGCGCACTCAACTTCCTGGAGGAGGTCGACGCCCAGGACATCGCCGCCGACACCCTGTCCCGGCGCGCGGTGCGCCCCGACGCCGTCCGTCTGATGACCGCGCACCGCTCCAAGGGACTGGAGTGGCGCCTGGTGGTCGTCGCGGGGGTACAGGAGGGACTCTGGCCCGACCTGCGCCGCCGGGGATCGCTCCTGGAGGCGGACCGGATCGGGCGCGACGGACTGGCCGAACCGCTCACCCCGGGGGCGCTCCTGGCCGAGGAGCGCCGCCTCTTCTACGTCGCCGCGACCCGGGCCCGTGAACGCCTCGTCGTCACCGCGGTCAAGGCGCCCGCCGACGACGGCGACCAGCCCTCGCGCTTCCTCACCGAACTCGGCGTCGAGCCCCGCGACATCACCGGGCGGCCCCGACGCCCGCTCGCCGTCGCCCCGCTCGTCGCCGAGCTCCGGGCGACGACCGTGGACCCCAGGGCCTCGGAGGCACTGCGCGACGCCGCGGCCCGCAGGCTCGCCCGGCTCGCGGCGCTCACCGACGACGAGGACCGGCCACTGGTGCCCGCGGCCCACCCGTACCGCTGGTGGGGGCTGCACGAACCGACCCGTTCCGAGGTCCCGCTGCGTGACCGGGACCGCCCCGTCGCGCTCTCCGGGAGCGCGCTCGACCAGCTCGCCAACACCTGTGCCCTCCAGTGGTTCCTGGGCCGTGAGGTGAAGGCCGACGCCCCGGCGACGGCGGCGCAGGGCTTCGGCAACGTGGTCCACGTCCTCGCCGACGAGGTGGCCTCCGGACGGACCGCCGCCGACCTGGACGTCCTGATGGAACGCCTCGACTCCGTATGGGACGGGCTGGTCTTCGACGCGCCCTGGAAGTCGCGGCAGGAGAAGGACCAGGCGCGCGCCGCTCTGGAGCGCTTCCTGCGCTGGCACGTCATGGACCGCGCCGGACGCACCCCCGCCGCCAGCGAGCACGACTTCGACGTCACCCTCGAGGCGGGCGAGTACGCCGTGCGCATCCGGGGCTCCATGGACCGGGTCGAGCAGGACACCGAGGGCCGGGCCTACGTCGTCGACTTCAAGACCGGCAAGGGAGCACCGACCAGGGACGAGGTCGCCACCCATCCCCAGCTCGCCGTGTACCAGCTGGCAGTCAGGGAAGGCGCCGTCGACGAGGTCTTCGACGGGCGCCGCCCGGAAGCGGGAGGCGCCGAACTCGTCCAGCTGCGCCAGCCCGCCCCGAAGAAGGAGGGAGGCGACGCCCTGCCGAAGGTCCAGGCACAGGAACCCCTCTCCGGGGAATGGGTCTCCGACCTGCTCGCCACGGCCGCCGGACGGGTCCTGGACGAACGGTTCACCCCCACGACCGGCCAGCACTGCACCCACTGCACCTTCAAGGCGTCGTGCAGCGCCCAGCCCGAGGGCCGCCAGATCGTCGAATGATCTTCCCGGCGGATTCCGCGCGGGTCCGCTCTGTCGGTGCGTCCGGTTAGCCTCTCTGGAGTGACCTCCCGCCTCACCGATCCCGAGCAGCTCAAGGAGCTCCTCGGGATCCCCTTCACCCCCGAGCAGACGGCCTGCATCACCGCGCCGCCCGCCCCGCAGGTGATCGTGGCCGGAGCCGGCTCGGGGAAGACCACGGTGATGGCCGCCCGAGTGGTGTGGCTGGTGGGGACCGGACAGGTCGCCCCGGAGCAGGTCCTCGGCCTGACCTTCACGAACAAGGCCGCCGGTGAGCTCGCCGAGCGGGTCCGCAAGGCCCTGGTCGCGGCCGGCGTCACCGACCCGGACGTCATCGACCCGGAGAACCCCCCGGGCGAACCCGGCATCTCCACCTACCACGCCTTCGCCGGCCGGCTCCTCACCGACCACGGTCTGCGGATCGGCCTCGAACCCACCACCAGGCTCCTCGCCGACGCCACCCGCTACCAACTCGCGGCCCGGGTGCTGCGCGAGGCACCCGGCCCCTACCCCGCACTCACCCGTTCCTTCCCCACCCTCGTCAGCGACCTGCTGGCCCTGGACGCGGAACTCGCCGAACACCTCGTACGCCCCGAGCAGCTCGCCGAGCACGACACCGACCTGCTCCAGGCCCTGGAGACGGCCCGTCTCACCAACGCCGACCTGCGCAAGATCCCCGAGACGGCCGGTGCCCGCCGCGAACTCCTCGAACTGACCGGGCGCTACCGGGCGGCCAAGCGCAGTCGGGATCTGCTGGACTTCGGCGACCAGATCGCCCTCTCCGCCGAGCTGGCCCTCACCCGGCCGGAGGTCGGCGCCGCCCTCCGCGACGCGTACCGGGTCGTCCTGCTCGACGAGTACCAGGACACCTCCGTGGCCCAGCGGCTGCTCCTCGCCGCGCTCTTCGGCGGGGGAGGCGGGCACGGCACGGCGGGCCACGCCGTCACGGCGGTCGGAGACCCCTGCCAGGCGATCTACGGATGGCGCGGCGCCTCCGTGGCCAACCTCGACGACTTCCCCCACCACTTCCCGCACGCCGACGGCACCCCGGCCACCCGCTACTCCCTCAGCGAGAACCGCCGCAGCGGAGGCCGCCTCCTCCACCTCGCCAACGGCCTCGCCCAACCCCTGCGCGCCATGCACGAGGGTGTCGAAGCACTGCGCCCCGCACCCGGAGCGGAGCGGGACGGCACGGTCCGCGTCGCCCTCCTGCGCACCCACGCGGAGGAGATCGAGTGGCTCGCCGACTCGCTCGCCCACCTCGTGCGGACCGGCACGGCGCCCGGCGAGATCGCCGTCCTGTGCCGGACCGCGGGCGACTTCCCCCGCATCCAGGCCGCCCTCGTCGCCCGGGACGTCCCGGTCGAGGTCGTCGGCCTGTCCGGGCTGCTGCACCTCCCCGAGGTCGCCGACCTCGTCGCCGTCTGCGAGGTGCTCCAGGACCCCGGGGCCAACGCCTCCCTGGTCCGGCTGCTCACCGGACCGCGCTGGCGGATCGGCCCCCGGGACCTCGCCCTGCTGGGGCGCCGCGCCCGCCTCCTCGTCCACCGCGCCACCCCCGGCGACGACGGGACCGACCCGGACCAGCGCCTGGCCGAAGCCGTCGAGGGCGTCGACCCCGCCGAGGTGATCTCGCTCGCCGACGCCCTCGACACCTTCCTGGAGCCGGGCGGGTCCGAGGACGACGGGCTGGCGTTCTCCGCCGAGGCACGCGTCCGCTTCGCCCACCTCGCCACCGAGCTCCGCGACCTCCGCCGCTCGCTGGCCGACCCGCTCATGGACGTACTGCACCGCGTCCTCGCGACGACCGGCCTCGAAGTGGAGCTCTCCGCGTCGCCGCACGCCCTGGCCGCGCGCCGCCGTGAGACCCTCGCCAACTTCCTGGACGTCGCGGCCGGCTTCGCCGCGGTCGACGGCGAGGCGTCCCTGCTCGCCTTCCTCGGCTTCCTGCGCACCGCCGCGCAGTACGAGAAGGGGCTGGACAACGCCCTGCCCGGCGGGGAGAACACGGTGAAGGTCCTCACCGCCCACAAGTCCAAGGGCCTGGAATGGGACGTCGTCGCCGTCCCCGGTCTCGTCACCGGCCAGTTCCCCAGCACGCGGTCCCGGGACGCGTGGACCTCGCAGTCCCACGTCCTCCCGCACGCCCTGCGCGGAGACGCGGCGACACTCCCCGCCCTCCACTCCTTCGACGCCAAGGGCCTCAAGGCGTTCAAGGAGGAGATGAAGGGGCACCAGCACACCGAGGAGCTCCGCCTCGGCTACGTCACCTTCACCCGCCCCCGCAGCCTGCTGCTCGGCTCCGGCCACTGGTGGGGGACGTCCCAGAAGAAGCCGCGCGGTCCCTCGGCGTTCCTGGACGCGCTGTACGAGCACTGCGCCGCCGGACACGGCGAGATCGAGGTCTGGGAGGCGGAGCCGGAGGAGGGCGAGGAGAACCCGGCGCTCCGGGAGCAGGGTGCCGAGCAGGCATGGCCGCTCCCGCTCGACGGCACCGCCATGGCCCGCCGCCGCGCCGCCCGGGACACGGTGCTCGCCCACCTGGAGGCCATGGCGGCCGCAGACGTACCGGACGTGTACGAGGAGCCCGCGCGGGCTCCGGGGAAGCCCAGGGGCGGGGCGCCGTACGAGGACGGGCTCCCGCACGACGAGCCTCCGTACGACGAGGGCGAGCCTCCGTACGACGAGCCTCCGTACGACGAGGGCGGGCTCCCGTACGACGACGCCGACGCCCCGTACGACGATCCGTTCCCGGACGGCGGGGACCGGACCGCGGCCCCGGACGCCGCGCCCCCGCACCCAGCCGCCCCCGCACCGCACGTCCCGGCCGCCCGTACGCCTGCGGACGCCGGCCTCACCCCGGAGGAGAACCGGACGCTCGCCTCCTGGGACCGCGACCTCGACGCCCTCGCGGGTGAGCTGCGCCGTGCCCGCGCGACCGTGCACGACGTCGTCGTACCCGCCACGCTCTCCGCCACCCAGCTCCTGCACCTCGCCGACGACCCCGAGGGCTTCGCGCGGGAGCTCGCCCGCCCCATGCCCCGCCCCCCGCAGCCCGCCGCCCGGCGGGGCACCCGCTTCCACGCCTGGGTCGAGTCCCGGTTCGAGGAGGTGCCGCTGCCCATGCTGGGCCCCGACGAACTCCCCGGAGGCGACGGTGACGACGCGGAGATCGCCGACGAGCGCGACCTCGCCGACCTCAAGGAAGCCTTCGAGCGCACCACGTACGCCCGGCGCACCCCGTACCGCGTGGAGACCCCGTTCCAGATCACGCTCGGGGGCCGGGTGATCCGCGGCCGGATCGACGCCGTCTACCGCACGGGGGACACCTACGAGATCGTCGACTGGAAGACCACCCGGCACCGCACGGCCGACCCGCTCCAGCTCGCCGTCTACCGGCTGGCCTGGGCCGAACTGCACGGCCTGCCCCTGGAAGCGGTCACCGCGACCTTCCTCTACGTCCGCACGGGGGAGACCTCACGTCCCGGCGGGCTGCCGGGCCGGGAGGAGCTGGAGAGGCTCCTGCTGGACGAGCCACCTCCGCAGGGCCGATAGGCTCATGAGCATGAGCGACACCCCGGACAGCGCCGTCCGTACGTACACCGAGCAGCACCGCACAGCCTTCCTCGACGACCTGGCCGAGTGGCTGCGCATCCCCTCGGTGTCCGCTCAGCCGGAGCACCACGAGGACGTACGGCGCAGTGCGCAGTGGCTCTCGGGCAAGCTCGGGGAGACCGGGTTCCCGGTCACCGAGATCTGGGAGACGCCCGGAGCCCCCGCGGTCTTCGCCGAGTGGCCCTCGGAGGATCCGGACGCACCGGTCGTCCTGGTCTACGGCCACCACGACGTGCAGCCCGCGGCCCGCGAGGACGGGTGGAGCACGGACCCCTTCGAGCCGGTCATCCGCGACGGCAGGATGTACGGACGCGGCGCGGCCGACGACAAGGGCCAGGTGTTCTTCCACACACTCGGTGTCCGCGCACACCTCGCCGCGACCGGCCGCACCACCCCCGCCGTGCACCTCAAACTCCTGGTCGAGGGCGAGGAGGAGTCCGGCTCGCCGCACTTCCGCGCGCTGGCCGAGGAGCGGGCCGCCCGACTCGCGGCCGATGTGGTGATCGTCTCCGACACGGGCATGTGGGACGAGAACACCCCCACCGTCTGCACGGGGATGCGCGGTCTCGCGGAATGCGAGATCGAGCTGTACGGGCCCGGCCAGGACATCCACTCCGGGTCCTTCGGCGGTGCCGTCCCGAACCCCGCGACCGCGCTAGCCCGTCTCGTCGCCGCTCTCCACGATCCGGAGGGCAGGGTCGCGGTCCCCGGCTTCTACGACGGGGTCGCCGAACTCACCGAGGCCGAACGGGCCCTCTTCGCCGAGCTGCCCTTCGACGAGGCCGCCTGGCTGCGGACCGCCTCCTCGCAGGCCACCGCGGGCGAGGCCGGCTACTCCACCCTGGAGCGGATCTGGGCCCGCCCCACCGCCGAGGTCAACGGCATCGGCGGCGGATACCAGGGGGCGGGCAGCAAGACCGTCATCCCCTCGTCCGCCCTGGTGAAGCTGAGCTTCCGGCTGGTCGCCGGCCAGGACCCGGAGCGGATCCAGGAGGCGGTCCGCACCTGGGCCGAGGCCCGGATCCCGGCCGGTGTCCGCCACCGCATCACCTTCGCCCCCGCGACCCGCCCCTGTCTGACGCCCCTCGGCCACCCCGCCCTCCGGGCCGTGGCCCGCGCCATGGGTACGGCCTTCGGGACGAAGATCCTCTTCACCCGCGAGGGAGGCTCGGGACCCGCCGCCGACCTGCAGGACGTGCTCGGCGCACCCGTCCTCTTCCTGGGTGTCTCCGTACCGTCCGACGGCTGGCACGGCCCCGACGAGAAGGTCGAGCTCGACCTTCTCCTCAAGGGCGTGGAGACCGCCGCCCATCTGTGGGGCGAGCTGGCCGACGCACTCCGCTGAATCCTCTGAACGCCCGATCCACCCCCGGGGGAGTAGGAAGCACCTGTGAGCACCTTCGACAACGCCACCACGGACCGTCCCATCGGTTTCACCGCGCCCAGCGGTATCGACCGCGCCGCGCACCACCGGCTCGACGAGGCGTGGCTCGCCGCTGCCTGGAGCCACCCGACGACCAGAGTGTTCGTGGTGTCCGGGGGCCAGGCGCTCGTCGACGACACCCCGGACGGCGGCACCGAGCTCGTCATGACCCCTGCCTTCGAGGCACCGGTCACCGAGACCCACCGCTACTTCCTGGGCACCGACGAGGAGGGCGTGCGGTACTTCGCGCTCCAGAAGGACTCGCTGCCGGGCCGCATGGACCAGTCCGCACGCCCTGCCGGACTGCGCGAGGCGGGGCTGCTCCTCGGCGCGCGTGACGCCGGACTGATGGTGCACGCCGTGGCACTCGAGAACTGGCAGCGGCTGCACCGCTTCTGCTCGCGTTGCGGCGAGCGCACCGTCATCGCAGCCGCCGGTCACATCCGCCGCTGCCAGGCCTGCGGGGCGGAGCACTATCCGCGGACCGACCCCGCGGTGATCATGCTGGTCACGGACGACCAGGACCGTGCCCTGCTGGGACGCCAGGTGCACTGGCCCGAGGGCCGCTTCTCGACCCTCGCCGGTTTCGTCGAGCCGGGGGAGTCGATCGAGCAGTCCGTGGCCCGCGAGGTGTTCGAGGAGGCCGGCGTCACCGTCGGCGAGGTCGAGTACGTCGCCAGCCAGCCCTGGCCGTTCCCCTCCAGCCTGATGCTCGGTTTCATGGCGCGTGCCGTGTCCTCGGAGATCACCGTCGACGGTGAGGAGATCGAGGAGGCCCGCTGGTTCTCCCGCGAGGACCTGACGGCCGCCTTCGACTCGGGCGAGGTGCTGCCGCCCTTCGGCGTCTCGATCGCGGCGCGTCTGATCGAGCTCTGGTACGGCAAGCCGCTCCCCAGGCCGGGCAGCGCGGCCTGACCCCGCCCACCCCGTCCACTCCGTTCATGACGAAGGCCCCCGCCGAGCTCGGCGGGGGCCTTCGTCATGAACGGAGCCGCTCAGGCACCGATCTTCTGCTTGACCTGGGCCAACGAGGGGTTCGTCAGCGTCGAACCGTCGGGGAAGAGAACCGTCAGCACGGTCTGTAGAGTTCCCTCCTAATGAGGGTGGCCAGGGAGGGCCGCCCCATGTCCGGGGAGGGGGAGTTCGTGAGCGACAAGCCCAGGGCTCTCGGCGTGGTCCGTCTGTCAGTGAGCAACGAGCACCAGACGGGCGAGGAAACGCAGCGCACCCGCATCAGTAAGCGGGCGGATGCCGAAGAGATGGAGCTGGTCGACTTCGCCGTCGACATCGATGTGTCGGCCTCGATCTCACCATGGATGCGCCCGTCCTTGGGCGACTGGCTGAACAACAGGAAGGACCAGTTCGACCACATCGTCATCTTGAAGATCGACCGCATCGCACGGTCGGTGCGCCATCTCTCGGACGTCATCGAGTGGTGTGAGGCGAACGGCAAGGGCCTGATCTCTTGCGAGGAGGGGTTCGACCTTTCGAAGCCGTGGGGCAAGACGATCGCCAAGATCCTGGCCGTGGTCGCAGAGGCGGAGCTGGACGCGATCAAGGCCCGAAACAAGGCTTCCCGGGAGACCATGCGCAAGACTGGCCGCTGGCCGGGCGGTCTCGTACCGTTCGGTCGCAGGTCGGTCAAGACCGACGGAGGCTTCAGTCTCGAACTCGACCCGGAGTACGGCCCGATCCTGATCGAGATGATCCGGCGCTTCGTCAAGAAACCCAGCTTCTCGGCCCTTGCCGACTGGCTGAACGAGCAAGGAACTCCTACGGCACAGGACATCGCTCGCATCCGTGCCGCTGCGGGGGAGAGCACGACTCGACTGGCAGACCCGAAGCCACGCGGAAGCAAATGGACGGCGACAACGGTCCAGTCCGTATTGACGAGTCGGTCGCTGCTTGGTGAGTACGTTCGAGCCAACGGGACAGTGGTCCGCAACGACGACGGCTCACCCGTCATGCGGTCCGAGCCGGTGCTGAACGAATCGGAGTGGACGACGCTCTCCGAAGCAGTCGCTTCGGTGAAGTACAAAAAGCCGAAGGGCTCGACATCTCCGACGGTCGGTGTGACCTTCTGCCTGCTGTGTGGAAGCCCGATGTACTACGTCAAGGGCAACCAGGCCAAGGGGCAGCGCGAGCGGTACCGCTGCCACGGCAACAAGAGCAAGGGCATCAAGGCGTGCCCGAAGCAGACCTTCTGGGCCGAGGATCTGTACCCGTGGCTGGTGTCGTCCCTGCTTGGGGAGATCGGGCATCTCGAACGGATGGAATCGACGACGACCATCGACGACAGTCGTGCGGCGAAGTTGGCTGTCATCGACGGCAAGATGAACCAGCTCCTGAAGGAACTCCAGCAGGGCGAGATGAGCGCTGTAGCGTACGCCTCTCGGGTCGGCAGCCTTGCCCAGGAGCGAGAGAAGATCACCAGCCAGGATGGACCGAAGCCGGTGACTGTGTGGACGGGCACGGGGGAGAGCTACGCGGAGTGGTGGCAGCAGTCCGGTGTTGATGAGCGCCGGGAGTTCCTGAAGAAGCACAAGGTGAAGGCGTACTTCGGGACCGACGTTCTCGCCATCGACCCCGGGGACCTGATCGACAATCTTCGGGAACAAGGCACGCAGTGGCGGGACGTGCGGACCAAGAGGTCTCAGGTCATGGAGCCCATCGAACCCCTCTGGGGATTCGGCAACGCCCCCGCCGAGAAGCCTCCGACGCTCACCGGTGCCATGTACGAGATCGTCAGTCGCTGGGAAGAGTTCGAGGAGGAGCGAGCGGACGCAGAGAGGACGCAGAGAGGACGCTCTACACGTTGACTGAGGATGCTTGAGGCAGGGCCCCCGCCCATGGGGGCCTTCCCTGTTTCTGCGCCCTGTACGATGCCTGCCAGGTCGCCGCCGTCGCTCCCGACTGCACGAGACCGAGTCCGAGCTTCAAGCCTTGGGCGCCCCTGTGAAGAGACCGTGCCAGCCATGGCCGGTCCACCCCCCGCGAAGAAAGGGAGGCACATGTCCCGCCATCCGGCGGGGGTCACTGGCGCACCCCGTGCGCCGCACAGGAAGGGACTACCACCGTGGGACGTAAGCCGTTCCAGTTCGAGGGCGACTACGCCGCCGTGCTCCAGGAGGGGTACCAGCGCCGCGCGCGAGACTCTCGTTTCGATTACCGCCACCGTGTCGAGTTCGCCGCCATGGGGTGGGCGAACGTGCATGCCGAGAAAGAATCGCTCGGATGTACTCCGGTGTTTGCAGCAACCCGGGAATCAAGGCCGGCTGAAAGAGGCGCAGCACGGTCATCTGCGATTCTAGCGATCTCGTCTGTTCCTGGGCCTTGTGTACCCCCATGCGGCGGACCAGGTGCCAAGCTGTGGCTTCTGCGGCTGCCGCCCTGGCTGCGTCCAGGTACTCGACCTTGACCTCTTCCGAGACCCCGATAGCTGTAAGGATGCGCTCCACGTCAGACGGCGATGGAGCGAGTTTCCCCGTCTCGATTTTACTGAGCTTGCTCGTAGACATAACAGCACTGCGGGCGACGACCTTGGCTTCCTTTCCGGATGCCAGCCGCAGAGCCCGCAGTGCTGCCCCCAGTTGCCCTCTGTTCACGTACCGCCGTGCTTCTCCCACCAAGCGGAGAACGGCTCTGCGTGCGCTAGTGCCGTATCCCGGATGGTGACGAATTCCTGGGCCCGGCCATCGGGGATGGTCTCCCGTCCTGTGATAGCTCCGGCGTGGTCGTAATGCATGACCACAGCCGTTCCTTCATCAAATAGCCAGAAATCTTCCGCGTCTTTCAGCGGGTTGGTCTGTCCCGTGGTGTCGAGAATGAAGAACTCTTCACCGCCGGTGGAGTTTTTGCAGTACCCCCAGCCCAGCTCGAAACGCAGATACGGGGTCAGGGGTCGCGACAGGACGTGCACGCGGTAGATGCGTTTACCCCTGCCCGTGTGGGCTCGCACTTCCGACAACCAGGATTCGTTGTAGTCGACTGGCTGTGGCTGCCCTGCGAGGAACGCTTGGTAGGCGTCCACATTTCCCGACTGGCTGTAGTCGGCAAGAGTCTCCAGCCGGAACGCCTCCCGCTCGAAGGTATCGAACAGCTCACCTATATAGGCCCTTAGCCGTCACCACGGAGACCCTTCCGGATCAGGTCGAATACAAGCTGCGTCGGGATCTCCACGATGGTTTCGTGGGCGGGGATCTCCAGTCCATGATCTGCGGGAGTCTCCCCCTGCACCAGGAGGGTGTCTCTGTCCGTGGCGTAGATGGTCGGGCAGTCCTTGATGTCGCACGTGCTCACGAGCTTGGTGACCTTCACAGGTTCCCTCCCTGGCCTTCCCCGTCATGTCCTGCTCGATGCTCCCGATCAAGCAGGGTGGGGCGCAAGGGCTTCGAGTTTCCGGAACAGGAAACCGGGATGCGGCAGGCAGCGGGCGGCGGTCGCGCGGCCTACTGATGGCCGATCAGTGCTACCGACCAGCCGCGCGGGGGCGTAAGGGCTGCGTTCCGTCCCATATGTATAGCGCCGCCCCCTCCGGTGACCTTGACCAGAGGGGGCGGCGCTAGAGGAGCATCAGAGCGCGAGAGCCTGCTTCACCTGTGCGAGGCTCGGGTTCGTCATGACGTGGTTCTCGCCACCGCTGGCGGGAACTACCAGAACCGTGGGGACCGTCTGGTTTCCGCCGTTCGCCTTCTCGACGAAAGCCGCCGAATCCGGGTCGTGCTCGATGTTGACCTCGGTGTACGCGATGCCCTCGCGATCCATCTGGCCCTTGAGCCGGCGGCAGTAGCCGCACCACGTGGTGCTGTACATCGTCACAGTGCCCGGCATGTCGTCGGTGCTCCCTCGTCTCGTATGTCCCACTGGGAAAGCTCTCGCCGGAGACGCGTGACACGTATGTCCACGCGCCTTCCCGCATGGAGGGAACGTCCGCGACCCCACGACCATTCCCGGTCCCGCCCCTGACCGGCGGGCAGCCGGCTCCACCGGTACGACGATCGACAGCCCCTGTGGACAACCGCCCCGGCGACCCTTCGCGACCTGGCAGCATGGCAGGGTGACAGCAGCAACGCGTTCCACCCTCTTCCCGCCGGTCCCCGACTCCGCGGACGCCGTGCTCGACGGGCTCGACCCGGAGCAGCGCGAGGTCGCGACGGCCCTCGGCGGACCGGTGTGCGTGCTGGCCGGAGCCGGTACGGGCAAGACCCGGGCGATCACGCACCGCATCGCCTACGGGGTGCGGGCCGGGATCCTCCAGCCGACGACCGTGCTCGCCGTCACCTTCACCAACCGGGCGGCCGGGGAGATGCGGGGCAGGCTGCGCCAGCTCGGCGCGACCGGTGTCCAGGCCCGGACCTTCCACTCCGCGGCCCTGCGCCAGCTCCAGTACTTCTGGCCGAAAGCAGTCGGTGGAGAGCTCCCGCGTCTGGTGGAGCGCAAGGTCCAGCTGGTCGCCGAGGCGGCGGCCCGCTGCGGGATCCGGCTCGACCGCAACGAGCTCCGGGACGCCACCAGTGAGATCGAGTGGGCCAAGGTCACCCAGACGGTGCCCGCCGACTACCCTGCCGCGGTCGCGAAGACCCAGCGGGACGCCCCGCGTGATCCGGCCGAGCTCTCCCAGATCTACGCGATGTACGAGCAGCTGAAGCGTGACCGGTCGGTGATCGACTTCGAGGACGTGCTGCTGCTGACCGTGGGCATCCTCCAGGACCGGCACGACATCGCCGATCACGTGCGCCGCCAGTACCAGCACTTCGTCGTCGACGAGTACCAGGACGTCAGCCCGCTCCAGCAGAGGCTCCTCGACCTCTGGCTGGGAGACCGGGACGATCTCTGCGTGGTCGGTGACGCCGGTCAGACGATCTACTCCTTCACCGGAGCCACCCCCGACCACCTGCTGAATTTCCGAACCCGCCATCCGGACGCCACGGTGGTCAAGCTGGTGCGGGACTACCGCTCGACACCTCAGGTGGTCCACCTGGCCAACGGCTTGCTGAGCCAGGCGCGGGGCAAGGCGGCCGAACACCGGCTGGAGCTCGTCTCACAGCGGGACAAGGGACCCGAACCCGTCTACACGGAGTACGCGGACGAGCCCGCGGAGGCCGAGGGCACCGCGCGCCGGATCCGTGACCTGATCGCCGCCGGGGTGCCGGCCGGCGAGATCGCCGTGCTGTACCGGGTCAATTCCCAGTCCGAGGTCTACGAGCAGGCGCTCGCCGACGCGGGCGTGCCCTACCAGCTGCGCGGCGCCGAGCGCTTCTTCGACCGGCCCGAGGTGCGGGAGGCGGGCGTGGCCCTGCGGGGCGCCGCCCGCGCCGGAGGCAACGACTCCCTGCTCGACGGCGCCGACGACCTGCCCTCCGAGGTGCGGGCGGTGCTCTCCACCAAAGGATGGACCTCCAAGCCGCCCACCGGCTCGGGAGCGGTGCGGGACCGCTGGGAGTCGCTCGCCGCGCTGGTACGCCTCGCGGAGGACTTCGAGCAGGCCAGGCCGGGAGCGACGCTCTCCGATCTCGTGGCCGAGCTCGACGAGCGGGCCGCCGCCCAGCACGCACCCGCGGTCCAGGGGGTCACCCTGGCGTCGCTGCACTCGGCCAAGGGCCTCGAATGGGACGCCGCGTTCCTCGTCGGGCTCACCGAGGGCATGATGCCGATCGCCTACGCCAAGACGGACGAACAGGTCGAGGAGGAGCGCCGGCTGCTCTACGTCGGTGTCACCCGGGCCCGCTTCCACCTCTCGTTGTCCTGGGCCCTGTCCCGGTCGCCCGGTGGCCGCGGGAACCGCAGGGCCACCCGCTTCCTCAACGGACTGCGGCCCGGCTCGGCCGCACTCGGCGCACGGGGCGGTACGGGAGGGGGAGGTGGGATCGACCGGGGCTCCCGCGCGGGCACGGGCGGCGGCGGGACGGAGAAGCCTGCCAGGCCGGAGCGGCGGGGCCCGGTGAGGTGCCGGGTCTGCGGCAGGACGCTCACCGAGGCCGGTGAGATGAAACTGATGCGCTGCGAGGACTGCCCCTCGGACATGGACGAGGGGCTGTACGAGCGGCTGCACGAGTGGCGCGCGGACCGGGCGAAGGAGATCAGCCAGCCCGCCTGGTGCGTCTTCACCGACAAGACACTGATGGCGATCGCCGAGAGGGCGCCCGGCACCGAGGGCGAGCTGGTCGTCATCGCCGGTGTCGGAAACCGGAAGCTGACCAGGTTCGGGGCCGACGTCCTGGCCATCTGCGCAGGTCGGACGGTGGGTCAGGAGCCGGAGCCGGGCGACGGCGACGTGTGAGAAAAACTTGTCGAAAAAATAGTTTGCGCCCGCAGCAGCAATCACCATAGGTTCTTAACCACGGGAACAGCGACTTCTCTGAAGCCCTGACCCCGTGCTGTACTTATCCGAATACCGCAGGATCGGCCCCGGCCGGTCCCTTGAGACGCCGAGAGGAGGCGATTGTCGTGATCAGCATCATCAACACCATCAAAATGACCGATCCGTCGGTCGTCTCCACCTGCTCTCTCGGCCTCACCCGCTCTTCGGCGCTCTCGCTTCATGGCACCGGTGTGTCCGGCGTTTCCATGGTCAGCCCGCTGTTCCTGGCGAGCCTGCCCGTGCGGGAACGCAATGAGCGACCGACCGAGGCGCCGGCAGCAGCAGTAGTGAAGGGACGGGCCTCGGCCTATGCCTTTGCGGCAGCCGCAGCCGGTGCCGGAGCCAAGAAGCAGCAGACGACGCAGCACCACACGATGTGGGCCTTCCGTGGGCCTGAACCCTGGAGTGATCCAGCCTGATCCCAATCAGGCCGGCGCCTTCAGGGCCGCGGAACCCCACTCGGGATCCGCGGCCCTTTTGTTTTGTCCGAACGGACGAGACGAGTCGAAGGAGCCTCGGGACAGCAGGACCTGGTACCAGCCGCCAACCGGCCAACAGGCCGGCACGACCAGACGAGGACAACGCCACCGTGCAACTCGAGACGCACGCCCCGTCCGTTCCGCCTTCCGACACGATCTCCCCGCCCGGCCTCACGGAGGACTCCACCTTGACCCCCCTCACCACGCTCACCGCGCTCGATGACGCCATCGAGAACCTCGGCGTAGCCGTCCCCTGCCGTTCCTACGACCCGGAGGTCTTCTTCGCGGAGTCGCCGGCCGACGTCGAGTACGCCAAGACCCTCTGCCGGACCTGCCCGCTGGTCGAGGCGTGCCTCGCCGGAGCCAAGGAGCGGCGCGAGCCGTGGGGCGTCTGGGGCGGCGAGCTCTTCGTCCAGGGCGTCGTCGTCGCCCGCAAGCGTCCGCGTGGCCGTCCGCGCAAGAACCCGGTCGCGGCGTGACCCCCGGCCTGGGAGCCATGGCTCCCACACGAACGAAGCGCATCGGCACCATCGACCGTCCCCAGACTCATGACCCCCGGAATCAGGCACCAATGACCACCACCACGCGGGAGCCCGTCGGCTCCGCGACCCCGGACGTCACCATCATCGGCGCGAACGACTCGCGTCAGAACAGGACCCGCGAAATGCAACTCATCCCAGAAGCTCTGGCTCGTGCGCATATGCACGACCGCATGAGGGAGGCGGAGGAGGGGCGTCAGGCAGTCCGCCTGGTGTCCGCCCGGCGGATGCAGCGTCGTGCGGAGCGCGCTTCGATGCGTGCCCGCCGCGCGCTCGCCATGGCCGTCATGCACTGACGGCTCCACCAGCACTACCGCTGCCGGGCAACCGCTCCGCCCCTCAGGCAGCCACCCTCCCCTTCCGCGGGGCCGGCCCGAACAGGCCGGCCCCGCGGTGCGTTGTGGCGCGCGCCGCTCGGCCCGCGGCGTTATCGTCGCGAGGTGGACGAGGAGACTCATCACCCCCGGGAGCCGGCCGACGGACCCGTGAGGTGTGCCCGCTGCGGCACCGCGGCGGAGTCGGACGCCCCACCCGCGACCTGGCTCTGCTCCGTCGAGGACGGCAGGCGCAGGTACGTCTGTGACGCCTGTGCGCGCACGCACATCAGGTCGATCGAGGGGCGACTCGACTCCGCGTGGTGGTGACCGGGGGCCCCAGGGGCGGACCGTCTTCTACACCTCGACCGCCGCACCGTCGTGCGTGCTGCCCTCGTCCGCCTTGGATTCCCGCGCCTGCGCGTCGGACTCCCGCGCCTTGGACTCCTGCGCCTTCGCGTCGGACTCCCGCGCCTGCCCGCCGGATGCCTGCGCGTCGGACCTCTTCGCCTCGGACCCCTCGGCGTCGTGCCCGGCGTCGTGCCCGGCTTCGTGCTCCTCGTGGGCCGGGAGGAACCCGGGCAGCCAGGACTCCAGTTCGTCCCGCAGCCGGACGGTCGCGCCCAGCTGGCACAGCACTCCGATCGTGCTCAGAGTGACGCGGTGTATCAGCAGGTACGACGGAGGTAGATTCAGCTGCTTGCCCAACTGGTGTGCGGGGGAGCGCGGATCGGCGATCCGGGCTGCCTGGCTGCGCAGCCATGAGCGGGTGAAGGTGAACTCGTCCGCCTGCGCCGGCTCGATGATGGGGAGCAGGTACTCGAGCACGGCGTCCGGTTCGAGTTCGATCGACTCCTTCACGAAGCCGGCCTTGCGGAGCATCGCGTAGACGGCGTCGGCGTCCCCGTCCAGAGTCATCCGCAGGGCATCGCCGATGGTCTGCGGCAGACCGCCCGGAAGCCGGTCCACCGTGCCGAAGTCCAGGACTCCCAGGCGCCACAGGCCGGAATCACCGTCGGGCCTGTCGAGTTCGTCGGTTCCGTCGGCGTCTCCGTGGAGCCCGACGGTGTCCCTGACATGACCGGTGTCCCTGACATGACCGGTGTCCCTGACGCGACCGGTGTCCCCGGCAGCCGTGTCGGCCGGGGGGAGCAGGCGGAAGTTGCCCGGATGAGGGTCCGCGTGCAGCAGGCCGGTGCGCGCGGGTCCCGAGAACAGGAAACGCGCCAGGAGCTGGCCCGCCCGGTCCCGCTGTTCCGTCGTGCCGTCGGCGATCACCTCCGACAGAGGTATTCCCTCGATCCACTCCGTCACCAGCACCTGCTCGGACTGATGCACCACTCCCGGGACCACCACGTCCGGATCGTCCTCGAACTCCGCCGCGTGCTCCTGCTGGGCCTGGGCCTCCAGTCCGTAGTCCAGCTCTTCGGACACCCGGTCGCGCAGCTCCGTGATGAGTGGCTTGATGTCCATTCCGGGAACCAGCGGGCCGAGTAGCCTTGCGAAGCGGCTGAGTTGGGTGAGGTCCGCCAGCAAGGCCTCACCGGCACCCGGATACTGCACCTTCACGGCGACATCGCGTCCGTCGTGCCACACCGCACGGTGGACCTGACCGATCGAGGCAGCGGCGGACGGCCGGTCCTCGAATTCGGCGAACAGCTCGCGCCAGTCCTCGCCGAGACGTTCCGCCAGCACCCCGTGGACGGTGCGGGTCGGCATCGGGGGTGCGGCTTCCTGCAGTTTGGTCAGCGCCGCGCGGTAGGGACCCGCGACGTCCTCGGGCAGCGCGGACTCGAATACGGACAGCGCCTGTCCGAGCTTCATCGCGCCGCCCTTCAACTCACCGAGCACCTTGAAGAGCTGATCCGCCGTGCGCTGCTGGACCTCGCGGGCCACCAGTTCGGCGGACTTCCCGCCGATCCGCTTGCCCAGACCCCACGTGGCGCGGCCGGCGAAGCCGAGCGGCAGAGCTGCGAGCTTCGCGGTACGGGTGACCGCCTTCCGGGGAAGATCAGACATGTGCCCCTCCAGTTCCCAGACTGCCGTGCCGCGCGAGTATCCGGCTCCGCTCCGCCTACGGTCACCCGGCCATTGTGTCCTGCGTGGCGCCGGCCGTGGAGGTGAGCTCCGCCTCAGTGTGCCCGGCGGCACGGCAGGCGCAGTCGGGATGGGGCCGCAGCCGCTCCGACCGCCAGTCGAGCAGAGGCATGGCGGCCTCCCACCGCGCGCCCGTGGAGGCGGGGAGCTCCCCGTCGAGAAAGGACAGCGCATGGGACGCGGCCAGACCGGCCACCGCTGTCGCCAGACCCAGGTCGCAGGCCTGCACGCACGTGCGACGTCCGGACCTCCACTGCGCGAGCATCCTCGGCCACTGGGGGTCGGCCTCGGCTCGATGCAGGGAGAGGCAGCCGGCGCAGCCGGTGCCTCCGGGGAGCACCAGCGGTCCGACCACTCCGGTGGCTTCGATCACTCCCGCGTAGAGATGCGGCGTACCCGAAGCGACCCATGGGGCGGCGACATCCGGATCGGGGGCATAGACCGAGAGGCCGTCCCTGGGAGCCGCCACGATCAGGGAAAGCGCGGGTTCGGCGCCCGGCGGAGCCGAGCCCGATCCGCCCGGCCGGGGAGGCCCCCCGGCCGCGGACCTGCGCACGAGCTGCCGGGCCGCCGTGTCCCGGCGCTCACCGACCGACGAGGCCGGGAGCCCGCCCGGGGCCACGTCCCAGGGTTCGACGCGGCCGCCGTCGAGCACTTCCACGTGACCCACTCCCGATCCGGACAGCACGGCTGCGATCGCCGCCCCGACCCTGCCGGCGCCGCGCACCTGGACCCGCATCGCGCGCCGGGCAGCGAGCCTGCGCAGCCCGCCGCCGGGCGCCGGGTGAACGACGGAGAGGGCCGCCGCGTCCGGGCGCTGCCGTTCGAGCGTCTCGGCCCGACGGCGTAAGGCATCCGCTTCCGGACCACCCGCATCCGGATCGTCCAGCAGACCCGCCTCCGTAAGACGGGATACGAGAATGTCCACGTGACGGTCCGACAGGTCCAGAGCTCTGGCCTCCTCGCGGAGCAGGGGAAGTCCGCGCGTTCCGTCGAGCAGTTCCAGAAAGCTGCCGGTCGCGATATCCATCGGCCCCAGCGTCACCGCGTGCGCCGGCGTCACGCCGAATTGCACGGTGTTCCGTCCACGCCAGGCCCGGCGGAGTGCGGGCTTCAGCATCGGATGCATGACTTCTCCCAGGTCGGTGTCGGATCTGTTGCCAGAATGCAACGTGACGGCGGAACGGGCCGAAAGTTATCCACAGGCTGGGGTATTAGTCGTTCAAATGGTGCGGACCGAGAAGTGGATCAACGTTGAACCGTCGAGGAGGCGGGACTTCCCCCGCCGCCAGCGGGTAACGTCGTGTCGTGCCCGCCGACTCGTCTCCCGGTCTCGCCGGGGAGACCCCCGCGCGCAGCGCCGGACGCCGGCAGCGCAGCGCAGCCATCCAGCAGCCCCGCGTATCTGTGTCGAGCGCGGTCGAGGTCCGCAGAAGCGCCCGGCGCAGCAGAACGGTCTCCGCGTACCGGGAGGGCGATCGCACCATCGTGCTCATCCCGGCCCGGATGTCGGAGGCCGAGGAGCAGCGCTGGGTCGGCGTGATGCTCGACAAACTCGCCGCACAGGAGAGCAAGCGCGTCATCGGTGACAGCGAGCTCGCGGACCGGGCCGAGCGGCTCTCCGGCCAGTACCTGGGGGGCCGGGCGCGGCCCGCCTCCGTGCGGTGGGTGACCAATCAGAACACCCGCTGGGGCTCCTGCACTCCGGCCGAGGGCAGCATCCGCCTGTCACACCGGCTGCAGGGCATGCCGGAGTACGTTCTGGACTACGTCCTCCTCCACGAGCTGGCGCACCTGCTGGTTCCCGGTCACGGTCCGCGCTTCTGGCGGCTGCTGGAGACGTACTCCCGAACCGAGCGCGCGCGTGGTTATCTCGAAGGGGTCGTGGCCGCCGACCGGCTTCCGCATCTGCCGGGCGCCCGCGAGGAGTGACCTCGCCGATTCTGTACCGGGTCTGTACCGGCTTGGCTCATTGTCGTGGTTTGCGGTTAGCCTGACGCGACGCATTCACCTTCGGGATGGGGGACGGTCGTTACGCATGGCCAGGGAATTCCAACGCGGCCACAAGGCCAAGATCAGTGATCTCACGTCAGGGACGGATCTGTACGTAGGTGTGCAGATCGCAGGCCCCGGCCTGACGTTCGACATCAGCTGCTTCGGTCTCGACGCCAACGAGCAGCTCTCCGACGACCGGTATTTCATCTTCTTCAATCAGCCGAAATCGCCTGAGGAGTCCATTCAGCTTCTCGGCGCGCAGGCCGGTGACACCGAGTCGTTCCGCGTCACCCTCGACCGCATTCCGGCGAACATCCACAAGCTGTCCTTCACCGCGACGCTCGATGGTGCCGGGCAGATGTCGCAGGTCGGTCCCGGCTATATCCGGATCGTCGCCGGTGGTGAGGAAGTGGTGAAGTACGCCTTCACCGGCTCCGAGTTCACCACCGAACGCGCGGTCATGCTCGGCGACTTCTACCTGAAGGACGTCTGGCGGTTCGCCGCGGTCGGCCAGGGATTCGACGGCGGGCTCGACGCGCTGCTCAAGAACTTCGGCGGCGAAGTCGCCGAGGAGGAGCCCGCCGCGCCGGCCCAGGCCGCCCCCTCGTTCGCACCCCCCGCCCAGTCCTCCGCACCCCCTGCCTTCGGCGCTCCCGTCGCTCCGCAGCCGGCTCCTGCCTTCGGCGCTCCCGCGCAGCAGCAGCAGCCGGTGCATGCCGCGCCGACGCTCGCGGCTCCGCTGTCGCCGCCGCCGCAGGCCCCCGCACCGTACGGGCAGCCGCCCCAGCAGCCGCAGTTCGGACAGGTCCCGGGACAGGGTGCTCCGCCGGTGGCCCCGCCGTTCGGCCAGGCCCCGCCGCCGTTCGGCCAACAGCCCCCGCCGCCGTTCGGCCAACAGCCGCCAGGCGCGCAGCCCGGGATGCCGCAAGGCGTTCCCCAGGGTGTTCCGGCGGGCGGCGCAGGCCTGCAGGCCGCCCTTCAGCCCTACAAGGAGGCGGCCACCGGGCAGCGCTGGACTTCACAGAACCAGCAGCTCATGCGCGTCGACCTCACGATGGGGGGTACGCCGGTGCTGGCCCGTCAGGGCAGCATGGTGATGTACCAGGGCAAGGTCGACTTCGGCTACAAGGGTGCGGGGTTCGCCGGCCGCATGGTCGGCAACGCCACCGGCCAGGAGATGCAGCTGATGCGCTGCACCGGCCGCGGCCAGGTCTTCCTCGCCGAGGAAGGGGCCCATCTGCACCCCATCGAGCTGCAGGGCGACGGCATCTGCGTCTCCGCGGAGAGCGTCCTCGCCTTCGACGAGTCCCTGCAGTACGAGGTCCGCAGGATCGAAGGGCAGGGCATTCCCGGCGGCGCTCTGTTCACCATGCTCTTCCAGGGCACCGGAACCGTCGTCGTCAAGACCCATGGCGTGCCCGTCGTCCTTCCGGTCACCCCGACCACCTTCGCCGACTGCAATGCCGTGGTCGCGTGGTCGGCCGCGTCCCAGGTGATCCTCTCCAGCCAGGTCAGGCTGCGCCGCAACGCCTACCCGGGCCACAGCGGGGAGACCGTCAACCTCCAGTTCCGGGGAGCACCCGGCAACTTCGTCGTCGTCCAGCCCTACGAGGTCTGAGGGAGCCCGTCATGAACCAGCAACTCGCGGGCTTCGCCCCGACCCCCGTCACGGCCCGCATGGAGAACCACGGCCGCACGATGCTCAAGGTCGCCATGGCCACCGGCCAGGACCTCTACGCGCGCACAGGCTCGATGGTGGCCTACGAGGGCTTCATCCAGTACGAACCCAACCCGCCCGCCGTCCGCCAGATCGCCTCCCAGTGGATCACCGGTGAGGGCGCGCCCCTGATGAAGTGCGCCGGCGACGGACTGCTCTACCTCGCCGACTACGGTGCCGATGTGGTCGTCATCAATCTGAACAACGACTCGCTCTCGGTCAACGGCACCAATCTCCTGGCCTTCGACGGCCACCTCACCTGGGGTGTGGAGCGGGTCAAGGGCCTCGCCAAATTCGCCGGCCAGGGCCTGTGGAACGTCATGGTCCAGGGGACGGGATGGGTCGCCATCACCTCGCGCGGCACGCCGATCGTCGTCGACTGCGGCAGGGGCGACGACGAGACGTACGTCGACCCCGACGCACTCGTGGCGTGGTCCCCGAACCTCAAGGTGAAGGGCAAGCGCAGCTTCAAGGCCAGCTCGCTCATCGGCCGCGGCAGTGGAGAGGCTTACCAGATGGCCTTCTCCGGTCAGGGCATCGTCGTCGTCCAGCCGAGCGAGGACAGTACCGACCGCCTGCGCGTCCGGAACTGAGCGGGGGAGGAACACATCATGCAGAGTCCGCTTTTCAGCCACACCGAACAACAGTCCCAGGACCGCTACACCGTGCAGAACCCGCAGCTCCTGCGGGTCGCGCTGACGGGCCATGACGACGTCCTCGCCCGTAAGGGCGCCATGGTCGCGTACCAGGGGCTCATGGAGTTCGACGGTGAGTACCAGTCGCACGGCCAGCGCCGCGCACGCAGGAACACGGGCGAGGGCCTCGACCTGATGCGCTGCTCCGGCCAGGGCACGGTCTACCTCGCGAACCTCGCCCAGTACGTCCACGTGATCGACGTCGACCACGAGGGCATGACGGTCGACAGCGCCTACGTGCTCGCCCTGGACTCCTCGCTGCACACCGAGGTCATCGCGGTGGACAGCCAGTACGGGATCTCCGGCACCGGCAAGTACCAGCTCAACATCTCCGGCAACGGCAAGGTCGCGCTGATGACCTCCGGACAGCCGCTGATGATGCAGGTCACCCCGGAGAAGTACGTCAATGTCGACGCGGACGCGATCGTCGCCTGGTCGAGCGGACTGAGGGTCCAGATGCAGGCCCAGACCCACTCCTCGGGCGTCTTCCGGCGCCGTGGGAACACGGGGGAGGGCTGGGAGCTGAGCTTCCTGGGCCAGGGCTTCGCTCTCGTCCAGCCGAGTGAGGTGCTGCCTCCGCAGAACGCGCAGATCGGCCAGGGCGCCGCGGCCCAGTTCGGTGTGGGCCAGCAGGGTGCGAGGGGCCAGAACCAGAACAACGCCTGGAACTGAGCCTCCGCAGGCCCGCGGAGATCGGCGGCTGAGGGGCGGTTTCCATGGGAAACCGCCCCTCACCTGCTGTCTAGCCGCGATCCAGTCGCGCGCGGGTGCCTTCCAGAAGCAGTACGACCGAGCTGTCCGCCACCCCTGCCACCTCGTCGTAGGGAAACCAGCGCAGATCGAGGGACTCCTCGCTGATCTGCTCCACAGCCCCGGCCGACGCCGTCGCCGCGTACTGCACATCGAGGTGCCAGTGGCAGGGCGACGGGATGGGGTGCCGGTCCAGCCGTACGGGCCCGCCGGGCAGCAGGGTGAGCCCGGCGATCCCCGACTCCTCCGTGGCCTCACGCAGGGCCGCAGCCGTCAGGGAGGTGTCCTGGGGCTCGCAGTGCCCGCCCATCTGCAGCCACATCCGCAGCTTCCTGTGCAGCGTCAGCAGGACCCTGCCGCGCTCAGGATCGATCACCAGCGCGCTGGCGGTCAGATGCCCGGCTCCGCACGCCTTCCACATGCCGTCGGGATGCGCGGCCAGATGGTCCAGATACGTCTTGCGCAGCGCGGCCTGCTGCGCGTCGGCCCCGGCGTAGCCACTGAGTACCGAGACGGCGTCGTCGTGCAGGCTCACTGACCGGTGTCGTCCTTGCCTTCGGTCTTCGGCCCGTCCCCGGGCTCCTCGTCCTCGCTCCTGGCCCGGTCGCCCTCGGCGGGGGGCTTCTGCGTGCCCTTCGCGGCCTCACCGAGCATCTTGTCCAGCTCGGAGAAGTCCAGCTGCTCGTGATGGACGAAGCCGTCGGGGTCGTCCAGGTCGTGGGCCGTCGGCAGCATGTCGGGGTGCTCCCACAGGCCGTCGCGGCCGTCGACACCCCGGGCGTCCGTGAGCGAGGCCCACAGCCGCGAGGCGTCCCGCAGCCGGCGGGGCCGCAGCTGCAGCCCGATGAGCGTGGCGAAGGTCTGCTCGGCGGGACCGCCGGAGGCCCGGCGCCTGCGCATGGTCTCGCGCAGCGCGTCCGCGGAGGTCAGCCGGGACTTCGCGGCCTCGTGGACCACTGCGTCCACCCAGCCCTCGACGAGGGCCAGAGCGGTCTCCAGGCGAGCCAGCGACGCCTTCTGCTCGGGAGTGTCCTCCGGCTGGAACATGCCCTGCTGAAGAGCGTCCTGAAGCTGCTCGGGCTGCGACGGGTCGAACTGGCCGACGACGTCCTCGAGCTTGCTGGTGTCGACCTTGATGCCTCGGGCGTAGGCCTCGACGGCGCCGAAGAGATGCGAGCGCAGCCACGGGACATGTGCGAAGAGCCGCTGGTGGGCCGCCTCGCGCAGCGCCAGGTACAGCCGCACCTCGTCCTGCGGCACGCTCAGGTCCTTGCCGAACCGCTCGACGTTCAGCGGCAGCAGCGCGGCCTTGCCCGCCGGCGCCAGCGGGAGGCCGATGTCGGTCGATCCGACGACCTCGCCGGCGAGCACGCCCACGGCCTGCCCGATCTGCTGGCCGAACATGGCGCCGCCCATCGACCGCATCATGCCGATCAGCGGGCCGGCCATGGCCTGCATCTCCTCGGGCAGGACATCGCCCATGGCCAGGCCGACGCGCTCGGCGACCGGGTCCACCAGCTGCTGCCACGCGGGCAGGGAGGCCTCGACCCACTCGGCGCGGCTCCAGGCCACCGTGGAGACGGAGCCCGACGGCAGCGACGTCACGCCGTCCAGCCAGAGGTCGGCGAGCCGCAGTGCCTCGTCGACGGAGGACCGCTCCGCGGGACCGACGCTCGCGTCCTTGCTGCCGTCCGTGGTGCCCTGCGACACCGTCTGGCGGGCGATCTGCTTGGCCATGTCCCAGTTGACCGGGCCGCCCTCGTAGCTCAGCATCTGGCCGAGCTGCTGGAAGGCCGCACCCAGGTCGTTCGGGTTCATCGAGCCGAACATCGCGGCGAACGGGTTGTCCCCGCCCGCGCCGGGCCCGAAGCCGAACGGGTTCGCCGGCCCGCCCGAGCCCTGCCCACCACCGGTGGGGTCCTTCTTCTTGCCTTCGTCGCCGTCTTCCGGCTCCTCCGGCGGAAGGCCGAATCCGAATGGGGTGTCACTCACGGGTTTCCTCGGCTCGTAGGGCCGCCGGCTCGAACCGACGGCGACTGCCCGACATCACCATCCAGCGTAGACACCAAAGACCGCTTGGGGCCTCAGTGCTCCGCCGGCTCCCGGCCTGCGGCAGGATGGACGCCACCTGGTACGTACGCGTCATTCGGGTACGTACTGAAGACAACCGCTGGAGACGCCCGGTGAGTTCCCCAGATCCGCAGGTTCGCGCAGCGCGAAACCTGGCCGACCCCTCGCCCGAAAGCAAGCCCACGAAAAATCTCTCCCGAAGCCGCGGCCCCGTCGTCGCGGTCACAGGTGCCGCGACCGGCGTCGGTGAGCTGCTCACCGCCCACCTCGCCGCATCGGACGCGATCAAGCAGGTCATCGCCATCGACGAGCGCCGGGGGGACGTCTCCGAGGCGACGTGGCACGTCCTGGACGTACGGGACCCCGCCATCGCCGAGAAGCTGCGCGGCGCGGACGTCGTCGTGCACATGGCGCTCGACCTCGACCTGGAGACCGACCCCGCCGCCCGTACCGCGTACAACGTACGGGGCACGCAGACCGTGCTGACAGCGGCGGCGGCCGTGGGCGTCCACCGGGTCGTGCTGTGCACCTCGGCGATGGTCTACGGAGCTCTGCCCGACAACGACATCCCGCTCTCCGAGGACGCCGAGCTGCGGGCCACCGCGGAGGCCACCGGGGTCGGCGACCTGCTGGAGATCGAGAGACTGGGCCGCCGCGCGCCCCGTGCGCACCCCGGCCTCAACGTCACGGTGGTCCGCCCCACCGTCCTGGTCGGCGGCACGGACACGGCGCTCACCCGGTACTTCGAGTCCCCCCGGCTCCTCGTCGTCGCCGGTTCACGGCCCGCCTGGCAGTTCTGCCATGTGGACGACCTGGTCAGCGCCCTGGAGTACGCCGCGCTCGAGAAGATCGAGGGCGAGTTCGCGGTCGGCTGCGACGGCTGGCTCGAACAGGAGGAGGTGGAGGAGCTCTCCGGGGTGCGGCGCATGGAGCTGCCGTCCGCCGTCGCGCTCGGCGCCGCCGCCAGGCTGCACCGGATCGGTCTCACCCCGTCGCCGGCGGGCGATCTCGCCTACACGATGCACCCCTGGGTGGTCAGTGTGAGCCGGCTCCACGACGCGGGATGGCGCCCCCGGTGGACCAACGAGGAGGTCCTGGCGGCTCTCCTGGAAGAGGTGGAGGGGCGCCACACGGTCGCCGGACGCAGGCTCGGCCGCAAGGACGCCACCGCGGCCGGGGCCGCCGGGGCGACCGTCGCACTGCTCGGCACGGCGGCGCTGGTCCGGCGGGCCCGCAAAGCACGCCGCCGCTTCTAGGCCGGCCGCGGTCCGCCCGGGCCCCGCCTGGTAGGAGGCTCCAAGCGGGCCGGCGCGCCACCGGTCGAAAGCGCTATTCCGTGAAGCCGGTGCCGTGCGGCACGATGGCCTCATGGCACGCACCCACGACCACCCCGGCGAGCAGGCGGCCCAGGACCCCATCAGGCTTCTGGACATCCGTGACACACCGCTCTCCGTCGACGAGATCTTCCGCGCGGTCGGGGACGACGCCGCTGGAGGCATGGCCCTCTTCGTCGGCACGGTGCGCAACCACGACGACGGCCAGGACGTCGGCTCCCTCGGGTACTCCTGCCATCCGACGGCCGGCGACGAGCTCCGCAGGGTGGCCGAGAAGGTGGTGGCGGAGTTCCCGGTGCGGGCACTGGCCGCCGTCCACCGGGTGGGTGAACTGGACGTCGGCGATCTGGCCGTGGTCGTCGCCGTGTCCTGCGCCCATCGGGGTGAGGCCTTCGACGCCTGCCGCAAGCTGATCGACGACCTCAAGCACGAGGTCCCGATCTGGAAGCACCAGCGTTTCTCCGACGGCACGGAGGAGTGGGTCGGCGCCTGCTGAGCGCAAACCGTCCCAGGGGGCATCAGCCCCGATTTGCGTAACCGCACCCCTGCCGTGAGCGTTGGTCCTGCAGGTGGTTAATCTTCTGATCGGCGGTTGCGGTCGCTCATGGGGCAGGGAGGTCGTGATGGCAGCACTCGCTTGGCTGTTGATTCCACTCATAGCCGCGCTCGGCGCGGCGATATGGGGAGGGTGGGCAGCCCGCAACCGAACGACCGGTGACGTCACCGAACTCGCCGGCTACGCCAGGTTCCGTGAAGCGATGGAGAAATCGCACTCCGGTTCCGAGGCCGTCTGAGACTCCGCAGCTGTACGCAGTTGCCAATTCCGTACCGCATCGGCCCCGCGGGCACAGTCCGCGCGGCGAGCGAACCGTCGAGCGCGCTCCGCACGGCGAGCGGGCCGTGACGCCCCTCGCTCCTGCCGGACCCCCCATGCCGTCCGCCCCGTACGGACCGGCCCCGACGGTGCACTGACAGGCCGTTCCCGTACTGTCGTTCCATGCCACGCCGCACCGCGACGATGCTCGCCTCCACCCTCATCCTGATCGCGCTGCTCTGCGCAGGCGTGCTGCTCCGCGTGCCGTATGCCGAGATGTCTCCCGGGCCGACGGTGAACACCCTCGGTGATGCCCGGGGCGAGCCGGTGCTGCACATCAGCGGGCACAAGACGTACCCGACGTCCGGGAACCTCAACATGACGACGGTCCGGGTCACCGGCGCGGACTACGACATGAACATCGTCGAGGCGGTCTACGGCTGGCTGGCCCACGACAGCGTGGTGGTGCCCCACGACACGCTCTACCCGGACGGCAAGACGGAGGAGCAGTCGACGCAGGAGAACGCCGAGGAGTTCAGCCAGTCCCAGGAGAGCGCCAAGGTGGCCGCCCTGGAGGAGCTGAAGATCCCCGTCACCTCCCGTGTGGTCGTCTCCACCGTCGTGAAGGACAGCGCCGCCGAGGGAGAGCTGCACGCGGGCGATGTGATCAAGGCCGTGGACGGTACGGCGGTCGAGCGCCCGGAGGACGTCGCGAAGCTCGTCACGAAGCACGAGCCCGGCGAGGACGTCGTCTTCACCGTCGTCCCCGCCAAGGCCGCGGCGGCCGCCGAGAAGGCGCGCAAGGAGCCCACGGGCTCCCAGGACGTCACCCTCACCACGCGGAAGGCGCCCAAGGACCCCTCGAACCCCTCGGAGGACCGGGCGATCGTCGGGATCCAGGCAGGGACGGACCACACGTTCCCGTTCGAGATCGACATCAAGCTCGCCGACGTCGGCGGCCCGAGCGCCGGCCTCATGTTCTCGCTCGGCATCATCGACAAGCTGACGCCCGGAAAGCTGACGGGCGGCAAGTTCATCGCGGGCACCGGCACCATCGACGACGACGGCAAGGTCGGCCCCATCGGCGGGATCAACATGAAGCTGGTCGGTGCCCGTGACGCGGGCGCCGGTTACTTCCTGACGCCGGACGACAACTGTGCCGCCGCGGCGTCGGACACCCCCGACGGCCTCACCCTGGTGAGGGTGAAGACCCTCGACGACGCCAAGAGGTCCCTGGAGAAGATCCGCGCGGGGGACACGGCCGGCCTGCCGAGCTGCTCGACCGACTGAGGCCGGCCCCCGCGCGAGGGGTCAGGACTCGAAGGTGGCCGCGAGTGCTTCGGCCAGCCCCGGGACCAGCCCCGCACCGGTCAGGACCTCGGTCGGGGAGTCCTTCTCCCGCAGGCGGACGGCGGAGTCCCGCGCCCCGTCCCGCAGCACCGCCACGGTCATACGGACCTCCTGCCGGTCCGGGTGCCCGGACACCCACTTGGTCAGCTGGGCGTCGGTCAGGCCGTCCGGCACGGAGGCCTCCGCGGACGGCGGCAGCATCATCCGCTCCACGGTCATGGCACAGCCGACCACGGCGTCGGGCCAGGCGATCGTGGCGAGGAACTCGTCCAGCGCGGTGCCCGCGGGGAGCTCCTCCTGCTCGACGGGGGTGAGGGTGGCGGCGGTGGATGCGGAGTCGTCGATTCCGAGCTGGGCGGCGAGCCCCGGCTCGTGGGCACGCAGCCGGGCGGTGTCGACGAGGGCGAAGAGCCGGGCCGGCTGGTCCCAGCCGAGTGTGGCGGCGTACGCGTCGATTTCGAGGACGGCGACGGTGAGTGGGCTCGCGGCCATCGGAGGGCCTGAGGGAGAAACGTTGGGCATGCTCGACATCCTGCCTCCTTCTGCCCCGGGAACGGGAACTAGGTAAAGCCTCAGTAAGTTGCATAGGTGGGCTCTACGATCGCTGGGCCTGCTTCACACGACCGCGAACTTCGAGGTGCGCACGTTGGCTTTCCAGATGCCGGACCGCGGCGGAGGCCCGACCGGGCCACGGATCAGAGTCGGCCGCCCGTCCCGGCGCGTCCGTACCCTGCTCATGACATTGGGTGTCCTGGCGGTCCTCGCCATGGCCTTCGTCATGTTCGCGGGGTTCTGGACGGACTGGCTCTGGTACAGGTCGGTCGCGTTTTCTTCCGTCTTCACCACCACTCTGTGGACCAAGATCGGGTTGTTCCTCGTCTTCGGACTGCTGATGGCCGTGGCCATCGGTGTGAACATCTGGCTCGCACACCGGCTCCGGCCGCCGCTGAGCGCGATGTCACTGGAGCAGCAGAGCCTCGACCGGTACCGGATGAGCGTCGCCCCCTACAAGAAGTGGGTGCTGCTCGCGGTCACCGCGCTCGTCGGGCTGATCGCCGGCGCCTCCGCGTCGGGCCAGTGGCGCACATGGCTGATGTACGTCAACGGCGTGTCGTTCGGGCAGAAGGACCCCCAGTTCAAGCTGGACGTCTCCTTCTACGCCTTCGACCTGCCGTGGTACCGCTTCCTGCTCGGGTTCGGCTTCGCCGCCGTGGTGCTGTCGCTGATCGCGGCGGCCGTGACCCACTACCTCTACGGGGGGCTGCGGGTTACCAGCCCCGGCGCGCGGGCGACGGGTGCGGCCACCGGCCATCTCTCCGTGCTGCTGGGCGTCTTCGTCTCGCTGAAGGCCGTGGCGTACTGGCTCGACCGGTACGGCCTGGCGGTGAAGTCGAGCGACTTCAAGGCCACGGACAACTGGACGGGCCTGCGGTACGTCGACGCCAACGCCTATCTGCCGGCGAAGACGATCCTGTTCTGCATCGCGGTGATCTGCGCCGTGCTCTTCTTCGCGACCCTCTGGCGGCGCACCTGGCAGCTGCCGGTGATCGGTTTCGGGCTGATGGTGCTGTCGGCGATCCTCATCGGCGGTCTCTACCCGGCGATCGTGCAGAAGTTCCAGGTCCAGCCCAACGAGCAGGCCAAGGAAGCACCGTTCATCCGGAAGAACATCGACGCGACGCGTGATGCCTACGACATCGACGACGCACAGGTGGACGACTACTCCGGCAAGAGCACGACGACGGACGAGGCCAAGCTCAGGGCTTCCGCGAGCGACGCGGCGAGCTACCGGGTGATGGACCCGAACGTCGTCTCCCCGGCGTTCCAGCAGCTCCAGCAGCGGAGGAACTACTACCAGTTCCCCAGGACGCTGGACGTCGACCGCTACAAGGGTGAGGACGGCAAGGAGCAGGACACCGTCATCGGCCTGCGCGAGCTGAACCTCGACGGCCTTCCCAAGCGGAACTGGATCAACGACCACTTCACGTACACCCACGGCTACGGCGCCATCGCGGCCCGGGGCACCACGACGGGCACCAACCCGGCGGGCTCCCCGGACTTCACGGAGTCGGGCCTGCCGACCACCGGCGAGCTGGGGGAGTACGAGCAGCGGATCTACTACGGCGAGAAGACCGAGCAGTACTCCATCGTCGGCGGGCCCCAGAAGGAGCTCGACTACGAGGAGGACGGCGAGAAGACCACCAGCTACAAGGGTGACAGCGGGGTCAGTCTCTCCAACGCGTTCAACCGCGCCGCCTACGCGGTGTCCATGAGCGAGCCGCAGATCCTGTATTCCGGGGCCATCGGCGAGGGATCACGCATCCTGTACAACCGGACCCCCAAGGAGCGCGTCGAGGCGGTCGCCCCCTGGCTGACCATCGACGGCGACGCCTATCCGGCGGTCGTCGGGAAGCGCATCCAGTGGGTCGTCGACGCCTACACCACGACCAACGGCTATCCGTACGCCTCGCGTACGACGCTCGGTGACACCACCGCCGACTCGCTGACCACCAACCAGCGTGCGGTCGTCGCCCAGCAGAACCAGGTCAACTACATCCGCAACTCGGTGAAGGCCACCGTCGACGCCTACACCGGCAAGGTCACGCTCTACGAGTGGGACACCGAGGACCCGGTGCTCAAGACGTGGCGCAAGGCCTTCCCCGGGACCGTGAAGTCGCGGGGCGACATCCCGCAGGACCTGATGGACCACCTGCGGTACCCGCAGGACCTGTTCAAGGTCCAGCGGGAGCTCCTCACGCGCTACCACGTCGAGGACCCGGCGCAGTTCTACAGCGGCAGTGACGCCTGGCAGGTGCCGGACGACCCCACCAACAAGGAGCCCGGGGCCGTCCCGCCGTACTACCTGAGCATGAAGATGCCGGGTCAGGACACGCAGAAGTTCTCGCTGACCACGACGTTCACCCCGAGAGGGCGGCCCAACCTCGGGGCGTTCATGGCGGTGGACGCGGACGCGGCCAGCAAGGACTACGGCACGATAAGACTGCTGAGAGTCACCACCACCGTGAAGGGCCCCGGCCAGGTACAGAGTGAGCTCAACGGCAACGACGACGTGGCCGAGTTCGTGAGGAACCTCAAGGGCACCGACTCGGACATCGAGTACGGCAACCTGCTGACGGTGCCGCTCGACGGGGGCTTCCTCTACATCGAACCGGTCTACACGCGCGGTGGCACGCAGAACTACCCGCTGCTGCGCAAGGTGGCCGCCTCGTACGGATCGAAGATCGTCTTCGAGAACAGTCTCGGGGAGGCGCTCAACGCGGTCTTCGGGGTCGAGGGTTCCGACCCGACCACGCCGCCGACGGAGCCGACCGAGCCACCGGGCGACACCACGGAGCCGCCGGCCACCGGGGAAGCGGCGCTGAAGAAGGCCATCGCGGACGCCCAGGAGGCGTACACCGCCGGTGAGGCGGCCCTCAAGGAGCAGGACTGGGAGGCCTACGGCAAGGCCCAGTCGGACCTGCAGGAGGCGCTCGAGCGGGCCGCCGCGGCCCAGCCCAAGTCCGGCGGCGGATCGCCGGGCACGGAGGGCACCGGGAAGCCGGAGGGCGGCGACCAGGGCAGCTGAGAAAGGTCCACCCCGCGTCGTGGTACGGTTTGAACACAACGACGCGGGGTGGAGCAGCTCGGTAGCTCGCTGGGCTCATAACCCAGAGGTCGCAGGTTCAAATCCTGTCCCCGCTACTGAAAGGTGAAGGCCCGGATCCTTTGGGATCCGGGCCTTTGTCATGTCATGAGGCGTTTTCTCAAGTTGTCGGAGTGAAGTGCGGTTCGCGGGGCACCAGTTGGACCCAGCCGTGTTTCACTTGTCTCTCTGTGGGCATGTCGACAAAACGCTGAAGTGACCTCACTGGCCGCGATATACCAGGTGTACGCGGGTTGCAGGTGGTGCGACGATGGTATTTATGGGGGACAGGGCAACTCTGTTGGAGACAGGGCGGTTTGTGCAGCGACGCGGCCGGACGGCGGAAAACGAGGCAGATGCGGCATTCGCCGCTGCCCTGGCCGGGACCGCCGACGGCGCGCACGAGGCCCCGATCCTGGCCGCGGGTGTCAACGGCACGGTCGGCGCCGCCAAGAGCGGCGGCGCCTTTGAAGCCGCGGACACCGCCGGGGGCGCGGACGCCGCCAGGGCCGCGGACACCGCCAGGGGCACGGACACCGCCGAGGGTGCGGACACCACCGACACCGCGGACCACGCCGACGAGACCGAGGCCCGGCACCGTCGAGCCGCGGAAGCCGGTGACGCGGCGTCGATGAGCGTCCTGGGTGCCCTCCTGCTGCGCCGCGGCGACCTGGACGGCGCGGAGGCCTACCTGCGTGCCGCCACCGCCGAGGGAGACCGTGCCGCGGCGAACAACCTCGGTGTGCTGCTCCACCAGAGGGGATACGCGGACGAGGCGGCAGGGTGGTGGCGTATCGCCGCCGTCGCCGGCTCCGCCGCCGCCGCGCACGCTCTGGGGCGCCACTTCCGTGAGCGTGGCGACGAGCCCGGTGCCGAGTACTGGCTGTGCCAGTCCGCCGAACAGGGCCACGCGCTGGGCGCGTACGCACTGGCCGATCTGCTGGAGCACCGCGGCGACGCGGGCGCAGAGCGCTGGCTGCGCGCGGCCGCGGAGCAGGGCCACCGGGAGGCCGCGTACCGCCTGGCGCGGACGATCGAGCGCAACGCCGTCGGTGACGCGCACGACGCCTTCGGGCTGGGCCGCGTCGTCGGCGAGAGCCGCCCCGGGCTGGACGCCGGTGCGCCGGTGAAGCGCGACAGCCCCGTCGCGGGCCCCGACTCCGGACGGGTCGGCGAGGCCGAGCAGTGGTACCGCCAGGCCGCCGCGCGCGGCCACCGCCGTGCCGCCCTGCATCTCGGCGCGATCCTCGAACAGCGCGGTGAGCTGAAGGAGGCCGGCCGCTGGTACCTCACCGCCGCCAAGGAGGGCGAGGCCCGCGCGGCCTGCGCCCTCGGCTTCCTGCTGCGCGACGCGGGCGACGAGGAGAGCGCCGCCGTCTGGTGGCTGCGTGCCGCCCAGGACGGCGACGGCAACGCCGCCAACGCGCTGGGCGCGCTGCACGCCGCCAGGGGCGA
Source organism: Streptomyces sp. NPDC102402 (assembly GCF_044765765.1). NCBI lineage: Bacteria > Bacillati > Actinomycetota > Actinomycetes > Kitasatosporales > Streptomycetaceae > Streptomyces > Streptomyces sp. NPDC102402. The sequence goes on from NZ_JBIWKR010000002.1 coordinate 896,922, forward strand.
GCAGCAGACCGCCGAGCGCTGGTACCGGGCCGCCATGGACGCCGGTGACGTCAACGGCGCGTACAACCTCGGTCTTCTCTGCGCGGCTCAGGACCGGATCCCGCAGGCGGAGCAGTGGTACCGCCGTGCGGCCTACGCCGGGCACCGTGAGGCGGCGAACGCGCTGGCCGTCCTGCTGCTCCAGGAGGGCGACGCGACCGGGGCCGAGCCGTGGTTCTCCAAGGCGGCCGAGGCGGGCAGCGTGGACGCCGCCTTCAATCTCGGCATCCTGCACGCCGGACGGGACGAGGACCGCACGGCACTCGGCTGGTACCAGCGGGCGGCGGCGGCCGGGCACACCGATGCCGCGCTCCAGGTCGGCATGGCGCTGCTGAGGGACGGCGAGGAGCGGGAGGCCGAGCGCCATCTCCGCTGCGCCGCGGGTGGCGGCAGCGCCGAGGCGGCCTTCCGGCTGGCCGGTGTCCTCGACCTGCGCCAGCCGGCCCCCGGGCCTCCCGCCCTGGGGGAGCCGATGCCGGAGAAGACCGAGTGCGAGGAGTGGTACGAGAGGGCCGCCGAGCAGGGGCACCGCCGTGCCCAGGTCAGGGCCGGAATGCTCGCGGCCGCGCGAGGCGACATGGCCAACGCCGCCCGCTGGTACCGCGAGGCCGCCGAGTCGGGCAGCAGCAACGGGGCGTTCAACCTCGGCCTGCTGCTCGCCCGGGAGGGCAGCGAGCGTGAGGCGGCCCTGTGGTGGAGCCGCGCCGCCAACGACGGGCACGGCCGGGCGGCCCTGCGTCTGGCCCTGCTCGCCGCCCGCAGGGGCGAGCTCACCGAGGGGCAGCGCTGGTGCGCCCGGGCGGTCGAACTGGGTCCGGCTGAGGTCGCGGAGCGAGCGGCTCGGCTCCTGGAGGCGCTGCATCAGGAGCTCACCGCGTGACGACGGCCGGCCGGTGCGGGGGGCCGCACGGGTGTCCCGGGAATGAATTTGCTCCTGCGGGCCGGGGTGCCGTACTGTTGCACTCACAACGACGCGGGGTGGAGCAGCTCGGTAGCTCGCTGGGCTCATAACCCAGAGGTCGCAGGTTCAAATCCTGTCCCCGCTACTGAAAGACAGAGGCCCGGATCCTTCCAAGGATCCGGGCCTCTGTCGTATGCCCGCGCAAAGCCGCCCCCGAAGGGGCGGCGGCGGGCGCCTCCTCAGGCCGTGGCGGCGCAGCTCGGGCAGACGCCCCGGTAGGTCACCTCGACGTTCGAGACGGTGAAGCCGAAGCGCTCGTCGGCGGGCAGGTCCGCCAGTGGGTCGCCCGACGGGTGCACGTCCCGGATCGCCCCGCACAGCCCGCACACCAGATGGTGGTGAGGGCGGTGGGCGTTGGGGTCGTACCGCTTCGCACGCCGGTCGGTGGAGACCTCGATGACCTCGCCGAGGGTCACCATCTCGCCCAGCGTGTTGTAGACGGTGGCGCGGGAGATCTCGGGCAGCCGTTCGACGGCCCTCGCGTGCACCTCGTCCGCCGTCAGGTGCACATGGTCCCCCACGAGAACCTCGGCCACCACGCGCCGCTGGGCCGTCATGCGCCAGCCGCGTCCACGAAGTCGTTCCAGGAGGTCACTCATGGGGTCAGCCTAACAGTGGGACGACCGAGTCCCGAATAGGTGTGACTTTAGATGTCAGCCTACATTGGACTAAATCCAATGTAGGATCGATGCATATCGGCCAAGGGCAGGCTGCGGCCGAGAACGGACCGCACAGGGCGCGACGCCGTGCAGGGTCATGACGCAGGAGGCACACGTGATTCAGGGACCGCTCACCACGGAGGCCGGCGCTCCGGTTGCCGACAACCAGAACAGCGAGACCGCCGGCCCCGGTGGGCCGGTTCTCGTCCAGGACCAGGCGCTTCTCGAGAAGCTCGCCCACTTCAACCGCGAGCGCATCCCGGAGCGGGTGGTGCACGCCCGTGGCGCCGGCGCCTACGGCACGTTCACCCTGACCCGCGACGTCTCGCGGTGGACCCGGGCGAAGTTCCTCTCGGAGGCCGGCAGGCAGACCGAGACCTTTCTGCGGTTCTCCACGGTGGCGGGCAGCCTCGGCTCCGCCGACGCGGTCCGTGACCCCCGCGGCTGGGCGCTGAAGTTCTACACCGAAGAGGGCAACTACGACCTCGTCGGCAACAACACCCCGGTGTTCTTCGTCAAGGACGCCATCAAGTTCCCCGACTTCATCCACACCCAGAAGCGCGACCCGTACACCGGCTCGCAGGAGGCGGACAACGTCTGGGACTTCTGGGGTCTGTCGCCGGAGTCCACGCACCAGGTGACCTGGCTGTTCGGGGACCGGGGCATCCCGGCGTCGTACCGTCACATGAACGGCTACGGCTCGCACACCTACCAGTGGAACAACGAGGCCGGCGAGGTCTTCTGGGTCAAGTACCACTTCAAGACCGACCAGGGCATCGAGAACCTCACCACCGAGGAGGCCGTCCGCCTCTCCGGCGTGGACCCGGACAGCCACCAGCGCGACCTGCGCGAGTCCATCGAGCGGGGCGACTACCCGACGTGGACCGTGCAGGTCCAGGTCATGCCGGCGGCCGAGGCGGCGGCGTACCGCTTCAACCCGTTCGACCTCACCAAGGTGTGGCCCCACGAGGACTACCCCCCGATCGAGATCGGGAAGCTCGAGCTCAACCGCAACCCCGAGAACGTCTTCGCCGAGGTCGAGCAGTCGGTCTTCAGCCCGGCGCACTTCGTCCCCGGCATCGGCCCGTCCCCGGACAAGATGCTCCAGGGCCGTCTCTTCGCGTACGGCGACGCCCACCGCTACCGCGTCGGCGTCAACGCCGACCACCTGCCGGTCAACCGCCCCCACGCCACCGAGGCGCGCACCAACAGCCGTGACGGCCACCTGTACGACGGCCGCCACAAGGGCGCCAGGAACTACGAGCCGAACAGCTTCGGCGGCCCCGTCCAGACCGGCCGGCCGCTCTGGCAGCCGGTTCCCGTCACCGGTGGCACCGCCGGCCACGAGGCCCCGAGCCACGCCGAGGACGACGACTTCGTGCAGGCGGGCAACCTCTACCGGCTCATGTCGGAGGACGAGAAGGGCCGGCTGATCGACAACCTGGCCGGGTTCATCTCCCAGGTCTCGCGCGACGACATCGCCGAGCGCGCGATCGGCAACTTCCGCCGGGCCGACGGAGACTTCGGCAAGCGGCTCGACGCCGCCGTCCAGGCCCTGCGCGGCTAGGGGTTTCCGTTCGGATCAGGCCGGATCGCGGCGCGGGGTCCGGTGCCGTGTGTCGCGAGGCGGACGAGGAAGTCGCCGGCGACTGACGGCAACGCCGCGGGGGTACCCCGGACGGAGTCCGGGGGAGTGGTGCGGTGCCGGGCCGCGCGAGCCCGGCATGGTCCAGACGAGAGGCCCTGGCGCGGACGCCTGTCGGCGACGGCGGGCCGGATGTCCCTCGGGCGTTTCAGGGGGCGCCCGGCCCGCCGTCGTGCCGGGCCCGGGGTGCGGCGGGTCCCGACCGCAGCCGGTCCTGCCCGGTGGGCCCTGGGTGCGACGGGCGGGCCGCCGCTTCCGTCGGGGTGCCCGCTCGCGGTCAGAGCACCATTTCGGCCGCCCGCCGCCGCACCGGGACCCAGCACCGGATGATGTCGCGTACCGAGACGATGCCGACGGGGCCATGGCCGTCCAGCACGATCAGATGCCGGAAGCCCCCGTGTGTCATGGCCTCCGCGGCCTCCTCCAGGGTCCAGGCGGGGGAGGCGAAGACGACATCGGTGGTGGTGTGGGTGGACGCGGTCTCGACATCCGGATCCAGGCCCGAGCCCACCGCGTCGAGGATGTCGCGCTCGGTGATGATGCCGAGGCCGCAGGTGTCCGGGTCGTGGACGACAGCCGCTCCGATGCGGCGGGCCGACATCAGCCGGGCCGCCTGGCGGAGCGTATGGGCCGGTCCGATGGTCAGGACCAGTGTGCTCATGGCGTCACGGACGAGCATGAAAGGAGCCACCTCCTTCGTGAAGTGACCTGTGGAGCGGTCTTCGTGAGCCGATTCACAAGTTCACAAATGGGGGGACTCTCAGAGTGGCACCTCGGAGGGAACTCGACAAGGCCCCGGCGCCCCGGGCACCGCGGGGTGCGCCGGACGGATCCCGGTACCGCGGGTGGCCGCACACGCGGCTCCCGACGGCAGCCATCCGGCCGGTCCGGCCGCGTGCACGCGGCCGGACCGGGGGCACTCCCGGCCGGCCGGTCCTCTGCCGCGCTCGGTGACGTAGGCCGCGGAGACCGGGACCGGGTCTCAGTAGCGCTGGTTGAGATAGCCGAGCAGCTCGTGGTGGAGCAGCCCGTTGGACGCCGCCGCGTTGCCGCCGCCGGGCCCGGAGACGCCGTCGAGGCTGGTGAACCGCCCGCCCGCCTCCTGGACGATGATCGCGTTCGCCGCCATGTCCCACAGGGAGAGCTCCGGCTCCGCACAGATGTCCACCGACCCCTCGGCGACCATCATGTAGGGCCAGAAGTCCCCGTAGCCCCGGGTGCGCCAGCAGGCCCGCGTGAGGTCCATGAAACCGTCGAGCCGGCCCTGCTCCTCCCAGCCGGTCATCGAGGCGTACGCGAACGAGGAGTCCGCGATGCGCTCGACCTTCGACACGTGCAGCCGGGTCGCGGACGTCAGGCTGCGGCCGGAGAAGGCCCCGGCGCCCTTCGCCGCCCACCAGCGGCGGTTCAGCGCCGGTGCCGACACCACGCCGACCACGGGCTGGAAGCCGTCCTCGCCCGCCTCCATCAGGGAGATCAACGTCGCCCAGACGGGGACACCCCGTACGTAGTTCTTCGTGCCGTCGATCGGGTCGATGACCCAGCGCCGCGGGCCCGTGCCCTCGATCCCGTACTCCTCGCCCAGGATCGCGTCACGGGGGCGGGCCCGGTGCAGGTGCCCGCGGATCAGCTCCTCCGCGTGTTTGTCGGCCTCACTCACCGGCGTCATGTCCGGCTTGGTCTCGACCTTGAGGTCCAGAGCCTTGAACCGGTCCATCGTCGCCGCGTCGGCGGCGTCCGCCAGTACATGGGCCAGGCGCAGATCATCGTGGTAGTCGGGCATGCCGTCACAGTATCCACAGCCACCCGCCCGGGCTACACGGCCCCGCGCGGGGCCGTCGGACCCTTGACAGTGCTCCTGGGCGCGTCAACCCTGACCACAGGTCCCCGGCCCCCGGCGTGGGAGGCGACGATGCCATCGGCGCGAGAAGCACTGCTGGACTCCGCGCACTCGGCGCTGTCGACGCGGCCCTGGACCGCCGTGCGCATGGTCGACGTGGCCGCGTCCGCCGGGGTCTCCCGGCAGACCCTCTACAACGAGTTCGGCAGCAAGGGCGGTCTGGCCCACGCGCTGATCAGGCGCGCGGTGGACGCCTGTCTGGACGGTGTGGAGGAGACACTCGGCCGGGCCGAGGGGGAAGGGCTCGCGGAACTCGCCCGCTGGACGGTCCGGGCGGCCCGCGCGGACGTGCTCGTCAAGGCGCTGCTCACGGGCGTCTGGGGCGACCGCTTACCCGGACCGGGAGCACTTGCTCCCGCGGGGCGGGACGCCGGGGCCGCACTTCCCACGCCCGCCGAACTGCTGGTGCTCGTCCGGGACCGGGCCGTCGCCGCGCTGCAGCGGGGTCCCGTGCCGCGTGACCCGGCGAAGCTGGTGCCGGCCTGCGAGATCGCGCTCAGGCTCGCCCTCTCCTACGCGCTGGTGCCGTCGGAACCCGCGGCTCAGTGCGCCGAACCGGACAGCTGCAGGCCGATCACGCCGATGATCACCAGTGAGATCGACACCAGCTTGAGCGCGGAGACCACGTCGTCGAGGAAGACCATCCCGTAGATCGCCGTCCCCGCGGCCCCGATGCCCGTCCACACGGCGTACGCGGGGCCTACGTCGAGCTTCTTGAGGGCCAGTGTGAGCAGGCCGAAGCTCCCGAGGGCGAACGCGCAGAACGCGATGGTCGGCCAGAGACGGGTGAATCCGTGCGAAAGCTTCAGGCACACGGCGAAGCCGGTCTCGAGCAGTCCAGCGACCACGACCAGCAACCACGCCATCGTCCGGTGCCTCCCACATAGGTGACGCTACGTCCTGCTCGGGCGATTATGCCCTTACCGGCCCTGGGGGGCCGCAAACGTGCGCGAGTCGGGCGGCATCCGCCGCCGCGTCTCAGTCCCCCTCGCGCCGCTCCCGGGTCGAGAGCAGCCTCCGCAGGGAGTCGAGCCGCGCCGGGTCGGCGTGTCCCTCCGCGACCCAGGCGTCCAGGGCGCACTCCGGCTCCTGGCCGTCGTGGGTGCAGCCGCGCGGACAGTTCTCCGTACCCGGCTGGAGGTCGGGGAAGGCGTTGATGACCCGGGAGGGGTCGACGTGGTGGAGCCCGAACGACCGCACGCCCGGGGTGTCGACCACCCAGCCGCGGCCGTCGGGCAGCGGAAGTGCGAGCGCCGAGGTGGTGGTGTGCCGGCCGCGGCCCGTGACGGCGTTGACCACCCCGGTCGTACGCCTCCGGTCCTTCGGTACCAGGGCGTTGACCAGGGTCGTCTTGCCGACCCCGGAGTGCCCGACGAAGGCGGTCACCCGGTCGTTCAGCAGCTCGCGGACCCGGTCGGCGGCGTCGCCGTTCTCCAGCTCCTCGCGGCTCGTCACGACGTAGGGGACACCCAGCGGGGTGTAGGCCTCCAGGAGCTTGTCGGCCGAGGCGAGGTCGGACTTGGTCAGCACCAGGAGCGGGGTGAGCCCGCCGTCGTACGCCGCCACCAGGCAGCGGTCGATCATGCGCGGGCGTGGTTCCGGGTCGGCGAGCGCCGTGACGATGGCCAGCTGGTCGGCGTTGGCGACGACCACCCGCTCGAACGGATCGTCGTCGTCCGCCGTGCGGCGGAGCACCGACGTGCGCGCACCGATCCGCACGATCCGCGCCAGGGTGTCCTTGTCGCCGGAGAGGTCACCCACCAGGGAGACCCGGTCGCCCACCACGGCGGCCTTGCGGCCCAGCTCGCGGGCCTTCATGGCCACCACCGTGCGGTCCTCGACCAGGCACGTCAGCCTGCCCCGGTCGACGGTGAGGACCATGCCGTCCTCGGCGTCCTCGTGCTTGGGACGCGTGTGCGTGCGGGGCCGGTTGCCCTTGGGGTTGGGCCGGACGCGGATGTCGTCCTCGTCGGGGTTCTTCCCGTAGCGGCGCATGTCCTCAGGCTCCGCGCCTCGCCGGGGCGGCGCCGAGCACCCCGGGTGAGACGCCCACGGCGCCGGAGGGTTCCCCGAGCATGCCGGTCCACATCTCCGGGAAGTCCGGCAGGGTCTTGGCCGTGGTGCCGATGTTCTCGATCTCCACCCCGGCGACGGAGAGGCCGATGATCGCGCCCGCGGTCGCCATCCGGTGGTCGTCGTACGTGTGGAAGGTGCCGGCGCGCAGCGGGCGGGGGTTGATGCGCAGGCCGTCGGCGGTCTCCGTGACGTCGCCGCCGAGGCCGTTGATCTCCTTGGTGAGCGCCGCCAGCCGGTCCGTCTCGTGCAGCCGCAGATGGGCGACGCCGCTCAGGGTGGACGGGGAGTCGGCGAGGGCGGCGAGAGCCGCGATGCCCGGCGTCAGCTCACCGATCTCGCTCAGATCGATGTCGATGCCGTGGATCCTGCCCGAGCCCCTGAAGGTGAGACCGCGCTCGGTCAGCTCGCACGCGCCCCCCATTGCGGTGAAGATCGCGCGCAGCGCGTCACCCGGCTGGGTGGTCCGCAGCGGCCAGTCGGGGACGGTGACCCGGCCGCCGGTCACCAGGGCGGCGGCCAGGAACGGCTGGGCGTTGGAGAGATCGGGCTCCACGGTCAGGTCGCGGCCCAGCAGGGCGGAGGGGGAGACGCGCCAGACGTCGGGCTCACCGCCCGACTCGGGCTCGTCGACCTGGGCGCCGACCGAGCGCAGCATGTCGACGGTCATCCGGATGTGGGGCATGGACGGCAGTGCGGATCCGGTGTGGCGCACCTCCACGCCCTGGTTGAACCGGGGGGCGGACAGCAGCAGGGCCGAGACGAACTGGGAGGACGAGGAGGCGTCGATGGACACCGGGCCGCCGTCCAGCGCGCCCGCGCCGTGGACGGTCAGGGGCAGCGTCCCCCGGCCGTCGTCGTCGATCCTGGCTCCCAGGGACTTCAGGGCACCGATCACGCCGTGCAGCGGACGTTCGTAGGACCGCGGGTCGCCGTCGAAGTGGACCGGGCCGTCCGCGAGGCACGCCACGGGCGGCAGGAAGCGCATCACGGTTCCCGCGTTGCCGACGTCCACCCGGGCCGGACCGTGCAGACCGGCGGGGATCACGCGCCAGGCCTCGCCCGAGCCGTCCGGGCCGACGCCCTCCTCGATGCCGACGCCCATCGCGCGCAGGGCCTGGGCCATCAGCAGGGTGTCGCGGCTGCGGAGCGGGCGGCGCAGCCAGCCCGGCTCGGAGGAGAGCGAGGCGAGGACGAGAGCGCGGTTGGTGACCGACTTCGATCCGGGCACGGTGACGGTCGCGTCGACGGCCCCGGTCGCGAGGGGGGCGGGCCAGAGGGCGGGGTGCACGGAACTTTCGGTCATGCCCCTCACTTTAGTGGCTCAGCGCAAACCCAGATCCTGAACAAAAAGGAGGAAATGGGGGCGTAATACAAGGGTGGTACAGGGCCGGTGCCCACGAGTGCCCGCCCGCACACCTCAGAGTCCGAGCAGCCAGCGTCCGCCGCCGATCAGCGAGCAGAGCGACACCGCGTGGAAGAGGAACAGCCAGATCGCGGCCGGCGCGTGCGTCAGCCGCGCGAGCTGGTCCGCGTCGGAGTCGGGGGCACCGCCGTGCCTGCGCTTCGACTGCAGCTCGAAGGCCGGGCGCACGCCGCCGAGCAGCAGGAACCAGACCACCGTGTACGCGAACGCCGACTGGACGTCGGCCGAGGTGAGCCAGGAAACCAGCAGGAAGGTCGTCCCCGTGAGGATGACCGTGAGCGCCCCGTACAGATTGCGGATCATCACCAGCATCACGGCCAGGAGCGCGGTGGCCAGCCACAGGAGCAGGGTGATCCGGCCGTTGGTGAGCAGCCAGGCACCGCCCAGGCCGAGCAGTGGAGGCGCCGTGTAGCCCGCCGCCGCCGTGAGGATCATTCCGATGCCGGTGGGCCTGCCGCGGCTGACGGTGAGGCCGCTGGTGTCCGAGTGCAGCCGGATGCCGGAGAGCTGCCGCCCGGTGAGCAGGGCGACCAGACCGTGGCCGCCCTCGTGCGCGATGGTGATCGCGTTGCGTGAGAGCCGCCATATGAGGTTCGGGACCACCGCGACGAGCGCCGCGGTGGCCGTGACGACCACCAGCCACTGCTCGGGGGCGGGCTGGGTGCCGAAGACGCGATCCCACAGATCGCCCAGATCGGTGCTGTCCATGGTGCGGGCGGCTCCTTGAGGTGGTCGAGGGATCTTCTGTCCACTCGGGTGGCGGGTCGTGGCAGTCTGGCACTCATGTGCGGACGGTATGCAGCGAGTCGGCGGCCGGAGGATCTGACCGGGCTCTTCGGCGTGGAGAAGTGGGAACCCACGGAGACCTTGGAGCCCGACTGGAACGTCGCGCCCACCAAGGAGGTCTACGCGGTCCTGGACCGTCCTGTGAAGGACGCGGACGATCAACGGCCGGTTCGCCAGCTGCGCGCCCTGAAGTGGGGGCTCGTGCCGTCCTGGTCGAAGTCGCCGGAGGGCGGCGCCCGGATGATCAACGCCCGCGCCGAGACGGTCCACGAGAAGCCGTCCTTCCGCCGCCCCTTCGTGTCCCGGCGCTGCATCCTGCCCGCCGACGGCTACTACGAGTGGGTCACCGGCGCCGACGAGCGGCAGCTGGAGGAGAAGGGCAGGAAGAAGCGGCCGCGCAAGCAGCCGTACTTCGTGACCCCCGCCGACGGCTCCGTCTTCGCCATGGCCGGTCTGTACGAGTTCTGGCGCGACCGGACACTCCCCGACGACCATCCACAGGCCTGGTGGGTCACCTGCTCGGTGATCACCACCGAGGCGGAGACGTCCCCCCTCGCGGTGGCCCCCGCCGAGGGGCCCGCCTCGCTGTCCGAGATCCACCCCCGGATGCCGCTGATGCTGACCCCGGACCGCTGGGACGACTGGCTCGACCCGTCGCGCACCGACGTCGAGGAGCTCAAGGCGCTGCTGGAGCCGCCGCCCGGCGGGCTGATGCGGGCCTATCCGGTGGCCACAGCGGTCAGCAACGTGCGCAACAACGGTCCGGAACTCCTGGACGAGCTCGCCGCGCCTGAGGTGGGCACACTCTTCTGAGGCGGCAGGATGGGTCCGTGAGCCGTACGACAGGGACGCCGAAGACCGAGATGGCCGCCACGGACGCCGGGGAGGCCAGGATCACCTGGATCCCCGCGGCGAGGGCCCGCCTGGTGCTCGCCGTCGGCCACGGTGCCGGAGGCGGCATCGAGGCCCGGGACCTCCAGGCGCTGGCCGCGGTGCTGCCGCGCCACAGGGTGACCGTGGCCCTCGTCGAGCAGCCCTGGCGGGTGGCCGGCAAGAAGCTCGCACCGGCGCCCAGGACCCTGGACACCGGCTGGCGCGGACTGTGGCCGGCGCTGACCGTGCCCGGCCTGCCCGTCGTCGCCGGGGGACGCAGTGCGGGGGCCCGGGTGGCCTGCCGCACGGCGGCGGAGCTGGGCGCCCGTGCCGTCCTCGCCCTGGGCTTCCCCCTCCACCCTCCGGGCAGGCCGGAGAAGTCCCGTGCGGACGAACTGCTCGGCACGGGCGTGCCCACCCTCGTGGTCCAGGGAGGCCGCGACCCGTTCGGGCGCCCGGAGGAGTTCCCCCCGGGAGAGCACGGACTTGTCGGGGTGCCGTACGCGGATCACGGATTCGCCGTGCCGAAGAAGGCGCCGCTGACCCAGGATCAGGCGTTGGAGGCCCTCACGGGCGCGGTGGCCGGATGGCTGGACGCGCTCTCCTGACCACGCGCCCCCTCTCACCCCGGACGCCCCGCAGGCCCCGGGAATGCGCCGTGCGGGGTGGCTGTTGTGGGGGATGTCGGTACAACAACGTCGTACGTGGAGAGGGAGTCCGTCGCATGGGTTCGACCATCTGCCCGAGCCGCTCGAACGCCGCAGAGCTGGAGTGGACGGTGCTTCACGCGGCCAAGAGCACTCCGGCGCGCGCCCCGGGCGGAGCCGATCGACAGCCCGAGCGGAAGCAAGGTCGACTATTCTCCGAGGCGAGCGGGTCCGGTTTCGGGTCCGCCACATCGTTGGAGGAGGTGGGTCCGGTCACTGGGACCGACACAGGGACCGACGACGGCCGTGCGGAGGAGACGACCGCCGAGCGCAACGCGCGCTTCGAGCGGGACGCCCTCGGGTATCTCGACCAGATGTACTCGGCCGCGCTGCGCATGACGCGCAACCCCGCGGACGCCGAGGACCTGGTCCAGGAGACGTACGCGAAGGCGTACGGCTCCTTCCACCAGTTCCGTGAGGGGACGAACCTCAAGGCGTGGATGTACCGCATCCTCACCAACACCTTCATCAACTCGTACCGCAAGAAGCAGCGCGAACCCCAGCGGAGCGCGGCAGAGGAGATCGAGGACTGGCAGCTGGCACGTGCGGAGTCGCACATGTCGACGGGTCTGCGCTCGGCCGAGTCCCAGGCGCTCGACCACCTGCCGGACTCCGATGTGAAGTCCGCTCTGCAGTCGATCCCCGAAGAGTTCCGCATCGCCGTGTATCTCGCCGACGTAGAGGGCTTTGCCTACAAGGAGATCGCGGACATCATGGGGACACCCATCGGTACGGTGATGTCCCGGCTGCACCGGGGGCGCCGTCAGCTGCGCGGCATGCTGGAGGACTACGCGCGTGAGCGCGGGCTCGTCCCGGCCGGAGCCGGTGAGTCGGACGACAGGAAAGGCTCGGCCTCATGAGCTGTGGAGAGCCGCACGAGACGGACTGCTCAGAGGTTCTCGATCATCTCTACGAGTTCCTCGACCACGAGATGCCCGAGGGTGACTGCACCAAGTTCGAGGTGCACTTCGAGGAGTGCTCCCCGTGCCTCGAGAAGTACGGCCTCGAGCAGGCCGTGAAGAAGCTGGTCAAGCGCTGCTGCGGACAGGACGACGTCCCCGCCGACCTGCGCTCGAAGGTGATGGGACGGATCGACCTGATCCGTTCGGGGCAGTCCGTGCCCGAGCAGGACGTGGCCCTGGGCGGCGCAGACCGTCCGGCCGCCACCGCCGAGTGACGGTTTTCACCCGTCCGGGTGACGGGCCGCTCAGGGGGAACCGACCCCCTGGGCCGTGCCGCTGAACCCCTGCCGTGTCACCCGAATGTGCTAATCAGGCCTGTTCGGACCCCGGCCGACCTCCCGCTCGCTAGCCTGGCGCCTCCATTGACCAGGCTGGGGGCGGGCGGTTCGGGTGAGAGGCAGGGGCACACCGGGGGCGGCGCGCTTGCACATCCTGTGCGCGGCGGTCTGCGCCGCACTCTGCGCGCTTCCCGCACTCTCACCGGGGGCCGCCACCCCGTGGGGCACGCTCGGCCTCCTGGCCGCGCTCCACCTCGTCTGCGAACTGCCCGGCCGCCGCCGCGCCTTCGGCAGCGCCGTGCCGGTCAGCGCCGGATCGTTCTTCCCGCTGCTGCTCGCCGCCGCGTTCCTCCTGCCGCCGTCCGCCGCCGTTCTCGTCGCCGTGCCCGGCGCCCTCGCGGGCCGTGTGGACCGGCCGCCCGTCGCGGCCCGCCGCGTCTGGCGGGCCGCCCAGCTCGCCCTGACCGTGGGGGCGGCCTCGTGGACGTACGCGCTCCTGGGCGGCCCGGCCACACTCGGGGGCCCTTCGGGCGGCAGCGTTCCCGACCTCCCCTACGCCCTCCTCCCGGTCTGCGTGACGGCGCTCGTCTTCAGCCTCGTACTGGCCGCGCTGGACGGCGGCATCCTCGTCACGGCCGAGCGGGTGGCCGTGCGGCACGCCTGGCGCGGGCTGCTGTCCCGCTCCGTGGGACCGCACCTGGTGCACGCGCTCGCGGGGCTGATGATGGCCGTCCTGTGGCGAAGCTCCTACGGGCCGCCGGCCGCGCTGGTCGTCCTGCTGCCGATGTACATCTCCTGCTGGGTGTTCGGGCAGTACCACCGCCGGCACGCCGCCCACCGCGCGACCATCAGGGCGCTCGTCCAGGCGGTCGACATCAAGGACGGATACACCCGCGGGCACAGCGAGCGGGTGGGACACGCCTCGGAGCTGATCGCCCGTGAACTCGGCATGGAGGAGAGCCGTACGGAGGCGCTCCGCTTCGCCGGCATCCTGCACGACATCGGAAAGCTCGGCGTCCCGACACGGGTCCTGCGCAAGGACGGGCCGCTCACCCCCGAAGAGCGCCGTGTCATCGAGCTGCACCCGGAGTACGGCCACGAGATCGTCCGGGGCATCGGCTTCCTGGACGAGGCACGCGCCGCGATCCTGCACCACCACGAACGGCTCGACGGCAGCGGCTACCCGTACGGCCTCGCCGGCGACAGGATCCCCGAATTCGCCCGGGTCGTCGCCGTGGCGGACGCCTTCGACGCGATGACGTCCACGCGCTCCTACCGCCGCGGGCGGCCCGTCCCCGCGGCCGTGGAGGAGCTGAGGCGCTGCGCGGGGAGCCAGTTCGACCCGCGGATGGTGCTGGCGCTGGCGCGTGCCCTGGACCGCCACGGCTGGTCCGCCGCGGCCAACACGGTCACCTCGGACGAGGAGCCGGCCGGGCTGCCACGCCAGCGGGCGGCGACCCGGCCACCCGCCGCGGGTAACGCGGACCGCCGGCCGGGACAGCCCCGGTGACCCCGGGCCGTCCGTCTCCGGCCGCCCTCGCGGTCCGCTGCGCCGCGCTGGTCCTCGCGGCCGTCGCGCTGGGGCACACCCTGTGGAACGGAGTCGTCGAGCCCGGCCACGCCCTCGCCTTCGGGATCCTGGTCGCCGTCGGTGAGCTGGCCCGCTGGGGGGCCCTGCCCGGTGAGCGCGAACCCGCGCCCCTGGGGGCGGCCGGAGCACTCGCGTACGCACTGCTGGGGCACAGCGCCGGGCAGGACACGACGCACGGCGTCCTCCAGGTGGTCACCGTCGTCGTCGCGGCGCAGCTGCTGGCCTCCGTGCCGCACATGGCGCGCGGCAGCGGCCCCGGGCCCGACCAGGCGGCGCGCCGCATCCTGGCCGTGGCCTTCGCCGCCCTGTGCTTCCAGCCGCTGCATCATTCGGGCCGGTCGGAACGCTGGTTCGGCGAAGGGCCGTACTTCGCACTCTTCCTGCTCGTCCTGCTGATGCTCACCGCGCTGTGCGACGCCGTCCTCGCGGCGCTGGCGGCCGGCACGGCCCGCCCGTACGGCCCGCAGCTCCGTGACGAGCTCCGCGCGCTCAGCGGCATCGGCTCGGCCGTCTGCGCGACCGGCGCGGTCATGGCGCTCGGGGTCGCCGTCGCGGGACTGTGGGCGCTGCCCGTCCTGTGCGTGCCGCTGCTGCTCACCCAGGTGTCGTTCCGCCGGTACGCCGCGGTCCACACGACCTACCGGCAGACCATCGCGTCGCTGGCCCGGTCCACGGAGATCGCGGGCTACACCCCGCACGGGCACGCCCGCAGGGTCGCCGACCTCTCGACGGCCGTCGGGCGGGAGCTGGGGCTGGCGGGTCCCGAGCTGACCGTGCTGGAGTACGCGGCGCTGATGCACGACATCGGCCAGCTCTCGCTCGTCGACCCGGTGGCCGACGGGGCGACCGCCGTCCTCCCGGCCGCGGAGCAGCGCAGGATCGCGCTGCTGGGGGGAGCGGTGGTCCGTCAGACCGGCGTGGACCCCGCGGTCGCCCGGGTGGTGGAGCAGCAGGCCGATCCGTACCGGGATCAGCAGACCGCCGCCAGGATCGTCCGCGCGGTCAACGCGTACGACGACCTGTGCGGGGAAGGCGTCAAGGGGCCCCTGGGGGCTCTGGAGCAGCTCAGGCTCGGCACCGGCCGCGACTACCAGCCACAGGTGGTGGAGGCGCTGGCCAGAGTCCTGGGGCGGGGCGGCCCGGCCCCGGCCGGGGCTGGGTAACCCATGGGTAATGAGCGGGCGTCCGGCCGGGCATGGTTGGATGCGAAGGAGAGCGGAAAACGAGGGTGTCCAGTCGGGACAGGCGGGAATCGTGAGGATCTTCGGGAAGGTACGGCATAGGCCGTCCGCCTCTTGGCGGCAGGCCACGGACCGCGCGTTCACGCTGATCGGCGACGGCCGGTACGAGGACGCGGGGGCGCTGCTGACGCGCGCGGCGGACCTGGAGCCCTGGCTCTCCGAGTCCTGGTTCAATCTGGCGCTGCTGCACAAGTTCCGGCACGACTGGGAGCAGGCGAGGGCCGCGGGTCTGCGGGCGGTCGCCCTGCTCGACCGTGAGTCCGGGGCCCCGGACTGGTGGAACGTCGGGATCGCGGCCACCGCGCTCCAGGACTGGCCGCTGGCGCGCCGGGCCTGGCAGGCGTACGGACTGAAGGTGCCGGGCACCGGGCAGCACAACGCCGCGGCCAACAGCGAGCCCACGGGCATGGAGCTGGGCAGCGCGGCCGTGCGGCTCTCGCCCGAGGGCGAGGCCGAGGTCGTGTGGGGACGCAGGCTCGATCCGGCACGGATGGAGGTGCTGTCGATCCCGCTGCCGTCCTCGGGGCGGCGCTGGGGCGAGGTCGTCCTGCACGACGGGGTTCCGAACGGCGAGCGGGTCACGGCCGCCGGCCCGTCCTACCCGGTCTTCGACGAGATCGAGCTGTGGGCGCCCTCTCCCGTCCCCACCTGGGTGGTGCTGCTGGAGGCCGCCACGGAGGACGACCGGGACGCGCTGGAGCAGCTCGCCTCGGATGCCGGTTTCGCCGCCGAGGACTGGTCGTCCTCGGTGCGGCTGCTCTGCCGCGCGTGCTCGGAGAGCCGGATGGAGAGCGACGAGGGCGACGGAGAGCACCAGGATCCGCACGACCACAGCGAGCCGGGCCACCCGGGCCCCCTCGGGCACCGCACCGCCGGCGACCTGTGGGTGCCGGAGCGCGAGTGCGGCATAGCGGCCCCCGCCGGTCTGGTGCGCGGGTTGCTGGACGGCTGGGTCGCGGACAGCCCGGACAGCCGTGAGTGGCGGGATCTGGAAGAAGTCTGCTGACCGGTGCCCGTAGGCTGTACGGGCACCGATGCGGGTGCGGTACTCACGGGTTCAGGTCGCAGGAAGGCGTACGGCGGACATGTCGCAGCAGGAGACTGACCAGCAGGCGGGTGTGGACGACGAGGGATTCCTCGTGGACACCGAGGACTGCGAGGCGCGCGAGGCGGCGCACCGCGAGCGCGGCACCTCCCGCCCGATCACGGTGGTCGGCAACCCGGTCCTGCACAAGGAGTGCAGTGACGTCACCGAGTTCGACGACGAGCTCGCGCAGCTGATCGACGACATGTTCGCGAGCCAGCGGACGGCGGAGGGCGTGGGCCTGGCCGCCAACCAGATCGGTGTGGACCGCAAGGTCTTCGTCTACGACTGCCCGGACGACGACGGGGTGCGGCACGTCGGAGCCATCTGCAACCCGGTGCTGGAGGACCTCGCGCCGGAGCAGCGCAACCTCGACGACTCCAACGAGGGCTGCCTCTCCGTGCCGACGGCGTACGCCGCGCTCGCGCGTCCCGACTACGCGGTCGTGCGCGGGCAGGACGCCCGTGGCAACGCGGTGAAGGTGCGGGGCAGCGGCTACTTCGCGCGCTGCCTCCAGCACGAGACGGACCACCTGTACGGCTACCTGTACATCGACCGCCTCTCGAAGCGGGACCGCAAGGACGCGCTGAAGCAGATGGCCGAGGGCACCCCGCGCTACGAGGTCGTCCCCAACGACTGAGCGTGCACGAAGAAGGGCCCTGCCGAAGGCGGGGCCCTTTCCCATGCCCCGGTCGTGCCCGGTGGGGGTGGCCGGAGGGATCTCGTCGGCGGGTGTTCTCCGGCGCGTGGTTGACGCGCGTCGACCCGTCCGCCAGGCTCGTCCCCACGCTCACCTCTACGCCTCACCGTGCAGGGAGATCCCCATGCTCAGACGTACCGCACATCTGCTGCTCGGCCTTGTCATGACCATGTCTTTCGCCATCGGCGGAGCCGTCGTCACGGCCGGCACCGCGCAGGCCGACGGCTGTTTCACCTGGACCCGCACCCTGTCGTCCGGCGCCACCGGTAACGACGTCACCCAACTCCAGATCCGGGTGGCGGGATATCCCGGATACAACTCGGTCCTGGCCATCGACGGCTCGTACGGCCCCGCCACCACGGCCGCGGTCAAGCGCTTCCAGTCCGCGTACGGCCTCGCCGCCGACGGGATCGCCGGACCGGCCACGCAGGCCAAGCTCTACGCGCTGCAGGACGACGACTGCACCCCCGTCAACTTCACCTATCCCGAACTCAACACGTGCAACAGCACCTGGGCGGGCGGAGCCGTAGCCGCCGGCACGGCCAAGGCCAACGCGCTGAGCAGCATGTGGAAGCTGCAGGCACTGCGCCACGCTCTGGGTGACCAGCCCATCCGTGTCACCAGCGGCTTCCGCTCCACCTCCTGCAACTCGGCGGTCGGCGGAGCGACGAACAGCCGCCATCTGTACGGCGACGCCGTAGACCTCGGCGCCGGGCCGCACTCGCTGTGCACCATCGCCAAGCAGGCCCGCAACCACGGCTTCAACGGCATCCTCGGCCCGGGCTACGCCGGCCACAGCGATCACATCCACGTGAACCAGGGACCGAGCCACTTCTGGTCGGCCTCCGGCTGCGGTATCTGACGCCCGCTCCGGGGGCTCTCCTCTCAGGCCACCTCGGTCAGGCCGGAGGGCCCCCGGAAGGTGCGGCGGTACGCGTTCGGGGTCGTGCCCAGGGACCGTACGAACTGGTGGCGCAGTGCCGCCGCGTTCCCGAAGCCGGTCCGTCCCGCCACCATGTCCACGGTCTCGTCCGACGTCTCCAGCAGGTGCTGGGCCAGCAGTACGCGCTGACGGAGCAGCCAGCGGTAGGGCGTGGTGCCCGTCTCCTGCTGGAAGCGGCGGGCGAAGGTGCGCGGCGACATGTGGGCCCGTTCCGCCAGTTGCTCGACGGTCATCTCCTGGTCGAGATGGCGCTCCATCCAGGCCAGGGTGCCGCCGACCGTGTCGCACCGGGTGCGGGGCAGTGGACGCTCCACGTACTGCGCCTGGCCGCCGTCCCTGTGCGGGGGGACGACCATGCGGCGGGCGATCGCGTTCGCGACGGCGGGCCCGTGCGCCTGGCGGACCAGGTGGAGGGCCGCGTCGATCCCCGCGGCCGTGCCGGCGGAGGTGATGACCGGACCGTCGTCGACGTAGAGCACGTCAGGCTCCACGACGGCCTTCGGGTAGCGCCGGGAGAGTGTCCCCGAGTGCCGCCAGTGGGTGGTGCAGCGGCGGCCGTCCAGGAGTCCGGCGGCACCGAGGACGAACGCCCCGGAGCAGACGCTCAGCACCCGCGCGCCGCGCGCCACGGTCTGGCGCAGGGCTTCGAGGACCTCCTCGGGGTACTCCCTGTCCGTGAAGCTGCTGCCGGCCGGCACGGCGACGAGGTCCGCCTCCGCCAGGCGGTCCAGTCCGTACGGGGTGCTGATCGTGAATCCGGCGTGGGTGCGCAGGGCCCGCCCCTCTGCCGAGACCACCGCGAAGTCCTGCACCGGCAGGCCGTCCTCGGAGCGGTCGAGTCCGAACACCTCGCACAGCACCCCGAGTTCGAAGGGGTGGACATCGTCGAGCACCAGGACGGCGACATTGTTCAGCATGACGCCAGTGTGGCAGTAATTCGATGCTGTGCGACAGTCCTGCCACTGCTCTGATTGCTTCGGAGGGGCGACAGTGGAGCCATGAACACATTCATGAGCTACCTGTCCATAGCCGCACTTTTCACCCTCGTCCTGCTTCCCGCGCTGGCCGGGCTCGCAAGGGAGCGCCGGATCGACCGCGCGCTGAGAGAGGCGCAACGGGGCGGGGAGGTGCGATCCCCCGAGACGGCGGGCGCCGCGCGGCCGGTCACGGCCGCACGGCGCCCCCACGTGAGGTCCTGGGCGAGGGTCTAGAAGTCGTCGTCGAAGCCGACGGACCCCTCCACCGCCACCTGGTACGCGGAGGGCCGCCGCTCGAAGAAGTTCGTCAGCTCCTGCACCCCCTGGAGCTCCATGAACGAGAAGGGGTTCTCCGAACCGTAGAGCGCCGGGAAACCGAGCCGGGTGAGCCGCTGGTCGGCGACGCACTCCAGGTACTGGCGCATCGACTCGGTGTTCATGCCGGGCAGCCCCTCACCGCACAGGTCCCGGCCGAACTGCAGCTCCGCCTCGACGGCCTCCTTCAGCATGTCGGTGACCTGCTGCTGGAGCTCGTCGTCGAAGAGCTCCGGCTCCTCCTTGCGGACGGTGTCCACGACCTCG
This sequence comes from Streptomyces sp. NPDC102402, assembly GCF_044765765.1. Taxonomy (NCBI): domain Bacteria; kingdom Bacillati; phylum Actinomycetota; class Actinomycetes; order Kitasatosporales; family Streptomycetaceae; genus Streptomyces; species Streptomyces sp. NPDC102402. Next base: position 916,349 of record NZ_JBIWKR010000002.1, read on the forward strand.
AAGGCGAAGTTCATGTGCATCGTCTCGTCACGGAACACCCAGTTGGTACCGGTGGCCAGACCGTGCAGCAGACCGCGCGAGCGGAACCAGTAGACGTAGGCGAACGCGCCGTAGAAGAACAGTCCTTCGATGCACGCGGCGAAGCAGATCAGGTTGAGCAGGAAGCGGCGGCGGTCGGCCTTCGTCTCCAGGCGTTCGATCTTCTCGACCGAGTCCATCCAGCGGAAGCAGAACTGCGCCTTCTCGCGGATCGAGGGGATCTCCTCGACCGCGTCGAAGGCCGCCGCGCGGTCCTCCGGGTCGGGCAGATAGGTGTCGAGCAGCGTCAGATAGAACTGGACGTGCACGGCCTCCTCGAACAGCTGACGCGACAGGTACAGCCGCGCCTCGGGCGAGTTGATGTGCTTGTAGAGCGTCAGCACCAGGTTGTTGGAGACGATCGAGTCGCCCGTGGCGAAGAAGGCGACCAGCCGGCCGATCATGTGCTGCTCACCGGGGGAGAGCTTGGCGAGGTCGGCGACGTCGGAGTGGAGATCGACCTCCTCCACCGTCCAGGTGTTCTTGATCGCGTCCCGGTAGCGCTCGTAGAAGTCCGGGTAGCGCATGGGGCGCAGGGTCAGTTCGAAGCCCGGGTCGAGCAGGTTCTTGGCGTTGTCGGAGCTCATCACTGGCAGGCCTCGCAGGACTCGGGGTTTTCGAGGGAACAGGCGATCGCGTCCGCGTCGGGCGCCGAAGCCTGCTGTACGGGAATGGGGGCGGAGGCGGCGGCCTTGCCCGACGCCGCGCGGGCGATCCGGGTCGCCGGGCGCGAACGCAGGTAGTACGTCGTCTTCAGCCCCTGCTTCCAGGCGTACGCGTACATCGAGGAGAGCTTGCCGATCGTCGGCGTCTCCAGGAACAGGTTGAGCGACTGGCTCTGGTCGAGGAACGGCGTACGGGCCGCCGCCATGTCGATCAGGCCGCGCTGCGGGATCTCCCACGCCGTGCGGTACAGCGCCCGCACGTCATCGGGGATCCAGGCGAAGCCCTGGACGGAGCCGCTCGCCTCGCGCAGTGCCTCACGGGTGCGGGCGTCCCAGACGCCGAGCCTCTTCAGTTCCGCCACGAGATAGCCGTTGACCTGGAGAAACTCGCCGCTGAGCGTCTCGCGCTTGAAGAGGTTGGAGACCTGCGGCTCGATGCACTCGTACACCCCGGCGATCGAGGCGATCGTCGCCGTCGGCGCGATGGCGAGCAGCAGTGAGTTGCGCATCCCGCTCTTCGCGACCCTGGCGCGCAGGGCGTCCCAGCGCTCCGGCCAGTTCAGCTCGGTGTCGTAGTGGTCGGGGTGCAGCACACCACGGGCGGCCCGGGTCTCGGACCAGGCGGGCAGCGGGCCGGACCTCTCCGCGAGGCCGCAGGACGCCTCGTAGGCGGCGAGCATGATCCGCTCGGAGATCTTCGTGGAGAGCGCGCGGGCCTCCGGGGAGTCGAAGGGCAGGCGCAGCTGGAAGAAGACGTCCTGGAGGCCCATGGCGCCCAGGCCCACCGGCCGCCAGCGGGCGTTGGAGCGCCCGGCCTGCTCGGTGGGGTAGAAGTTGATGTCGACGACCCGGTCCAGGAAGGTCACGGCGGTGCGCACGGTGGCGTCCAGCCGCTCCCAGTCGATCGAGCCGCCTTCGACGAAGGCGCCCAGGTTGACCGAACCCAGGTTGCAGACGGCCGTCTCGCCGTCGTCGGTGACCTCCAGGATCTCCGTGCACAGGTTCGAGGAGTGCACCACGCGGCCCGGCTCGGCGGTCTGGTTCGCCGTTCGGTTGGAGGCGTCCTTGAACGTCATCCAGCCCTGCCCGGTCTGCGCGAGCGTCCGCATCATCCGGCCGTACAGCTCACGCGCCGGCATGGTCTTGCGGGCCAGTCCCCTGGCCTCCGCCGCCCGGTAGGCCGCGTCGAACTCCTCGCCCCACAGGTCGACCAGCTCGGGGACCGCGGCGGGAGAGAACAGCGACCACTCGGTGTCCGCGTCGACGCGGCGCATGAACTCGTCCGGGATCCAGTGCGCGAGGTTGAGGTTGTGCGTGCGCCGCTGGTCCTCGCCGGTGTTGTCGCGGAGCTCCAGGAACTCCTCGATGTCCGCGTGCCAGGTCTCCAGGTACACGGCTGCCGCGCCCTTGCGCCGGCCGCCCTGGTTGACCGCGGCGACCGAGGCGTCCAGCGTCTTCAGGAACGGGACGATGCCGTTGGAGTGCCCGTTGGTGCCCCGGATGAGTGAACCCCGGGCGCGGATGCGGGAGTACGACAGACCGATGCCGCCCGCGTGCTTGGAGAGCCGTGCCACCTGGTGGTAGCGGTCGTAGATCGAGTCCAGCTCGTCCTTGGGCGAGTCCAGCAGGTAGCAGGAGGACATCTGGGGGTGCCGGGTGCCGGAGTTGAACAGGGTGGGGGAGGACGGCAGGTAGTCGAGCCGGCTCATCAGGCCGTACAGCGCGGCGACTTCGCCCAGGGCGTGCTCGGAGGTGTCCTCGGCGAGCCCGGCGGCCACACGCAGCATGAAGTGCTGCGGGGTCTCGACGACCTCACGGGTGAGCGGGTGACGCAGCAGGTACCGGCTGTGCAGTGTCCGCAGCCCGAAGTAGCCGAAGCGGTCGTCCGCTCCGTCGGCGAGCGCCTGGTCGACCAGGGCGTCCAGCGCGTCCGCGTGCAGGGTGACGAACTCGGCCGTGCGGTCGGCGATCAGGCCCTCGCGGTGTCCGACGGCGACCGAGGCGGAGAAGGAGACGGCGCCCTGGCCTGCCGCCTCGTCCGCGATGGCCAGAGTCAGGAGCCGGGCCGCCAGCCGGGAGTAGGCCGGGTCCTCGGAGATCAGGCCGGCGGCGGCCTCGGTGGCCAGCGACCTCAGCTCTGCCTCGTCCGACCGCGCGTTGCGGCCGCGCAGCGCGGCGGCGGCGACCCGTCCGGGGTCGGTGTCGGGCAGATCGGCGGTGAGACCGGTCAGGGTCCGCAGGAGTGCGGTCCCGGGCGCGTCGGTCGTGCGGCCTTCGAGTTCCGCGGCTGAAACCGGGTCTGCTGGCGCGATGGTCACTGGGGCTATCCCTCGCTGGGCTCAGGGCCTGCGGATACGGGGCAGCCGGACACGGCACCCGGAGAGGGCAGCACGGTGCGCGGCGTCCACCGGCTCTCCGCGAAGCCCGGACGTCTCGTCGTCCGGTTCGGTCGAGCCGGACGCGCTGTCGACAGGTCCTCGGACTCCGCGGTGCGGAAAAGCGCACCGATCACACCGTTGCGGGACAGTTCCGGATTCGCACCGGATTCCCCTGCGACGACAGCGAGGTCGAGCATACATGTGGGGGCTGCTGATTGAAGAAGCCCCCACATCTTGTGTCGCGAAGGTCAGAGATCCAGACGGTACGTGAGGAGTGGAGGGCGGCCGGGCAGTGGGCTCCAGTCCCGTTCCGGGGAGCGCGCGAAGCCCAGGCGCCGGTAGATCCGGTGGGCGCCGTGCATGGCCGGATGCGTCGACAGGACGATCCCGGAGAGGCCTCCCGCGGCCCGCGCCCGGTCGACGCAGGCCCGTACGAGCGCCTCGCCCGCTCCCCGTCCACGGGCGGCCGGTGAGACGGCCAGCATCCGGAACTCCGCCTCGCCCTCCCCGGCGATGTCGGCCCACGGACTGCCGGGAGGGACGTAGGCGACACCGCCCAGCACGTCGCCGTCGGCCCCCACCGCGACCAGCACGTCGGCCTCGGCCGCCCGGCGGTCCACGGCGCGGAGCTGTTCCAGATAGGGATCTTCGGCGCCGAAGTCGAGAAGCCCGTCACCGAGATACGCCTGGGCGGTGATCTCGCCCAGCTCCTGGTGCTCCGTGGCCCGGATCGGTCTGATCGATACGTCCATGGGCGCAGTGTGCCGCAGAGTGCCGGACCGGCGCTCCCCCGATTCGGCCGTGGCACCGGGACCGTCGGGGGCCGGTCGCGCGAAGAGGCCCCGGCAGGGGTTCTGTTCGCCCTGCCGGGGCCTCCTCGGGCTCGGGAGCCGCCGTGGGTCAGTGACCTCCCGGCGCGCCCACCGTGGCCGGCGGGAGCTTCTCCTGGACGCCGGGGTCGCCCACGTCCGCGGTGTAGTCGGACGGGGACGTCTCGTCGATGCCTGCCGGGGCCTTCACCGCGTTGAGGACGAAGGTCAGCACGACCACCACGACGACGTTCAGCACGAACGCGGTGAGACCGATGTAGCCGATCTCGCCGATACCCGGGATCTCCTTGGAGGACCCGCCGAAGTGCTTCTGGGTCGGGCTGGCGACGCCGTAGGCGGCCACCGTGCCGTAGATCATGCCGACCGCCCAGCCCGCGATCAGTGCCCAGCGGTGGAACCACCGGGTGAACAGGCCGCCCACCAGCGCCGGCATCGTCTGGAGGATCCAGATGCCGCCCAGCAGCTGGAAGTTGATCGCGACCGTCTTGTCCATGGTCAGGACGAAGGCGAGCGCGCCGACCTTCACCAGCAGCGAGACCAGCTTGGAGACCTTGGTCTCCTGGGCCGGGGTGGCGTCGGGCTTGATGAAGTCCTTGTAGATGTTGCGGGTGAAGAGGTTCGCGGCGGCGATCGACATGATCGCGGCGGGCACGAGGGCGCCGATGCCGATCGCGGCGAAGGCCACGCCGGCGAACCAGTCGGGGAACATGTTCTCGAACAGCTGGGGAATCGCGAGCTGGCCGTTGTCGACCTTGATCCCGGCGGCGATCGCCATGAAGCCGAGCAGGGCGAGCAGACCGAGCATCAGCGAGTACAGCGGCAGGATCGTGGTGTTGCGCCGGATCACCTCACGGCTGCGGCTGGAGAGCGTCGCCGTGATCGAGTGGGGATACATGAAGAGCGCCAGCGCCGAGCCGAGTGCCAGCGTGGCGTAGCCCCACTGGCCCATGTCGCCCGGGACGAGGCCCGCGACGGGCTTGCCGGCGGCGTCGTTCTTCGCGGAGAAGGCCTCGCCCGCCTTGGCGAAGATGTCGTCGAAGCCGCCGAGCTTTATCGGGATGTAGATGATGGCCACCGCGATGACCAGGTAGATCAGGCCGTCCTTGACGAACGCGATGAGCGCGGGTGCGCGCAGCCCCGAGGAGTACGTGTACGCGGCGAGGACGGCGAACGCGATCAGCAGCGGCAGGTCCTTGATGAACCAGTGCGTGTTCTCGCCGCCGCCGACGCCCATGACGTCCAGCACGGCCTGGATGCCGACCAACTGGAGCGCGATGTACGGCATCGTGGCGAGGATGCCGGTGAGGGCGACCGCCAGCGAGAGCCCCTTCGAGCCGAAGCGGCCCCGGACGAAGTCCGAGGTGGTGACGTAGCCGTGCTTGTGCGAGACGGACCACAGGCGCGGCAGGAAGGTGAAGATCAGCGGGTACACGAGGATCGTGTAGGGGACGGCGAAGAAGCCGGCCGCGCCCGCCGCGTAGATCGCCGCGGGCACCGCGACGAAGGTGTACGCCGTGTAGAGGTCGCCGCCGAGCAGGAACCAGGTGACCCAGGTGCCGAACGACCGCCCGCCCAGGCCCCATTCGTCGAGGCTCGCCTCGTTCTCGGCCTTGCGCCAGCGTGCGGCCATGAATCCGATGACCGTGACGGCCAGGAAGAAGAAGATGAATACGGTGAGTGCTACGCCGTTGACGCCGTCCTTCACGCGGACGCACCTCCCTTGCGGGCGCGCTGGTCACGCTGCCACAGCTTGTACGCGATCATGGTCAGCGCGGTCGAGACGAGCACCCACAGCATCTGGTACCAGTAGAAGAACGGGATGCCGATGAAGGTCGGTTCGACCTTCGCGTACGAGCTCACCCAGAGCATCGCCACGAACGGGGCGATCAGGCAGAGTGCGATGACCACCCTGGCGGGTGTCACCGTCGGTGCTGTCGTTGCTGTCGGTGGGTGCGCATCGGTTTCCTCTGACATGTGGCGACTCCGTCCCCTCGCTGATCACCTGGTGTAATGCGCAGGAAATCTAGGCGAGAGGCCCGGTCACCGTCACCCCCCGTCCGCATTGCGGTCCTGCAACGGTCCGGTGTCGCCCGAAATGACTGATCCCCCTGGGGGGACAGGGGGATCGGTCGCGCGCCGGAGGTCCAGAGACGTCTCAGTCGGTGGGACGCTTCAGGCGGGCCACGAACTTGTACCGGTCGCCCCGGTAGACCGAGCGCACCCACTCCACCGGTTCACCGCCACCGTCGATCGAGTGCCGGGACAGCATGAGCATCGGCAGGCCCACGTCCGTGCCGAGCAGCCCCGCCTCGCGCGGCGTCGCGAGCGAGGTCTCGATGGTCTCCTCGGCCTCGGCGAGCCGGACGTCGTACACCTCGGCCAGGGCGGTGTAGAGCGAGGTGTACTTCACCAGCGAACGGCGCAGCGCGGGGAAGCGCTTGGCCGAGAGGTGCGTGGTCTCGATGGCCATCGGCTCACCGCTGGCGAGCCGGAGCCGCTCGATCCGCAGCACCCGCCCGCCCGTGGTGATGTCCAGCAGCCCGGCGAGCGTGTCGTCCGCCGTCACGTACCCGATGTCCAGCAGCTGGGAGGTGGGTTCCAGTCCCTGGGCGCGCATGTCCTCTGTGTAGGAGGTGAGTTGCAGGGCCTGGGAGACCTTCGGCTTGGCCACGAAGGTGCCCTTGCCCTGGATGCGCTCCAGCCGGCCCTCGACCACCAGTTCCTGGAGGGCCTGGCGCACCGTGGTGCGCGAGGTGTCGAACTCCGCTGCCAGGGTCCGCTCGGGCGGCACCGGGGTGCCGGGCGGCATGGTGCCCGTCATGTCGAGGAGATGGCGCTTGAGCCGGTAGTACTTCGGGACGCGTGCCGTACGCGCACCCGCACCGGTCTCGCTCGTCACTCTGTCCCCGTCGGCGCCCATGGCCCGCCTTCCCGACTGCTGCGTTGCTGCCGTCACCGGCTCCTCCGTCTGTCGCGGCTCACATGGTGGCACGGTCCGGTCACGGCTCGTCGCCCTCCCTCAGGTGTCGGTCCGATAACGGACGCGAGTGCACTTCTTATACACCCTTGACACCCCTAAAGGTCTAGGCCAAGCTCCCGGTACTGGTCTAAACCATTAAAGACCAGGTCCCAGCCCCACAGGTAGCGCCGGCGTACGTCTTCGCGGTGGGCGGGGGGTTGCTGGTATCCCTGAGGAGGGTGTGGCATGAAGCGCAAGCTCATTGCGGCAGTAGGCGTCGCAGCGATGATGACCGGAATCGCGGCGTGTGGTGGGGACAGTAGTGACAACGCCTCGAAGGACCCGAAGGACCGTACCGAGAGCCTGACGGTCTGGCTCATGGTCGACGCGCAGAGCACCTGGCCGGAACTGGTCAAGGACGTCAACGCGCAGTTCAAGAAGAAGTACCCCAAGGTCAAGGTCGACGTCCAGTACCAGCAGTGGGCGGACAAGGCCAAGAAGCTCGACACGGCCCTCGGCGGCGACAAGTTCCCGGACGTCGTCGAGCTCGGCAACACCGAGACCATGCAGTACATCCTCAACGGCGCCCTGGCCGAGATCGACCCCAAGAAGTACGACAACTCGGACACCTGGATCAAGGGTCTGAAGGACACCTGCACCTTCGAGGGCAAGCAGTTCTGCGTGCCCTACTACGCGGGCGCCCGTGTCGCGATCTACAACAAGGACATGTTCAAGAAGGGCACCGGCAGCGACGCCCTCCCGCAGACCGAGGACGAGCTGCTCACGGCGCTCGACAAGGTCTCGGCCGAGTACAACAAGAAGGACAAGCGCTTCTCGTCCCTCTACCTGCCGGGCCGTTACTGGTACGCGGCCATGTCCTACGTCGCGGCCTACGGCGGCTCGATCGCCGAGTACGACGAGGGCACGAAGGAGTGGAAGGGCAACCTCTCCGCTCCCGAGTCCCAGAAGGGCATCGAGCACTTCGTCAACCTGGTCAAGAAGTACAACAAGGCCGACCAGACCAAGGACGAGCAGGACCACGCCAACGTCATGGCCAACGAGAAGGCGGCCCTGCTCTACGGCAACGGCTGGGAGGCCGGCTCCGTCGTCGACGGCGCCAACAACGGCAACCCGAAGCTCGAGGGCAAGATCGCCACGGCCGGCATGCCCGGTCCGGACGGCAAGGCCCTCCCGTCCTTCATCGGCGGCTCGGACCTCGCGGTGACCGCCAAGTCCAAGGTCGCCGACCTGGGTGAGGAGTGGGTCTCGCTCTTCACCAGCGAGAAGTCGCAGGAGGTCCTCACCTCCAAGAACATCCTCCCGAACAACGAGAAGCAGCTCGAGCCGCTGAAGTCCAAGCCGGAGACGGCCGCCGTCGCCAACGCCGTGCCGGACGCCTGGTTCACGCCGATCGCGCCGGGCTGGACCTCCGTCGAGAAGGAGGAGGTCCTGGAGAACATGCTCCTGGAGATCCTCAAGGGCACCTCGGTGGCCGACGCCGCCAAGAAGGCTGACGACAAGATCAACGAGCTGATCAACAAGTAGTCACGAGCCTTCGGCTCTCCAGGCGGGGGCCCGGCCGACACCGGGCCCCCGTCCCTTTCTTAGGTTGAGAACGCCGTGACTCCAGGGTGGAGACCCCTGGAGTCCCGATGGAAGGTCAGTCACGTGACTGCTGCCGACACCAAGGCCGCCGGTCCACCGGTCCCCGTACCGCGTGTCCCGGAGAAGACCGGGAGCTCGCCCTCCGGGCAGGAAGCCGCCGGGCCACGCCCGAAGAGGCGGAGGAAGAAGGGGGAACTCCTTCCCTACTTCCTGATCCTGCCGGCGATCCTGGCGATCGCCGCCGTCTACGTCTACCCGCTGATCAAGACCGTGATCATGTCCTTCCAGGACCTGGGGCGGGCGGCCCTCTGGGGCAACGGCGAGACCCCGTGGGTCGGCTTCGAGCAGTTCACCAACATCCTCGGTGACCCGGAGTTCTGGTCGGTCGTCGGCCGGACCGTCGTCTTCATGACCGTCTGCGTCGCGCTGACCATGGGCATCGGACTCCTGATCGCCCTGATGATGCTCCGGGTCTCCGCCTGGGTCCGCATCGTCCTCACGGTGGCCCTGATCGCCGCCTGGTCCATGCCGCTCATGGTCGCCGCGTCGGTCTTCCGCTGGCTCTCCGACTCCGACTACGGCCTGATCAACACCCTGCTCGCCGACATCACGGGGAACGAGGACCGGTGGCTCGGCCACAACTGGTTCCTGGACCCCTGGCAGGGCTTCGGCATCATCACGCTCCTGGTCGTCTGGGGGGCCATCCCGTTCGTCGTGATCACGATGTACGCGGCCCTCACCCAGGTCCCCAAGGAGCTCGAGGAGGCGGCCTCGCTCGACGGGGCGAGCGCGTTCGGCGTCTACCGCTATGTGACGTGGCCGGTCATCAAGCCGGTCTTCATCATGGTCGCCACGCTCTCGGTCATCTGGGACTTCAACGTGTTCGGCCAGATCTGGCTGCTGCGCGGCAACAAGCCCGAGCCCGACTACGAGACCCTCGGCCTCTACTCCTTCTCGAAGGCGTTCGAGTCCACCTCCTTCAGCCAGGGCAGCGCGATCGCTCTGATCACCGTCCTGATGCTCTCCGGGGTCGCCGTGTACTACCTGCGCCAGCTGATCAAGACGGGAGAGGTCGAATGAGCGCCTCCACGCCCACGAACGCGCCTGCCCAGGTCCTGAGGCCCGACCGCAAGCGGCACCGCCTCGGATACAACGTCCTGGCGCTGGTCACGGCCGCACTCATGGCCTTCCCGGTCTACTGGCTGATCGTCAGCTCGCTGCGCCCCAACCACGAGATCAGGTCGTACGACCAGACGCTGTGGCCGTCCTCCCTGACGTTCGACAACTTCGCGCGCGCCGTGAAGCAGGACAACTTCGCCACGGCGATCCAGTCGAGCCTCATCGTCTCGGTCACGGCCGTCCTCGGCGGGATGATCATCGCGACCCTCGCGGCGCTCGCGATCGGACGCTTCCGCTTCTTCGGGCGGAAGGCGCTGATGATGATCATGATCCTCGTCCAGATGCTGCCGCCGACCGCGATGCTGATCCCGATCTACCTCCAGCTCAACGCCCTGGGCGGCATCGACGAGTACTGGGGACTCATCGTCGTCTACCTGGTGTCCACGCTGCCGTTCGCGACCATCATGATCCGCGGGTTCGTCATCAACATCCCGGTGGAGCTCGAGGAGTCCGCCATGGTGGACGGCTGTACCCGCATGGGGGCCTTCCGCCGGGTCATCTTCCCGCTGCTGGCGCCCGGCCTCGCGGCCGCGTCCATCTTCGCGCTGGTCAACGCGTGGAACGAGTACCTCTTCGCGTACATCCTGATCAACGACAACTCCAAGTACACGCTCAACGTGTGGCTGATGACCTTCACCACGGAGCGCGGAACGGACTACGGCGCACTGATGGCGGCGTCCACGCTCATCTCCATCCCGGTCGTCATCTTCTTCATGATCATCCAGGGGAAGATGGCTACGGGGCTCACCTCCGGCGCCGTGAAGGGATAACGCAGCCCCATGACCACCCTCGTATCCACCACGGACACCGTCACCCGCGACGCGCTCGCCGTCCTCCAGCCGGGCTTCACCGGCACGAGCGCCCCCGACTGGCTCCTGCGCAGGGTCGGCGAAGGCCTGGCCTCCGTCGGGCTGTTCGGCCGGAACATCCACTCTCCCGAGCAGCTCGCCGCGCTCACCGCCCGGCTGCGGGCCGAGCGGGACGACGTCCTCGTCGCGATCGACGAGGAGGGCGGCGACGTCACCCGGCTGGAGGTCGGCAGCGGCTCCTCCTTCCCCGGCAACTTCGCCCTCGGCGCCGTCGACGACCTGGACCTGACCAGGGCCGTCGCCCGCGAGCTCGGCCGCCGGCTGGCCGAATGCGGGGTCAACCTCAACTGGGCGCCGTCCGCGGACGTCAACTCCAACCCGGCCAACCCGGTCATCGGCGTGCGCTCCTTCGGCGCCGACACCGGGCTCGTGGCCCGGCACACCGCCGCGTACGTGGAGGGGCTCCAGGCCGCCGGCGTCGCCGCCTGCACCAAGCACTTCCCCGGGCACGGCGACACCGCGGTCGACTCGCACCACTCGCTGCCCCGCATCGATGTGGACCTGGACACCCTGCACGCCCGTGAGCTGGTGCCTTTCCGGGCCGCCATCGCGGCGGGTTCCAAATCAGTGATGAGTGCACATATCCTGCTTCCCGCACTCGACCCGACGCGTCCGGCGACCCTGAGCCCGCAGATCCTCACCGGCCTGCTGCGCGAGGAGCTGGGCTACGAGGGGCTGATCGTCACCGACGGCATGGAGATGGACGCCATCGCGGGCACGTACGGCATCGAGCGCGGATCCGTCCTCGCGATCGCCGCGGGCGCCGACGCCATCTGTGTCGGCGGCGGGCTGGCCGACGAGGAGACCGTGCTGCGGCTGCGCGACGCGCTGGTGGCGGCGGTACGGAGCGGTGAACTGCCCGAGGAGCGGCTGGCGGACGCGGCCGCACGCGTACGGGCCCTCGCGTCCTGGACGCAGAGGGTCAGGGGGGCTGCCCCGGAGCCGGGCGCGGACATGCAGGAGGGGACCGCGCCCGGCGCCGGAGCCGGTATCGGACTCGTCGCGGCACGCCGGGCCGTGACCGTCACGGGGACCGCCGAGCCGCTCACCGAGCCGCCGTACGTCGCGGCGTTCACCCCGGTCGCCAACATCGCGGTCGGCGCCGAGACGCCCTGGGGCGTCGCGGCCGAGCTGTCGCGGATACTGCCCGGGACCGAGACGGACACCTACGGCGCCGGCAGCGCGTCGCCGGCCGACGACGTGCTGAGGGCGGCGGGGGAGCGGCGCATCGTCGCCGTCGTCCGTGACGTCCACCGCCACGCGTGGATGAGCGCGGCGCTGGACGCCGTGCTGGCGGCCCGACCCGACACCGTCGTGGTCGAGATGGGTCTGCCCGAGGCGCCGCCCCGGGGCGCGCCGCACATCGCCACCTACGGCGCCGCCCGGGTGTGCGGCGTCGCCGCCGCGGAGGCGATCACGGGCACGGGTGCCTGAGCCCCCGGAGGCGTGAAGCGTGAGGGCCGGGCCACCTGTGCGGTGGCCCGGCCCTCACGCGTACGGGGAGGGCTCTACAGGCCCTGCCACCGCGGCTTCGCCGCGTAGGTGGCGCGGAAGTAGTCCGCCAGCTTCAGCTTCGAGGCGGCCGACTCGTCGACCACGACCGTGGCGTGCGGGTGCAGCTGCAGTGCCGACGCCGGCACGATCGAGGCGACCGGGCCCTCGACGGTCCTGGCCACCGCCTCCGCCTTGCCCTCGCCGGTGGCCAGCAGGATCGGGTGGCGGGACTCCAGGATGGTGCCGATGCCCTGGGTGATGACGTGGCGGGGCACCTGCTCGATGTCGTCGTCGAAGAAGCGCGCGTTGTCGACGCGGGTCTGCTCGGTCAGCGTCTTGATGCGGGTCCGGGAGGCGAGCGAGGAGCACGGCTCGTTGAAACCGATGTGCCCGTCGGTACCGATACCGAGCAGCTGGAGGTCGACTCCGCCGGCCTCGGCGAGCGCCTTGTCGTACGCCTCGCAGGCCGCCTGGACGTCCTCGGCGGTGCCGTCCGGGCCCATGAAGGACTTCTCGGACAGTCCGAGCGGCTCGATGACCTCGCTCAGCACGACCGAGCGGTAGGACTCGGGGTGCCCGGCGGGCAGTCCGACGTACTCGTCGAGCTGGCAGATGCGGGCGCGCGACACGTCCACGGCGCCGGAACGGACCTTCGCCGTCAGGGCCTGGTAGACGGGCAGCGGGGTCGAGCCGGTGGCAACGCCGAGCAGGGCGTCGGGCTTGCGGCTCAGCAGGGCCGCGATGGCCTCCGCGATGAGTTCGCCGCCTGCCTTGGCGTCCGGGACGATGACAACTTCCACGCTGTGCCTGCCGATCTGGAGAGTGGCGTCATGTGGTATAGACCAATCTATGGGCCCAATCTAGCAGAACGAGGCGGCCCGGAGGTGAACCGTCCGCGTGTGCGTCACAGCTTGTCGCCCTGTCGGCGGACGGCTCCGTCCGCGAGGGGGGAACGCCCCCGGAAACACCCGCGGGCCGCGGCGCCGGGACGGGACCCTCAGCCCGTCCGGCACCGCAGCCCGGAGCTACCTGGCCGGCGGTGTGCGGTGCCTCCGGCCACTGGAGGCACCGGCGCAGTCAGGGCAGAGAGCGCCGGATACCTCGGTCCGCTCTCCTGTGCGGGGAGAGCGGAGGTCTGTCGCGCAGGGGACAGGTTTTGACCGTCGTACCCCTACGTGGTGCATTGTGGACTAGACCATTAGGGCGTGTCCATCCGTGTGCGTGGACATTCTCCCCTACGGGTCCGCCCCCTCACAGTGTCACGTGTGCGCGGGCCGAACGGTTCGGAACCTGCTCGTCTCCACAGGTACGCTCGCACGTGTGCCCTCCATGAACGATCTGGTCCGCCAGCACACAGCCCTCAGTGACACCGACCTCGAGTGGCTCCATCTGCTGGTCTCGGAGTGGCAGCTGCTCTCCGACCTGTCCTTCGCCGACCTCGTCCTGTGGGTGCCCACCCGCGACGGGACCCGCTACGTGTCCGTGGCGCAGATGCGGCCCAACACGGGCCCCACCTCCTATCAGGACGACATGGTCGGCCACCTCGTGCCGCGCGGCCGCCGGCCGCTGCTGGACGCCGCCCTGGACGAGGGCCGCATCGTGCGCGAGGGGGACCCGGAGTGGCGGGAGGAGGTGCCCGTCCGGGTGGAGTCCATCCCCGTACGGAGGGAGGGCCGGATCCTCGGGGTCATCGCCCGGAACACCAATCTCCTCACCGTGCGCACGCCGTCCAGGCTGGAACTCACCTACCTCCAGTCCGCCTCCGACCTGGCCCAGATGATCGCCGCCGGGTCCTTCCCGTTCCCCGGCCAGCAGGTCGACATGGACGCGTCGCCGCGCGTGGGTGACGGGCTGATCAGGCTCGACGCCGACGGGGTCGTGCAGTACGCCAGCCCCAACGGTCTCTCCGCCTACCACCGGCTCGGACTCGCCTCGGACCTCGTCGGCCACAATCTCGGCGCGACGACCGCCGAACTCGCCCCGTCGCGCGGCCCGGTGGACGAGGCGCTCGTCAAGGTTGCGAGCGGTTACGCGCCGCGGGAGTTCGAGGTGGAGGGCGCGGGCGGAGTCATCCAGCTGCGCGCGATCCCGCTCAAGCCCAAGGGGGTGCGCATCGGTTCGCTGGTGCTGCTCCGGGACGTCACGGAACTCCGGCGCCGTGAGCGGGAACTGATCACGAAGGACGCCACCATCCGGGAGATCCACCACCGGGTGAAGAACAACCTCCAGACGGTGGCCGCCCTGTTGCGTCTCCAGGCGCGCCGGATGGACTCCGAGCGCGGCCGTGAGGCCCTCAACGAGGCCGTGCGGCGCGTCGGTTCGATCGCCATCGTCCATGAGACGCTGTCCCAGAATCTGGACGAGCGGGTCGAGTTCGACGAGATCGCCGACCGGGTGATCGCGATGGTCGCCGAGATCTCGCCCGGGAAGGTCGATTGCCGCCGCACGGGGCGCTTCGGGATCCTTGACGCGGAGGTTGCCACTCCGCTCTCGATGGTGCTCACCGAGGTGCTGCAGAACGCGCTGGAGCACGCGTTCACCGTCGCGGAACACGGCACCGTCGAGGTGGCGGCGGTGCGCGGCGGGTCGCCGGCCGAGGGGCGGCTGCTGATCACCGTGACGGACGACGGGCGCGGGCTGCCCGAGGGGTTCGATCCCCAGCGGGCCGGAAATCTGGGACTCCAGATCGTGCGGACCCTGGTGGAGGGTGAACTGGGCGGGACCTTCGGGATGGTTCCGGCACCCGGGCGCGGCACGCAGGTGGTGCTGGACGTCCCCGTACGGAACGACAAGTAGCGGGGCCGGTCACCCGGCCGCCGTCGTGAACTGCCGTCAACCTTCGTGAACTCGTCGACACAGAGCAGTGCGCCCGGACCGTGGTGACGGTCCGGGCCCACTGCGTGGTGCTCACGGTGCGATGCGCTTCGGGGGTACTGCGCGCTGCGACTCGAAGGCGGGGCTGTGCGTACGCTCTGTACGCGCCGCCGGGCTGAGGCTCGTCGTGCGGGGGGCGTCGGTCAGGCGCTGGCGTTACGCGCCCGGTTGCGAGCGGCGCGGCGCTTCATTGCGCGGCGCTCGTCCTCGCTGAGGCCACCCCAGACGCCGGAGTCCTGGCCGGACTCGAGCGCCCACTGCAGGCACTGCTCCATGACGGGGCAGCGACGGCAGACGGCCTTGGCTTCCTCGATCTGCAGCAGCGCAGGACCGGTGTTGCCGATGGGGAAGAACAGCTCGGGGTCTTCCTCACGACAAACGGCGTTGTGACGCCAGTCCATGGCTGCTACCTCTCCTTGGTATTACATGCTGATGCTTGTGAATGTGAACGCTTTCACGAATCCCTCCACAGACGAAGGTCCGACGCCCAGATGAACTGGATGTGGTCCTGTTGTGGTGAGGAGGGGTTCTGGCTCTCAGTGGAGGCCGATGTTGCGGGCCGTCCCGATCGCCATGTAGAGATTCGCAAACCTCGGCGGCGGATACAACCCCTTCTGGAAAGTTTTTTTTGATTCCTCGGTGTCGACTAGGTCACAGCCGTACTTCTAAGGGGTGGGGGCCAGCCCAAACGTTCGAGTTAAAGGACTTTCGCCGCTTCCACTCACACAATCACACGCAGTGCACGGCGTACGCCTGTGAACGTCACGCTCGTACGCAGCCCCAGGTGGTCACCGTCCATCTGGAAGGGCAGTGGGGCCTTTGAATGCAAGGTGAAGTCCGTGAGGTCGTGCAGGGAGACGGCGTGCTTGCCGTGCGGGCCCTTCTCGGGGCTGGAAGTGAGCAGCTGGGTGGCGTACCGGGTCACGGCCGGGGTCGAGAGGCGCTTCAGGGCGAGGACGTCCAGGGCGCTGTCGAAGGAGGCCTTCGGGGAGGCGTATATGGGACGGTTCCCCAGGTAGGTCCAGGGTGCGGTGTTGCAGATTATCGACAGCGCGAGGTCGGTGACCGGGTCCTGGCCGGGCACCTCCAGGGTGATGAGCCCGTTGCGCCGGTGCGGATCGTCCATGAACTGACGGAGTACCTGGCGCACGTACAACGCGTGCGTCGACCGCTTGCCCCGCTCGCGCTTCTGTTCGACCCGGCCGATGACGCCGGCGTCGAAACCGAGCCCCGCGCAGAAGGTGAACCAGCGTCCCGGGACGGCCTCGTCCGCCGTACCCGGAGTCCCGGCCGCGAGGCCGAGGCCCACCGTGCGCTCGCTGCGGTCGGCGAGGGCGTCCAGGATGGCGCCCGTCGCCTCGACGGCGTCGTTGGGGATGCCCAGGGCCCGGGCGAAGACGTTGGTGGAGCCGCCGGGGACCACGGCGAGGCTCGGCAGGCCCTCGGGATCGGGGCCGGCGTGCAGCAGTCCGTTGACCACCTCGTTGACCGTGCCGTCGCCCCCGAGGGCGACCACCAGGTCGATGTCGTCGGAGTCCGCGGCCCGTCGCCCCAGGTCCCGGGCGTGGCCGCGGTACTCCGTGGTCACGGCCTCGATCTTCATCTCGCTCGCCAGGGCGTGGATCAGTACGTCGCGGGTCCGCGCACTGGTAGTGGTGGCAGCTGGGTTGACCACGAGGAGTGCGCGCATGTCCGCCAGAGTACCTACCGCGCGGAAGCGCCCTGAAGTCCTGATCCAGTGGGTCCACGGCCGGTCACGCGGAGTGACGGGCTCCCGGTGGCGCGTCCGCCGCGGCCCCGGCTTCGCGATCGGCGGGGCGGGATGCGAATCTGAAGGACGTGAGCACTCAGCAGAACACGCCCTCTCCGTCGCCCTCGGCCGGCCCGGAGAAGCCGGGCCGGATCGCCGCCCTGGCCGCACTCAACGCGCTCGAAGGTGCCGCGCTCGTCGTCGGCGGGATCTACATGCTGGCCGTCGGTCTCTTCGGGAGCCCCGACAACATCCAGCAGGCCGAGATGGGCGGACTCACGCTGGTCGCGCTCGGCCTGATCCCGCTGTTCGCCGCTCGCGGGCTGCTGCGGCGGCGCAGCTGGAGCCGGGGTCCCGCACTCATC
The DNA here is from genome assembly GCF_044765765.1 of Streptomyces sp. NPDC102402. Lineage (NCBI taxonomy): Bacteria > Bacillati > Actinomycetota > Actinomycetes > Kitasatosporales > Streptomycetaceae > Streptomyces > Streptomyces sp. NPDC102402. The sequence goes on from NZ_JBIWKR010000002.1 coordinate 933,395, forward strand.
ACCCAGCTCATGGCGCTGCCGGTGGCCTGGACGCTGCTGCGGGCCCAGGGCGCGCTGATCCCCACCGGGATCGTCCTCGCCGCCGTCGCCGTGACGGCGCTCGTGCTGGTGCTCGACCCTGCCACCACGCGGGCGCTGGGCATCCGGGGGCCGCGGACGACCCCCGACGCCTGACGTCCGGGTCTGTTCGTCCCACCGGCTCCCGGGGACGTGGTCGGGCGGCAGTCCCCGCCGCATCCCCGGGGCGTCGCCCGGCGGCAGCCTCTGCCGCATCCCCGGGGCGTCGCCCGGCGGCAGCCTCTGCCGCATCCCCGGGGCGTCGTCCGGCGGCTACTCCTCGACGAGCAGCCGCTCGCGCAGCTGGGCCAGCGTGCGGGCGAGGAGGCGGGAGACGTGCATCTGGGAGATGCCGACCTCCTGCGCGATCTGCGACTGGGTCATGTTGCCGAAGAAGCGCAGCAGCAGGATCCTCTTCTCGCGCGGCGGGAGGTCCTCCAGCAGCGGCTTGAGCGACTCCCGGTACTCGACGCCCTCCAGTGCCTCGTCCTCGGATCCCAGCGTGTCCGCGACCGCCGGCGACTCGTCGTCGGTGTCCGGGACGTCCAGCGAGAGAGTGCTGTAGGCATTGGCCGATTCCAGCCCCTCCAGCACCTCCTCCTCGGAGATGCCCAGGCGCTCCGCCAACTCGTGCACGGTGGGGGAGCGGCCGTGCTGCTGGGAGAGCTCGGCGGTGGCCGTGGTCAGTGACAGCCGCAGCTCCTGGAGGCGCCGGGGCACCCGGACCGCCCAGCCCTTGTCCCGGAAGTGGCGCTTGATCTCGCCGACGACCGTGGGGGTCGCGTACGTCGAGAACTCGACGCCGCGGTCCGGGTCGAACCGGTCCACCGACTTGATCAGGCCGATCGTGGCGACCTGGGTCAGGTCGTCCAGCGGCTCCCCGCGGTTGCGGAACCTTCGGGCCAGGTGCTCCACGAGCGGCAGGTGCATCCGCACCAGCCGGTTGCGCAGCTCGGCCCTCTCCGCCGAGCCGTCGGGCAGCTCCCGGAGCTCGATGAAGAGCGCACGCGCTCCGCTGCGGTCGTGTGGATCGTGGTGCCCGTGCTCGCTCATCTGGCCCGCCCGCTCCGCCTGCGACTGCTCCGCCGCCACCGGACGGCCCTGCGTTCCGTCCGCACCGTCCGCCCCGCCCTCCGGATGGGGCCGGGCCTGCTGCTCCGGAAGGGCCGCCGGGCGCACCGCCCCCGACCGGATCGTCTCGTCCCGCACAGGACCGTCCCCGTTCCCGTCGCTCACGCCGGCCCGGGTCCCGCGCCGCGCTGTTTGTAGAGGCTGATGCTGACCGTACGGTCGTCGGCGACCGTGGAGTCGACCTTGCCGGCCAGTGCGGAGAGCACCGTCCAGGCGAAGGTGTCGCGTTCCGGTGCGCGGCCGTCCGTCGTGGGGGCCGAGACGGTCACCTCGAGGGAATCGCCGACGAGGCGGAACACGCAGCTGAGGACGGAGCCCGGCACGGCCTGCTGGAGCAGGATCGCGCAGGCCTCGTCGACCGCGATGCGGAGATCCTCGATCTCGTCGAGAGTGAAGTCCAAGCGTGCTGCGAGGCCGGCCGTGGCCGTACGCAGCACGGACAGGTAGGCACCCGCAGCGGGCAGCCGGACCTCTACGAAGTCCTGGTTCCCGGGCTCGCCTGCGATCTGGGACACCCTCACCTCCAAGGTGGCACAAACTCGTTCGAGGCTCCGGGACGAGTCCCCGGGGCCATGCGGTCCGTCGTCGGTCCTGTGGCTCGGCGACGCTGTCGCGACCCATGATGCCGTGTCGCCGAGACCGCAACCTCATAGTTACTCATGGTAGGCATATGAGTACACACAGTGGCTAGGGGTCTGCGGCGGTCAATTGCGAAGAACCGGCGCCGGTTTGACGTACCCAGGCGTCAGACGATCGAACCGTCCGCGAAGCACCAGCGCCAGCTCTCCGCGGATTCGAAGCTGCGCATCACCGGATGCCCGGTCGCCTCGAAGTGCGCCGTGGCGTGCTTCAGGAGCGAGGAATCGCAGCATCCGACGTGCCCGCACGTCAGGCAGAGTCGCAGCTGCACGGGATGGGTGCCCGCGGCCAGACACTCGGGACAGGTGTCGTCGAGCGGGACGGGCTCGGGGCGCGGCAGTTCGGATACGTGGAGGCACTCGCTCATGATGGCCACGTTACGTCGGATGTGAGGACGGTGAGATGGACGCATTGCCGCTGGTGGCGCTCATCGCGGTCAGCGCGGCGGTCGCGGGCGCCGCCCGCAGGACCCCGGTCCCCGCACCGCTGCTGCTGGTCGCCGCGGGCCTGCTGGCCTCGTACCTGCCGGGGGTCCCGGCCTACACGCTGGACGCGCACGTCGTGCTGCCCCTGCTGCTCCCGCCGCTGCTGTACACGGCGGCGGTCGACAGCTCGTACCTCGACCTGCGGGCCAATCTGCGGCCGGTCGCCCTGCTCTCCGTGGGGTACGTGCTCTTCGCGACCGTCGCCGTGGGCTGGCTGGCCTATCTCCTCGTGCCGGATCTGCCGCTCACCGCCGCCCTGGTGCTCGGTGCGGTCGTCGCCCCGCCCGACGCCGTCACGGCCGCCGCGATCGCCCGCAGGGTCGGTCTGCCCGGACGGGTGACCACGATCCTCCAGGGTGAGTCCCTGGTGAACGACGCCACCGCGATCACCGCCTTCAAGGTGGCCGTCGCGGCAGCCGTCGGCGAGGGCATGAGCTGGGGCGCCGGGATCGGTGAGTTCCTCCTGGCCTCGGGCGGCGGCATCGTCGTCGGCCTGCTGCTGATGGTGCCGCTGCACTGGCTGCGCACGCACCTCAAGGAGGCACTGCTCCAGAACACCCTGTCGCTGCTGATCCCCTTCGTCGCCTACGCGGCCGCGGAACGGGTGCACGCCTCCGGGGTTCTCGCCGTGGTCGTCGTCGCCCTCTACCTGGGGCACCGCTCCTGGCAGGTCGACTTCGCGACGCGCCTCCAGGAGGCGGCGGTCTGGAAGATGGTCGCGTTCATCCTGGAGTCCGCGGTCTTCGCGCTCATCGGGCTGCAGCTTCCGTTCGTGCTCAGGGGGCTGGGTTCGTACGGTGTGGCCGAGGCCCTCGGCTACGCCGTACTCGTGTTCGTGGCCGTGGTCGTGGTGCGTTTCGTCTGGGTGTTCCCGGCGACCTATCTGCCGCCCTGGCTCTTCAGGCGGATCAGGGAACGCGAGGGGGCGCCCGCGTTGAACTCGACCCTGATCGTCGGCTGGGCCGGGATGAGGGGCGTCGTCTCCCTGGCCATCGCCTTCTCCGTCCCCGTGGCCATGCACGACGGGGAGGACTTCCCCGCGCGCAACCTGGTGCTGTTCCTGACCTTCACGACCGTCATCGGCACGCTGGTCGTCCAAGGCCTCAGCCTGCCCCTCCTGGTGCGGGTGCTGAAGCTCCCGGAGCGCAGCGCGCGCGCCGACACGCTGGCCGAGGCGCAGGCGCAGAGCGAGGCCTCCACGGCGGCCGACACGCGCCTCGCGGAGCTTCTGGAGGACCCGCGCAACGAACTCCCCGACCCGCTCGTCCAACGGCTGCGCGCCGTCATGGAGCGCCGCCGCAACGCCGTGTGGGAGAGGCTCGGCGCGCCCAACCCGGTCACCGGGGAGTCGGCGGACGACACCTACCGCCGGCTGGCCAGGGACATGATCGCCGCCGAGCGGGCCGTCTTCGTGCAGCTCCGGGACGCACGGCGGATCGACGACGAGATGCTGCGTGCCCTGTTGCGGCGGCTGGACCTGGAGGAGGCGGCCGCCTACCGGGAGTCGGACGACGCGTGACCGTCTCCGGCGGCCGGTTCGGGGCGGCCGGTGACGACCGCGGTGACCGTGGACCCCGGGGCGAAGGCGCCCTCGCCGGCCAGCACGGTCAGCCCGTACAGGAGCTTGGCCACGTAGAGCCGCTCGACGGGCAGGCCGTGCCGGTCCTCGAAGTCGTCGGCGAAGGCGTGGAGCTCCGGGGGCGTGCGGGCGTAACCGCCGAAGTGGAAGCGCTCGTCCAGCGACCACCTCCCGGCCGGGCCGCCGAACGCCTCCCGCTGGAGGCCGCGCACCGCGTCTCCCAGGAAGCCGCCCCGCAGGACGGGGACGCCCAGGGCGTGCTGCCGCGGGCCGAGTCCGGCGGCCAGCCCCGCCAGGGTGCCGCCGGTGCCGCAGGCGACCGCCACGGTTCCGGCCTCGCCGCGCAACTCGCGGCCGAGCTCTGTGCAGCCCTGTGCGGCGAGAGCGTTGCTGCCGCCCTCCGGGACGACCACGCAGTCCCCGAAGAGGCTCAGCAGGCTCTCCAGGACGTCCGGGGAGGTCTTCGCGCGGTAGGTGGCGCGGTCCACGAAGTGCAGACGCATGCCGTCGGCCGAGCACCGCGCGAGGGACGGGTTGAGGGGACGGTGGGCCAGCTCGTCCCCCCGCACCACGCCGACGGTGGGGAAGCCCAGCAGGCGTCCGGCGGCGGCCGTGGCCCTGAGGTGGTTCGAGTACGCCCCGCCGAAGGTCAGCACCGTGCGGCCCGCGGCGGCCCGGAGATTGGGGGCGAGCTTGCGCCATTTGTTGCCGGGCAGGTCCGGATGGATCAGGTCGTCGCGCTTGAGCAGCAGCGCCACGCCGTGGCGCGCGAAGCGCTCGTCCTCCGCCGGCCGCAGGGGTGACGGGAGCACCGGCTGCAGCCGGGAGAGGTCGAGTGCGTCGTCCATGCCTTCATTGTGTGCCGCCCCGCACCGCCCTACTTCAGCCGGTCGTGGATGCGGTTGCGCATGCCCGTCATCGAGAAGCCGCGCGGGTCGACCTTGCCGGGCTGCCACTCCCGGTGCCCGATGACCGAGGGGGCGTCCCAGCCGTGGAAGCGGCAGACCGCGGCCGCGGCCTTCTCGATGGCCTCCAGCTGGACCGCGGGCCAGGGATCCTTCCCGTCGCCGAGGTTCTCGCACTCGAAGCCGTAGAAGTGCCGGTTGCCGTCGGTGTTGGACTCGTTGTCCGACGGCAGGCGCGTCTCGGCGATGACGGCGCGCAGGACGTCGTCGTCGCCCAGACCGGCGTGGTTGGCGCGGCCGTAGCCGACCAGGTGGACCCGGCCGTCCTTGGCGATCACGCCGTGGCACAGAGGACCCGGCAGCCCCGAGTACCCGTCCCGGCAGATCTCGACCGTGCGGGCGGTGCCCTTCGTGACGGTGTGGTGGAGCATCACTCCGTGCACCGGCCCCCAGGGGCCCTTGTGGTTGCGGTTGTGCGTACGCCAGTCGCCCACCTGGACGACGGTGAGCCCTTCGTCCTTCAGGGCCTTGAGGAAGCTGCTCGCGGACATCGGTGAGGACATGGCCAACTCCTTCGTCACGGGGTGGAGCGTGTGTCCCGTAAAGCGCTTGTACCGGAACAGGAGGCTCCGTCAAACCTGTTCGGGCACTGTTCGCGTCGTGTGCGATTCGATCCGGACACTCCGTACGTGGCCACGGCGGGCCGTGTTCAGTCCTGGGCGAGCCAGAGGTCGGGGCCGAACACCTCGTAGTGGACGTCGGCCGGAGCCACACCCCTGTCCAGGAGCTGGGTGCGGACCGAACGCATGAAGGGCAGCGGGCCGCAGAGGTAGGCCCGGGTACCCGGCGCGACCTCCAGCCCGTCCAGGCGGACCCTCCCGGTGCGCTCGGCGGGGTGTCCGGGCTCCGGGGCCTCGTACCAGAAGTGGGACGATCCGCGGGGGAGTTCGCCGGTGAGTGCCTCGTGGCGGGCGCGCAGCGCGTGGTCGGCGGGCGACCGGTCACCGTGCACCACCGTGACGGATGAACGGTGCCCCTTGCCGGCCAGGTGCTCCAGCATCGCCAGGATCGGGGTGCAGCCGATACCGGCCGAGGCGAGGAGCAGCGGGGCGTCGGAGCCGTCGAGCACCAGGTCGCCGTACGGTGCCGAGACGCGCAGCCGGCCGCCCGCGCGCAGCGCCGAGTGCAGGTGGGCGGAGACCTCACCCTCCGGGCCCCCGCCGCCCCGCACCCGCTTGACCGAGAAGGAGCGCGGGCCGGGGCCGGGCGCCCCGGTGAGGCTGTACTGGCGTATCTGGCGGGCCCCGTCGGTGAGTTCCACCTGGACGGAGACGTACTGACCCGGCCGGAAGGCGGGTGCCGGTGCGCCGTCGGCGGGGGTGATCAGGAAGGTGGCGACGTCGGGGGTGTCCTCGGTGCGGGAGGTCACCGTCCACTCGCGCCACACGTCGCCCGCCGTCACGTCCTGCTGCGCGTAGAGCCGCTCCTCGGCGGCGATCAGGGCGTTGGCCATCAGCCAGTAGACCTCGTCCCAGGCCGCGGCGACCTCGGGGGTGACCGCGTCGCCGAGCACCTCGGCGATCGCGGCGAAGAGGTGGGTGTGCACGATCGCGTACTGCGGGGCGGTGATGCCCAGCGAGGCGTGCTTGTTGGCGATGCGGGCCAGCATCACGTCGGGCCGGGTGCCGGGGTGTTCGACCAGGTGCGTGGCGAAGGCGGCCATGGACCCGGCGAGCGCCTTGCGCTGGGTTCCGGAAGCCTGGTTGCCCCGGTTGAACACGTCCCGGTGGAGCTCCGGGTGGGCGTCGAACAACTTCCTGTAGAAGAGGTCGGCGATGTCCTCGACGGCCGCCCCCACCGCGGGCAGCGTGGCTCGGACGGTGGCGGTCGACGTGTCGGAGAGCATGGGGCGACTCCTCGGTAGGGAGGGCGGACCGCGCGTACGCGGTCGTTAATTGGGATATCGGATGCGTATTTTCGGACCGGGTGTGCCCGGCCGTGGGCGCGGCGAGGCGGGTCCGGCCGGACTGCGGCTGATCAGCCGGGTGCGGGCCGGCCGCGGCTGATGCCGAGCAGCAGCGGGCCGGTGGGTGAGGAGACGAGATCGGCGACGGTGAGGGGGTCGAGCGAGGCGTGGAACGCCTCCTCGGCCCGGCGCAGCGCGGAGCGGAGCAGGCACGCGGAGCGCAGGGGGCACGGGGTGCCGCCCTCGCATTCGACGACCTCGCCGGGTCCTTCCAGCTGTCTCACCAGGGCGCCGATCGACGCCGACCGCCCGGCGGTGGTGAGGGAGAGGCCTCCGCCCCGGCCGCGTCGCGCGTCGACCAGGCCGAGGTGCTGGAGGCGGGCGACGACCTTCGCGGCATGGGTGTAAGGCACCTGCATGGTGGCCGCCACCTCGCGGGTGGTCGGCGGGTCCTCGCCCTCCGCGGTGGCGGTCAGGCGCATGAGTACCCGGAGTGCCACATCGGTGAATCGCGTCAGCCGCATGGCCGCAGCCTAGGTAAGTTGCATTCCAGATGCAACTTAGGGTGGCCGTCCTCGGTTCGAGGGGGAGGGCCATGATGGGGGGTGCGGCTCCGTGACGGATGCGGGGCACGTGTGGCGTGAGAAAGGTGGTCAGCGGCCGTGCCGAATCCGAACGCAGCCGACGGGATACCGGCGGCCAGGGTCATCACAGACCCGGACAGCCTGGGCCGTTACGCGCGCGACGAGGCGGAGTGGGCCCCGGCGGGGCTGCCCCTCGCCGTCGTGCGCCCCCAGAACACCGACGAGGTGCGGGCCGTCGTGGCGTACTGCGCGGACCACCGGATCCCGGTGGTCCCGCGCGGTGCCGGTACGGGGCTGTCGGGCGGGGCCAACGCGGTGGACGGCGCCGTCGTCCTCTCGTTCGAGGACATGAACCGGATCCTGCGCATCGACCCGGTGGAACGCCTCGCCGTCGTCCAGCCGGGCGTCGTCAACGACGATCTGCGCGCCGCCTGCGCCGCCGAAGGCCTCTGGTACCCACCGGACCCGGCGAGCTCGCCCTGGTCCACCATCGGCGGCAACACGGCCACCAACGCGGGGGGCATGTGCTGCGTCAAGTACGGCGTGACCCGTGACTACGTGCTCGGAATCGAGGCCGTCAACGGCCTCGGCGAGATCGTGCGGTTGGGGCGGCAGACCGCCAAGGGCGTCGCCGGTTACGACCTGTGCGGGCTGTTCGTCGGCTCCGAGGGCACCCTCGGCGTGATCACCGAGATCACCGTGAGGCTGCGCGGCGCGCGACCCGCCGAGCGGACGGTGGCGGGCTTCTTCGACTCCGTCGTCGCGGCGGGCGACGCGGTCAGCAGGGTGACGGCGGCGGGCATCGTGCCCTCCGCGCTCGAACTGCTCGACCGGCACTGCCTGAAGGCCGTCGACGAGTGGAAGAACATGGGCCTGTCGGCGGACGCGAACGCGATCCTGCTCGGGCGGGTGGACACTCCGGGCGCTGCCGGCGACGCCGAGGCCGAGGCCGTACGGGCCTGCTTCGCGGAGGCCGGTGCCGCCTGGGCCGAGGTCTCCACCGACCAGGCGGAGGCGGACGCGCTGTTCCGGGCCCGGCGCCTCGCCTATCCCGCCCTGGAACGGCTGGGGCCCGTGCTGACCGAGGACGTGGTCGTGCCGCGGTCCCAGGTCCCCCGGATGCTGGCCCGTGTCGAGGAGATCGCGGGGGAGCGCGACGTCCTGATCGCCAACATCGCCCACGCCGGTGACGGCAACCTCCACCCCCTGATCATCACCGAGCCGGGGGACGAGGCGGCCCGTGCCCGCGCACAGCTCGCCTTCGAGGACATCCTGGACGCGGCGATCGCCCTCGGCGGTACGGTCACCGGTGAGCACGGCGTGGGCCTGCTGAAGATGGGCGGCATGGACCGCGAGGTGGGCCCCGTCAACCTCGCCATGCAGCGGGCCGTCAAGGCGGCCCTTGACCCGTACGGGATTCTCAACCCGGGCAAGGTCGTCGTGTCGGGGGCCCCGCTGTCGGGCTGACCGCCCTACCGCATGGGCTCGATGAGCCCGATGGCCCGCAGGGCCGCCGCGAGCGCCTGCCCGTCACCGACGTCGAGGGCCGTGTCGGTCAGCTTGATGACGTGTTCGTCGCCGTGGGCCATGGCCCGTTCGAAGACCTCGTCGGGGGTGACCTGGCCCGGCGGGACAGGAGCCACGGGGGCGTCGGGGGCGTACATGGCCGTCACGGCCGCCGAGGCGGTCCAGGCGGCCCGGAGGCTCGGCACCCACAGGTCCCGCGGGAGGGCGGGGAGGGTCCGCAGGACGGCGTTGGGCGCCGTGGCCGCGTGGACCAGCATCGTCTCGTCGCCGTGGCCGTGGGTGGCGTACCGGTGGGTGGCCGCGCGGACCAGCTCGGTGAGCCGGCGGTGAGCCTCGTCCGGGTCCGTGACCGAGGCCGCCCACACCGGTTCACTCGTGACGTTGCCGAGCCGGTCCGGGAAGCCGCCCTTCCGCTCGGCGATGGGCCGTACCGCGTCGAGGGCCGCGCCGGCGCTGTCGGCACCCGCCACGGGGGCGAGGCCGGTGACGGATCGGTGGCGGGCCGCCCAGTAGCCGAGGCCGTGCGCGAGCTCGTCCAGCCGGGGCCCGGTGCTCTCGCCGGCCAGGAGCGTGCGCACGGCGTGGCCCACGCGGATCACTGGGTGCGTCGATCCGCCGTACATGCCGGGCAGGAGGCGGGGCCACCACAGGGCGAGCACCTCGCGCCAGGGACGCTCGGCGAGCGCCCGGCCGAAGTAGACGATCCAGTCGGCGGCGCGGCGCGGATCGCCCAGCGCCGAACGCCAGTCGGCGTCCGTGACCGGCTCCACGGCGGACGGGAACTCCTCGAGCCGGGAGGCGTACCCGTCGAGCCAGCGGTGCACGGCCTCCGGCCGGCCGTTGGCCGCGAGGGCCTCGACGGCCATCGGCGCGTGGTTGGTGAGCCTGCCGAGGCGCTCGGGTCCGGAGGCGTGCAACCGCTGGAGTGCCTCGTCGAGGGTGCCTGTCGTATCCATGGCGGGAACGCTAGGCGGCCGTCCGCGGAGCCGTAACGGGCGGAGGTCCGGTATCCGGGACGGGCCGAAGACCTAGGTCCCAGGGCCCGGCCGCCCGTGTCCGTGACCGTCTCGCACTGTTTGCGCCGGTCCGTATGCGGGTGCCCGGATGCGGGCAACGTTCCCGTCCCACGCCCGAATAGTCACACTCTTTTGTGTAATAGCGCGCGGTGTCCTCGGGCTGGAAGTGTGCTTCTCGCAGGTCAGCCCATGATCGAGAGGATGTCGGATGTCCGTTGGTGAAGAGGTTCGCGACACGCAGTCACCGCCGCAGCAGAGTCTCGGCACAGCGGCTGCGCGGAACCTCGCGACGACGACCAAGTCCGCCCCGCAGATGCAGGAGATCACCTCGCGGTGGCTGCTGCGCATGCTGCCGTGGGTACAGGTGCAGGGTGGCACCTACCGGGTGAACCGCCGGCTGAGCTACTCGGTCGGGGACGGCAGGGTGACCTTCGTCCAGACAGGCGACCGGGTCACGGTCATCCCGGCCGAGCTCGGTGAACTCCCCGCGCTGCGCGACTTCGGCGACGAGGAGGTGCTGGCCGAACTGGCGCGCAGGTGTGAACAGCGCGACGTCGCCGCCGGAGAGGTGCTCGCCACGGCGGGCGACGCGGCGGACCGCGTCCACCTCCTGGCCCACGGCAAGATCGAGAAGATCGGGACCGGGCCGTACGGCGACGAGACCGTGCTCGGAGTCCTGGCCGACGGCGCCTACTTCGGCGACCACGTCCTGATCGACGGGGACGCGAGCTGGGAGTACACGGCGCGCGCGGTGACCGCCTGCACGCTGCTGACCCTGCGCCGGTCGGACGTGCTCAACCTCGCGGCCCGCGCGGACTCGCTCCGCGACCACCTCGCGGGGCTCCTCGCCATCCCGCACCAGCGCACCAACAAGTACGGCGAGGCGGAGATCGACCTGTCGGCGGGCCACGTGGGGGAGAGCGTGGTCCCGCACACCTTCGTCGACTACGAGTCGGCGCCGCGTGAGTACGAACTGAGCGTCGCCCAGACGGTGCTGAAGGTCCACAGCCGGGTGGCCGACCTCTACAACCAGCCGATGAACCAGACCGAGCAGCAGTTGCGGCTCACGGTCGAGGCGCTGCGCGAGCGCCAGGAGCACGAGCTCGTCAACAACCGGGAGTTCGGCCTGCTCAACAACTGCGACTACGGGCAGCGGCTCCAGCCCCACGACGGGGCGCCCGGACCCGACGACATGGACGAACTCCTTTCGCGAAGGCGCGGATCGAAGCTCTTCCTCGCCCACCCGCGGGCCATCGCCGCCTTCGGCCGCGAGTGCAGCAAGCGGGGCCTGGTGCCGGAGACCGTCGAGGTCGGGGGGGACCGCGTGTCCTCCTGGCGAGGTGTGCCGATCTTCCCGTGCGACAAGATCCCGGTCACCGACGCCCGCACCACATCGATCATCTGCATGAGGACCGGTGAGGCGGACCAGGGAGTCATCGGACTCCAGCAGAGCGGCATCCCCGACGAGATCGAACCGAGCCTCTCGGCCCGCTTCATGGGTATCGACGAGCAGGCGATCGTCTCGTACCTCGTGACGGCCTACTACTCCGCCGCCGTCCTGGTGCCCGACGCCCTCGGCGTCCTGGAGAACGTGGAGGTGAGCCGCTGGCGGTGACGCTCCCGGGCCCGGGCGCCGACCGCCCGGGCCCGGCAGGCCGAGGCCGCGACCAAGGTGCCCCGTGGCGCCCGGAAGGAGTGACCGTGACCATGACCAGTACGGATGCCGCGATGGAGGGGCGTAAGGCCGCCGCGCTGCTCGAGCACACCCGTAACGCCGTCGATCCGCACCTCCGCGCAGCCGTCGAGACGCTGCCCGGGGCGATCCGCAGGGTCGCCATGTACCACTTCGGCTGGCAGAACGCCGACGGCACCCCCGCGTCCGGGGAGGCCGGCAAGGCCATCAGACCCGCACTCGTCCTGGCCGCCGCCCGCGCCCTGGGAGGCGACCCCGAGGCGGCGATACGGGCGGCCGTCGCCGTCGAACTGGCACACAACTTCACCCTGCTGCACGACGACGTCATCGATGAGGACACCACCCGGCGGCACCGGCCCACGGCCTGGGCGGTGTTCGGGGTGCCGGACGCCGTGATCACCGGGGACGCCATGTCCTCCCTCGCCCTGCGGTTGCTCGCGGAGGACCCGCACCCCGCGTCCGCGGAGGCCGCGGTCCGGCTCTCCGCCTGCGTCATCGAGCTCTGCGCGGGACAGCAGGCCGACTGCGCCCTGGAGGAGCGTGGGCCCGACGACGTCACGCTGGACGAGTGCTTGGCCATGGCCATGGCCAAGACGGGAGCCCTGCTCGGCTGCGCCTGCGCCCTGGGCGCGCTCTACGCCGGGGCCGGTGAGCGGGAGGTCCGGGCCATGGACGGCTTCGGCCGGGAGGCGGGCCTCGCCTTCCAGCTGATCGACGACCTGATCGGTATCTGGGGGGACACGGCCCGCACGGGCAAGCCGGTCGGGGCGGATCTGGCCGCCCACAAGAAGTCCCTGCCGGTGGTGGCGGCGCTCACCTCGGGCACCCCGGCCGCCGCCGAACTCGCGACGCTCTACCGGGGGACCATGAGCACTCCGGGGGAGGTGAGGAGCGCGGCCGACGCCGTCGACCGGGCCGGTGGCCGGGACTGGGCCCAGACCGCCGCGGCGGACCGGATGGCCCGGGCCGTCCACCATCTGTCCCGTGCCGTGCCCGCGCCGGACGGTGCCGGGGACCTCCTGGCACTGGCCGAATTCGTCACCCGCAGAACGCACTGAAGCGGGCCGCCTGTGACCGGCTCCGAGACCCAACTCTAGTATTCCGTGCGTCGGTTGGGATCACCACCGCGGGACGAAGGGGCGGGGCCGGTCATGGGCGTACGCGTGCGGCAGGCGGACGGGCGGGACAGGGATCAGGTCGTACGGATTCTGGACGAGGCGTTCCACGACGACCCGGTGAGCAGCTGGGTCTTCCCGGACGAGGAGCACCGGCGCGCGGTCCACGGGAAGTTCCTCGGGGTCTTCGCCGACATCACGCTGGAAGGAGGCCGTATCGACCTGCTGGAGGACGGTACGGCGGCGGCTCTCTGGCTCTCCGTGCCGGCGGGCGCACCTCAGGAGGACGACGACACCCCCGCGCTCATGAGGGAGACCGCGGACCCCGGCAACGAGCGGGCCGAGCTGGTCGGGAGACTGACGGGCGCCGTCCATCCCCACGACCGGGCCCACGCGTACCTGCTGATGATCGGCGTCTCTCCGGAGCGTCAGGGCGAGGGCATCGGCGAGGCGCTGATGCGGGGGGTCCTGGACCGGTGCGACCGGGAGGGGACCCCCGCCTATCTGGAGGCGAGCAGCGCGCGCAGCCGCGGTCTCTACGAGCGCCTCGGCTTCACCTTCACGGGGCGGACCGTGGACCTTCCCGGCGGACCGCCGATGTGGCCCATGTGGCGTGAGCCGCAGGGCGGATGAGCGTGCCCGGGTCACCGGGGCCCGGAAGGGGAGGGTGCCCCCGGGGGGACCCCGGGGCACGGGCTACAGTCCCTGCTCATGACAGATGAGTCGTGGGCAGGCTGGTACCGGGACCGACATGGTTCCGAGGCCGTCGTTCTCACCACGGACGGACAGCAACTCCGTATCCGCGTCCGGGGCACGGACTTCGAGGGCGAGAGCTTCGACAGCCTGGGCCCAGCGGCGGGCGCGCCGGCCGCGGACGGCCTGTTCGACCTGGTCGACGGCGTGCTCGACGACTGCGTGCTGGAGTGGGACCTCCCGATCCCGGTCCTCGTGTCCGGCGTGGTCCGCCAGGCCACACTCGGCTGTCTGCTGTCCCTGCGCAGGGCGGACCCGGATCTCTACCTCGCCCTCCATCTGGACGGCGCGGTCTACGAGTCGAACCGCGCCGAGGGCGACTTCGCCGCCGCGCTGGCCACGATCCAGCGGATCCTGCCCCCGGGCATGCACCTGCAGACCTGTATAGCCTGCGCCTTCTCCGACTACTTCCCGGCCCCGGTCCGGGGCCTGTCCGGTGGCCTCGCCTGCTTCCGTGGCGCCAAGGACGCCTACCGGGACGTGGCGGACGCGGAGGACGTCGCGGGCCTGTGGGACCGGCGCACCGGATTCGTCCAGGAGATATGGAGCTGCCGGGAGTTCGAACCGCGCCCGGCGCACGGCGCGGGCACCGGTCATCGCGGCGCCTTCCCCCTGGAGCTCGCCTGACGGCTCCTGCCCGGCGGGGCCCGCGCATCCGCCCCGGCGGACGCTGTCGGTCCGCCCGGCCCCCGCCCTGCACGCCAGGAGGGGCAGCGGAAGGCCACCACTTGCGGGACTCGGTCCTCACCGGACGCGGCAGCACCGGTCGCAGCCACTCAGCGGCGGTACGCGTCTGTCGCGATCTCGACGAAGGACCGGACCAACGCGTTGGTGTCTCCTTCGTTCCACACGGCCACCACGCGGCTCGGCGGCATGTCGGTCAGAGGCACCACGGTGAACTCGCCGGGCAGGTCGTGACCGAACGGCGCCAGACCGACGGTGCCGTTCCACAGCACGGCCTGCAGGCATTCCTGGACAGCGCGCACCACGGGACCCTCGCGCAGCCTGCCGCCGTTCCAGTACTTCTGCCAGACGGGGTCGGTGCCCTGCGGGAACTGGAACCAGCGGCGGTCGCTCAGGTCGGCCAGTCGCAGCCGGTCGCGGCGGGCCAGCGGATCGTCGGCGCGCAGGACCACGCCGACGGGGTCGGTTCGCAGCACACGCACCGCCAGGGCGGTCTCGTCGAACGGCGCCCGGGTGAGAGCCACGTCCACCAGCCCGGCACGCAGCCCGCACGTCGGGTCGGTCAGGTCGGTGTCCCGGATGCGGACGTCGATGCCGGGGTGGTTCCGGCGGTAGGCGGCGGCCAGCCTGGACACTCCCGGGTCGGTGCCGTCTCCCAGGATGCCGACGGTGATGGTCGCGGCACCGGCCGCCGCGCACACGCGCACACGCACACGGTCGGCGTGGTCGAGCAGGGCCCGCGCCTCGTCGAGCAGCACCGCACCCACCGGCGTGAGCGTGACACCGGCGGGTGAGCGGACGAGGAGCAGGGCTCCGACGTCGGCCTCCAGCTGCTTGACCGCCCGGCTCAGCGGCGGCTGGCTCATGTGCAGCCGGGTGGCGGCCCGGCCGAAGTGGAGTTCCTCGGCGACCGCCACGAAGTAGCGCAGGGTCCGTAGCTCCATGCTGCAACGATACCCATGAGGTATCGGCTACGCGGAATGGGTCTTGGACACAGGCGGGGCCCCGGCGGTGCACTCGTGAGCATGACCGAAGAAGCGAGGACCAGCGGGCGGCGGAGCGGCCCGGCCGTATCGGTGGTGGGTCCCGGCGACGGCGAGACGATCGTTCTGGGCACCACGCGCATGCGCGTCCTGGAGGACGGCAGGCACACCGGGCACCGCCTCTGGATCGCCGAGTCCGGCCTCGCCCCGCGTACCCAGGGACCGCCGCGGCACCGCCACGCCCAGCACGACGAGGGCTTCCACGTCCTCTCCGGCACGGCGCGGTTTCACCGTCGGGGACGAGGAACACGACGCCACCGCGGGGACGCTCGTGATGTTCCGCCGGGCGCCCCGCACACCTTCGCCGACCTGACCGACGAGCCCGCGGTCATGCTCAGCACCTTCACTCCCGACCTGTACGTCCACTACTTCCGGGACCTCCAGGAGGCATTCGCCGACGGCCGGACGCCGACGCGACAGGCCCGCACCGAGGTGATGAGCCGCTACGCGACCGAGCCCGCCACCGAACTCACCTGAAGCCGAACGCAATCGACGTCATCGACGGGCCCCCGCGAACCCGGTGGCCCATGAACGGGAACCATGAAGATCGCCTACTGGATCGTCGCCGGGCCGCTCGCCCTCTTCTACTGCTATGCCGGAACGCTGAAGGTGATCCGCGGCCGCGATCAGCTCCGCCCGATGATGGCCTGGGTCGACCGTATGCCCCTGCCTGCCCTCAGGGCGCTGGGGACGGTCGAGACAGCCGGTGCGGCCGGCCTGGTCCTGCCACCGCTGACAGGCATCGCGCCCTCGCTGGCGACGGCCGCGGCCGGCGGCTTCGTCCTCCTGCAGATCGGTGCGATCGCCGTACACCTGACCGGCGGTGACCGCCGGATCGCGCTCAACGCCGCCCTCATCGCCGCGGCGGCCGTGGCCGTCCGGCTGTCCACCGGGCTGTGATCGAAGCCGCCGCGGACGCAGTGCGTGGAGGGGACGGGAGGGGAGGGGAGGGGGTGTCCATGGCCCGTGCGCTGCGGGCGGCCGAGGAGACCGCCTCCGAATCCGGCCCGGAGGAAATGACGATCGCCGGTGTCGCCAAGCGCGCCGGCGTCGTCGTCGGTACGATCCACCGCCGCTTCGAGGACGAGGAACAGCTGATCGGCCTGCACAACCCAGAGGGGTCGTGCAGGCCGTCGTCACGCCTGCACCCGATTTACCGACAGCTCCTGGTACGTGGTGCGGCTGTCAGGAGGTGGCGCGGGCCAGGGCGGCCGCGAGGCCGTTCTGCCAGAGGGAGTTCACCCGTGAGCGCTCGGTGGCGTTCGGGTAGGCGTTCGTGCAGGAGGTGCCGGGGCCGCCACCCGACATGAGTTCGCTGCACGGCCCGGTGTAGTGGTCCGGCAGTCCGAGCACGTGCCCGGTCTCGTGGGCGGTGACGCGGGTCGAGTTGTACTGCTGGTTCTGCGCGTAGTCGAGGAAGATGTAGCCGCTGCCGTGCCCGTCGGTGCTCGCGTACGAGCCCCGGGAGTCGTTCCCCTCGTAGTAGGCGAAGTCCGCGTTCGAGCCCTCCTGCAGCTTGACGTTGCTGACCGAGCTGTTCCAGATGCTGGTGCTGCTCGCTATCTGGCCACGGAAACTGGGGGCGTTGGTGGTGCTGTAGACCACGGTGACGGCCTGGGCGCCAGGGTTCGCGGCCCGCTTCTCGGCCACGGACTTCATGACGGCGTCGAAGAAGGCCTTGTTGGCGGCGGCGTTCTCGCTCGAGCCGGCGTACGCGGCGAAGCCTGCCTGGGCCGTGGCCTGGGAGGACACGGGAGCCGGGGCGGCGGCGACTGCGGGCGCGGTGCCCAGAGCGGCGGCGAGTGCGAGTCCGAGACCGGCCACGGCCGACATGACGGCTGTCCTGGGGTGTCTCATGGGGGGTGTCTCCTGCCTGTCCGAAGAACCCCGCCCGGGGAGCCGGACGGGGAACGGGTGGGGGGTACGGACAGAGTCTCGGCCCGGCCGGGCCGCAGCGGATGATGTCAACCGGCGATAGCGCCGCCCTATCGTCCGGCGGAAGGCGCACGGAATCAGCACGTTCCGGTCGCCCCGACACCCCCTGAACCGTCCCTGTTTGGTGGGGTTGGGACATCTGGTGCTCGACGTGCGAACAGCCATACCCTCGCCGTCATGGAGCTCGAGGTGAGACACCTCAGGGCGCTCTGCGCCATCGCGGACACGGGCAGCCTGCACCGGGCGGCGCGGAGCCTGGGCGTCAGCCAGCCCTCCCTGACCACTCAGCTCCAGCGGATCGAGCGGACGTTGGGGGCGGAGCTGTTCCGCCGGGAGAGGACCGGCTGCCGGCCCACCCTGCTGGGCCGCGCCGTCCTCAGCCGCGCCCGCCCCCTGCTGGACGGCATGTCCGCCCTGGTGGGTGCGGCGCTGGCGGAGGCAGAAGCGGCCCGGTCCGGTGGCCCCCGCCTGCGGATCGGATCGACGGCGAGCCGGGTCATCGGCGGGTGGCTGCGCGGACTCCGGGTGAGGATGCCCGGCACCGACATCTCGCTCCGGGTGGACGTCTCGGCCCGGGCGCTGCTCGGAGCGGTGGCGGCCGGCCGGCTCGACGTGGCCTTCGTGCACGAGGTCGAAGGCTCGCCGCTCCCCGTTCCGGGCGGGCTCGCCCAGCGGGTACTCGTGGAACGCGAACCGCAGTTCATCTCCCTGGCCCGGGACCATCCGGCGGCCGGACGGCCGGTCGTCGACCTCGGGGACCTGGCGGGCGACCGGTGGATGGTCGACCCTTCGGTGGACGGCGAATGGGACGGGGTGCGCCGCGTCCTCGGTGCCGCGGGTCTCGATCCGCCCGTGCTGCACGGCGACTACCTCACGGCGGCCTCCCTCGTCGTCCTCGGGGAAGCGGTCGCCCCGTGCCAGCCGACCTCGGGCCCGCGCGACGACATGGCGATCCGCCCGCTGCGCGGCGACCCGCTGGCGGTGCGGCTGCTGCTGGTCTCCAGGCCGGGAGCGGACATGGACGCCGTGTACGAGGAACTGGAGACGGCCTACCGCGACGCGGCACGGCGGGCCGAGCAGTACCACCGGTGGCTGCTGCGCCACAGCAGCCCCCTCGCGTACACGTCCTGAGCCCGGGAGTTCCCCGTTCTGCCGAGAGCGACGTCCGGTTTCCCGCGCACCTCACGACGGGCAGGACCACCGCATGAGGCTCTTGATCCTGGGCGGTACGGAATTCGTGGGGCGTGCGGTCGCCGACGCCGCCCTCGGACGCGGGTGGGAGGTCACCGTCCTGCACCGGGGCCGCCACGCGGCACCGCCGGGGGTGCGGGCCCTGACAGGTGACCGCACGGCGGGCGCCGCGGGGCTCGCGGAGCTGGCCGACGGCGCCTGGGACCTGGTGGTCGACACCTGGAGCGGCGCACCTTCGGCCGTGCGGGACGCCGCCCGGCTGCTGTCGGGCAGGGCGGGGCACTTCAGCTACGTCTCCAGCAGATCCGTGTACGAGTACCCCGCTCCCGCCGGACTGGGGGAGGACGGCCCGCTCGTCGCCGGGGCCTCTCCAGGCGACGGCCCCGACGTCTCGTACGCCCTGGCCAAGCGCGGAGGGGAGCTCGCGGCCCTGGAGGCCTTCGGCGAGCGGGCGCTGCTGGCGCGGGCCGGGCTGATCCTCGGTCCCCGGGAGAACATCGGCCGGCTGCCGTGGTGGCTGGGCCGTGCGGCCCGGGGCGGAGACATGGTCGCGCCGGGACCACCGGATGCCGCCCTCCAGTACATCGACGCCCGCGATCTGGCGGACTGGCTGCTGGACGCCGCGGCCGACGGCCTGTCGGGCGCGTACAACACGGTGAGCCATCCCGGGCACGCGACCATGGGCGAGTTCCTGGACGCCTGTGTCCGTGTCACCGGTTCCCGTACCCGCCTGCGCTGGACCGACCCCGAGGTGCTCCTCGCGGCGGGTGTCGAGCCGTGGACGGACCTGCCGGTCTGGCTGCCCGCCGGAGAGCTCCACGACACCCTGCACCAGGGCGATGTCACCAAGGCGCACGCCGCCGGGCTGCGGTGCAGACCGGTCGGTGAGACCGTCGCGGACACGTGGGCCTGGCTGCGCGGTCTGGGAGGCGCGGCCCCGCAGCGGCCCGACCGGCCGGCCGTCGGTCTCGACGCGCGGACCGAGGCGAAGCTCCTCGCGTCGCCCGGCAGCCCGTAGCGTGGCCCGATGACCGAACAGCTGCTGCACCTCACCGAAGAGTCCCTGTGGGAGGCCGCCCGCAGAGCGGGGACGTACGAGATGTCCACGAAGGGCCGGACACTGCGGGAGGAGGGCTTCATCCACTGCTCGCTGCCCCATCAGCTCCCGGCGGTCGCCCGGGCGTTGTACGGATCCGGCCAGGAGGGCCTGGTGGTCCTGGTCATCGACGCGGGACGGCTCCCGGCGCCCGTGCGGTACGAGGCCATGAAGCCCGGCGGCGAGGAGTTCCCGCACCTCTACGGACCGCTGCCCGCCGACGCGGTCGTGGAGGTGCGCACCTTGGCCGAGCACACCGCGCGCGCCGCGGGTGAGGAGGGCGTGTCCCGGTGATCAGCCCACTCATCGCGGTGACCGGAGCGAGCGGAGCGGTCGGCGGCCGGGTGGCCGCGCGGCTGGCCCGCACCGGTGTCCCCGTTCGCCTCCTCGGCCGGGACCCCGACCGGCTGCCCAGGCTCCCCGGCACGGCCGCCGCGCCTCCCGCCGCGTACGGGGACGGGGAGTCCATGCGCCGCGCACTCGACGGCGCTCACACGCTGTTCCTCGTCTCGGCGCACGAGAGCCCGGACCGGGTGCTGGAGCACACCACGGCTGTGGACGCCGCCCTCGCCGCGGGGGTCGAACGCGTCGTGTACGTGTCGTTCCTGGGTGCGGCACCGGACGCGACGTTCACGTTCGCCCGGGACCACTGGCACACCGAGGCGCACATCAGGATGACGGGAGTGCGCCACACCTTCCTGCGGGACGGCTGGTACCTGGCGGGGCTGCCCGCGATGACCGGCGCGGACGGCGTCCTGCGCGGCCCCGGAGGCGAGGGGAGGGTCTCGGCCGTCTCCCACGAGGACATCGCGGACTCGGCGTCAGCCGTTCTGCTGGACGAGGGAACCGGCCACGACGGCGTGACGTACGACCTCACGGGCCCCGAGGCGATCACGCTGGCGGAGGCCGCCGTCGAGCTGAGCCGCCGAACCGGACGCGAGATCAGATACGTCCCCGAGACACGGGAGGAGGCCTACGCCTCACGAGCCCACCACGGAGCCGAGGAGTGGGAGGTGGCCGGCTGGGTCACCTCGTACGAGGCGATCGCCGCCGGTGAGCTGGACAGGGTCTCGGACGCCGTTCCCACGCTGACGGGCCGCCCGGCCCAGAGCCTGGCCGCCTACCTCAGGAAGAACCCGGAGAGTTACCGCCACCTGCTGGTGGACGCCTGATCCGGGCGTGCCGGGGCTTCGCCGCCGGGAAAGAAGACCGCACCCGGTCCGTGCGGGACGCCTTGCTCGGCGTCCCGCGGACCGGGTGCGGACAGGCAGGCGGCATGACCGGCGGAATCGCGGGTCGTACCTCCTGGCCGGAGATCAGGCCTTCTTGGTCTCCCAGAAGATCTTGTCGTTCCACGGGGGTGCCGTCTGCGCGGTTAGTTGACCTGCGCATATCTCGCTGACCTGCATGAACGCCCTACCCTTATCTGGCTCTATCTAGCAGTATCTAGCATTCGCCCGCAACGATTAGCCATGATCATCTCCCAACCGGTCTCCCACTTCTCCCACGCGTGCGGGTCTGCACGGCAAGAGACCGCCCGCCCGCCGGGGGTGCTCGGCGGACGGGCGGTCGATGTGGGGGATCCCGAGAATGCGTCAGGCCTGACGCTGACACGAGATCACGCAGGTCAGAGTTTTGTCGAGTGCCCCGCGATCTCCCGGAACAGATCCATCAACAGCGTCGGGACCTGGGGGAACGCATCCGGGTCTTACGCTCCGGAGCGCGCAAGACACAGGAAGCTTTCGCGGAGATGACCGGTATCGACCGGCGCACCCTGCAGCGCATCGAGCGAGGCACCAGTGACCCGCGGTTCAGTGACTTGCTCCTGATCGCCCGAGCTCTCGAGATGACCGTGTCCGACCTCGTCCAGGAATAGGCCCTGCCCGCACCCCGGCCGCCGCCGACCTCGGGTACGGACAGGGAGCTCACTGGGTGCGGCGCGCGTCCGTGAGGCGCCGCTCGCGAGTGCGTTGCAACCAGATCAGATCGGCGAGCACCGGGTCTTGTTCGGGCCGCTTGGGCTGCTGCGGCTTCGTGTCGCTCATCGGCGCGCCTCCCCGTGGCAAGTGCAGGCGCAGCGCAGCCGCTCGGCCACTGCCGCCCCCGCGACGATCTGTCCGTTCCCCGCGCAGTGCCTGTGAGCCTCGGGCCAACCGACGGCGGCACGGCACTCCGGCGAGGTGTAGGCCGCAGCCCGGGCGCGGGCGGTCATCGGCTGTGTCCCACGCGAGTGGACACGGCGTCCTGCAGGGCGGCCTGTAACGCGGCGGGGTCGGTGGTCCACGCGTCGGGGGCGGGGCAGATCCGCCAGTGAGGGCCCGGCCCCTGAGTGCGCCGGTCCGGCGGGACGACCAGGTGGTCGTCCTCTCCGAGCACACGGGTACCGTCCACGTCCCAGTCGACTGCGGCCCCGCGGGGGATGAAGAAATAGAGGGCCGCGTTCAGCGGGTCCTCGAGGACGGCCCCCGACCGACGGCCGAGGATGCCCAGAGCGTCCAGGCCCGCGCTGCGCGGCACCCTGACCGCCTCCCAAACCTCACCCGCAGCCTCGACTCTGCAATCCCGAATCGTGCGCACACCCATGGGCTATCTCCTCGGCAGGCCCGCCAACAGTCCGTTCAGACTGGCCCTCAGGGCCTGCCGAAACGAGGGCTTACAGAGGACTCTTCGCGCGCTAAAACAGGACTTTCATGCGTTCGAACGGGTGACAGCTAGCCTCGAATAGGGCCTACTGCAACACTGGCCTGATTGCCCAACACGGAGGTACGTCGTGCCACAACCGGCCAGCAACACGCGATTGAAAGCAGCTCGGCTTGCCGCCGGGTTCCGCACACAGACCGCCTTTGCCGCCACCCTGGGCGTCGGAGTGCGGCAGGTGCGACGCTGGGAGTCGGAGAACCCGCCCTGGCCGCACGCGGACCTGCAGGGCGCCCTCACCCGGGCAACGGGCCAGACGATGGAGGCTCTCGGGTTCCGCCGCCCGCCCGGGCATGACAGCACCTCCGAGCCGCGCGCACAGCAGCGGGCGACACCGCCCGCCGGCCTGGCCACGGTTCCCGTCCAGTCCGTAGCCGCCATGCAACCGGCCACAGCTGCAGCCGACTACGGATCGGTGACCCGGGCACACCGGCGCCTGTACTGGTCTGTTGCCCCGGCAACACTCCACCCCGCCGCACTCGCTCACGCCACGCTCGGCTGTGCCCTGCTCCAGGAGACGGCAGGCCAAACCCGCGTGACGGTAGCTGCAGCGCTGGGAGAGAGCTGGCTCCTCGCCGGCCGCATTGAGTTCTTCGACCTGCAGGAGCCGGAGCGCGCGGCCGCCACGCTGCTGCGCGCCCTGCAGGCGGCGGGCGAGGCAGATGACCAACTGCTCGGCTCGGCGGTCCTCGCGCACACCGCGTTCATCCCTGCCTGGGAAGGACGGCGGGACGACGCAGTGCAACGACTGGTCGCCGCCCGAACGTACGCGAGACGCGGGCCCGCCCCTGCCCTGCTGCTCACCTGGCTGGACGCAGTGGAGGCAGAGTGTGAGACCCGCGCCGGGAACTACCGGACGGCCCTCCACCTCATCGGCCACGGCGAGGACCTCCTGGCCGCAGCCGAGGACCTCCCCGTTCCCGAGTGGCTGGACTGGTTCAGCCCGGTGCGCCTGGCTGCCTTCCGCGGCAACACGGAACTGCGCGCTGGCCACCTGCCCCAGGCCCGCGCCACCCTGTCTGCTGTGCTTGAGCAGCTGCCGGCCGCCGAGGAGAAACAGAGGTCGGTGATCCTCGGCGACCTGGCCGCCGTCGAGGCTGCAGCCGGAGCCCCCGATGCGGCGTGCGACTACGCGCTGCAGGCACTCGACCAGCTCGAGCGCACTTGGTACGCGACGGGCATGGACCGGATCCGTGATGTTCGGCAGTCCCTCACCGCGCACCAGCATGAGCCGTGTGTGCGTGCCCTGGACGAGCGCCTCTACGGGTGGTCAACGACCGTCAGCGCGCTGGCGCGTTGAACGTTTGGATCAGTGGCGACAGCTCGAGGAGGCTCTCTACCCGGAACGTCGGGAGCTCCTGCGCTTCTGGGGTGTGCCATTGGATCGTGCCCCACGGCCCCCGGCGTACGAGGGCCGTGCGCATCCCGGCCGCGACGGCGGGGCGTAGGTCGTTGTCGACACGGTCGCCCACGTACAGGATCTCAGCAGGCCCGGCCGGGACGACCTCGGCGACCCGGTCGAAGAACGCCTGGTCGGGCTTGCTTGCCCCCCAGTCGTCCGAGGTGCCGATCAGATCGACGTCCGGGGAGAATAGCTCCCGGAGGATTCGGCCAGCGCGCACCGTCTGGTTGCCCGCGATGCCGAGCCAGAGCCCGTCTGCGCGCAGAGCCTTGAGCGAGTCGCGGACATCGGGATAGAGGTCCTCCTCGCCGAAGCGCTCCGGATGCCCGGCCTCGGCCCGGAGCTCCCTCTCCTCGTAGAGGTCGAACCCGGGCCGGAACACCTGGAACGTCTCGCGGTAGTCCAGGCCCTGGGCAATCACCGCCCCGAACATCGCGGCGAACGTATGCCGTGGCACCCCCAGCCAGTCCGCCCAGGTGCCGTACTCCCTGGTCTCGTCCACCAGACACTCGCCCACATCGAACACAACCGCACGAATCATGCGGTGATCGTAGAGGGGGAATCCAGGCGCACGAAAGATCCCCCTGCCCGGCCCCTGGCGAGGGGCGGGCAGGGGGATCTTTCGTTCGTCATGGGTACTGCCGGCGGAACGGGTCCAGGGCGAGTGGCCCGGCGGTTTCCTGGCTCGGCTCCGGGTCGGGCGCGGGTGCCCTATCACGACGGCACATCAGCCCGTCCGGGTCACCGGGCGGCGGCTGGAGGCTGTACCCGTCAGGGCAGGTCCGCCCGTCGCGCCCATCCGCCCCGTCCTTTCCGTCCTTCCCGCCCTCGCCCGCAGGCCCGGCTGGGCCAGCCGGGCCCGGTTCACCCTGTGGCCCAGCCGGACCGGCAGGACCGATCACTGACGCCCCGTCCGTGCCTGCTGCACCCGATGGGCCTGGCACAGGGGACGCCGCCGGACCGGCCGGGCCGCGCTCTCCCTTCGCGCCAGCAGGACCAGACGGACCAGGGATCGGCACAGGTACCTCGACTCTGTCCGGCAGGTCATTGACCGCCGCAGCAGGATCGGGTGCCGCCGGGGTCCCACCCTCGGCCTGGATCTGCGCACGTAGTGTCCGCACGTCCCCGGCGAGGGTGCCTACCGCATCACCACGCCGGTCGGCCTCGGCCGCCACGTTCGCGGTGCGTTGCGCCTCGGCATCGATCCGCAGCCACACCAGGACGATCGCCCCCGCCAGGACGGCGAGGACCGCTGTCACGGCCAGCGAGCGCCAGCGCCTGGCAAGGATTCCCGCAGCGCGGTGGCGGGGCTCGAGGTGGGTCGTCACGGTGTCGTCCCTCCCAGGGCGGCGATCTGTCGGTCACGGTCGGCGATGCCCGCCTCGAGCTCGGCGACGCGCAGATGCAGCGCGGCCTTGTCGGCGCGCTCCCTCGCGAGCTCGGAGTAGACGGCAGTGAGTTCGGTGCGCATCGCGGCGCGCTCCTCCTGGAGCTCGTTGACGAGCCCGCCGTATCCGGTCATGACGGCGCCCTGGTGGGTGGCCCGGGCGCCCGCGCGCTGTCCGATCAGCGCGGCCGCGGCCGCTGCGAGCCCGACGACGATGGTTCCGACGGCGCCGAGCGTCGCAGCGTCCACGTGCATGCCTCCTGGTGCGAGGGGCGGTCAGATCCCCTGGCCGGGGGTGACCCGGTCGGTCCCTGCCGTGCGGTTGGGCACCGCGTACGTGATGCCGAGAGCGCCGAGGACGGCGAGCACTGTGGTGACCGCCTCTCCGGTCGTGAACGCCCCGTCCTGAACGGCGGTGGCGGCGGCGGTCGCGCCGGCCGCGAGACCGGCGACGACCGCCTTGGCAGCGCTGCTGATCTTCATGGGTCAGTCCTCCTGGCTGTTGATGTCGACGGTGATGACGGCGTCCTTGATGGCGGCCTCGACAGCGGCGACAACCGCCGCGGTGTCGACGCCGGTGCCGATGAGCCCGGCGAGCGTCGTGATGGCCGCCGTGTTCGCGGCGACTTCGCGGCGGACCGCGCGGATGCCCTCGCTCTGCACGGCGATGTGCGTGCCCAGCGCCCAGTAGTGCCCCTTGTTCTTGGGGTTCGGGTCGTAGTCGGAGGCGTCCTTCGGCGCGGGCCAGATCCCGTCCTTGGTGCACAGCAGCTTGAGGTCGTCCGTGGTCAGTGGCATGTCGTCCTCCTCGGACGTGTCGGTGGTCTTGCCGTTGGCGCGGGCGACGATGCCCGGGAACACCACGGTCTTGAACTGGGCGATGCGGGCCTTGCCGGGGCAGGCGGTGCCCGAGGTTGACCACTGGGAGAACATCGAGTGGTACCCGAACCCCGGGTCGTCGTGGGTGCGGCAGATCCGCAGTGGCACGCCGTGCTTCTGGTGCAGCCACACGCCGAGCTTGATGAGCTCCTCGACCTGCTCGTCGGTCCACGGGTCGGTGCCCTGAAGGTTCGACGCGGTCTCGACGGACACCGCGCCAGTTCCGTCGGAGCGCCGGTTCGCGCCGGCGTTCGCGTCGGCCCGGGTCTCCGTCCCGATGAACTGGCCGAGGTCGCCCTCGTAGCCGAGACCGAAGTGGCTCTCCAGGTTGGTGCTGTCGCGCCAGTATTCGTAGACGCGCTTCGCGGTCCACGGGGCGATGATCGAGTGGACGATCAGCTGCGTCGGCCGGATCGCTGCTTGGCTGTCCGACTCCGGCTGCAGCTCGTACTTCGTAGCCCTCGGGTACCAGGCCATCAGGTCTCCAGACATGCAGGAGCCCCGGGCCGATCGGCGCGGGGCAGCTCGAGTAAGCGGTTCAGGGGGTGCTGATGCTGACGATGTTGATCAGCCCGCCAGCGGTCGCGGAGTAGTTCCGTCCGACGAACACGGACCAAGGGGCTCGGTGGGTGCTGTCCGTGACCGTGGTGGTCAGTGACAGCTCGGGCACGGACAGGGTGAGCTGCGTCCCGGTCAGGACCAGGCGCAGCGTGTAGACGGTGTTCGCGGGGATGTCCGCGCCCGCCGCCGTGTTGGCCAGCTGGGTGCTCGTCCCGGCCGTCTTGTCGTCCCGGTAGATTTTCAGGGACCGCGTCGCACTGACCTGGACGGTGTAGCCGTTGTGGCGGATGTCGGAGCCGGACAGAACGGTGCCGTCGTCGTCGATTCCCAGGTGCAGGGACAGGTGGGACCAGCCGGCGGACCCGGCCGTCGGAACGCTGAACTTGACTTCCCAGGTGCCGGTGGCGGGTGCGGGACCTAGCTCTCCGGCGAGGAGGACCACGGCGTCGGCGGGCGCCGAGGAGGCGGGCGGCGGCAGCGGGATCCGGCCCTGCGCGTCCAGGACCGGGCGGACTGCACCGGATGGCACGTATCCGGGCCCCCATGTGCCCGTGGAGAACGTGCTCGCGGTGCGGCGGGGTACGGCGCCGGACACGTAGGCGGGGTAGTCGGTGATGATGCCGCGGCAGCCGAGGGCCAGGGCCCGGTCGCGTTGGAGGCGGCGGGTCAGGGTGTGGGCGTAGACGCCGAGCGGATAGGACTGCGCGATCGCCGCGGTGATCTGGGCGTCCGTCCCGGCGATGTCGAGGTCCAGGAGGTCCGCGCCGGTGTTCTTGATGGTGGCCGCGTTGTCGGTGGCCATCTGTGCGGCGGACCGCCACAGGTGGGCCAAGCAGCCGTTGGTCTTGATGGTGCTCATGACCGAGGTGCTGTTGCTGTTGATGAGTACCGAGCGCTCGAGGCGCCTGGCCTTGATCATGGTGGCCAGGGCGGGGACCGAGGCGGCGTCCTTCGCTTCGACGGTGAGGACGTAGCGGCCACCGAACAGGTCCAGGAGGTCCTCGACCGTGGGGATCGGGAGGTCCGGGTACCCGGCGGCGAACCAGGTCGACGGGTCGAGGCGGGCGGCCTCGAGCTGTGATGCCGTCATCGCGGACGCCGTCCCACTCTTGTTCGTGACGCGGTCGATCGTGGCGTCGTGCATGCTGACGAGCGTGCCGTCGGCGAGAAGGCGGGCGTCGATGTCGAGGACCTGGGAGTAGGCGCGGGCGGCGCGTAGCGCGGCAAGACTGTTCTCCGGGTTTTCGCCGGCGCCGCCGCGGTGCGCGTCAATGACGATGGCGGGCAGTGTGTCGACGGTGGCGGCGGTGCCGAGCCGGGTCTGCACGGCGGCGATCGCGGCGGCCGCGTCCTCGGCGGCCGCGTCAGCTGTCGTACCGGCGGTGGTGGCGAGCGCCGCGGCAGTCCCGGACGCGGTGAGCGCGGCCGTAGCCTGCTCGGCCGCCGTCGTCGCCAGGACGGCGGCCCCGGTGGCGGCCTGCAGCGCCTCGGTCGCGACCTCCCGGCCGGTCTGGTACCAGCGCACCGTGCGCCCGCCGGTGGCCAGGTACTCGTATTCGATCTGCGGCCACTCGCAGAGCCATTGCCGTATCGCGCCCGGGGCCGTGGACGCCGGACCGTTCGAGCGGAGTTGACCGATCGGTGTGACGCCGTCGGCCTCGTACAGGGCGGTGACAAGTTCACCGGAGTTGGCGATGCGCACGTTGATCGGGTAGTCGGGGACGACGGTGCCCTGCAGGTCGGTGAGGACCTCGCCGGGGGTGCCGCCGTAGGTGTAGAGGGGCACGGGGGTGAGCCTTTCAGTCGAGCCAGTAGGAGCCGGACAGGTCGACCCAGGGGACGCCGGTGCCGTCCTGCGAGTACCAGATGATGTCTCCGGCCACGCCCACCGAGGTGCTCGATGCCAGGCCGAGGACCTCCATGCGCCCGACGCCGATCGCGGCGTCGCCGGTGAGGGATGCCCCGCCCGCCCACTGTCCATATTTTGCCGGTTTGCAGTCGGCGGGCACCGACCCGATCTTGATGCCGGAGATGGGGAAAACGGTGCCGTCGACCCGCTGCAGGCGGCCCTGCAGGTGGACCTGCATGCCGATCCTGCGCACCAGCGGGGCGAACTCGCCGCCCTGGTACCCGCTGGCCGGGGTGACGGCCCGCCACGCCTCGACAGGCTCGTAGATCGTCGCCCACGTGTTTCCCGCCGTGACGGTCTTGATCCAGAGGGATCCGTTCGCGGCGGTGACCGCGGTTCCGACCGGTGCCCCCGCGTACAGGCTGTCGCGTTGGGCCTTGTTCGTGACGTGCTGCCACAGGTGCGGGTCGATCGCGGTAGCCAGTTCGGCGAGCGCGGCCGGCCACGTCGGGGCGTCGCCGCCGCCCGGCACGGGGAGTTGGGCGTATCCGATGGTGGCCATCGGGCCTCCTGTCAGGGTGAGAATCGGATGGTGATCTGACCGCCGGTGAACCCGGCGTAGTCGGTGCGGCCGGAGGCGTAGATGGCCAGGCCCCGGGCGGTGCCGGAGGCCAGGGCGGTGCGCCAAGAAGCCGGGAGCGTCGCGGAGCCGCGCGCCCCGACGGACAGCTGCAGGAGCTCCTCAGGGCCGTCGCCGACAGCGAGTTGCCCGGACGGCTCGCTCTGGTAGTCGTGCAGGTACAGGTGCATGGGCCGTTTGGCGTTGACTCCGGAGCCGCGGGTCCTGGTGAACGCCACAGTCATCGAGGAGACGTTTTTCCCCGCGCACGCCGAGGCGATCTTCGCCCCGTAGAACCAGCCGCCGCGCCTGTTGCCGCCGCCGGTCCAGTCGCCCTGCATGGGGGTGTTCGCGTAGTCGTCGGGGCGCCCGTTGCGCCAGGACCCGGAGCTGTTGGGGGTGACGGTGACCGGGCTCGGTGCGCGGCCCGGCGGGACGTCCGGCGACGTGTCCGTCACGGCGGAAAGCTGCACGTACAACTCGACCTTGCCCGCGCTGTTCTTCCGGGCATGGACGGTGGTACCTGCCTGCCACCCGGTCCCGGACGGTGCACCGGTGCCCCAGGTGACGGCGCGGACCACCTGCAGGTCGGAGGCGGTGTCGGCGGCGATCTCCCGGACCTCGTCCTCGGTCGCCTCGCCCGGATCGTCGCCGAGCCGCCACACGACGACCGGCCGGACGCTCTTGGTGACGGCCACCCAGTCGCCGGCCGCCCGGTTGCGGTAGCCCTCGGAGCACGGGATGTCGAGCAGCAGCTCGTCCCCGATGCGCAGGTTCACGCCCCGGTCGGTGACGCCGTCGACCTGCGCCGAACGGGTCTGCAGACCGGTCTGCGGCTGCGGGACGAGGAGACGCCCGAGGTCGTCGGCGGGGTCGCTCACGTCAGCCTCCGTGTGGTGGTGCGGGTGGTGCAGGACTGGGTGGCGGAGCCGAGGGAGTACGGGCAGGAGTCGATGATGTGGCGCTGCCACTCGCCCGGCCGGACCTCGACCTCGACGACGTCGCCGGGCTCCAGCATCGGATTGCACGCCGAGGTGAAGCTGAGCGACGCCTGAATACCGAGGGAGTCCGCCAGGCGGGCCCGCCCGACGTCGTACGCCTGCCCTATGTCGGTGATCAGCGCCGAGGCGTACCGCTCGGACCGGATCCGGACCCCGGTCAGCCCGTCCCGCTGCGGGGCCAGAGGATCAGCGACCGGGTCAGGCCCGGCGTAGGTCAGGCTGTTGGGGTCGTCGTCCCACACGTACACGGGGCCCACCGCCTCGGCCCCGTCCCCGCCGTCGCCGCTGATCGCCCAGAGGTTCACCAGGCCCTCGGCGGTCTCCTGCTCGGCGGGCTCGACCAGGGCCACGCCGTACGGGATCCGCCACACCACCGGGTCGGCGAGCGTGGGCACCGGGGCGAAGGTCATGACGCCGTCGGCGTCCGCGTAGACGTCGGCTCCCAGCGCGGCGGCGATCCCGGTTCCCACCCCGGTCGTGTCCGTACCCCCGGACAGGGCGCCCCACCGGTCCTCCTCGACGACGAACGCCGGCACGCCGGTGCCCGGTGTCGCCCCGGGCAGCCACGCGACGGGAACACCGGGCAGGGCCTCGCCGATGAGGACCTCCGCCAGGGCCTGCGCGGAGTCCGGGCCGACCGTGCGGGGTACCGGGAGCTGCGCGGAGCGGATCGCGTCCTCGCGGCCGAGGAGCTCCACCGTGGCGCCGTGCCGGGTGCGGGTGAGCTGGTCGATGACGTACACCCCGGCGGGGATCCACTCCACGTCCATGCGCGGCCCCTGCAGGCCCTGCCACAGCCGCACCTGCGTGATCACGCTGTTGACGCCGGACGGGCCGAGGGGCACGCCGATCAGGTCGGCGGTGCCGGAGTAGCGGCATTCCGCGGTACGGTCCGGCCGCACTTCGGCCGCCGCCAGGCGCGGCACCGGCACCCACGTCTGCCCGCTGTCGTTGGACCAGGCGGCGCGGATCGGCCGGCGGGCCGCCTGGGTGACCGCGGCGAAGGCGCGGGCGGAGGCCTGCAGCATCAGGTGACTCCGTCCGTACTGAGCGATGCCCACGAGGAGTACGAGGCGACGGCCGCGTCCGATGTGGCGTAGCGGGCGGCGAGCTGCTCGTAGGACCAGGCGGGCATCCTCATGGGCTGCTCGGCCGTGTCCGGGCGGTCCACCGGCTCCACCGACCAACTGAACTGGTAGCCGGTGGAGGCACCCAGGCGGCCGGTGGAGATCGGGCCGGTGATGTCGGCGGGCACGTGATACGCGTCGGGCAGCGTGACGTAGCCGGGCCTGGTCTGCAGGAGCAGTACCCCGGAGCGCAGCAGCAGGCGCACCTGCTCGACCGCTGCCGGGGGGACGTCGATGGTGAGCGGGTATGCCTCGGCGGCGTGCTCGTCGAAAGCGACGACCCGGTACGGGGATCCGGGGACCTCGGCGACGTCCTGGCGGCCAACCGCGGACGCCTCCGGCTTCCCCACGATGACCGCCCGCAGGGACAGGGACGGGTCATCCACGCTCTTCAGCCACACGTCCCGGGGCTCGCCGGGCAGAGGCGCGGGCACGGTCACAGCGAGCGCCGAGGACGCCCCGGTCGTTCCGTCGGCGTAGATGGGGGTGGCGGTGTAGACGACGGCCACGCCCAGGGGCGCCTCATGGTCGTAGGCGGTGCCGACGCCCTCGAGCGCCCAGGCGGGGTCGGCGGAGCGGACCGGGACCGGGGCAGCCGCGCCCGGGTCCTGGCGCACGATCCGCACCCGCCGGATGTCCTGCGGGGCCATGTCCGTGGTGACCCGGCGGGACGTGGAGGCGTGCGCCGCCCCGTCCCAGACGCACCCGGGCTGGGACCCGTCCACGTAGGGCGCGGCCGCACCGGTCGACGCCTCGACCATCATCGCGTCCGCCAGCCACACCGCACCCGTACCTGCCGGTGCGTTGTAGGCGATCGCCACACGGTCGCAGGTCTGGCCCGCGGGCACGGTGTACTGGGCGGTGACCCGCACCCATTCACCGGCTGCGGGGGTGCCCACGGACACGGTCCCCAGGGTGCCGCCCGCCGACCGGAAGGCGAAAAACACTGTTGTTCCGCTGCCCGGCACCTTGACCCAGACCGAGGCCCGCAGCACTGTGTCCGCGCCCTGCGGGGTGATCAGCCACGCCACCCCGCTGAAAGTGCCGGAGGTCTGGGTGCTGCGCACGCACGCCGACCCGTACCGGGCGTCAGTCGTCACCCTGGCGCGGCTGCCGGTGTACGTCTCCGTGTCCGCCGTGTCGACCTCCACGGACGGGTTGAGCGCCAGATTCTGGGCGGTGTCGGCGGGGGTGGCCGCGTCGTACGACAGGACCACCCCCGCCCATACCTCGTCCACGACCGCGGCGAGGTACCCGTCCGGGGACGTGACCCGCACCGGCGGCTGTATCTGCGGCGCGGACGGATCCACGATCATCGGCATGCTGCGCTTACCTTCCCTTGGTGCCCGCACGCGCGGTGCGGCGGGCGGTCGACAGCTTGGCGTCCACGCGGCGGTCGAAGTGCGCGGCCAGCGTCGTTCCGTCGTCCAGGACCAGGGCGACGGCCGCCCCGTCCAGCGCAGCGGCCGGGTCGGTCCCGGAGCGCTGCGAGGTGACCGGCACCAGCGCGGACGCCGGCACCGCGGACTGACCGAGCCGCTCGGCCGCCGTGGCGACCGCCGGGGCCATCGCGGCCATCCCGGCGACGACGCCGGCCCCGACATCGGCACCCGCGGCCGCGCCCTTGCGGGACGGGCTGTGCGCGTCGATGCCCTTCTTGCTGCGGATCGCCTTGATCGCACTGTTGCCGAGCGTGGCCATCGCCCTCTGAATGGACTTCTCCTCGGCGACCAGACCGGTCAGGAAGCCCCTGGAGGCGTCCTTCCCGGCGTCGAACATCAGGTCCGCCATGCCGTTGCCGTAGGACTTCGACAGGGACCCTCCGGATTTGACCAGCGCGTTGATCTGCTTGAGGTCCGCGCCGTTGGCCCCGGACACGAGGCCTGCCAGTTGGCTGTCCGGTCCCATCTCGGCGAGCTGGGCGATCAGCTCCTTCGAGCCGCCGCGCTTCTGCACCTTGGTGAGCGACGCCTGGAACCCCCGGGCGGTCGCCTGCCGGTCCTGCAGTCCGGAGATCAGACCGCCGACCGAGGTGACGTCCGCGAAGTTGGACACCCCGAGGAAGTCAGCCATGCCGCCGGTCTTGTCGGCGGCGTAGGACTTGGCCTCCTTGATCTTCGCGGTCACGGCGTCACGCTGGCCGGCCATCTTCTGCAGCTTGGTCGACGCAGCGGCCGTGGCTTTCGCCATGGTCTTTCCGGCCTTGCCAGCCGCGGTGAGATCGGTCGTCAGCTTCTTCGCTGCAGTCGCGATCTTCGACGCGGTCCCGGTGAGGGAGTCCTTGAAGCCCACGAGGTCGGTGGCGATCTTGCTCGGCTTCTTGGCCTTCGCCGTCCCCTTCGCGAACCCGCGCACCGGGCCCAGCCCAGCAGCCATGCGCATGGACTCGGCGTTGGAGTAGACGACCTCCCCGCCCCGGAACTCCATGAGCTCCGGGCCGTTCTCGCCGACCCAGGCGATCTCACCGGGGCGCGGGGACCCGCCGTCGGCGAACCCGCGCAGCCCGTACCGGTGGGTGAACAGCGGGTCCATGTAGCTGCGGGCCCGCGAGCCGACGACCACGCCATCCCCGCCGCGCGACTCGGCGTTGACGCCGTTGATGGTGCCGGCGGTGTGGCCCACACCCGCATTCGTGATGCCGATCATGAACGGGCTCTTGGCGCCGAGGACCCATCCGGGCGGGGCCGTCGCGCCGGAGAACGCGCCGGTAGCCCACCGGCGGTGAGGCTTCTGGCCCCGGATCACGGACTCGATCGCGGACATGAGCCCGGAGCAGTCCCAG
Source organism: Streptomyces sp. NPDC102402 (assembly GCF_044765765.1). Taxonomy (NCBI): domain Bacteria; kingdom Bacillati; phylum Actinomycetota; class Actinomycetes; order Kitasatosporales; family Streptomycetaceae; genus Streptomyces; species Streptomyces sp. NPDC102402. The sequence goes on from NZ_JBIWKR010000002.1 coordinate 967,098, forward strand.
GACGGGTTGCCGTTGCCGCCCCACTGGTAGGCCTTCCCGGCCTGCGTGCGCGCCCAGGACAGAGCGCCCTTGAAGCCCTTCCCGCCGATGCCGGCCTTCTCCATCTCGGAGTCGGCCCTGCCCGAGTAGCCGATGATGTTCTTGATCATCCTCTTCGGGATGCCGGTGACCATGTCCCGGTACATCGACGCACTGCCACTGATCTTGTCGAGCAGCGGCCTGACGACGGAGTTCAGCCCGGCCTCGGCGCTGGCCTTGATGCCGTCCTTCAGCCAGGACACACCGGACTTGGCGAGGTCCACACCACTGGACGCGGTCGACTTCACCCAGTCGAAGATGCCGCCCTTGGCGAATCCCTCGCCGCGGAACCCGGCGAGGGACCGGCCCTGCATCGCGGCCCGGTTGACCGCGTGCAGGCGTGCCCGCTCGTACGGGTCGCGCATCGCCTCGGAGACGTAGACGCCCTCACCGCGCCGCATCGGCACCAGCTGGTCATCACCCTGGTGCCACGACGACTGTCCCGGCAAGACGCCGCCTCGAGCGAACCCCTTGAGGCTCTGCTCCTTCAACTTGGGTGCCCCGAAAGCGCCGGCCACCTTGTTCCACACGGGGACGATGCCACCGTTGTAGACCTTGTCGATGATGAACCGGATCGGTTTTTTCGCGATCCCCTCAAGCTTTTCCCACGCGGTTTTGATGGCGTCCTTGGCCTTGCCGAAGGCGTCGCCGAGGGTGGCAACGCCCTTCTTCCCGGACTCGAACGCGGGTTTCAGGGCCTTGTCCCAGAGCCAGGCGGCCTTGTCCCCGATGAAGCCGAACACTGGCTTGGCGTAGGTGTTCCACAGGTCCTTGATCTTGGCGCCGACCAGGCCGATCCCGACTTGGATGAACTGCCAGGCCGGTTTGATCTTCTGCGTCCAGAGCCATGCGGCCTTGTCGCCGATCCAGGACAGCGTGGGCGAGAACACGTTGGCCCAGAGCCAGGACGCCATCGCGCCGACGGCCTTGATCCCGCCCATGATCCCGTCCCACGCGGGCCGGATCGCGTTCTCCCACAGCCATACGGCCTTTTCCCCGATCCACGTGAAGACGGGGGAGAGGACCGAGCCCCACAGCCATGAGGCTGCCGCGCCGATCAGCTTGAACCCGAGGATCCAGGGGCCGATCAGCAGCACCGCGTAGATGGTGGCGAGGACCTTGATGGCTGTCCAGATGAACCCGAACACCGGGTTCAGGACCGACCACATGGACATCGCGGCCGAGCCGATCGCCGAAAGCCCGGCCATGAACATGTCCACGCCCGGTTTGATGGCAGTCCACAGGACGTCCCACCCGGCCTTGATCCCGGACCAGACGCCGTTGACGATGTTCCGGAACGTCTCGGATTTCTTGTACGCGACGACCAGGGCGGCGCCGAGGGCCACCACACCGATGATGATCAAGGTGATGGGGTTGAGGGCCATCACTGCGTTGAACAGGGCCTGCGCGGCCGCCCAGACCCGAGTCACAGCGGCCACACCGCGGATCGCCATGGAGTAGGCGCCGATGATGCCCATCGTGATGCCGGTGGCGATGGCGTTCGCCGACACGGCGAGCGTCACACCGCCGATGGCGATGGCGAGCGGGGTGAACCAGAGCCCGTACTCCTTCACCCACCGGGCGCCGGACATGAACGTGTCGCCGAGTGTCCGGATGACGGGCACGACGTTGGCGTCGACCCACCCGGCGAAGTCCTTCACCTTGGGCAGGACATCGGCGCTCAGGAAGCGGCCGAATTCCATGAGGCGCGGCAGCAGGTATTTCGTCGCAGCGTCTCCCACGACCATGAGGGAGCGCCGCTTGAACTGTTCGAACGAGGCGCCGGCGTTGTCCCGCAGGTCGTCCCCCGCCCGCTTCGCCGCGCCCCCGACGGCGCCCAGGTCAGAGACTGCCTTGGACGGATCCAGAGCGTAGAGAGCCTTGCCGAGGTCCTCGCTCTTCGTGCCGAACAGTGCGACGGAGGCCGCGTTCCGCTCGACCGGGTCTTTCATCCCGCGGAGCTTGTCCAGGATGGTCTGCAGCCCTGCGGCCGCACCGGCGCCGCCCTTCGCGAACATGGCCGTGGACTTCTCGGCGTTCATCCCGAGGAGCTTGAAGCCCTCGGCGGACGCCTTACTGCCGTCGGTGGTGCGGATCTGGAATTCTTTCAGGGCGTCGGCGACGACGTCGGTGTCGCGCGCGCCTGCCTGCATGCCCTGGGAGAACAGCCCGGTGACGGTCTTCATGTCCAGGCCCAGGGACCGGAAGATCGTGGAGTACTCGTTGAACGTGTCCGCCAGGTCATCGGCGCGGGGGCCCATGGTCTGGAATCCCCGGTACATGACGTCCAGGGCCTCGGTGCTGTTCTTCGCGAGACCGTTCTTCACGGCCTGCCCGGCGGCGTTCGCGGCCTGGCCCAGGTCGACCTCGAAGAGGGTGGCCATGTCCTGGACCTTGGTGCTGATCTCGGCGAGCTGTTTCGTCGTGGCCTTCGGCGGGGCCAGCCCGGCCGCCATGGTGGCCCGCACCGCGGCCGCACCCTCGTCCACGGACTCCGTGACCGTGGACGTGAACAGCTTCCCGGCGGCCGCGCCGGCCTTCTTCGCGTCAGCTGCGGACAGGCCGAGCTGGGCCCGCAGTTTGCCGGTGGCCTTCTGCTTGTCGACGGCCTCCTCGATGCCTTTCATGAGGACGGCGCCGGTGGCCACACCGATGACCGCAGCCCCGGCGAGCATCTTGCCCTTCATCCCCGCCATGAGGGACTCGCCGCCGGCCTGCCCCGCACTGTTCGTGGCGCGGGCAACCGGCTCGCCGATCTCCCGGTCCAGCTGCTGGCCGAACCGGGACATGTTCGGCAGGACGTCAACCCACACAGCGCCAGCGCGGGGCATCGGATCACCCCGTTTCTGCGTATTGCGGTGTCACCTGGGCGACGATCCGCTGATATCCCTGGCGGCCGTCCCGCGCTTCTGCGCGTGCGGCCTTGGCCTTCTGCTTCGGTGACGGGTCGCCAGGCCGCCACATCGGCTCCGGGTAGGGCTGCTGGGCGCTCTTCTCTGCCCGGTTGGCGTTGCGGAAATCCGTCTCCATGCGGCCGGTTCGGTCCAGGAGCTCCGCCAACTGGTACTCGGAGGTGGCCCACGGGGACTTGGACGCGGCCCGCGCCAGGGCCCCGTTGGGCGGCAGGCCCTCGACCAGGACACGGAGTTTGCGCAGCGTGATCCGGCCCTGCCAGAACTCGGCGATGGGATCGCGCGGCGCGTAGTGGTGGCAGAGGTCCGCCTCGACGGCCTCGGGGTGGGTCCCGAGGACGTCGACTACCGAGTAGGGCGGCGCTTGATCTGCCCCTGCATGTCCTGCTGCACGGCCAGGAACAGCAGCCCGATATCGCCGTCACCGTGTCCGGCGGCCGCGTAGGTCTCGTACTGCTCGGTGCCGAGGATCGCGAGGGCCTTGTCCTTCGAGGTCTCCGCCCCGTCGACCGCCTCGGTCCAGTCGTCGTCCGCGAACAGCGGGTGAGGGAAGGTCAGGACGTCGCCCTTGTCGGTCTCGAACTCCACGGTGTCGCCGCCGACGGCCTCGGTGTACTGGGCCTTGACCTCGGACAGCTTGTAGCGCTTCTTGTTGGGCTTGCTCATGGTGCTGGTCTCTCGTCTCTGGGTGGCCGGTGGGTGAGCCGGTGGTGGCACCGAGGCGGCAGGGCTCACCCTGGGCCGCCGCCTCGGTGCCGGTGTGCGGGGAGAGGGCATCAGGCGCCGCCCTCCTCCTCAGGGGCGAAGCTGCGCCAGCCGGGCCCGTCGATCCACGTGAGCGAATCGGTGCCGGCCGCCTCGTCCACGTAGGCCTGGTAGGTCACGCCGCGGGAGATCTCCGCCGTGCGGGTCCACTGCTCGTCCTCACGGCCCGAGCGCAGCGCGCTGGGGAAGTGCCGGACGATGTACAGCGCTTCGCCGGTGACCTTGTTGAGGTCCTCGGCGATGAAGATGAGACGCCGGTAGAGGGTCGGCGGAACGAGCGGGCGGGACCAGGTCCAGGCCGCCGTGCCGATTGCCGGCAGGGCGCCGGCTCCGGTCAGCGGCAGGTTCTCGTACAGCGACACGGCGGCGGCATTCGTCTCCTGCGGCACCCACTGCGCGGTCTGGATATCCGTCTCCACGTCCGACCGGGTCGGGGACGAGGACTGCCCGGACTCCACATCGCTGTTGGACAGGTCCCCGGAGAACGTGACGCCATCGGTCGTGGTGTAGCCCACGGGGACGTAGCCGGCGGGCAGGGTCTGCAGGATTCCCGCGATGTCGAACGGGTCCTCGACCGCGTCCGCCGTGGTGTCGGCGGCGAAGATCGCGTAGCGCAAGGCCTTGCGGATCAGCGAGGTGCGCAGATCCGCCATGGTGGTGAAGTTTCCGGCGGCCATAGCTGGCCCCTTTCATGACGGTGGCCCCGGGCGGACGCCAGGGGCCGAAGGACGGTTGTGGGTCAGGTGGCCGCGCGTTCCCGCATGGAGACCGTGTAGGTGGCCACTGCGCGCCGCAGCGCCGGGTTCCCGTACGGGACGAGGGCGGGCCGCTGCTGGGTCGTCACGTCGTCGATGACGGCTTTCTGTCCGGGGTTGTGGGTGGCGGCCAGGGCGTGCATCGCCTTCCGGGTCTGCTCGGCCAGGTCCCAGGTCGCCGCCCGGGTCGCGGCGAAGCTGTGCACGTCGACGGTGGCGGTGTCGGTGACTCGGTCGTCGCCGCCGCCCGCGACCTGCACCCACACCAGCGGCAGCCGGGTCTCCAGTTTGTCGGGGAGTTCGTCGGCCACCTTCACCCCGGGCAGGTGTGGGCGGATGCCGGTCATCACGGCCAGTTCGATGTCCGCCCACATCACGTCACCCCGTCGATGCGGGTATGAGCGGCCCGGCCAAGGATCCGGCGGCGCGGGGTCTGTGAGGTTCCGTGTTCGTGGTCGACGGCGTCCTCGCGGTCGGCGACCACTGCGGCGGTCGGCCGGCCCCGGGGGCGGATCTCCTCCACCACCTCGATCGAGGCGGCGAACTCCTCGAGGCCTTCGCTCCTGGCGATGGCCTTTGCCACCGGGGCGATGCGGTCCGCCTCGGCCTTGAGTCCGGCGCGGACCGGCTGGGACTGCATGATCCCCGGAATGGACCGGGGGTCGAACTCGAATCGGATACCGGACATCAGCCGGTCACCACCTTCAGGAATGCCTCGGTGTGATCCATCAGCCCGGCGAAACTGCCGTGTTGTCCGGGCTCCCCGTCGACCTCGTACAGCACGCCCTTGAACCGGATGCGGGACATGTTCGTGAGCCCCATGTCCGGCGGTCCGGCCAGGCGCCACCGGGTGACGACCTGCACCCGGTCGTCGGTGGCCTCGGTGCTCGAGGCGGGCTGCATGTTGCAGTGGTCGACGTCGCGCTCCTGGTCCTCGTAGACGTCTTGGCCGCGGTCGTCCTCGCCCACCAGAACCCGGGTGATGACGGTGACGGTGTCCCGCCGCAGCGGGTTGTCGATCGGAGCCGTCACGCGTCGTCCCCCCGGTTCAGGCGGTGCGCCTCCACGGCGGCCGCCCACTGCGAGGTGATCCCCACTGCGGCCGTTGCCGCGAACGACACGGACTCGGTGCCGGTGGTGATCTGCTGGATCGCCGGGTCTAGTCGGTAGATCGCGCGGGCCTGGTCGATGACCGCCTCCGCCACCTCCTCGGGGATCACCTCGTGGCCGTGGTCGTAGGTGACCGCGATCTCCGACCAGTCCGGCCAGCACCCGCCCGGGTGCAGGAGCACACCCGAGCGGCGCTTGGCCCGCACCCGTTCCACCACGACGTCGTCCACCAGGACCTCGCCGAGCCGGACGACCGGGGCGGCCGGCAACTGCAGCACCGCCCGCCCCGTCCCGTCCAGGAACACCGTGTCGTCGGTGACCAGGGAGACCGGGTGGCGGACCGCGCCGCGGAAGCGCCGGGTGGCGGCCCGCAGCGCGGCCAGCAGCCGCAGATCATCGGCCGGGAGGTTCAGGAACGAGGCGAGGTCGGCCGGGTCTGCGAGGTAGGGCTCAGGCCCCGCCACCGGGACCGCCAGACTCTCGCTGCCGGGCCTCGATCAGGAACTCCTCGCGGCGCTCCAGCAGGCCCTTGCGCTGCTCGCCCGTGGCCTCGGCGTCCAGGACCCGGGCGGTCTCCGCCTCGTCCGCCTCGGCCAGGTGCGCGATGACCTGCAGCACGGTGTGCTCTGCCGGGTCGAACGCGTCCGGGTCCTGCTCCTCCTGCGTGCGGGGGTCCGCCTGCGCGGCCGTGAGCGGGGGCGCCTGCCCGCCCGCGGGCGGGGCCGTACGCGCCCGGTAGCGGGCCGCCTCGTCCGACCGCACCCGGATACCGTCGATGGTGACCATCTTGTGCTGCGGCATGATCAGCCCTCCTCTTCGGCCGGCTTGATGACGATCAGCCGGTTCGGCTTCCAGATGACCTGCATGGCGCGCAGCTCGGCCCGCACGTAGACGAGGTTCCGCTGCGCGTAGTCCTTGTGCTGGTTGAACGCCAGGACGGAGAGCCCTTCCACGTCCAGGAGGGCGACCTGCCGCCAGTCGCCGAGGATCACCGTTCCCGGGGCGAGGCGCTGCGACAGCGCGCGGGCGCGGCCCCAGGACGTGTTGGGCCCCTGGCCGAACGGGCCCTGCCCGAAGAACCGGTCATTCGCGTCCTGCAGGAGGTCCCACGCCTCGTCGTCCTCGGGCGACATGAGGGCCGCGGTGACGTTCCCGCCGGGCAGTGTGGTGATCTTCGTGATCGCCTGGCGGATGGCCTTGACCTGCGCCATGGCGTCCGCGCCCGGGGTGTAGGTGAGCTCCTGCACGCCGGTGGTGTTGAGGATGCCCTTGGGCTGGCCGCCGGTGCCGGAGCCGTTGAGGAGCTTGTCCTCGACGACGGAGTCCAGCGAGTACTCCAGCTCGTTGTTCATGTACGTCGCCAGCGCCGGGGCGTTGGACAGCAGGGCGTTGGTGACGTCGTAGCCATCCGCGTACGTGTACGGCTTGGCGTCAGCGAGCTCCGTCGTGATGGTCGACGTCGGCTTGAGCGCGGTGGACGCGTCGCCGGGCAGGATCTCATCCTGGACGACGGCCGCGTTGCGGGTCACCCCGGTCACCTGCAGGTACTCGAACGGGCCGGACGACTCACCGCGGCTGACCAGGTCGAGGATGCTCAGGTTGTCGCGGTCGACCTGGTCGACCATCGGCATGCGGATCGGGGCGACGTGGCCGAGAGCGACCTGCAGCGGGGCGGCGGTTGCCTTGCGGCCGGCCATCCACTCCTTGAGCGAACCGACGCGGGTCCGGCCGATGTCGACCGCCGAGCCCTCGCCCAGGCCGGACGGGTGCTGCTTGCGGAACTCGGCGTAGAGGCCCGACTTCACGAACCGGCCGCCGAGGGTGAGGACGTCGCCGTCCTCCTGGCGGTCCTTCACGCCGGACAGCTTCGGCCCGGGCCGCTCGGCGGCCTTGCCCGCCATCGCGGCGGCCGCGGCCTGGGCGTCGTCGGCGGCCTTCACCTTCGCGGCGACGTCGTCCGACTCGGACTTGATCTCGTTGATCCGGGCCACCTCGTCCTCGGTGAAGTCCCGGCCCTCGCCCTCCTGCGACTTGGCGACGATGTCCGCCGCTTCCTTCAGCAGCGCCTGCAGCTTCTCGCGCAGCGTCATCCTGTGCTCCTCATGGTCATCAGTTCCTGCGTGGTGACCCATGCGGATACCTGGGCGGGCGTGAGCGCGGGAGCCTTCGCGGCGGCCTGTTCGGCGGCGGCGGTCTCCTCGGGCGGCTGCTGGCCGGTCTCCTGCTCGGGTGTGGCCCCGGCCGCGGGTGCGGGCGGGGAAGTCTGGGTCCGGTTCTTCTCCGGTGTGGCTGCGGCGAGGACATCGCCGATCGAGGCGTGTGCCGACGCCAACGCGTCGTAATTGGACTGGCTGAGCACACGGCCGGCCTTCGCGGTGTGGGCGAGATCGGCGGCCTTCGCGGCGAGCAGCTGCGTCTGCTGGTTCGCACCTACCAGACACGGCCCCACCTCGAACAGCGAGCTGAACCGCTTGATCTCGTAGTACTCGCCCCACGGGTGGTTGACCGTGTCGTCGGTCTCCACCCACCCGCCCTCTCCTACCTCGTAGGCGAACGAGAACTGTTTGATGCGGCGGCCCTTGAGTAGACCGTGCACATGCCGGGCGGTCGGGTTGGTGTCCATGTCCTCGATCCGGCCGCGGACCTTCAGGCCCTCGGGGATCTCCTCGGACTCCACCACGATGCCGATGTGCGCGAACGGATCGCCCCACTTGTGGGCCCAGACGACGGGGATCGGGTCGCCGGAGGCCTTCCACTCGGCAAGGACCTGGCCGAACGCCCCGTAACGGATGACGTCGCCCATGGAGTCCTCGTTACCGAAGACGGAGACGATCGCGATGAACTCGCCCTCGGCGAGCCCGTCGGCGGGGCCGACAGCCTTGATCTTCGCCGTGCATTCCTTGGTACGGGGCACGGTCAGATCCCCTCTCGCTCGGGCCAGTGCCACGTACCGCCGCGGTGGATCGGCTCGGACTGCGGGCAGCGGTTGAAGAACATGCCGCCTGGGTTGAGTACGGCCAGGTCCAGGACGATGGCGTCGCTCTCCCACTCCTGGGCATGCTCGGTGTCCGCGGCGGGCAGGGCCCCTTCGGGAACGCCCGCGACGATGGCGGCCCGGCACTGCGAGGAGTACTCGCCGCCGGGGGTGCCGTAGCTGACGTAGTGGACGATGCGGCCAACGGTGGGCTTCACGGTCAGCCCCCCTCTCGTGAGTAGTCGAGTCGGCAGTTGCAGTTCGCGGTCTCGGCCGCGTCGCCGTTCGCGTCGCCGGGCCAGCGCAGCCCGTTGTCGAATACGCGGCCGAGCTCCACGGAGTCGCCGCCCAGGCGCACGTGCGAGGCGCGCGGGTTCTTGCCCCCGGTGCGCCACACCTTGTGGGTCAGTCCGGAGGCGCCGGCCGCGTCGTGGCCGCCGAAGCTGCGGGCCTCGGTGGACGAGGTGACCGCACGCACCGCAGCGGCCGTGACCCATGACGCCAGGCCTGTGCGGAGGTTGTCGCGCCAGTCACCCTCATTGGCGACGGCGGACGTCGCCGCGGTGAACGCCGCCTGCTCGTACTGCACGGCGTGCGACTCGGCAGCCTTGGCCAGCCACGCCTCCATCACGACCGGGTCCCAGCCGTCCGCCTCCGGGTTCCACACCCCGAGGACGTCCCACGCGCCGATCTGTGCGAGCCGGAACCCGTACCCGGCCATGAGGGCGGCGAGCTGCTGCTGACGCTCCGGGGACGACGCGTCCCACAGGTCGTAGAAGTCCGGCGGCCCGTCCGCTTTCGCATCAGCCGCGGACAGCAGTCCGTCCGCCTGACGCTGCGCCCATGCTGTGAGCGCCTCGGTGTAGGCGTCGCGTTCCGTCTCGAACGTGGCCAGGTCCTCCGGCCGCCCTGCCTTCATGCCGGGCGGCCCTGCCCTTTTGGGAGGGCGGGCGGTGGGGCGGTGTCCGTCGGGGATGCCAGGCCGCCGACCACCACGTTGAGCGGGGTGATCAGCTCGTCCGTGCCGTCGACGTGCGGAAGGTTCTGCACGGCCCGAGCCTCGGAGCGCAGCATGTACGGAGCGCCAACGGCGGTCTGCAGGAGCGTTGCCTGCTCCGTGAACGAGCCGCGGAGCTTCGATTCGACGTTGGCTTCGATGTACAGGTTCGAGCCGGGGGCCAGGATCGGCACCAGCATGGTGTTGAGGACGTCCTGCAGCATCGTGATGTCCGGGCCCACCGAGTGGGTGTAGAGCATCTGGCGGAACGCGTCCACGTTGGAGAACGTCCCTTCGCGGGCACCGACCAACTCGGGAGGGATGTGGTAGCTCGATGCGACCTCTGCGTCGGTGAGCTTGCGGCCCTCGATGTCCTGGGTCTCCTGCGGGTTGAACGCCGTGACGGTCTTGAGCGTCATCCCGTCCTCGAGGATCGGCGTTCCGCCGGCCGAGGAGCCGCGGCCGATGAACGCGTTGAACGCCGCCTGGAACCTGGCCTTCGCGGCGGCTGACCAGCCCGGTGCGTCCGCCGGCCGCTCGATGACGGTGGGCACCCTGGCCCCGTTCTTCCACACCGAGCGGCGCCAGGCGACTGCCTCGGCCTGCTCGGCGAGGATCTGCTGCATCGTCTCCATCGGGCTGGTGCCGTCCGCCCCGACCGTGGCGTAGCCGTGGTCGAACAGGTACCGGGCGGGCAGCGTCACCACCTCCGCGGGGCCGCGCGAGGAGATCAGATAGAGGGCTGCGGGCTGGTCGTCGTCGTCCGCCAGGATGTGCATGCGCCGTGCCGGTTTGCGGCGGAGCTCCCACCCGGACGGGGTGTCTGCGTTCGGCAGGACCTGCACGCACCACCGGTCGTGGATCAGCCAGTCCAGGATCACGGAGTGCCAGAGGCGGGACGGCGGGACGGACGGGGCCGGGTTCGACAGGAGCAGGGCCAGGGGGTGATCGGTGACCCTGCGCCGGTCGGTGTCCGAGACCCGTTCGTAGACCTGCCAGGGAATCGTGCACAGGGCCCGGGCGATGTAGTCCGTGACCTTCCTGACGCTGGGCTGGGTCTCCCACACGTTCAGTGCGGCGCCGGTGCCGGCGTAGTTGGACAGCGGGACGCCGGGGTCGACGACCCGGATCCCGTTCTCGGTGACGTACCGGCCGAGCTCGGCCAGGTCGTCGAACTGCTCGCTCTTCACGGGGACGAGGGCGCCGGACTGGTCGATGACCTGACCGGAGGCCCCCTTGCTGCGACGCCACCAGGGCATACGCCGTCTCCTCTCTCAGATCACTTCGAAGTCGCTGTCCTCGTACGCGGACGTGCGCCTGGGCGGCCGGGCCAGGACCTCGGATATGGCGTCACACAGGGCGCTGATCCCGTCGATCTTGTCGGCGGCCGATGCCTTGTCCGGCTTCACATTTCCCGCGGTGTCCATGGCGACGGCAAGGTTGTCGACCATCCACGTCATGACGGGGTTGCCGTCGTGGCGCAGCATCGGCGGGCCTTTCGCGCCGAGGAGCAGCAGCCGCTTGATCGCCTTGAGCGCGGGCGACATCGTCTTGTAGCCCTGGCCCACGCCGACCATCGGTGCGCGTTCGCCCTCGAGGTCGTTCGTCAGCGAGGTACTGCCCCACCGGTCGAATCCGAGGGCCTTCACCTCGAATGAGTCCAGGTCCTTACGGATGGCGGCGCCGATCACGTTGTAGTCGGTGACGTTGCCCGGGGTGGTGCGCAGCCACCCCTCCTTCACCCACCGGGACGCGGCGTCGGCAGTCCGCTTGTCCAGGGAGGCGAGGTTGTCCTCCGGTGTCCAGAACCGCAACACGAGGTCGAGGCTGCCGTCGGTGTCGTCGGGGAACAGCCACGCCAGCGCGTTGAGGTCGGAGACGCTGCCGAGGTCCAGGCCGCCGTACGCTTCGCGGCCGCGGAGCTTCACCTCGTCGACCAGGGCCTGATTGGTACGCCAGGCGTCCAGGTCCAGGAACTTGGTGACCTGCTTGGTGCGGATCCCCAGGTGCAGGCGCTGAAAGGCAGCCAGGTCGGCCGGCGACTGCTGAGCACCGCGCGCCTTGCGGGCCAGGTACGCCCGGGTCGGGCTGATCCCGAATCCCGGGTTGGCTGCCCGCCAGGTCTCTTCGACGAAAGGGTCGGCGTCCTTCGGCACAGCGAAGATCACGCCGTACACCGACGGGTCCTCGAGGACCCCGCGCGCCAGCTGCTCGATGCGGGTGCGCTTGCGGGCGTAGATCGTCTCGGGCTTCCCGGAGTCCGCCGTCGTGATCATGACGATCAAGGGCTGACGCCTCGAGCCGGTTCCGGACTCGATGACCTCCACCAGGTCCGGGCTCTTGTAGACGTGCAGTTCGTCGATGATGCCGGCGTGGAGGTTCGCTCCGTGCTGGGCGTCCGCCGCGTTCGCGATCACCTCGAAGTAGCTGCCGCTCTTCGGGTGGATGATCTTGCCCTGGTAGGCCTTGACGTGGCCCTTCAGTGCCGGGGCTCGCTCGGCGAGCTGCTTGATCGGCGTGAAGACGAAACCGGCCTGCGCCTTGGTGGTGGCCGCGGCAACAACCTGGGCGCCGGGCTCGCCGTCCGCGCACGTCATGTAGACAGCGATGCCGCCGGACAAGGTGCTCTTGCCGTTCTTGCGGGGCACGTCGACGTACAGCTCGGAGATGATCCGGACGTACATGTCGGCGTCGTCGTCCCAGTGGACCCACCCGAAGACGGGGGCCAAGATCCATGCGACCTGCCACGGGTCCGGGATCAGCGGGCGCCCGGCCCACTGTCCCTGGGTGTGGCGCAGCAGGGAGAACGACTTGATGACCTTGTCGACGCGTTCGGGGTCGAACCGTGCGCCGGGGACGTCCCGGGGCTCCGGGGTCTTGATCAGCGGCGGGCAGTCCGGGAGAGCGATGCCCCGGGAGACGAGGTACCACCCGACCTCTGGGGAGAGCTTGAGGCGCTCCAGCTCGGCATCGTCCAGGAACGCGCCGGGGACCGGGGCCGCCTCGTCCTGCTCGGCGGCCTTCCTACGCGAACGGGTTGTCGTCCTCGTTGCCATCGTCGGCCCCTCTCGCCAGGGCCTGCTCTGACGAGGGGGAGAGGCCGAACTGGGCGGCGAACCCGCGGAGCTCGCGGCCGGCGTTCCGCGCGATCGCCACGGACGGGTTGGGCACCGTCTTTTCGGTGGACGATCCGTCGGGCCGGGTGGTGATCTGCTGGACGGTCAGCCCGGTCAGGGTCACCTCACGGGTCGCGGACACGAAGATGGACCAGGTCTCGCAGTGGGCGGCGAGCATCGCCCGGTCCTCCTCCTTCAGGAGGTCCAGGCGCTGCAGGCCGGGGACGATGCGGCGCCACTCGGCGGCGGCCTCCCGGGAGAGCCACGTCGGGGGCTTCGGAGGGATGCGCCGGAAGGCCGGCGGGGGCTTGATCGTACGGCCGCCGGAGTCGCGCCCCTCGCCCCTACCGGTCAGCAACTTGAGCGCTGCAGGCCGCTCGGTGCGTCCCATGCCTACCTCCTGACCTGCCCAATCACTGGTGACGCTCCGTCATTTCCCCAGTTTTGGTTTCACAATTCTGAGCGTGTATGTGCCGAGCTGACGGCGCCGGGCCCCCAGAAAAAAATCCTGGAAATCTGGACTCCCCTACCCCTGGGAGGGGGCCGCCAGGGCGAAATCGGACTGATCGACATCGAGACTGGCGGCGACCCTGGTCAGCAGGTCGGCGAGGGCTGCGCGGACGTCCGGCATGGCCACGAGGCCGCCGTGAACGTCCACGGTGATCGCTCCGACGTCTGCTGAGAGGTCCTGGCTGTCGATTTCGACGCTCAGACGGACCGGGCTGGTGATCTCAGCGGGCATTTGGGGCCTCCAAGTGGCTCTGAGAGGGCTCAGCGGGCCTTGCGACGTGCTCTGTTGGCCCTCGCAGCCTCCGCCTTGCTCTTGACGAGGTGGCACGGCTCGCAGATGAGCCCGAGGTTGTCGAGGTCTTCGGCTGCTCCGCCCTCAGCGATGGGCGTGACGTGGTCGAGCTGGTGTTGATGCTCGCTGTCCGGATCGTCGTCGAGGTCGGGCTGCTCGATGCCGCATCGGTAGCAGCATCCGTTGTCGCGCATGGTCACGCGCCTCTTCAGCGTGCGCCATCTGCCTGAGCTGATCCCGTACCGCGCTTGCTTGTCGTCCCTGCCTGCCCATGGGATGCGCTGATGATCCTCACAGCGCCCCTTGGGCACCAGGGCATAGCACCCAGGCTCGGGGCATCGGGTGGGGGGCCGGGAGGGCATGGTGGGGGCCTCCCAGGGGGGTGAGGTGGGGTTGGGTCAAGGGCCTGGGGTAGTACCGATCAACTGGGGGTTGGAGTGCTGCTCCACGAACCCCGTGCGGCCCCGGGTCTTGGGCTTCCCGAGGTCGATGAACGTCTGCCAGGTTGCCCTTTCGGCCTCCGGAGCGTCCAGGTAGGCGCCCAAGGCGGCCTTCGCGGCCTTCCGCAGGGCTCGCAGCTCCTCGGGGGTGAGGCGCAGAGTGTGTAGGACGACGTTTGCGGTGGTGAGTTCGGCCATGGGTGAGCCTCCAAGGGGTCAGGTCTCGGGCATGCCGACCAGGCGTAGGGCGCGGCTGCGGGTGGCGAGCTCGGCGCGGGCGACGTCGGCGAGGCGGTAGAGCGGGTGGCCGGCCTCGGTGAGTCCTGCCCGCTCGAGGCGGCCGCGGCTGGCCCAGTCGCGGATGGTGGTGGGGCGGACGTGGGCGGCGCCAGCGCTGAGGAGTTGGCGTGCCCGGTCGGCGTGGGCGGCGGCCTGGGCGGTGGTGAGGAGGTCGGTGTCCATGGGCCTCCGTCCGGGAACGCGAAGAGCCCCTGCCGGTGGGCGGGGGCTCGGACATACGTGTGGTGCTGGCACGAGTGTCGCGCTAAGTGGCGATCTTGTCCAGCGGGACGCGGTGCGCCCCCGTCCGGGAAGCTCCGGGCGGGGGCGCGGGTCCGAGTAGCAAGCGAGCACCTGGACGTCTCAGACCGTATGGCGCAGCACTGACACCGCTACTGGACGGGGATAACGACGACTTGGGTGTAGATCTGCGGGCGTCCGGTCTCGAGGCGGGTATACGCGGTCTCGATGCGGTCCACGATCACGGGCTGGTCGTGGAGCACGATCGTCTCCCCTTGCTCCGGGATAGGCAGCATGCCAATGCTGTCGAGCTGAACCAAGTGGTTCCCGTCAGGGGTCTCGAATGACATCCCGTGGGCCGCAGGGAGGACAACGCCGGGGTGGGCCCGGCATTCCTCAGACTGGTCGCGGTCGATGATGGCGGCGAAGGTGTCGTCCTGAGTGTCCATAGCGGCCATCATCCCTTCTTCGAGGCACCGGGCACCGGCTTGGGCGGGGCCTCCACGTGTCCGCCGCGGCTGGCGGAGTAGCCGCGGGAGTGCTGGGGCTCGGCTGCGGCGCGCTCGGGATCGCGGGTCGGCATGGTCTTGCGGAGTGCCATGATGCGGGTCCTGTCTCTGTGATGGGGATGGGGCCCGGGGCGGCCGGTCGCCTGGCAGTGATGCGGCCACCCCGGGGGCTATGCGCGGGTGCTCTTGTGGATGGAGCGGGCCATGCCCTCGAAGGCGTCGATCGCCCGGGTGTCGAAGCGCCCGCACTGGGCCCGAACGTCCTTGCCGAGGCGGTCGTAGAGGTGGGTCGCCTGGTCGTACTGGCCGTGCTCCTCGGCCTGCGCGGCCTCTGCCATACGGCGGTCGATCTCGTTGGCGTCCATGGGTCAGCTCTCCTCGAACGTGGGGTAGATCGGCGGTAGATGGGCCGGTAGATCGGGGTCGCTGCGGTGGTAGATCCGCAGGTAGACCGGGGTGGTAGACGGTTACGCGGCCTGCTGCTCGCCCTCGGCTGGGAAGGCCTGCGGGAGGTCGTCACGGTGCACCCCGTACGCCACCCGGCGGGCCACCTTCACGGACCGTCTGACGGGCACTCCGAGGAGCGGCAGACGGGTGCGCAGGATGGCCACCGTCCAGCCCTCCCCCTGGCCGTGCTTCTGGAGGTGGTCCAGGAGGGTGGAGAGGTGGACGCCGGGGCGGTCGCCGACGAGGTCGCGGATGAGGGCGTGGAGCTGCTCGCGCTGCTCGGTGCTGACCTCGGCTGCGTCGGGGGCCTCGTCGGGGATGGCGCGGACGGCGGCCCAGATCCACAGGGGGACGAGGGCCCAGAGGAGTGCGGGCCAGTGCCGGATGACGCGCCATCCGACGTACAGGCCGGCGGCGAGGACGGCGGTGCGCACGATCGGGCCGAGCGCGGCGGCGATGCCCTCGAGGTCTTCGCGGCGTCCGGCGCGTACCCAGGCGGTGGCCCGCCCGGCGAGGCGCTGGACGAGGAGCCGGTTTCCGGCGGTGAGGGTGCGTGCCTGGCGCTGCGCCGCGGTGCCAGGCTGAGGCTGAGTGTCGGTCACAGCTGCCTCTCCAGCAGCCCGCGCGCGGCGCTGCCGGCTTCGTTGATGAGGCCGGGCAGGCCGTCGAGGGCTCCGGCGATTCCGGCGGTGACGCAGAGGACCATTCCGGCGGCGAGGCAGCCGAGGAGTCGTCCCTTGTCGGCCTTCGGCGCCGCCTTGTACGAGGCGATCAGCGCGAGGAACACGACGAAGGTGACGACGCCGCCCTCCTCGGTGAGCCGGCCGAGGGATCCGGTGGCGATGGGCGCGCCCGCGTCCGTGCCGGTGGTGCTGCTGATGGCGGTGCCGCCGGCGCCGCTCACGACCTGGACGGCGCAGCCGGACAGCCAGCCTGCGAGGCCTCCGACGCAGATGGTGGCGAGGCCTCCGGTGAGGAAGCCCTGTACGGGGATGACCAGGTCTTTCAGGGCTCGGCCGCCGGTCCACCAGGTCCGGAGGGTGAACAGGAGGATGACGATGGCGATCGTGCATCCGGCGAGGCTGGCGCCAATGGTTTGAGTGGTGTTCACGGGCGTACTCCGGTGATCCAGGTGACGGGGTCGTAGAGGTCGATGGCGCCGGCCAGGCCGACGAGGCTGATGGCGAGGAGCAGCAGGCGCTTGAGGGTGCCGCCGTCGGTGGTGATGCGGATGACGGCGATGGCGAGCGGGGTCAGCGCGAGGGCGTAGCCGGCGCTCTGGCCGCCCTCGGCGCGGGCCTCGGTGACGACAGAGGCCCAGAGCGTGGCGACGCTGTCCCCGCCGACGATGGGGAGGAAGGCCAGAAACAGCGCGCCGCAGACCTGCCAGGGCCGGCCGATGGTGCGCACCCATGCCCACAGGCGCTCCCGGCGGGTGGGCTCGGGCGCCTCGTAGTACGGGGCGACGAGGTGAACGTGCACCTGCGGCACCGGGACGGGCAGCGGAGCAGGGGCGGGTGCGGGCGGTGGTGTGGCGGCCGGGGGCGGCACCGGTGGGGTGGGCGGTTTCCACCAGGGCGGGAGTTCACCGGGGAGCGGGCCGCGGTCGGGCAGGGGTGCGCCGGCCGGGATGATCCGGGTCGGGATGATCGGACGGTCTGTCATGGGTGCAGTCCTCGGTGGTGGATGCGGGTGCGCAGCCGGGTGCAGTCGGATGCGCGGTCGGGTGCGGCTGCGGTCAGCCGGTGGTGGCGAGTGCGGTGCGGTTGCGCTCCTCGGCTGCGGCTGCGGCTGCGGCTGCGGCCGCACGCTCCCGGGCGGCGCGGCAGATGCGCTTGGACCGCGTCTGACCCACACGGAGCTCGCGCTGCAGCAGCCGCTCGGACAGGGGCTGCTTCGCTGCCAGGGCGACGGCTGCGGCGATCAGCTCTTCGTCGGTCGCCTGCGCGGGCAGACGCGGCTGCGGCTGCACCGGCGGCAGATGCGCATCCGAGGTGACATCGGGGGACGGGCCGTACATGGGGGCGAGGGCGAGGTGGAGGCCCTTGCGTCCGAGGACGGGCCTGCAGATGACCGGGAGCAGCCGCGCCCCGGGCGGTGCTGTGTTCGGTGGCGCCGGGGGTGCAGTCGGCTGTGCGTCCGTCTGAACGACTGCAGTCGCGGGTGCATCCGGCTGCGCCTCGGCTGCGGGCGCGGCCTCGAGCGCGGGAGGGGGCGCGGGTGGTGCGAGTGCGAGCGCCTCGTCCGCGGCGACGTCGAACGCGTCGGCTGCGTCCGGCCGCAGGCCCTCGGGTGCAGTCGGCTGTGCGTCCGGCTGCGGCTGCACCGGGGCGGGTGCAGCCGGGTGCAGCTGCAGCGCGGTCGTGATGCCGGCGGCGGCGAGCCCGGCCGGGGCGGTGTCGGCGAGCGGCACGCCGTGCTTGGCCAGGCGCAGCGGCATCAGGGCTTCGATGGGTGCCTTGCGTCGCCAGTTGCGGCCGAACCGGGCCTGCAGCCGGGCTTGGTAGATGATCCGGTCCTGCTCGAGCTTGATGACCTGTTCGTAGCTGCGGAGCTCCCACAGCTTCATGCGGCGCCACAGTCGGAACGTGGGGAAGGGGGCGAGGAGCCAGCGGGCGAGCCGTACGCCGTCCATGTGCTTGTCGGCGGTGATGTCCGCGATCCGGCCCACGGCGTGCCGTGCGGCTTCGACGGCGACGACGAACAGGATCGGGATCACGGCGTGCATGCCGGTGCCCAGCGGGTCGGGCCAGGCGGTGGCGGCGTTGAACGCGATCGTTGCCGCGGTGAGGAGCCATGCGGTGTGGCGCAGCAGCGGCATCGGGATGCGCAGCCAGGCCAGCAGCAGATCGAGGGCCAGGAGCACGATGATCCCGGCATCGATGCCGACCGGGAAGACGAGGGCGAACTGGCCGAAGCCCTGCTCCTTGGCGAGGCCGCGCACGGCGGCGTACGAGCCGGTGAACCCGATCGCGGCGAGGACGAGGACCAGGGCGCCGATGGTGTAGATGAGTCCGCGCTGCAGGCGGGTCAGGGTGGGACGGGACACGATCAGATCTCCCGGGTTGAGCGGCCGGGCCTGTATTGGGCGGGCCCGGCCGTACGACGTGGTGTCAGCCGAGGCCGAGGAAGGGCCGGCGGTTGCTCTCTTCCTGGCGGCGGTCCTCGGCGGCGCGGTAGTCCTGGCGGTCCTGCTCGCGGGCTGCGCGCTGCTCGCGGCCGAGGACGACGCGCCCCTCGGCGGGCTGCTCCTGCTTGCGGGCCATCAGACGGTCTTCGCGGCGAAGCGCAGGCAGATGGCCCACTCGCCGCGGGTGCGGGCGCTCGCCCACAGCTCGGCGGAGAGAGCGCTCATCGCGCGGCGGGCGGCGTGCTGGGCGACGGCCTGCGGGTAGCCGCTGAGGATCCGCTGGTCGGCGCGGGCGAGCGTGCGGCCCCAGCCGGTGATGGTGAGGTCCTCGCCGGGGCAGCTCGTGGTGAGCTGCTCGGCGGCGTGGAGGAGGAGCTGCGCGGCGAGGCTCGGCAGGGCCATGAGCTCCTGCAGGCGGGCGTCCATCTCGGTGCGGGCTGCCGGTACAGCGGCCCCGCGGATACGATCGGTCACGGTCATCACTCCTGGTGGATCAGGCGGATGGCTGGCCCCGGCCGGAGGTGCGAACTCCGTCCGGGGCCGTGTTGTTGGCGAGTACGACCGTAGCGAGAAGTGTGGACATTGTCCACACTTCTCCGAGAGGATGTCCGCATGCCCGAACCGCCCGAGGGCCCAGAGCCGGAGAAGAGGACCATGACGATCCCGCGATTGGCCGAGCGAGTCGGCAGGAGCCGGACCCTGATTCACCGGCTGGCGACGAACCCGGCCGAGGGATGGCCGGCCCCCGTGTTCCGCCCGGGGAGCAGCCGCCCGGAGTATGACGTGGCCTGGTTCGATGAGTACTGGGCGCAGAGGCAGGCTGGTATGACGCAGGGGCGGCGCACGGACCTGCAGGGCCCGCAGGACTGAACCGCAGCTGCGCCCCGCCCAGGAGTGTTGGGCGGGGCGCAGCTGCGTCTGCAGCCTAGGCGGCGACCTGGCGGGCGGTCTCGCGGGCGGCCTGCATGAGGAGGGCAGTCCGGGCGAGCGCGGGCATCACGGCGGCCCGGTGGGCGTCGTACGCCTCGGGGGTGAGCCGGTGCCCGCACACGTCGCACGTGATGTGCAAGGCGTCCTCCCGCTGGACAAGGGCGAAAGCGCAGCAGGCAGGACAGGGCGCGTCCTTGACGGTGCGGCGCTCCTCGGTGTGGGTGATCCGTTGGATCCGGCTCATGAGGTCCTCGAGCTGGGTGTAGAGCTCCTCGGCGTACGGGCGGGTCACCGCGTACGGAAGGTAGCCCACCAGCCACGTCGACCAGGCGGCGATGCCCGTGCCGGTCCGCGGCCAGGCCGCCGCGTGCCCCTGCCGCTCGACCCGCTCGGTGCCGTACGAGTCGCGGTAGGCGGCCGGGATGTCCGCGGCAATGTAGTGCGCCCATCCGGCGAGGAGCGCGGTGATGGGAATGCCGCCGGTCTGGTCGCCGTGCGGGTCATCGAGGGGCGGCACCGGCTGCCCGGGGCCGAGGAGGTCCAGGGACCGGAGATCGAGGGGCAGCGGGGAGTGCGCGCGGCCGGTGCCGCCTCGCTGAGCGGTGCCGGCCGCGGGCTGCAGGCACGCCTGCAGGAGAGCGGCCTGCCCGGGCATACCGCGCAGCCACCGGTGAGCCCGGTACTCGCACCCGTCGCAGAGGTAGCGGTCCTCGGCGATGGTGTGGTGGCAGATCCGGCAGGTGTCGTCCATGTCGTGCTCCCGTGCGGTGGGTCAGGTGGTGTGGGGCGCGGCGGGCGGAGCTCCGGCCGCGCGGCGTTTGAAGTAGTCCTTGAACTCGGCAACGGCCTCCTGGTCGCCGGGGGCCAGGGGCGTCTGGGGGTTGTTGCCGCCGGGCGGGCCGCTGCGGCGTCGAGGGCGGGGCGCATGGCCGGGGCAGCGGTCGGTGCCTCGGCCGGCGTTCCATCCGGCACGCTCGGCGGCCGCGTACGCCTCGGCCTCCGTCGTGGCGCTGGTGTGGAACCGTGCCGCGCAAGTCCCGTACGGGAAGGGCTGTTCGCAGCTGATGACGATGGACAGGCTCACGGCTGCTCCCGGGCGCAGACGGTGGAGTCGTGGTCTCGGCCGCGGGTGACGAACCCTGCCGCGCAGCACCAGCTGGCCCACGGCTCAACCCCGGACCGCATCTCGGCGCGGGCGCGGCGGCGGGCCTGGTGGTGGAGGTCCTGCAGCTGCTCGGCGGCACGGCGGACGTACGAGCAGGCCTCCCAGCAGGCGCCGGTGAGTATCAGGCAGAGCGCGACCGCGACCGGGTGGCCGGCGGCCGCGTACAGGTAGGCGAGGACAGCGAACGTGGACCCGGCCAGGGCCAGCGCGACGTAGCGCAGGAGAGCGGAGATCACTGGTTGCCTCCCTTCCGCGCCGCGCTCCGGTCGCGCTTGTAGCGGGCGGACTTGAGGCCGTGGGCCGTGGTGCAGATCGGGCACCGGCAGCCCCAGTTGCTGTACGCACTGGCCCCGTGGGCGAACCCGGTGAAGCCCTCGCTGCGCCGGGCGTAGCGGGCGGCCTTCGCCGTACGGAGGCGCGCGCCGTGCGCCTTGCAGCAGACCGGGCACCGGCAGCCCGCCTTGTACCGGCCGGGGGACCCGCACAGAGCCGTCTCAGGCTGCCAAGTGCTCGGCACGCCGTGGCGCTGCCGTATCCGGATGACCGTGCGCGAGGACACCCCGATCGCAGCCGCGACCTCAGAGTCCGAGGAGCCGGCCGCCGCCATCTCGAGAGCTCGGGTAACCAGCTCGGAAGGCGTCGCCATCACTGCGCACCGCCGGTCGCCCCGCGCCAGGCATCCACGATCCTGTTCGGCACGGTCCCGGCCGCAGGGACGTCCAGGCCGGCCTTCCTCGCCCAGGCGCGAACCTCGGCCGGCACATAGTCCCGGGTCGGGGACTTCCTCTTCTGTGTGGGGCGCAGCTTGTCCTTGCGGGCGCGGACCTCGGCAAGCTGCTCCACCAGGCGCGCCTCCTCGGCGTCGACCTGGATCAGCTCCTCCTCGCCCGCCTTGCGGGCGCGCAGCTCGCCCAGGGCGGTGTGGGCCTCCTTGCCGAGTCGGCTGATGGTCTTGTCCGTGTGCTGGGAAGCCCAGGCAATGAGCGCTCCGGCAGTGCCGGCGAAGGGGGACTGCTCCGGACTGCGCGGACCGGGTACGGACTGCTGCATGGTCTTCCTCTTCCTTCGGGTGATGTGAGGGATCTCGGGTGCCGGGTGGCGGACGATGTCGGGCTGCTCCTCGGCCAGGAGCCGCTGCAGGGCGGCGATCGTCATGCCGGGGGCCAGGGGTGCTTGGCCCGGTCGCCGAGGAGCCATCCGTCCAGGCCCTCGAGGAGCTCCTGGACGTGCTCGGCGGCCTGTGGGTCCGGCCGCCTGCCCCGGGGCCCGCCGTAGGTGCCGTCGGGGAACTCCTCGAGGGCGGCCTCCATCCGGGCGAGCGTCGTGGCGTCCTCGCTGATCACGGCTGACGCCCCTGCCACGGGACCGGCCGCACCCCGGAACGAGCACGCTGCCCCGTACCGCTGCTGCGCCGGGGCGGGGGCGGGGCGAGGCAGGTGGCGTGGTGGGGCATGGCCTGCCACTCCCCGGGGCGGATCTCCGGGCGGGCCACAGTGACGGAGCGGACGTAGAGGACACCGTCTGCGCCCTGCATCACCGCCAAGTTCCCCTCGGCGGTCGGCTCGGCGTCCACGGGCTGACGACGGCCGTTGGCGGTGGTGAGCGCCCAGCAGATCCGGGCGTGGCAGCGGCGGCAGTTCGTGATGTGTGCTCGGCTCGGCTTCATGCTGGGTTCCCTTCGAGGGCGGCGAGGTGGGGCAGGACCAGGGCGTGGCCGTAGAGGTAGAGAGCACAGGCACGCCCGTGCTCGGCGACGGCCTGGCGGATGGTGTCGGGGGTGGCGGCCGCCCGGAGCTCGGCCAGCTGCTCCCGGGTCAGATCGGGCCGCTGCGGGCCGTCGGCGGCCGGGGGCGTCCACGGCACCGACGGCACGTCCACCGGCCGCACCGGTGGCTGCACCCGTACAGGGCTCGGCTGCTGCGCCCCGGCGGCGTCTTCGGCGGGTGTCTGGTCCTCGAGGCAGACCTGACAGGGCAGACCGGTGTGCCACATGGCGCCGGACTCGCAGCCGGGGTGGTGGCAGCCGCGGCGGACCAGGCCCGGGCCGAGGATCCACTGACCCAGATCCCGGGGCGTCTCGGTGGAGGCGTAGCGGGCGGTGAGGCGGGCGGTGAGGCGCTCCATGCCGGTGCCGTGGGCGAGCTGGCGGCCGATCTCCGCATCGATCCGGCGCAGGACCCAGGCGGACAGGCCGGGCAGCAGGTGGTGCACCGGCTGCAGGACCTGCCAGGAGCGGCGGGTCAGGTGCCCACCGGCCTCGGCGATCTGCGGCCTGCTGGTGTTGCTGCGCTTTCTGCCGTGACCCGCACCCCGGAACGTGGCCGGAACCGAGTTATCCACAGGGCGGGCGGGCTTACTACCGGTAGAGCGCCTCCGGCGGATCCCCGAACCAGCCTGTGCGACGACGTCAGTAGAGGGGGAGGTGTCTTCCTTAGACGCGAGGGACCCGTCATGATCGGCCAGACCCACCCCGCCGTGGTTGTCCACACTCGGCTGCCCGCTGGTGAGCGGCAGCTGCTCGGCGTCGGGGACGGTGTGGAGCGGGTGGGTGTTGACGGTGACGGCGTGGCGGCCGCGCTCTCCGCCCCTGCGGTTCAGGGTGAGCCAGCCGAGGTCCTCGAGCTCGTCCAGGAGCCGCAGCCCGGTCTTCCGGCTGAGCGTCTTCCCGGCGGACTTGCCGCTGTGGTGGTACAGCTCTCCGGCGAGCTCGGCCCCGGTGACTGGCAGGCCCTTCGCGGTGGCCCGGGCCAGGTGCAGGTAGGCGCGCAGACGGCGCGGGGACAGCGCCTCGGCGACCCGTACGGGGACCTCGAGGGCCGCGGCGTCGCGGGGCACCAGGCGGGCGTAGCGCAGCGCGGTACGGCCGCGGCCGCCGGTGTGGGTGCGCTGCTTCGTACGGAGCCACGGCTCCTCGTTCGTGGGGCCGGGCCGGTTGAGGAGTTTCAGGCCGCGCTCCACACCGGACTCCGACATGCCGAGCATGTCGGCGAGCTCGACGGTGGAGGCGGTGCACGGGTCGGTTCCCTGGCGGGCGCCAGGGAAGGAGCGGCGGGCGTCCAGGGCGGCGACCTTCATGTAGACGGTCACGGCCTCGTCGTTGAAGTGCGCACCGCGGAAAAGGGACTCGGGGATCCATACGGTCTGCTCGCTGCGCCGGCGGGGCCGGTTGAAGCGAACACCACCGGCCCCGCCGCGAATGCGGCGGGGCTCAGCGGCAGCGAGCAGACCAGCAGACATCAGGCCGACGGCTCCTCGGCGGTCTGCTGGGCGACGGCCCGGGCGTAGGCGAGCTCGGCGGCCCGGGCACGGCGCGGCTCCAGGAGCACGAAGGACACGGCGCGCTGGGCCAGGAGGCCGTAGGCGAATGCCATGTCAGCCAGACCCATAGCCACGCCGATGGCGTGGTCCAACTCTCCGGCCTGGTGGTCGCTGAGCTCGCCTCGGTCCGCCAGATCCCCGGCGTACTCGGCGGCATCCATGCGGTTACGTACCTGGTCGTACGCGGCAGCGAGTTCCCCGGCCCCGGCATAGCGATCCAGGCCGGTGATGCTCAGCCGGTGGAGCACCGGCGTGCCGTCCTCGGCGGTGTTGAAGTCGACCTGTGCCGGCGTTTCATCGCCCTGTACCACCGCGATGGCCCAGGCCGCGCCCGATGCGTACAGCAGGGCGGCCTCTTCGTACCGGCGGTGGAGCTCCCGCTCAGTCCGGCTGTACAGGTCGTAAAGGTCGAACACTGCCTTCATGTGCGGCGAGACCCGGCTCGTCCGGTAGTAGTCGGCATCAATGCGGCCGTGCAGTCCGCGCAGGGCGACGTGACCCTCGTGGAGCTGCCTGCGGTCGACGTCCACCGTCTCCACGGCGACGAGGGCGGCGCGGTGCGCGGTCTGGTACTCGCGGGCCGTCTCGTACAGGGCGTAGACGCTGTCGAACAGCGAGTCCGCCCAGTGCTGTTGGGTGCGCTCAGGCATCGGTGGTCCGTTCCATGGGCTTACGGAGGAGGCGGGCGATGATGTGGTCGGGGATGGTGAGGACCAGGTCCGCGACGTCGTACCGGGCACCGGCGGGGGATGCCCGGATCCACAGGCGCTGCTGGAGCGTCTCGAGGGCGACGGCCACCTGATTCGGCCGGAGGCCGGTGTCGTGGACGAGGCCGAGCAGGCGCGGCTGCTGCTCGATGTGGCCGGCGGTGTCGGCGTGCGTAGCCAGGGCGATCGCCACGTACCGCGTGTTCGCGTTCATGCCGGACGCGAGGATCGCCTGTTCGTACACGGCCCGATGGGCGAGGCCGACGGCGGTCAACCGCCGGTCGGCGGCACGGCGGGCAACGTCCCCGGGGGACGGCCTTCGAGGTGCTGCAGCAGTGGTCACGACTGCTCCTGTTCTTCGGACTCGAGCTGGGCGAGGTGGAGGTAGGACCCGGCGGGCCACCCAGGGCCCGGCGAGGGCTCAGGGTGGCCCTGCAGGGCGGCGGGGGTGTGGCGGTCGCAGCACCAGCCCCGCGGGTACAGGCGGGCGTAGCGGATGCCGCACGGCGGCGGGGTCTCGCACGGCCGGATGGAGCCGCTCACGAAGTACCGGCGTAATGGCCGCACTCGGCGCAGCGCAGCCCGCCGGACTCGGTGACGTGATGAACGGTCTGCAGGCCCCGGCAGTCCGTGCTGGCACACGGCGTGCGCACCGAGCTGTCGGCCGGGCGGGCAGCTGCAGCCCAGACGCGGGCGGCGACGGTGAGCACCAGCACTACGGCCAGGGCGTAGGGCATCCACTCAGGCATCGGTCACTCCCTGCGGTGTCGGGTGGTGTGGGTGATGTGCCGGTCGGCGAGCCACCCGGTGATGAGCGCGGCCAGATCAAAAAGGCCGAGCGCGATGAGCGCGAGGAGTAACCAGGGCTCGGGGTTCACTCGTCGGCGTCCTCAGGAGTGGACGTCGCCTCGACCGTGGCCGCGGTGTCCTTCTCCTGGTCGGCGGTGGCGATCCACTTCGCGGCCGCGGCCTTGGTCGGCAGGCCGTTCTGGCTGCGCGCCCAGCGGACCTGCCCGTACCCGTACTCACCGAACGCGTCGACGATCGCGGTGGCAGCCCACTTGATGCCCCGGCGGGGACCGCGCTCCTGGTAAATGGCCCCGATCACGTTCTCGCCGGTGACGCGGTCGACGCGGGTGCGGGTGGCGAGGTAACCGGTCGGCTCGTCACCACCAACGGAGCCCCAGCCGTAGAGAAGGGGTTCGCCCGGGTACAACCACAGGCCGGCGGTCTTGCGCGGCTGCTGCCCGTACCCGAGGGCCGTGGTGCTGGTCTGCCGCAGGGAGTCGGACTCGCCGGACATGATGCGGGCCTTGCCGCAGGAGCGGCACACGATGCGGACGCTGGTCTTCTCGTACCGGTCGCTGTGGCCGCAGCCCTCGGACGGGCAGTTGTGCGACTGGCTGCTGAGGTCGCGGAACGCGCGGAACTCGGTGCGGACATCGACGATCCATCGCGGGTCGGCGCACTCGGGGGCGTGGCCCAGCTCGTCCCACGCGAGATAGGTATCAGTGAGACCGCTCATGCCGACACCCCGCGGCCGCGCAGGCGCCGGAGGATCGCGGCGAAGGTGCGCGGGGTCGGGACGGCCTGGTCCTCGTCGTCCTGGTCGGCGATGACCGGCGGGGCGATGGCGGCGCACCGCTCGGCGTGAGTGGTCTCGCGCGGGGCCGGGATGAGGGGGCCGTACGTGCCGTACACGAGCGACAGGACCATGGGGGTGTGGCCGTCGCACTGCATGAGCGGCTCGGTGGCCGAGGTGCCGTTCGGGAGGATCGTCTGTCCCCAGGTGCCGTTCCAGTGCCACCGGGAGCCGTAGACGTCGATCCACGTGCGGGTCAGGTCGAACGGCACACCATCCAGGACCCAGTCCTGCGGGGTGGCCGTCATGCCGCACCGCCAGTGGACTCGGCGGCAGCGGTCGTCTCGGGGATGGTCCAGGCGCGGACACGGATGCCCCGGATGGTGATGGTGACCTCGAGGAACTCGGCGTCCTCGCGCGAGTGGTGCGGGACGTGGTCGACGTGCGACTCCCACGCGTTCGCGAACTCGGTGACCCGCTCGGGCTGCTGGGGGAAGTACAGGCTGACGTCGTAGACGGCGCCGTTCTCCGACAGGCTCACGTCCGTAGGCATCGTGATCTTCAATACGCTGACGGCTTCCTCGGCGACGGCCAGGGCGTGCATCAGCGCGTCCATCTGTCCGGGCCGAGGCGCGGTGCTCAGGGTGAGGGTGGAGTCGGTAGTCTCAGTGGTCACGGTGACCTCGATTTCAGTGGGTTGAGGTATGCCGGTAGAGGGGCCGCTCAGGGACCAGGCCCGGTCCGGGGCGGCCCCGGTTGCGTACGCCAGCTCAGGCGGCGACCGGTCGCCGGCGCCTAGACGGCCGGGCGGGGATGCGGTGCATCTCGGCGATCTCGGCGCGGTCCTGGGCGCTGAACATCAGGCGGCGGCCCATGCGGTGTGCGGGGAATCCGCCGTGGTTGACGCCGTCTCTCAGGCGTCGAGGGCCGATGCCCAAGCGGCGCGCGGTCTCGTCCACGTTGGTGAAGTCCTCCACGGCGGTGGGGGGCATTGTGGTCACCTCATTCGGGATCGGTCTCGCCCGTGGCGAGGAGCTGTTCGTCGTCGGGTCGCAGGTCCAGCGCCGAGCGGAGCGCCACGTACGCCGGGGGGCGCATGTGGCGCCGAACGCCGGTTTCCAGCCGCTGGAGGTAGCTGCGGGTGATACCTGCGTTACTGGCGAGGTCGGCGATCTTTATGCCGCGTGACATGCGACGCTTCCGGATTGCCGCCCCGTCCACCTCGTAGGTGGCTGGCGCTGCTGTCATAGCGAGAAGCTAACAGTATCTACTAGCAGTATCTAGCAGTACCGGCCAGTAACGAACAGCTTCTACTAGAAACTGGCAGCTCAGGACCTTAACGGAACCTCAAAAAATCCTCCGAATGGGCGCAGGCCGAAAGGTGTTCCTGGCGGTTCCTAGTAGTTCCTGGGAACATCTCCACATGGCCACTCCCGACAACGACCGCCAGCAGAGGCTCGCTGATCTCGTGATCCAGCGGCGCATTCAACTGGGCTGGCACAAGATCGACGCGGCGAACGCGGCGGAGCTCACCATCACCACGTACGCGCGGGTCGAGAAGGGCCTGCCGGTCCGGGACGTGACCTACGCGAAGATCGAGCGCGCGCTCGGCTGGGCGCCTGGCGCCTGTGACGCAGTCCTGCAGGGTGCCAATGAGGCGCAGTTGGCGGGGGAGGTTGCTGACGGCGTGCGGTACGCGCCGGCGCCTCTCGGCCAGGATGACGATGCGCGGCAGGCGGTACAGGATGCCTACATCGCCACGCGACCGGAGACGCCCGCCGGAGAGATGGCCGAGATGACCACGGCGATTCTCGTGGAGCTCCGCAAGCGAGGCATCATCGGCGGCCGGGATGCAAGCCCTTAGTCATACAACCATTTTGTGTAGCGAAACCGTTACTGTGTGTTCGATAGTTGCCTCACCTAATCTCTTTTCGGCCATGCGTCTCTGTGTAAGGCTCATGTTTCGGGTCTTCCGAACGCACCGAAGGGAGGGCCATGCATCACGAGTTCATCACCTTGGACCAAGGGCCGGGCTTTGTCGGTCTCGTGGGTCGAGTAGGCGAGACGCGCGTGTGTGTCATGACGCCGAGAGTCCTTACCGACGAGTCAGAGAAGCTCGCCGCAAGGAGACTGGTCCGGCGCCAAGGAGGCGATTGCGCCTCCTGCGACTGTCGGAGCTGCCCGCTCCGCTAGTCGTCACGGCGTCGTCTGAATGATGAGCGGCAGTCAGGGGTGCCTGCCGGCCATCGCGCCGAGGGGATGAACGAGAGTTGGCATACGCGGAGAAGCGCGGGAAGAGCTGGCGTGTCAGATACCAGCTGCCCAGCGGGAAGTACGACTCCGAGAGTGGGTTCGAGACCAAGCAGGACGCCCTGGACTGGGGGCGTGCGCAGGAGACGGACGTCCAGCGGAAAGTCTTCGTCAACCCGTCCGACGGGCGGAAGACAGTCGGCGAGTGGGCCGAGGAATGGCGCCAGGTCATGGACGTCGCAGAGACCTCCAAGCAGACCTACGCCAGCCGCCTGAACGCAGTGATCCTGCCCAAGTGGCGTGAGACGGCGCTCGGGGACATCACATCCATGGGGTACCGCGCCTGGCAGGCTCAGCTGAAGCACGCGCACAAGAAGAACTACGTGGATGCCATCGAGGGCCTGATGCGCATGCTCCTGGACGACGCGGTGGAGGAGCGGCTGATCCCGTTCAACCCGATGCCCTCAGGGTCCAAGCGCAAGCGCGGTCGGCACATTGCTGTCGCGGCCGAGGATGACTACGTGTGGCCCACGCCTCGGCAGGCCTTGGCGCTGGCCGAAAACGCGCGCGAGCTCCGGGGCTTCCCCTGGTACGTCATGATCCTCACCGTCGCGTACACCGGGCTCCGCATGGGAGAGGTCGCCGGCCTCCGCCGGGACCAGCTGCAGCTGCTCGCCCTCGAGTACGGGAAATCGCTGCGCGTCCAGTGGCAGGGGCAGTGGCTGACCGAGCCCGCGACCCACACTGTGAACAAGGGGGAGACGCTCGGATCGATCGCGGCGCTACGTCACGCGGACGCGAAGCGGGCCGCGGACATCGCTACGGCGAACAGCCTGGGCGAGGGCGACCGCGTACGCGTCGGGCAGAAGCTCCTCCTGGCCAAGGGCTTCACGCTGCTACCGCCGAAGTACTCCTCGTACCGCACCCTGATCCTGCCCCCGTTCCTGGGCGACCTGCTGTCCGAACTCCTGGCGCAGAAGGGCGGGCACGAGCACCTCGTTTTCCAGTCCCAGCGTGGTAGGCCGCTCCGGGTGGACGATCAGTTCTACGGCCGGTTCTGGCATCCCATCGTTGAGGGCCAGGATGCGGAGCCCGTTCGTCGCGGCCGCAAGGCGCAGGTCGCGCTGCCGGCCGTCGAGGGCATCGCCGACATGGTGCCGCACGGCCTTCGTCACGGGCACAAGGTGTGGCTGGACGAGCAGGGCCATCCGCGCGTTGCCGTCGAGGAACGGATGGGTCACCGCCTAAAAGGCGTTGAGGGCACGTACTCCCATACCTCCCCGGACATGGAGGTCGGTATCGCCAAGGGCCTCCAGCGAGCGTGGGAGGAGTCGCTGGGCGAGGACGTGAGCGAGGCCCCCGAGTGGCGAGGCAGACGCTCCGCCTGACCTCGTCTCCCAAACGTCTCCCAAACGATCTAGGCAACCCAGAGCGCCCGACCGATTTGTACGGCCGGGCGCTCTGTCTTGTGCCTCTGACCTGCTGTCCAGCCGGAGCCGAACGGGAGGCCGATCAAGCCTTCTTGGTCTCCCAGAAGATCTTGTCGATCTGGGCGATCAGGTCCAGAGCCTTCTGGCCCGTGGCCGGGTCGTTCGAACCCTTGGCCGCGGAGAGCGCCTTCAGGGTGTCGTTGACCAGCTGGTGCAGCTCCGGGAACTTCTCGAAGTGCGGGGGCTTGAAGTAGTCGCTCCAGAGCACCGAGACGTGGTGCTTCGCGAGCTCGGCACGCTGTTCCTTGATCAGAACGGCGCGCGTGCGGAAGTCCGCGTCCTCATTGGCCTGGTACTTCTCCTGGACGGCCTTGACGGACTCCGCCTCGATGCGGGCCTGGGCCGGGTCGTACACGCCGCAGGGCAGGTCGCAGTGGGCGCTGACCTTCACCTTGGGGGCAAACAGGCGGGAAAGCATGGAGCTGTCCTTCCTCGTGATCGTCTTCTCAGGTGGGACATTACTCCGTAGGAAGCCGCTTTTAGCGGCTGCCCCCTAGGGCTTAGGCCAAAAGTCCGGGGTGAGGACGAGACCGTCGGCCGAAAATACGAAGCGGTGCGCGAGGCCGTGTACTGGAGGATGGACCGGGAGGTGCCACAGATGCCGGAACCGGCGCAGGAGCCGTGGAACGGGCGGGCGGAGCGCAGGCCGTTCCAGGTGGTGGAGGTGACGGGCCCTTCGATGGTGCCCACGCTCTACCACGGGGACTGGCTGCTCGTGCAGCACGGAGCGCCGGTGCGCCCCGGCGACGTGGTGATCCTGCGTCACCCGTTCCAGCAGGATCTGCTGGTCGTCAAACGGGCGGCCGAACGACGCGACGGCGGCTGGTGGGTGCTGGGCGACAACGCGTACGCGGGCGGGGACAGCACGGACTACGGGGCGGTGCCCGAGGAGCTGGTGCTGGCCCGTGTGCGGGCCCGCTATCGGCCCTTGAGCAAGGATCAGCGGTCGCTGCCCGGACTGCTCGCCTGGGCGGCGTCCGCGGTGCGCCGTGTGTCGCCGGAGCGTTCGCCCTCCAGGCGCTTGCGGGCCCGGTAGGCGGCGACGTTGGCCCGGGTCGCGCAGCGGTCCGAGCAGTACCGCCGCGAGCGGTTGGTGGAGGTGTCGAGGTAGGCGTTGCGGCACGGCGCCGCCTCGCACAGCCCGAGCCGGTCCACGCCGTGCGAGGTGAGATGGAAGGCGAGGCCCATCGCCGCGATCGCGGCGAAGCCCGCCGTCGCGTTCGACGGGTGGTCGGCGAGGTGCATGTGCCAGTCCGGCCTGCCGTCCTCGTCGCGGGTGTCGTGGCCGGAGATCTGCGGGCTCACCGGGAACTCCAGCAACAGGGAGTTGAGCAGGTCGACCGCGAGTGTCTGGTCGCCGTCGTCGGCCGCCTCGAAGACCGAGCGCAGCCGGCCCCGTACGGACCGGAAACGGGTCACGTCCGCGTCCGTCGCCCGGCGGGCCGCCTGGGCGTTGGCACCGAACAGTTCCCGGACGGACTCGACCGTGGTGAGTGAGTCCTTGCCACGGGCCGGTTCCTCGGTGTTGACCAGACGCACGGCGTAGTCCGAGTAATAGGCCAGTTCCACTTGTAGTCCTTACGGCGTCGGTCTATCGTCGGTGTGCCGACCAGTGTAATAGGTGGTCGCCACTAATGAGTCTTACGTACGCGGGTGCAGGTGGAGGTTCGAATGACGGTGACGGGTACCGACTGGCAGTCCTGGCAGGAGAGCTGGGACCGGCAGCAGGAGTGGTACATGCCGGACCGCGAGGAGCGGTTCCGGGTGATGCTGGACATGGTCGAGGCCGTCGTGGGGCCCGAACCGAGGGTGCTCGACCTCGCGTGCGGTACGGGCAGTATTACGGACCGGCTCCTCAAGAGGTTCCCCCGCGCCACCAGTACCGGTGTCGACCTGGACCCCGCGCTGCTCGCCATCGCGCGCGGGACCTTCGAGGGCGACGACCGGGTCACCTTCGTGACCGCCGACCTCAAGAGCGCCGACTGGACCGAGCGGCTGCCCCACACCTCGTACGACGCGGTGCTCACCGCCACCGCTCTGCACTGGCTGCACAGTGAACCGCTGGCCGCCCTCTACGGGCAGATCGGCGGAGTGGTCAGGGACGGCGGGGTCTTCATGAACGCGGACCACATGATCGACACCGGCACCCCCCGCATCAACGCCGCCGAACGGGCCCACCGGCACGCGGCCATGGACCGGGCCAAGGCCGCAGGGGCCGTGGACTGGCGGGAGTGGTGGGCCCTGGCGGCGAAGGACCCCGCCCTCGCGGCGCCCACCGCCGAGCGGTTCGTGATCTACGGCGAGCACGCGGACGGCGACATGCCGTCCGCCGAGTGGCACGCCCGCACCCTGCGCGGGTCCGGCTTCGGTGAGGCGCGCACGGTCTGGTCCTCGCCGTCGGACAGCCTGGTCCTCGCCGTGAAGTAGGGCGGCGCGCGCGGAGGGCCGGGGCGGTCCGCCCGAGCGGACCGCCCCGGCGCCGGACGTGCGAGAGGGCGGCACGGGCCAGGAGCCCGGGCCGCCCTCCTCGGCGCCGCCGGTGGCTTACAGCACCTTCGACAGGAAGGACTTCGTCCGGTCGTGCTGCGGGTTCGTCAGGACGTCGCGAGGGTGGCCGGACTCGACCACCACGCCGTCGTCCATGAAGACCAACGCGTCGCCGACCTCGCGGGCGAATCCCATCTCGTGGGTGACGACGACCATCGTCATGCCTTCCTCGGCAAGTCCGCGCATGACGTCCAGGACGTCGCCGACCAGCTCCGGGTCGAGTGCCGAGGTCGGCTCGTCGAAGAGCATCAGCTTCGGCTCCATGGCCAGGGCGCGGGCGATGGCCACGCGCTGCTGCTGGCCGCCGGAGAGCTGGGAGGGGTAGTTCTTGGCCTTGTCGGACAGGCCCACCCGGTCCAGCAGCCGTTCCGCACGTGCCCGGGCGACGGCCTTGGCCTCGCCCTTGACCTGGATCGGCGCCTCCATGACGTTCTCGATGGCCGTCATGTGCGGGAACAGGTTGAAGCGCTGGAAGACCATGCCGATGTCCCGGCGCTTCAGCGCGACCTCGCTGTCCTTGAGCTCGTAGAGCTTGTCGCCCTTCTGCCGGTAGCCGACCAGCTCGCCGTCGACGTACAGCCGGCCGGCGTTGATCTGCTCCAGGTGGTTGATGCACCGCAGGAACGTCGACTTGCCGGAACCGGACGGGCCGATCAGGCAGAAGACCTCACGCGGGGCGACCTCCAGGTCGATGCCCTTGAGGATGTGTGCGGGGCCGAAGGACTTGTGTACGCCCTCGGCCTTCACCATGGCGGTCATGCGGCCCCTCCCTTCGGGCGTCCGAGCGACAGCATGTTGGCCTTGATCTTCTGGAACGGGGTGTCCGGCAGGCTGCGGCTGGAGCCGCGCGCGTAGTACCGCTCCAGGTAGTACTGGCCGATGCTGAGCACCGACGTGAGCACCATGTACCAGGCGGCCGCCAGGAACAGCATCTCCACGGTGGCACCCGAGGTCTGCGAGACGTTCTGGGTGGACCGCAGCAGTTCGGTGTACTGCACGGCGACCGCGAGCGAGGAGGTCTTCAGCATGTTGATGACCTCGTTGCCGGTCGGCGGCACGATCACGCGCATGGCCTGCGGGACGACGATCCGGCGGAGCGTCTTGCCGTGGCTCATGCCCAGGGCGTGCGCCGCCTCGGTCTGGCCCTCGTCGACCGACTGGAGGCCCGCGCGGCAGATCTCCGCCATGTACGCCGCCTCGTTGAGGCCGAGGCCGAGCAGCGCGCACAGGAACGGGGTCATGAAGGACGACCACTCGTCCTTGTAGATCGGCCCGAGGTTGATGTACTCGAAGACGATACCCAGGTTGAACCAGACCAGCAGCTGCACGTAGACGGGGGTCCCGCGGAAGAACCAGATGTAACCCCACGCGATGGACGTGGTCACCGGGTTCTTGGAGAGCCGCATCACGGCGAGCACGATGCCCAGCACCACACCGATGATCATCGAGAGGACCGTGATGATGACGGTGTTCTTGACACCCTCGAGGATCTGGTCGTCGAAGAAGTAGTCCGGTATCGCCGCCCAGTTGATGTCGCCCTGGGCGAAGGCGTAGACGAGCGTGGCCAGGAGGCCGAGTGTGATGATCGCAGAGACGTACCGGCCGTAGTGGCGCACCGGTATGGCCTTGATCGCCTCCGGCCCCGCCGACGGGGTGGGCGGGGTGTCCGCCGGGCCCGCCTTCTTGATGTCAGTCACAGATGATGCCTTTCAGCGCCGGTCCCGGCTCAGGACCCGCCGTTGATCTTGGCCTCGGTGACCGCACCGGCCTGGACGCCCCACTTGGCGATGACCTTGTCGTACTCGCCGTTCTTGATGACCGCGTTCAGGGCCGCCTCGATGGCCTTGGTGAGCTCGTCGTTGCCCTTGGCGACGGCGATGCCGTACGGGGCCGCCTCGACCTGGTCGCCGACCAGCTGGAAGTCCTTGCCGCCGCCCGAGGTCTTGACCGCGTACGCGGCGACCGGGAAGTCGGAGGAACCGGCGTCGGCGCCGCCGCCGCGCAGGCGGGTCTGGGCCTCGAGGTCGTTGTCGAACGCCTCGATGGAGATCTTGCCCTTGCCGCCGCACTTGGCGCTCTCGGCCTTGGCGAGGTCGTGGGAGACCGTGCCCCGCTGGACGACCAGCTTCTTGCCACAGAGGTCCGACCAGGTGCTGATGCCCTTGTCGTCGCCCTTCTTGGTGTAGATGGAGACGCCCGCGGTGAAGTAGTCGATGAAGTCGACACCTTCGCCGACCTTCTTCTTCGTCTCGGAGTCGACGCCCTCCTGGCGGTCCTTGGTGTCGGTCATGGCCGACATCGCCAGGTCGTAGCGCTTCGAGCGCAGGCCCGTGAGCAGGGTGTCGAACGTGCCGTTCTCGAAGACGAACTTCACGCCGAGCTGCTTGCCGAGGGCGTCCGCGAGGTCGGGGTCGATACCGACCGTCTTGCCGGACTCGTCCTTGAACTCGACCGGCGGGTAGGCGATGTCGGATCCGACCTTGATCTCGCCCTTGTCCTTGATGGCCTGGGGGACGAGGTCGGCGAGCGGCGCCTTGTCGGCGGAGGCGGAGCCCGATTCCTTCTTGCCGGCGCTGTCGGTCTGGTCGCCGCACGCGGTCAGCAGCAGGGTGCCGGCGACCGCGACTGCGCAGACCGCGGCAATCCGGGACTTCGCGGCCGTACGACAGAGGGTGCTTGCGG
This sequence comes from Streptomyces sp. NPDC102402, assembly GCF_044765765.1. Lineage (NCBI taxonomy): Bacteria > Bacillati > Actinomycetota > Actinomycetes > Kitasatosporales > Streptomycetaceae > Streptomyces > Streptomyces sp. NPDC102402. The sequence goes on from NZ_JBIWKR010000002.1 coordinate 1,002,323, forward strand.
TCATGATCGGAATCCTCCGGCGGTGAGGGAGAGAGTGCAGGTCAGGTGGATACGCACGCACCTTCGAGTGTCGCCACCTTGTGTGATTAGGGCATCTTGCCATTCGGACTCACCCAATCAGGGGGCCGGGCATGTCAAAATCGGGTAACGGGCGACCCCCGAACCTCAATGGGCCGGTACGGCAAGGCCGGACCATCTGCTGGAAAGTGCGCACCTCTCCGGAGAAACTCCGGTGCGTCTCGACCGTCGGACGACCTTCGTAGCCCTTAGTGGACTTGTCCAGATTTTCGGCTATGAGTCATGTCACCGAGCCGATACCGACTCGTAAGCGGCCCGGTCCGTCCGGTAAGAAAGACCTTTACACCCCTCATCCGGGGCTCAGGGCGCGTGTGCGGCGCGCCCGCGCGTACGTGTCTCCCCTGCCGGAGCGGGCCAACCCGCTCAGTGCCGGGAACGTACGCGGTGCCCGCCCACCCCTCCTCAACCAGGAGTGGCCACCCTCAACTGATGAAGACTTAAGGGGTCAACACAATGGCAGCGGAGATCGTCAATCCTCGCAGCGACAGCACGACGCACGACACGGCCGGGACGACCGGCCCCATCGGTGCGGACGAGCCCTTCGATCCGGCTTTCGCCCTTCACCGCGGCGGGAAGATGGCCGTGCAGGCCACCGTTCCGATCCGCGACAAGGACGACCTGTCCCTCGCGTACACGCCCGGCGTGGCGAAGGTGTGCAGCGCCATCGCCGAGCATCCCGAGCTCGTCCACGACTACACCTGGAAGTCGCAGGTCGTGGCCGTCGTGACGGACGGCACCGCCGTCCTCGGCCTGGGGGACATCGGCCCCGAGGCATCCCTCCCGGTGATGGAGGGCAAAGCGATTCTCTTCAAGCAGTTCGGCGGGGTCGACGCGGTGCCGATCGCGCTCGCCACGACCGACGCGGACGAGATCGTCGAGACCGTCGTGCGCCTCGCACCCTCCTTCGGCGGGGTCAATCTGGAGGACATCTCGGCGCCGCGGTGCTTCGAGATCGAGCGCAAGCTCCAGGAGCGCCTGGACATCCCGGTCTTCCACGACGACCAGCACGGCACCGCCGTGGTGACCCTCGCCGCCCTGCGCAACGCGGCGAAGCTGTCCGGCCGGACGCTCGGCGACCTGCGCGCCGTCATCTCCGGAGCCGGAGCGGCCGGTGTGGCCATCGCTAAGTTCCTGCTGGAGGCCGGTATCGGCGACGTCGCCGTCGCCGACCGCAAGGGCATCGTCAGCGGCGACCGCGACGACCTCACGGACGTCAAGCGCGAGCTGGCCGAGATCACCAACCGGGCCGGCATCACCGGCTCGCTGGAGACGGCGCTGGCCGGCGCCGACGTCTTCATCGGCGTCTCCGGCGGTACGGTCCCCGAGCCGGCCGTGGCCTCGATGGCACCCGGCGCGTTCGTGTTCGCCATGGCCAACCCGAACCCCGAGGTCCACCCCGACGTCGCGCACAAGTACGCGGCCGTGGTGGCGACCGGGCGGTCGGACTACCCCAACCAGATCAACAACGTGCTGGCGTTCCCCGGAATCTTCGCGGGCGCGCTGCAGGTGCGGGCGTCCCGGATCACCGAGGGCATGAAGATCGCCGCGGCGAACGCGCTGGCCGACGTCGTCGGCGACGAGCTGGCCGCGGAGTACGTGATCCCGTCGCCGTTCGACGAGCGGGTCGCTCCCGCAGTCACCGCCGCGGTGGCCGCCGCCGCCCGTGCCGAGGGCGTCGCGCGACGCTGACACCGCACGGGGCGGGGCGGTTCGCCGGCGAGCCGCACGCTCGCGGGGCCCCGGCGCGGGCCGCCCCTCCACGAAGTGCCCCGGCCCGGGGGGGGCCCCCCGGGCCGACCGTTGCGGCGCACAGGCCGGCCCGGAGCCCACGGGGGGGCCCCCCCCGGGGGCTAGGGCGGGTGGTGAAACAGAGTGACGGGTAATAA
>NZ_JBIWKR010000003.1:0-421214 GCF_044765765.1 Streptomyces sp. NPDC102402
ATAATCCACCGGCACCTGACGCGCCCGCACCCCACGCCCAACAAACTCCGCCACCCCCCCCCCCCCCCCCACCCCCACCCCCCCCCCCCCCCCCCGCGCCCGCCCCCCCCCCCCCCCCCCCCCAAAACCCCCCCCCCCCCCCCCCCCCCCCCCCCCCCCCCCCCCCCGCCTCGACACGGGCGTAGAGCCGGTCGATGAATTCCTGCTCCTTCTGCAATTCGACGTTTTCGCGAGTTGACAAAATCGCTCCCTGCCGGATATGGTGTTGCTTAGTGGCCCCCAGTGAGGGGCCTTTTCTGTGGGCACACAGAAACATCCAATATACGTGAGGAAATCCCCGGTCCGCAATTGAGGGCCGGGGATTTCCTGTGCGCGGCGCCGTCACCCGGGGCCCGGTCCCCCGGTGACGGCGTGACCCACCCCGCGCCCCCGATGACCTGCCCGTATGACACCTGTCATGCCTCCCCGTTACAGGCGTCATACGGACTCGATGACACACCGCACTGCCGCCCGGCCCCGATCGCCGGGAGTGTGGAAGGCATGAACACCGTCATCGAAACCGTCGGACTGAAACGGAGCTACCGGGACTTCGACGCCGTACGCGGCATCGACTTCACGGTCGCCCGCGGAGAGCTGTTCGCCCTGCTGGGCACCAACGGCGCGGGCAAGACCTCCACACTCGAACTCCTGGAGGGCCAGGCCGTCCCCACCGGCGGCACGGTCCAGGTGCTCGGCCGTGACCCGTTCCGCGACCGGGCCGCGGTGCGGCACCGCATCGGTGTGATGCTCCAGGAGGGAGGCTTCCCGCCGGAGCTGACGGTCATGGAGACCGTACGGATGTGGGCGGGCTGCACGAGCGGCGCCCGCCCCCCGGGTGAGGCACTCGAACTGACCAGCCTGTCCGGCCGGCGCGACGTGCGGGTCAAGCAGCTCTCCGGCGGCGAGCGCCGCCGCCTCGACCTCGCGCTGGCACTGCTCGGGCGGCCCGAGGTGCTCTTCCTCGACGAGCCGACGACCGGCCTGGACGCCCAGTCCCGCCGCGACACCTGGGACCTGATCCGCGAACTGAAGCTCCAGGGCACGACCGTGCTGCTCACCACGCACTACCTGGAGGAGGCCGAACAGCTCGCCGACCGGCTGGCGATCATGCACGAGGGGCTGATCGCCACCACCGGACGGGTGGCCGACGTCGTCGCCGAGCGGCCCTCCCGGATCAGCTTCCGGCTGCCCCCGGACCGCTTCCTCGGCGAACTCCCGCCCCTCCCCGCGATGGGAGTCGTCCGGCACTCCACCGAGGAGGACGGCACGATCCGGCTGGAGACCCGGGACCTGCAGCGCACCGCCACGGAACTGCTCGGCTGGGCCCAGCACACGGGTGTCACCCTCCAGTCCCTCGACGCCCGGTCCGCATCACTGGAAGAGGCCTTCATGGAGATCGCCAAGGGCCTGGAGAAGGAGGAGACACGATGACGACGACCGCGAGCGTGACACGACCCGACACCACCGCGCCCGCGCGGAGCGGTGCCGCGGCCCGGCTGGCCGCCCTCGGCCGCGCGGAGCTGACCCTGCTGATGCGCAGCAGGGCCGCACTGGTCACCGCCCTGCTCGTGCCCGCCGTCACGGCGTTCTCGATGCGGAGCATGGTCAAGAACCTGGACCTGGGCGGCACCGGCCTGTCGATCGCCACCGTCCTGCTGCCCGGCTCGCTGGGCCTGGCACTGTTCTTCTCCGTCTACTCGAACCTGGTCGGTGTCTACGTCACCCGACGGGAGAGCCTCGTGCTCAAGCGGCTGCGCACGGGTGAGGTGCGCGACTGGGAGATCTTCGCCGGCGGAGCCCTCCCGGCCCTGATGCTGGCCCTGGTGCAGAGCGTGCTGCTGATCGTCGGCCTGACCGTGGTCCTGGACGCCCCCGCACCCGTGGCACCGCACCTGGTGGTCCTCGGCCTGCTGGCGGGCGGGGCACTGCTGGTGGCCGCGGCCGCGCTGACCGCCGCGGTCACCCGGACGGCAGAGAGCGCGCAACTGACGTTCCTGCCGTTCTGGCTGCTGAGCATGGTCGGCTCCGGGATGTTCGTACCGCGTGGTGTGATCCCCGGCGTGGCGGGTGACATCAGCGCCTGGCTGCCCTTCTCCCCGGTGATGGACCTCCTGCAGGGCGGCTGGACCGGCAGCCTCGGCGGGGTGGACCAGATCCGGCTGCTGCTGGCCGCTCTGGCCTGGACAGGTGTGGCGGCCCTCGGAGTGCGGCAGTGGTTCCGTTGGGGCCCCCGCGGCTGACACCGCGGGATCGGGTGCCCCGCGCCGACGGACGAGGAAGGTGGGGACCATGAGCACCATGAGCGTGGAGGACTGGGTGGAGAGGCTCGGCGGCCCCGACGGCCCCAGCCAGTACCGCCGTTACGCCGTGAGCAGCGTCGGGTTCCTGTCCGTCAGCGAGATCGGCCTGTGGACGGTCTGGAGCGTGCGGAGCGACGCCGCGGCCCCGGTGCTGGCGACCGTGGCCGTGCTGGGCGTGGTGCACGCCGGCGTCCAGCTCCTGCTCTGGCGCGCCGCCCTCCACCACTACCTCGCGGTCGGCTCCCGGCCCTACCTGCTCGTCGTGGCGTACACGGCCCTGACCGCGGCCATGGCCGCACTGGGATGTGTGCTGCTGTCGTCAGGCCGCATCCAGGACGGCGACCTGACGGCCTACCTGGTGTGGCTGCTGATGTTCTACGCCGGACCGCCCGCACTGGCGCTGCGGCTCGGTGCGGGAGCGGCACTCGTGGGAGCCGTCTCGGTCGCCTCCGTGGCGGGAAGCGTCGTGGCGGGACTGACAGGGGGGAACCTGGGCCTCCTCATCGGAGCCACCGTGGTCATGGTGCCGTTCATGGCCACCGCGTCCATGGCCTCCGGCTGGGGCGTCCGGCTCGTCGAGGAACTGGCCGCCGCACGCGAGACACAGGCACGCCTGGCCGTCGCCGAGGAACGCCTGCGCTTCGGCCGTGACCTGCACGACGTCCTGGGCCGCAACCTCGCCGTCGTGGCGCTCAAGAGCGAACTGGCGGCACAACTGGCCCGGCGCGGCAGGCCCGAGGCCGTCGAGCACATGGAGGAGGTGCAGCGCATCGCGCGGGAGTCGCAGCGGGAGATCCGCTCGGTGGTCCGCGGCTACCGCACCGCCGACCTGCACACCGAACTCGCCGGAGCGCGCTCCGTCCTGGAGGCCGCGGGCATCGACTGCCGCATCGAGTACGGACCGGCGGCCCGACTGCCCTCCGACGTGCAGTCGGCCCTCGGCTGGGTGGTGCGCGAGGGGACGACGAACGTCCTGCGCCACGCACAGGGCGCGTCCAACTGCACCCTGTCGCTGCGCACGGCGGGCCCGGCCGAGGCCCTGCTGGTGATGGAGAACGACGGCGCGCCCGAGGAGCCACCCGGCGCGGGGACAGGACTGTCCGGGCTGAAGGAACGCCTCGCCGGACTGGGCGGAACACTGAACACCGAACAGCACCCCGGCGGGCACTTCCGCCTCACCGCACGCGTCCCCTGGGAGGACGGAGAATGATCACGGTCCTGCTCGCCGACGACGAGCACCTCATCCGGGGCGCGCTCGCCTCGCTCCTCACCCTGGAGGACGACATCACCGTCGTCGCGCAGGCCGGGACCGGCGACGAGGCCCTGGCGATGGCCACGGCGCACCGCCCCGACGTCGCCGTGCTCGACCTCCAGATGCCCGGCATCGACGGGGTGGGGGTCGCCGGCCGACTGCGCGAGTCCGTGCCCGGGTGCGCCGCGATGATCGTCACCAGCCATGCCCGGGCGGGAGCCCTGAAGCGCGCGCTGAGCGTCGGGGTGCGCGGCTTCGTACCCAAGACGGTGTCCGCGCACGACCTGGCGCAGATCATCCGCACCGTCCACAGCGGCGGCCGCTACATCGACCAGGAGCTCGCCGCCGACGCCATCGCCGCGGGCGAGTCACCGCTGACACCCCGGGAGGCGGAACTCCTGTCGTACGCCGAGGACGGCGCGCCGGTCGCGGACATCGCCGCCCGTGCCTCGCTGTCCAGCGGAACGGTCCGCAACTACCTCTCGGCGGCCGCGATGAAGCTCGGCGCGGAGAACCGCCACGTCGCGGCCCGCATCGCCCGGGAGCACGGCTGGCTCTGAGGGCACCTCCGCGTGCCGCACGGGTGCGGCCTGGTCCGCGGGCTGGTCGTCGGGGGCTGGTCCGTGCGGTCTGGACTGTGGGGCTGGTCCGTGCGGTCTGGACTGTGGGGTCTTGTCCGCGCGGCCCGGCCCGTGGGGTCTGGTCCGCGCGGCCGGTGGGCAGGACGCGGTGTCCTGCCCACCGGCAGCCGGGTGGCAGGCGGCCTCAGGGGGCGACCGGGCAGTAGTCCTGTGGGCAGAACGACTCCGCCGCCACCGAGGCCGACTCCGCGTACGTGGCGTCCCACTCGTCCTCGGGCCCGGCGACGAGAACCACCCACCGCACCCCGTCCTCGGCGACGAAGGCCCGGAGCAGCGACTGCCGGACCGTCCCGTCGTCACGCGGCACGAGGTACTCCAGCTCAGCGGCCTGCGATCCGTCGGCGGGCTCCAGCTCGTCCAGTCGCAGACGCTGGTAACCGGCGGCCTTCCCCACCAGCCGGTCCGTCTCCTCCAGGGCGGCGTACGGCGTGTAGTCCGGCTCGGAGATCTGGTAGACCTGCAGGAACCCCTCCCCGCCGTCCGCCTCGTAGAAGACGACGGTGCCCTCCGGGCGCGGGTCCTCCCGGCGCTGCCAGCCCTCCCTGACCTGCACGCCGAAGCCCTCGGTGTCCTCCTCCACGACGAAGCCGGGCGGCGGCTCCTCCGCGGTGGGGGACGCACTGCCGACGTCGACCTCCTCCGTTGCGGTTGTGTCGGTGTCCGGGGTGGTCGTGCTCTCCTCGGTCCCGCCGGGGGTCGCCTCCGCGGACGCCTCGGTGCCCGGCTTCTCGTCGTCGCGGAACAGCAGCCGTCCGCCCCCGAAGGCGACCCCGCCCACCACTGCTACGGCCACCACGACGGCCGCGACCCGAAGGCCCCGCTCCACGGCGTGCGGCTGCCCGGTGTCCGGAGCCGGAGAGGGCTGCCACAGCTGCCTCTCGGCGTCCCACCCCCTCATGACAGCATTCCCGTGATCACCCCGGAGGCCACCCCGGCAGCCGTCTGCCCGCCGACAGACCCGGCCGCCCGGCCCGCCAGGGCTGCCAGCCGCCGCAGCCGGCCCGGTTCCACCCCGCCGGTGGTCTCGATGTCCCGCTCGGCCTCGGCCGCCTCTGCCCGGAGCTCACCCGACTCGCCGCGCAGCAGTCGCAGCGCGTCGACCAACTGGGGCGTCGCCTCGATGAACCGCTCGGACCGGTCGGTGGCCTTCGCACCAGGGCCCGACGCCGCCGCGCCCCCGGTCATACGGCCGATGGAGATGCCACCCGCCACCGGAGGCACCACGGGCGGCGGCGTCACGGCCCCGCCGAGCGGCCGGCCGATCCGCCTGCCGGCGTCCTCGGCCTCCGCCCGCCGCCCGGCCGCGAGAGCCCCGCCGTCGAACTCACCGACGGCGATGCCACCCGCCGGATCCGCGCCCGCCGGCTCCTCGGCGGCGTCCCGCTCCCGGTCCGTACGCTCGGCCTCGTCGCTTGCGCCCATGTCCCCGCTCCCCTGCTCGCTCGTTCGCTGTCCCCACGGTGCCCACGGTGTTCGCCCGGCCGGTCACCGGCCGGGCTGGCGGCCGAGCACCTGTTGCAGGGCACCGTCGGCCCGTGCCCGGGCACCTCGGCCCGTCGCCACCGCGCCACCGCTCATCGTCCCGATGAAGACGCCGCCGTTGCTGACCTGGACGATCTGCTGTTCCAACTGCCCGGTGTCGTGGCCCTTCTCGCTCAGCGCCTGAAGGGCCCCCGTACCGATGCGCTCCTGAATGGTCCGCAGGTAGCGGCTCACATCCATCTGCTGGAGGGGCGACTCGCCGCGCACCGAGGCCAACTCGCGTACGGACGCCGCGGCTCCCTCGGCGGCGAACCCCGGCGTGCGTACGTGTCCGGAGCGGCGCGCCGCCCAGCGCAGAGTGCTGTCCAGCGAACGCGCCGCGGAGAAGGCCGCCGCCACCCCGGCGGCGGGAGCGGTCAGCAGGGCTCGGCCCGCCGCGATCGCCGGGTACGCGCGGCCCCGTTCGACAATGGCGTCGACGAGCCCGAACTCCGGCTTGAGCGGGTCCAGTACGTGTGGGACGACCTCCAGCACCAGCAACTCGCCCTGGGTGTGCACCCGGATCAGCACGGAGACCACCACCTGGTGCTCCCACGCGCTGACGCGGACCCGCAGGAAGTGCCGCCGTGCCTCGCCGCCCTCGCCGACCGAAGCGAGCCTGTGCATCGTCGTCGCGGTCTCCCCGTGATCGACCTCGTGCCTCGGAGGACCGGACGGCAGATAGACCAGCTCGTCGATCTCCACCCCCCGGAGGCGGTCCAGGCCGGACGGCGGTTCCGGAAGCCGCCCCAGGTCGGCCAGCCGCTCCCTGACGCAGTTCAGCACCCCCGCGGCGGTGAGCGGCTCCGAGTCGGACTCCGGCCGGCGGCGCAGGTCCATCACGAGTGACCAGGGCTTCAGCGCGCGACCCGACCCGACGAAGGGCCGGGAGGGTTCGTAGAGGACGATCCCCGAGTTCTGCTCCCTGTCGATGGCCAGGCCGATCTCCCGCAGCCAGTCGGGATCGGTCAGCTCCTCCCGGGGCCGCTGCGCGAACTCCTCGGCGTGGAGCCGGTCGCACATCACCGCCTCGACCGCGCCGCGGTGCCGCCACACGGGGATCACCAGCAGCAGCGGAAAGACCAGGGCCATCCAGTTCGCGGAGGTGTTCCACACGGCGGCGAGCGCCGCCGCCCAGTACAGGGCCAGCAGGATCCGGGGCACGACGGGCGCGAACCTGGCCCAGCCGCCGGCCGCGGGCAGCAGGCCGTCCAGGGAGTAGACGCTTGTACCGCGCCCGGACACGTTCCGGGCCAGCCACAACAGCCCGCTGATGATCGCGTAGTTCAGCGCCCAGACACCGGATCCCGGATACCGCTGGACGCTGTCCCCCTCTTCGAGCACGTCCGTCGGGAGGAAGAAGTCCCGTTCCGTGTAGCTCTGGCCGTACCCGTCGGCCAGACTCCAGGACGTCATCCAGCCGAAGCCGTCTCCGTACAGGTCGGCCAGCCAGAACAGCGTCCACACGAGCGCCACCAGGCCACCGGCCTGTAACTCGAGCCTGCGGGCCCGTAACGCGTGCGCCAGCACGGGGACCACGTCGACCCCGGCCGACGGTGCCACCGCCCTCCCATCGTGCTCGACCAGCTCTTCCACGACGCGGCGCCGGAAGCGCGCCTGGAGATAGGGGCCCGCGCAGAGGAGGCGGGTGGTCCCGGTATGCGAGTACCTGCTGGAGGAGGGCTGCGGGCCGGGCGGCGGATTCGGCTGAGCAGGAACCGTCAAGGTGGCCCCAATTCCTCTGAATAGCCGCGAGTTGCGGCGAATCGATTGTTGTGAGGCGCCAGACTCTAGAGCAACCGATTACAGCGCGCCATGAGAATGCCACAGATCGCATCGGCGGGTGAGCTTCGCGAGGGGCGCGCACACGGCGCGGGAGTGCGCGGCGCCGGCCGGAGCCCGAGCGGGGCCCCGCGGGCAGGAGTTGTGGGTGTCGAGGGCTTCCGTCAGGGCGTCCGGGCGTGCGTCGTCCTGGTGCCGTCCTGCTCGCGCCCCGCCACGAAGTGGTCCTCTTCCTCTGATCCACACCGGAGTGTACGTTTGTACATACTCATCCGGGGGTGACGTCCGCCCGGCCTCGTACTCCGCCTCCGAAAGAGCACGTCACTGATGGACCTGGCCACGCGTCGCCGCCGTACGGCGCTGTTCCTCTTCTTCCTCATACCCGGTCTGCTGATCTCCTCCTGGGTGACGCGGACCCCCGACATCAGGGACCAGCTGGGCGCCTCGACCGCGCAGATGGGGCTCGTCCTGTTCGGCCTGTCCGTCGGGTCGATGCTCGGCATCCTCACCTCCGGGGCGCTGGTTGCACGGTTCGGCACGCGGCCGGTGATGGGCGTGGGCACGGTGCTGATCGTCGTGAGCATGGCCGTCATCGGCTGCGGGGCCCTGCTCTCCTCCGCGCCCACCGTCACCGCCGGGCTGTTCCTCTTCGGCGCGGGCATGGGGGGCGGGGAGGTCGCGGTCAACATCGACGGCGCCGAGGTCGAGCGGATCACCGCCCGGACGGTGCTGCCCACCCTGCACGGGTTCTTCAGTCTCGGCACCGTCGTGGGAGCCACCCTCGGCATCCTGTGCACCGCTGTCGGGTTCCCCGTGCAGTGGCACCTGACCGCCATGGCCGTCGTCACCGCCGGCATGTTCGCGTACGCCTTCCGCGCCATCCCCGCCGGCGTCGGCAGGACCAGGGGCGCGGCCCCGGCCGACGGCGGCACGGCACCGGCCCGGGCGGCGGTCTGGAAGGACCGGCGCCTTCTGCTGATCGGCGGCATCATCCTCGCCATGGCCCTGGCCGAGGGTGCCGCCAACGACTGGCTGCCCCTGCTCATGGTCGACGGCCACGGCGTGGACCCCGCCCTGGGATCGGCGGTCTACGCGGGCTTCGCCGCCGCCATGACGCTCGGCCGCTTCTGCGGCGGCTTCTTCATCGACCGCTTCGGCCGCGCCCCCGTCGTCCGGGCCAGCGCACTGTCCGCGGCCCTCGGTCTGACCCTGGTCATCTTCGCCGACTCACCGGTCCTCGCCGGCGCCGCGGTGCTCTTCTGGGGCCTGGGGGCCTCGCTCGGCTTCCCCGTCGCCCTCTCCGCGGCCGGTGACTCGGGCCCCGATCCGGCGGCTCGCGTCAGCCTGGTGGCGATGATCGGCTACATCGCGTTCCTCGTCGGCCCGCCCGGCCTTGGCTTCCTCGGCGACCACTACGGCCTGCGCTCCGCCATGATCCTCGTCCTCGGATTCGTCGCCGTGGCGGTGTTCCTCGCCCCGGCGATCGGCCCGAGGCGCAAGGCCGTCGCCGATTCGGCGCCTGAGCCCGATTCGGCCCCTGCCCGCGATTCGGCCCCTGCTCCCGATTCGATGCCTGCCCGCGATTCCGTCCGCGCTCCCGATTCCGTCCGCGCCCCCGATTCCGCCCCGGACCTCCGTCCCGACGGGCGCACGTCCACCGACCGGTAGGTGATCGGGCCTGCCAGGTCCTCGGGCCCGTCAGGTGCTCGGCCCCGACTCCGCCGTGGTGTTGCCGGACCGGCCGGGCCCTCAGCGCCGCTTCAGGTGCCGGTCCAGGATCGCCCTGAGCCGGTCCACGTCCGCGGGGCTGCGGGCACCGCGCTTCGGCACGACCGCGATTCCGACCGAGCGCTCGCCGCTCAGCAGCACGAAGAGCCCTGGAGTCTCCAGGTACTCCTTGTGCACCGCCCAGTCGGTGGTGAAGGAAGCCCGCTCACCGGTGCTGACCGCGCTGCGGTCGTCCGCCACCGTGCGGCACTGGCCGTACGGCTCCATGATGCTGGACATCCGGCGGGCCATGGTGCGAAGCCCTCGCACGGTCCCCCAGCAGCCGATCGCGACGACGAGCACCAGCGAGGTGACCCACACGGGCAGGGAGGTGCCGCCGGACACCGAGAAGACGATCACGGCTGCGACTCCCACCAGCGGTGCCGTCAGCGCCTGGACGCGACCCGCCGGGGTCCGGCGGGCTCGTGCGCGGAGTGCCTCCTCGAAGTCCTCCGTCGTCAGCCGGTAGACGAACTCCGCGGACGTGCCGCTGTCCGCGTCGTTCCTCACGACGTTCTCACCTGTGATCTCCATGAGCGGGAATCCTAGCCAGGCGGTGGCCGGCCCCCTCAGTGGCCGTCGGCCTTCGGCGCGAAGGGGCCGTCCAGCGCCGCCCATTGCAGGAGCAGGATGGTCTTTCCGTCGCTGATGCGTCCGTCGCGGGTCATGGCGAGGGCTTCCGCGAAGGGCAGTTCGAGGACCTCGATGTCCTCGCCGTCCTCCTCGAGCCCGCCGCCGGCTCCGGTCCTGTCGGCCGGTGTGTAGGGGGCGGCGAAGAAGTGGAGGCGCTCGGTGACGGATCCAGGGCTCATATAGGCGTCCAGTACGTGCGTGAGCGGGCCGAGGGCGATGCCGAGCTCCTCCGCGCTCTCTCGCCGGACGGCGGTCACCGGGTCGTCCGCGTCGAGGAGCCCCGCGGCGGCTTCGACGAGCATGCCGTCGGGGTGGTCGTTGACGTACGCCGGGTACCGGAACTGACGGGTGAGCAGGACGCGGCGGCGCCCGGTGTCGTACGGCAGGACGACGGCGCCGTTGCCGCGGTCGTAGGTCTCGCGCTGCTGGGTCACCCGGCGCCCGTCGCGGCGGCGGTAGTCGAACGTGGTGCGCCGAAGGACGTGCCAGCCCTGCGAGGTGAGCTCGACGTCGCGGATCACCACGTCCGGATTACGGTCCAGTTCCCGTCCGGCACGGTCGAGGCCCGTACGGCCCCGGTGGTCGGGGGCGTCGATGCCGGGGCGGGTGCTCATGCCGCCTCCTGCGGCGCCCGGAGCGGGATCTGCGCGACGTCGTCGTAGACGGGCAGGCCGCGGCGGCGGGCGGTGGCGACGTCCTGGTCGGCTCCGGCGGAGTCGCCCGGCAGGCGCAACACGGCGTCGCAGTGGGTGAGCAGGCGGTCGGCCGCCGGGTAGAGCACCTGGTCGGCGAGGGGGTCGGTGGGACCCGCGCCGGCCGAGCGCAGGACGGGCAGTGCGATCCACTCGCCGATCACGGGGAGGTGGCCCGCGGCGAAGACCGGCCACGCGGCCGCTTCGAGGCGGGCGAGGTTGTCGGCCATGGCCTGCGGATCGCCATCGGTGCCGGAGCGGTAGGGCCCGGCGATGAGGATGAGCATGGGCTTGTCGGTCATGGCACGCTACGATACATGCAGAAACGTGCAAGAACGAGAGAGAGTGCGCAATGCTGGCTGCTGAACGGCGTGACCACCTGCTGGGTCTGCTCGCCCGCGAGGGCAAGATCGTGGCCAAGGACGTCGCGGCCGACCTGAGGATCTCCGAGGACAGCGTGCGGCGGGATCTGCGCGATCTCGCGAGCGAGGGACTCTGCCAACGGGTCTACGGCGGGGCGCTGCCCGCGTCACCGGCCGTGGTGAACTACCAGGCCCGTCAGACCGTGGCACCGGACGGCAAGCGCAAGGTCGCCAGGGCGGCCGCCGGGTTGGTGCGGCCGGGCGGCGCACTGATCCTCGACGGTGGCACCACCGCCCTCGCCGTCGTCCACGCCCTCCCGCAGGACCTGGCGTGCACCGTGATCACCCACAGTCCGACGATCGCCACGGCGCTGCTCGACCACCCGCAGGCGGAGGTCTTCCTGCTCGGCGGCCGCATCTTCAAGCACTCCGCGGTCGCCTGTGGCGCGGCGGCGGTCGAAGCGGCGCAGAACGTCTCCGCCGACCTCTGCCTCCTCGGCGTCACCGGCGTGCACCCCGATGCGGGACTGACCACAGGTGACGCCGAGGAGGCGGCGATGAAGCGCGCCCTGGCCGCGCGGGCGGCGGACACGTACGTCCTCGCGTCGTCCGAGAAGATCGGCACCGCGTCGCGGTTCCGCGTCCTGCCCTGGGAGGAGATCAGCGGGCTGATCACCGACGCCGGGCCGGGCGACCCGGTGATCGAGCAGCTCACGGGACGCGGCGTCGAGATCCTGGCGGCGGGGTGACGGACCGACGGGTGGGGTGACGGACTGACGGTTGGGGTGGCCGGACCGGCGAGTGGGGTGGCCAGAACGGCGAGTGGGGTGGCCGGACCTCAGCCGCTCTGCCTGGCGATGGGGACCACGTTGATGTTGAACGTATGGGATCCCAGACCGTTCGCGATGCCCATGAAGAGCAGCGCGAAGTGCTCCTGGCCGCGTGCGGTGACGATTCCGCCGATGTCCAGCTGCGAGGACGAGGGCCAGCCGAGGTCGGCGAGCAGCCGGCCGGTGGTGCGCTTGGCTTCGGGGTCGTCGCCGGAGAGGAAGACGGTGCTCGGACCGTCGAGGCCGGCCGGGGCGGTCATCACGGTCGAGTCCATGGTGCACAGCGTCTTGACGACGGGGGTCAGGGGGAAGGCTTCCTGGATCTGTTCCCCCAGGCTGCTGTTGGGGTGGGAGAGCTCGGTGAAATCGTCGGAGAGGCCGACCCCGACGTCGATCAGCAGGGTGCCGGCCAGCGCCGGTGCCCCGATCGAGCGCAGCAGCTCCACGGAGACGGCCCCCGGAGTGGCGTTGACCAATGCCTCCGCGTGGGCTGCCGTCTCACGCAGTCCCTCCACCGGGAGGCCTAATTCCTTCCGTTCCTCGGGCCGACGCGAACCGAGGAGCACATCGTGTCCCGCGGCGCTCCAGCCCCGGGCGAGTGCCTGGGCGACGTTGCCTGTGCCGAGTAGTCCTATACGCATGCCGTGACGCTAACTCCGCACCGCAGCAAGCGAATCGGGCTCCGGACTCAGGCGGAAGCGGGACCTTGGGCGTAGTCCTGAGGCCTCTCGTTCTTCTCCGTCCCGCGGTGACGGACAGCCTCGTCCCGTGCCCCCGGCGGCGCTCAGTGCTCAGCCGCTGTGACCGCAGGGGAGCCCCAGTACGTCCGCCAGCCGGTGCCGGGTGTGGTCGGCAGCCTCCTGCGCGCTGAGTGTGCCGGCATCCACGGTCACAAGTCGCCAGGGCGACCGCGCCAGGAGCCGGCGGGTCAGATCCGACTCGTGGCGGAGATGAGCGGCGGCCGACGCGAGATCGTGGACAGCCCGGGTGCCGGGGGAGCCCGCGAGCTTGTGCACGTACCAGTCGCCCCACGCCTCCCCTTCCCGCTCGATGGCACGTCGCAGCGCGGCCTCCGGGTCGTCATGGACGTACACCACGGTGACCTGGAACGGCTCCACGGCTCGGGCCAGCTCTCCGACGACGTGAGCGATGGAGTCCTCGCTGTGGCCCCACGCCACCAGGGACGGGATGAAGGGAAGCAGGGCATCTGTCACCAGGCGGTCCCGTCCGGCCCGGAGCGACTCCGCGACGTAGGCGCGTGTGCACGCGACGAGGGTCTCCGGGCGGACGGTGCCCGCCCCGTCGGCGAACTCGTCCGCCACGGGCCGGAAGGCAGGCCGCGTGAGGACGTCGGCCTCCTCGAAGTGGTCGACGGAGGCTCCGGTGCCGGTGAGCCACTCGGCCACGGCGCGGCACACGGTGGATTTCCCGACGCCGGGGCTGTTCCCGATGACGGAGACGAGGTGTGCGGTCATGACGGCAGTCTCGCACCGGCTCTGTTCCGTTCGGCTGCGGAACGAAGCAGGGAGAACGCTTGGGAATCAGGTCCGCCCCGAGGCCACCGCACACTCCGCCCAGACCGTCTTCCCCGGACCCACGCGGTCGCGGACACCCCAGCTCGCGGCGAGGGCGTCGACGAGGACCAGCCCACGGCCGCGCTCCTCGACGGCTCCCGGACGGGCACGGGCGGGCCGGGCGGGGTGGGTGTCGGACACCTCGACCCGGATGACGCGTCGGCCGTCGTCGCGACGGAGGAGCAGGGCGAAGTCCCTGCCGGGCACCCGGCCGTGCAGTACGGCATTCGCGGCGAGCTCGGCGACGACGAGCGTGACCGCGTCGTGGTCGTCCGTCCCGCGCGGACACCCCCACTCGACGAGCTGAAGCGCGGCGAGCAGACGCGCGAGGCGCGCCCCGCGCCGGGTGGCGGAGAAGCGCTGCACGAACAGGCGTGTGGAGGCGGGGGAGTGAGCGTGAGGGGCTGGCATGGGCCCCAGCGTGGTGCGGAGCCGCGGCCTCGCGGCAGGCACGGCACCGATACAGATCGGCTTGTACTGGTTCACGCGCTGGACTGGGTGGGTCACGTTACGTAACCATGTGTGACACGCGGTGCGAGTGTCCCGCGAGCGGGCGCAGCGCAGGGGAGAGGTGGCCGGGCATGGCTTCGGACAGCGGCGGCGGGGGACTCTGCGGCGAACCCGAGTCGTCCGACAGCCTCAAGACGTTCGGGGCGGTGCTCAAGGCGCTACGGGACGAAGCCCGCCTGACACAGGAGCAGTTCGCCCATCAGGTGCGGTACTCGGTGGCGTACATCGCCAAGATCGAACAGGGCAGGCGATTCCCACCGAGGGACTTGCTGGACCGCTCGGAGGAGGCCCTGGGGGCGACGGCGGCGCGGGTACTGGCGGCGGCGGCGAGCAGCCTGACGCGGAAGGTGGGCCTGGCGTCGTGGTTCCTGCAGTGGGGCGGCCATCGAGGAGGAGGCGATCACGCTCTACGCGTACGAGTGCCGGGTCGCTCCGGGCTTGTTGCAGCCGGAGCCGTATATCAGAGCAGTGTTCGGCAGCCGCTTGCCGCCGTTGACAGATGACCAACTCGAAACCCAGGTCGCCGCACGGCTGGAACGCCAGCGTCTGTTGACCGAGAAGGGGAACACCGCCTTCGGCTTCATCGTGGAGCAGGCCTTGCTCCACCGTGAGACCGGCGGCCCCGATGTCACGCGCTCCCTCATCGACTACATGCTGATGATGGGCAGTCTGCGCAACGTGGAGATCCAGCTGATGCCCCTGCGGCAGACAGCACATGCGGGGCTGGATGGCTCGATGTACTTGGCGGAGACGCCCGGTCACCAGTGGGTCGGGTACACCGAGGGGCATGACACAAGCGTGCTTGCCACGCACGGGAATCAGGTCAGTTCCATGCTCCAGCGCTATGGCAAGATGCGCTCGCAGGCCCTCAGCCCCGAGGCGTCCGTCAGCCTGCTTGAGCAAATGCGAGGAGCGCTATGACCACCTCTGAACCTGCCTGGTTCAAGAGCAGCTACAGCGGCACCGGCGGTGACAACTGTGTAGAGGTGGCTGTTCGTCCCGAGGCGGTTCTTGTCCGGGACTCGAAAGACACGCAGAGGCACGGGCTGTCGGTCTCCCCCAACGCATGGGTCGCATTCAAAGCGCTCGCAGCTGCCTCGCCAATGTGAAGGGTTGCGTGACTGGGTATCAGTCCTGACCCTCCGTCCGGCGTAGCCAGCACACGGTCCGTGGGTGCCGAGCGTGAGTAGTCATTTCGACCGGTCCGCCGAGTCGCTTCCGACGGACCGGCCAGGAGCTTGCTTTCAGGAGTTGATGCGATTCTCCAGACGCTTCCCCTTGTTCCACTCAGTCACGATGAGTGTGTAGCAAGTGCTGATTCTGGAGCCGGTGCCGCTGTGCTGCGTGCCGCCCGCAGAAGCCAGTGCGGTGATGTTGGCACGCCAGCGGAACGCGGGATCCTTCTTCCCGATCTTCGCGGCGAGTGGGCCATCCTCGATCTCGTCACCATGGCGGCCGAGGAACATTCCGATTCCGCCGAGCAGCATGCCGTCCCAGGTCTCTTTCGTCCGACCCCACGCGTCCTCCGCTACCTTGAGCGTCCTCTCCAGCGTCTCAGGGCCGTACAGGTCGGTGATCCGCAGCACCCCCGCGACGGCTCCGACGGTGTGGGTGCCGGTGGAGCCCATCGTCAAGTTGCGCTTGCTCAGAGCTGATTCAGTGTCGACGAAAAGCGGAAGGCCTGCCGTAAGGCCGATCCTGTACTCGTCCAGAGGTGTGGGCTTACTGGATTCCCTGTTCTTGATCAGGAAGAGCACCGCTTCCTCCTGTTGGTCGAGACCGTGGTGCACCTCGGCCACCAGTTCGGCTATGCCGGTCAGCTTGGAAGCGTGCCAACGATGCATGCCGTCAACGATGTAGCGGTGCCCGTCGGAACGCTGTGACACCACGATGGTTCCGAGCGCCTCGGGTACCAAGTTGTTCGCCATGCCTCGAGCCCGAGGCTCATTCAAGGTTCTTTGCGCCTTGTCGTCGATCCTGAGCTCGTCGACGGGAATGGAAACGCCATGCTCAACGTGGTGCTTGGGGAGCGCGTATGCGTACTTCTTGGCCATGTCGACGCCTCTCTCGGCACTGCTTTCAGGAGGATGGCTTCAAGCCGGAAGGGATGCAGCGCCTTCACAAATAATACACATATTGATGGCGATGAGTTGACTGGTCGTCAGGTGCTGTCAACGGTGACGTTCTGGCTCGTGGTTGCCGCCTACGTGCTTCAGCATGAGTGACCGCAAGGCGTCAGGTGTGCGCCAGGTCGAGCCGAGGTGACTCCTGTGGCACATCCGATGACAGTTGGCGCAGACGAAAGCTAGGTCACGAAGTCGGGTTTCCCGTGGACCTGAGATGTGGAGTGGCTGCACATGGTGCACTTCGATGTAGTCCTGGCCGATGGGGCCGTACATGTCCGAGAAGCGAAACTGGCACACCTCGCACTGGATGCGCGTGCCCAGGCGGTTCGCCTCGGCGATCTTGCGTCTACGGAGGGTGGGGTTTCGTTCGCGAAAGATGGCCCAGCGAGCTAGAAGTCTGCCCTCCATGGCTGCGTACCCATCGATGTCGACCTCATCAGGCTGTGGAGGAATCTGGAGTAGCTCTCCGGAGCTAACCCCGTCTTCGATGGCTTGAGCCGCTTCCATCATCTCGCTCTCGCGCGTTGTGAAGGCCTCTGCGACCAATGAGGTCAGGTGGCCGCCGCGTGTGGCCTGTCGGGCGTAGCCCGGGCGATTTGTGATCAGGTCCGCGCTCTTGCGGCTGACGCTCGCAGCTGAGCGAAACTCAGGTATGGCTCGTGCGGCGGTGTCGTGCAGGGGTAGGGATCGCAGCAAGTCCGCCAGCTGCTCGGTGGCCGGTTGGTAGGTGCGGAGCTGACGCCAGTCGTTCTCGACAACTCGTGCGCAGATTAGTAGTAGTTCGTCCCATGACCATGAAGGGCTCCGCATGCGCGGCATCGTATCTACGTGTGGGTCGCATGAAGTGGCAGTCCGGTGATCTCATGCACTCGGAGATTGCTCTTGTGTGTCATCAGGTGCAGTCCTGGCATGATCGACTGCCGTTGCCACCCGCTCGGCAACCGTGGTCGCTGGCTGGTGTTCCCAGAAGCGTAGGACCGTCCACCCCGCAGCGGTCAGATGCTCGGTCGTTTCCACGTCCCGGGCCATGTTCCGGTCCAACTTGTTTCGCCACCACTCGGAGTTCGCCTTCGGTTGCGTGGCGTGCTCGGGGCAGCCGTGCCAGAAGCATCCGTCGATCATCACTGCCACCTTGGCCCGGGTGAAGGCGATGTCGATCGTGCGCCGGGACATGCCCGGCACGCGCTCGTTGAGGCGGTAGCGGTATCCGGACGCGTGCAGCAGCTTCCGGACCGCGACCTCGGGCGCGGTGTCCCGGCGTGCCTGGCGGCTCATCCGTGCCGAGACGCCTGGGGAGGACGGTTTCACGTTGCTCATCACCGCCCATTTTCCTACGGTCAGCCGTCTTCGCGATCAATCACGGCGAAATCGCTCCTGCGCGAATCGATGACACGAAAGCACAGCGTCCGCATCTGGGCCGGCCGTCACGGAAGCGGGCGTGCCGCTCCCGGCCGACGGACCGGATCGCGCCGCCACGCCTCAGCGCTGATGCCAGAACGGGGGCCAAGGGGCATGGTTGAAGCGGCAGTTGGGCACTGTGCCCGGGAAGCCACCTACGGGAATGATGGATCAATGTCACCTGTGAGCGTCCACTTGAAGCCCAAGAACGGTAAAGAGATCACCCTCGACGACCTGCGTGAGCTTGTCGAGAAGTCCAAGAACCTGGCGGGCAAGAACCCGGTCCTCGTCAAGGTCAACAACAGGTCCACGAAGATCAGCGATCTGGAGATCGACATAGCGGAGTGAGCCGGAGCGCGGCGGCACAGAGAGCGCGCAGCGCAGCCGGGCCGGCCCCCTGACGCCCCCACCCCCTCCGGTAGCGGACCCCCAGCCCGGGGCTGATGCTGGGGGAGTACGTGCCGTCGTGGGTGGCGGTCCGGTCGCGGGCCGCCGTGAGGGGGCGAAGGAGCTGGGCTCATGGCTGATGCGCCGCTGATGGTCGTCGACAGCGACGGGGTGGTCACCGGGTGGAGCCGCGACGCCGAGCAGCGTTACGGGCACGCGACCGCGCAGGCGCTCGGGCTGCGCGTGATGGATGTCCTCGCGGCCGACACCCGGCGGGCTCCCGGTGGCGGCGAGACCCGGCCGGGGCTGCGTCTGGAGCCCCTGGCAGGGGCGGGCTGGGCCGTCTGGGCGGCCGAGGAGACGGACTCCGGCAGCGACGCCGAGGCCATCGGGTCGGCGCTGCTGAACGTGGTCTTCACGCAGGTACGCGAACGGGTTCATGTGCTCGACACGGAACTCCGCCTGCTGCGGATCAGCGGCCCCGCGACCGCGGCCGAGTCCGACGAGACCGCGAGGCTGCTGGGTCGGCCGTTCCGCGAGGTGGGCGGTTTCGAGGAACCGGAGCGGGTGGAGGCCTACCTGCGTGAGGTCCTGCGCACCGGCGTGCCCGGTTTCGAGCGGGCCTTCCTCGCCCGTCCCAGCCGCGCGCCCGGCGGAGGGCGCACCCTTGCCCTGACCGCGTTCCGGCTCCAGGAGGAGCCGGAGGCGGAGCGGAGCCGTCAGGGCGCCGTGCTGGGGGTCGCGGTCGCCGTGGTCGACGTCACCGACCAGGTGCGGCGCCGGGCCCGGGACGCTGCGCTCGCCGCGGTGCGGGAAGCCGTGGGCAGGACGCTGGACGTCGAGGCCACCTGCCGCGACCTGGCCGACGCGCTCGTCCCGCTCTACGCCGACGTCGGCGTCGTCGAGATCGTCGACGCGGTCCTGCGCGGCGAGACGCCGGAGCCGGGGCCACTCGGCCGGGACGTGCCGCTGCGCCGAGCCGCGTACAGCGGCACAGAGCCCGCCCATCCGGTTGGAGACGTACGGGCCGTGCCTCCCGGGACACCGTTCCAGCGGAGCCTCTCCGACCTGCGGGCCCGCGTCGTGCCGCTGGAGGACGCACCCTGGGGCGACGCCGACCCGGCGCGCGCCCGCTCCATCCGGGAGCTCGGCGCCCATACGCTCCTGCTGGCGCCGCTGACGCTGCGCGGAGCGGTCCTCGGGCTGTTGAGCCTCTACCGCTGCGGCGACTCCGAACCCTTCACCGAGGAGGACGTCTCCGTGGTGGAGTCGGTGGCCTCCCGCACCGCTCTCGGGATCGACAACGCCCGCCGTTACGTGCACGAGTACACCATCGCCAGCGCCCTCCAGCGCCGGCTGCTGCCGCAGCGACCCGTGCCCCAGCCGGCGGTCGAGACGGACCATCTGCTGCTGCCCGGCGGAGGTCCTGGCTGCTGGTTCGACACGATCGCGCTGTCCGGGGCCCGTACGGCCCTCGTCATCGGGGAGGTGGCCGAGCGGGGCATCCACGCGGCCACCACCATGGGACAGCTGCGCACCGTCGTCCACGCCTTGGCCGCGCTCGACCTGGAACCCGACGAACTGCTCGCGCGCCTGTACGACGCCGCGGCACGGCTCGCGGAGGAACGTGCGCAGTTGCCGGCGAGTGACCCGCTGCACCGGGAGCCCCTGGCCGCGACCTGCGCGTACGCCGTGTACGACCCGTTCACCGAGACGTGCACCATCGCCTCCGCCGGCCACTCCGCCCCGCTCGTCATCGCCCCGGACGGCAGCGCCTCCACGGTCGGTGTGCCCCAGGGGCCGCCGCTCGGCTCCGCGGAGCGGGGACCCGTCGCCGCTGCCTCCTTCCCTCTCCGGGAGGGCAGCCTGCTGGCGCTCCACAGCAGTGCGTTGGGGAGCCACTCCGACCCGGCGACGGGCGCCCTGTGCAAGGCACTCACCCCACCGGACCGGCCGCTGCGGGACCTGTGCGACGCGGTCGCCTACACCCTGCCCGACGCCGAAGGCCTCGAAGGAGCCGCCCTGCTCCTGGCCCGGACCCATGTCATGCCCGTCGACCGGTACGCCGCCTGGGAGCTCCCCTACGACAAGACGGCCCCGGCGACCGCGCGCCGCCTCACGGCCAAGACGCTGTCCGACTGGCACGTCGACGGCGACACCGGTGACGCGACCGAGCTGATCGTCAGCGAACTGGTGACCAACGCCGTGCGGTACGGCAGCCCGCCGGTGGAGTTGCGCCTCATCCGGGACCGGGGGCTGACCTGCGAGATCCGGGACGCCAGCATCACCGCCCCGTACATGAAGTACGCCGGCGCGGTGGACGAGGGCGGGCGGGGGCTCTTCATCATCTCCCAGCTCGCCTCGCTGTGGGGCACCCGGTACGCCGCCGAGGGCAAGACCGTCTGGTCGGAGCAGGCCATCTCCCCGGAGGACATCAGCGACGGCCAAGGTGATGGCCAAGGCGATGGCCAAGGCGATGGCCACGGCGACGGCCGAGGTCCCGACGACGAGAGGTGAGTCCCGGCAGGGACCGCCCGGGCCCGGGGCCGGGGCCGGGGCGACCGCCCTACTCGGCCTCGGCGAGCGTGTGCGCGACCAGGGCGTTGGCGTGGCCGTGACCCAGGCCGTGTTCGGTCTTCAGCCAGGCGACCAGCTCCATGTGCCGGGTCAGGGGCGAGGAGCGGATGAGGTCCTTCCACTCGGCGATCGGCCGGCCGTGCTTCTTCTCGATCGAGGGGAAGTAGCTCGCGGGGCCCTTCACTGCTGCGGTCATGTTCCGTGTCCCATCCGTGAGTTCCGTCGTGGTGAACACCGTCAGGCGCTCTCTCGGTGTGTATGACCGGCGGCACGCGCAAAAGTCATCGGCCGGCGCGCCAGGGCTGTCAGGACGCACGGATCCGGCGCCGGGCAGCTGAAGAGGAGGCCGGCACGCTCGTCGACCGCGTCGGCCGCGACCGGCCCGGCGGCGACTGTCCGCGGCCGCGACCCGCCCGGCCACGACCGGCCGCCGCCGCGCTGGACAGCAAGCCGCGGGACGCGTCCGCGGACAGGTGCGGGAGCCGCAGGAGCGTGCCGACGCCCGTCGGCTCGCTCCCCCGGGCAGGTGGGGCCTGTGGCCCTCAGGCCGCCCCGTGGCACGCCCGGTACGGCTCTCCCGAGCCGCACCAGCACGCCGCGCTGCGCGCCGGGGGCCACGGGACTGCCCGGCCGCGGGCCGCCAGCGTCGTGGCGTACTGGGGGAGCAGGTCGGGGTCGGACGGGGACGCGGCCTCCGACGCGGCGAACGCCTCGTAGGAGGGGACCGTGCCCGTCACGATGCCGAGGTTCGGCGTGCCCGCGGCGTGCAGGTCCCGCAACGCCGCCTCCAGGCGCGCGAGATGGTCCTCGTGCGAGAGGTACTCCTGGGCCAGCTCCGGATAGGCCGTGAGGAGTTCACGCAGTTCGCCCTCGGGCCAGTGCAGCACCGCCACGGGGAACGGACGGGACAACGCCGTGCGGTAGGTGCCCAGTTCGGCGCGGAGGCGGGTGATCTCCGCCTGAAGCTCCCCCGGGTCGGAGGAGCCGAGGGACCACAGGCGCTTCGGGTCGTGCAGCTCGTCCAGGGGCACGGCGGCCGTGTGCAGCGTGTCCGCCAGCTCGTCCCACGCGTCGTGGGCGGTGCCCATCAGCCTGCGCACCCGGTGCCGGCCGATCAGCAGCGACTGGGTGGCGTACGGGACTTCCTCGCCCGGAGCGAGGAGGAGCGTCAGCGCGGTCGAGAAGAAGTCATGGGCGGCCTCCAGCTCGTCGTGTGCTTCCAGCGTCTCCGCCGCGATCTCCCACGGTGCCGCGTCGAGCGGGCCGGCGGCGCGGATGCCGTCGATGATCGCGCGGGCCTCCGCCTCGTGGCCGTACTCCCAGAGGTTGGCCGCTTTGAGTGCTTTGACCAGGTGCGGGTGGTCGACGGGGATCTCGGCGGAGCCGAGCAGCTCGTCGTAGAGGGCGCTCGCGCGGGCGCGCTCGCCGGCGAGTTCCAGATGGGCCGCGGCCTGGAGGAACAGCGGCTCGTGGTCCTCGGGGTACTGCGCCGCGGTGCGCAGCAGGCGCTCGGCTTCGGTGATGTGGTCGGCAGGCGTGTCGGGGCGCATGGCCACACGGTACTGCGGGCGGGGGGTGGGGCGAGAGGGCGCGGGCAGGAGCGCCGGTGAAGGCCGCAGGGCGGCGCGGGCGCCGGTCCCGGTCCCGGTCCCGGGCAGGTGCCGGAGCGCGGGGTGCCGACCGCCGGGCGGGCGCCGCGCCGAGGTGCCGGATCTCAGCACCCGGACGCACCGTTGAACATGGCGTCCCCGCGTGGTGTGATTTTCTCCATGGAGACCGCTCACGTCGTGCGCGTGGTGCTGCTGGACTCGTTCTGGCCCACCCGGCGCGCCGACCACTTCGACGAGATCTGTCGCTGAGCACCCCTCCCTCTCTGGCTCACCCTCCCGTCCGGGACCTTCTGTGAGCCGCCCCCTTGTCGGGCCGTGACCGGCCTGCCCTCGTTCCTCCCCCGGTGACCTGAACCCCTCGGGTGCGCGTCGCGGATGGTTCCCCCTGCTCCGCACCCCGCTCGGCGGGATGTCATGAGCTTGTCATCCAGGGCGGGTCTGCGGGGCCTGCCCGCCGTGCCCGGTGATCCCCCGACCGACAACGGAGACCCCCCGATGTCCTGCTGCGCCCCGCCTCCTCAGGAGCACGGCGCCGGCCGTGCGCCCTCACCTGCCGGCACCCTCATCGCCGGCCGTGCGCCCTCACCGGCCGGCACCCTCATCGCCGGCCCGTCAGGACCCGTGCGCCCGGCCGTGGCCGACGTCCGCACCCGGAACCAGGTCCGCCTGCCGGGGGCCACGTTCACCATGGGCGACCCGTTCGGGGAAGGGTACGAGGCGGACGGTGAGAGGACCGTGCACCAGGTGCGCCTCGACGCGTTCCACGTCGACACGACCACGGTCACCAACGCCGCCTACGCCGCCTTCGTCAAGGACACGGGGTACGTGACCGACGCGGAACGCCTCGGCGTGTCCGCGGTGTTCCACCTCTCGGTCCGCGCCGAGGCGTCCGACGTGGCCGGCCGGGCCACGGGCACGCCGTGGTGGCTCGTGGTGCGGGGAGCCTCGTGGCGCCACCCGGCGGGCCCGCTGTCGTCCGTCACCGCCCTGCGGAACCACCCCGTCGTCCAGGTGAGCTGGAACGACGCGCAGGCCTACTGCGCCTGGGCCGGCAAGCGGCTGCCGACCGAGGCCGAGTGGGAGTACGCGGCCAGAGGCGGCCTGGAGGGCAAGAGGTTCCCCTGGGGCGACGAACTGACGCCCCGCGGACGGTGGATGTGCAACATCTGGCAGGGCACCTTCCCCACCCGCAACACCGCCGAGGACGGCTGGGAGACCACCGCCCCGGTGAAGTCCTACCGGCCGAACGGCCACGGTCTGTGGAACACGGTCGGCAACGTCTGGGAATGGTGCGCCGACACCTTCGCGGCCGACGCCTACGCGGGACGCGCCGGTGACGCCCCGGTCCACGATCCCCGCGGCCCCCGGCACGACCCGAGCCCTTCCGCACGCCGGGTCATGCGCGGCGGCTCGTTCCTCTGCCACGACTCCTACTGCTACCGCTACCGCGTCGCCGCCCGCTCGGGCAACACCGCGGACTCCGCGGCCGCGAACATCGGCTTCCGCTGCGCCAACGACGCCCACTGATCACCGCGCGGCCACTGATCACCGCACGGCCACTGATCACCGCGCGGCCCCTGGCCACCGCATGCCCACTGACCACCGCACGGCCCCGTACGACCGGGGTCCACCACCCGTGGCCTACCACCCGTGGCCCGCACCACCCGTGACCCGCACTCTTCCCTTCCCGAAGGAGAAGCACGATGACCACGATGACCACGAGAAAGAGGCCACTCGGCCTGCTCGCCCTCCCCGCGATCCTCACCCTCACCACGCTCAGCGCCCCGGCCCAGGCCACCGACCGGGCGCCCGCGGCCGGTGAGCGCCTCCACGCGAGCGCTCGGCCCAACGTGCTCTACGTGCTGGCCGACGACTTCGGCTGGTCCAACCTGAGCAGCCCGCGCACCAACCAGGGCAACCCGAGCGACTTCTACGAGACGCCGGCCCTGGAGCGCATCGCGCAGGAAGGCGTGGCCTTCGACAACGCCTACTCCTCGGTCAACTGCACGCCGACGCGTAACGCCCTGCTCACGGGGCTGTACGCCCCACGGCCGGAGAACAACGTCTACCTCGTCGGCGACCTGAACCGGGGCGGTGACGACACCCTGCTCAAGGGGCCCTCCCAGGGACGTCCGGACGGCTCCAACGCCCTCGCGCCCCAGGCGGTCACCGTCGGCGAGCGGCTGCAGGGCGCCGGCTACACCACCGGCTACATCGGCAAGTTCCACGTGACCCGGTCCGGAGCGGACGTCACCGGCCTGCACGGCTTCGACGAGAACCTCGGCGGGACCGCGGCCGGCGACCCCGGCGCCTACCACGCGGGCGGCGGGCAGTTCCACACCAAGATCGGGCCCGAGCTGGACGCGTTCGCGGGTGACTACACCCAGGGTTACGTGGACAAGAACATCAAGCCCTACAGCACCGGTGTGGACCGGGCCGCGCTCGACGCGCTCGTCGGCACCCCCAAGCACGTCTCCGACGCCCTCGCCGACGCCACCATCGGCTTCGTCGACCGCAACAAGGAGGAGCCCTTCTTCGCGTTCCTGAGCACCTACGGCGTCCACACGCCCGTGGGTGACAAGCAGGCGCGCGCCGACCTGCTCGCCAAGTACAAGAACAAGAAGCCGGGGAAGTCCACCTCGGTCCCCTCCTACGGAGCGCTCGTGGAGGGCCTCGACCAGAGCGTGGCCCGGGTGGTGCGCCACCTGGAGACCACCGAGGACCCGGGCAACCCCGGGCACACCCTCGCCGACAACACCGTCGTGGTCTTCACCGCCGACAACGGGGGAGTGGAGCAGTTCACCGACAACGGCCCCCTGCGCGGTCAGAAGGGCGAGCTGCGTGAGGGCGGCATCCGGGTGCCCCTGATCGCCTGGAGCGCCAACCCCGCGCTGGTGAAGGGCAACCGCATCGACCACACCCCGGTGTACGCGGCCGACCACCACGCGACCATCTCCGCCCTCGCCGGAGTCCCGGGGCGGCTCCCGGTCGACGGCGCCGACCTCAGCGGACTGTTCGCCGGCACCGGGACCGGCCTGGGCCGTGACGCCCTCTACTGGCACCTGCCGGGATACCTGATCGCCGGAGGACGCGACCAGCGTCCGCAGTCGGTGATCCGCTCCGGCCGGTGGAAGCTGAGCCACAACTACGAGGACAGCTCCTGGGAGCTGTACGACCTGAGCGAGGACATCGGGGAGTCCCGCGACCTCGCCGCCTCCAGGCCGGACCTCGTGCAGCGACTGGGCGGAAAGCTGCTGGCCTGGCTGGACGACGTCGACGCACCGCTCGCCACCCTCCGTGAGGGCAGGGCGCCGGTGAACCTCACCGTCACCGGCACCACCTACGCCGACGACAAGGCCACCCGCCGCGACGGTCAGACCTTCACCGTCCGGCCCGGACAGGAGTTCCCGCTGGTGCTCCGGGCCCCTCGCGGCTGACCTCCTCGCTCCACCCGCGGTCCCGCTCCCGCCGCCGCCCCTCTCCGGGACACGGCGGGAGCGGCCCGCAGCACCCTTCCCCCGTCCCGCATCCCGGCGCGTACGACGCGCCGCCCCGGAGGTATCCAGTGAACCGCACGGACCCGGTCGGCCTGTCCCGCCGCAGATTCGTCCACGGCGCCGCCGGCGCCGCGGTGGCCGGTCTGACAGCCGTCCCCGAGACCGCGGCCGCGCACCCCCGCCCCCCGGGGCAGGGTGCCCGGCGCCACAGGCCGCCGAACGTCGTCGTCGTCTCCATCGACGACCTCGGCTGGGACGAGCTCGGCGCCTGGGGCAACACCTTCAACGAGACGCCCCACATCGACCGGCTGGCCCGTGAGGGCGTCCGCTTCACCCACGCCTACGCGGCCGCCCCGCTCTGCTCACCCACCCGTGCCGCGCTGGTGACCGGCCGCTACCCGGCGCGCACCGGCATCACCGACTTCCTGCGGGGCGAGGACGCCCCGAGCGCCAAGCACCTCTCCCCCGCCGTCCCCACGGTGCCGGACGTTCTCCGCCCGTACGGCTACACCACCGGCCTCATCGGCAAGTGGCACCTCACCGAGACCTACAGCGGGCCCTACGAGGAGCGTCCCGGCAACCCCTTCGCCCACGGTTTCGACGAGGTGATCGCCTCCGAGCAGAAGTACATCGCGAACGGCGACTACTTCCACCCGTACTTCTTCCTGCCGGGCCTCCCGGCGCGTGAGGAGGGCGAATACCTCACCGACCGTCTGGCGGCCGAGACGGTCGACTACCTCACCCGCCACCGGGACGAGCCGTTCTTCCTGCACGTCTCCAACTACGCGGTGCACACCGCCCTCGACGCCAAGCCCGGCCTGGTCGCCAAGTACCGGGCCAAGCCCGGCGCCGACGCGCTGCCCAACCGCCCCGAGCTGGCCGCCATGCTGGAGAGCGTCGACGACCAGGTGGGCCGCATCGCCGGGGCCCTCGCGGACCTGGGCCTCGCGGACCACACCCTGCTCCTGGTCACCTCCGACAACGGAGGCCCCTACCGGGACGCCAACCAGCCGCTCCGCGGCGGCAAGGGCGAGCTCTACGAGGGCGGCATCCGGGTGCCGCTGATCGCGCACTGGCCGGGCCGGGTACGCGGCGGCAGGGTGGAGGACACCCCCGTCAGCACCATCGACGTACTCCCCACGGCCCTCGACCTCGCCGGCGGGCGACCCGGCGGACGGTTCGACGGCGTCAGCCTCGCCCCGCTGCTGACCGGCACGGGGGGCCTGCGCCGGGAGGAGCTGTTCTGGGTCTATCCGCACTTCATCGGGGCGACCCGGCCGCACGCCGCGGTCCGCTCCGGGAGGTGGAAGCTCGTCCGCGGTCTGCGGGACGGGAGCAGCGAACTCTACGACCTGGAGAACGACCCGGCGGAGACCACCGACCTGTCGGCCCGCCACCCCGGACGGGCCAGGTCGCTGCGGTCGGGACTGGAGGCGCACATCGCCGACGTCGGCATCCTGCCCGAGCCGCCGGGTGCCCGCGCCTACCCGGTGCAGGAGCTGGACGAGACCTTCGAGGGCGGCCTGGACCGCTGGTCGGTGCTGCCGGTGACCGCCTACGCGGGCGAGACCCGCCTCGTGGACGGACGGCTCGCGGTGAGCGCGGACCGGCTGACGCACCTGGTGTTCCGCTCGGACGTCGCACCGGGGCCGGGCACGGCCGCGGCGGTGCTCACACCGGGCTCCTTCGCCGAGGCGGGCACCCAGGACACCGTCTTCGTCGGAGTCGCCAAGGACGCCTCCACCTACCTCCTGTTCCGCTACCACAACGGTCTGCACCGGGTGGGCTGGGACCTGCGGGTCGACGGCCGGCTGATCACCGCGGGGGCCGAACCGCTGCAGAATCTGGACGGCACCGTCGACCTCACCGGCCCGGGCGCCCGCTACGCCTTCGTCCTGCACGGTTCCGCCGCCACCGCCTGGGCCGACCAGGGCAGGGGCCGGGGATGGGAGTTCCTGTTCACGGTGGACACCGGCGGCGCACTCGACCTGAGCGACCCCGCCGTGCGTACGCAGGTCCGCTGGGCCGCCGGTGCCCGCCTGGACGACGGGACCGTGACCCTCGACGGCTTCACCGCACACCGGTCGGCGGCCTGAGAATCCCCGGCCGCCGCCTCCGGGCCCGGACTCCCGGAGGCGGTCGGCGGGGCGGCCGCCGGACACCGATCGTGTATAACGGCTGAGGGACGTATTCGAACGAGAAGCGAAGGAGAGGGCCGGTGCACGACGACATGAACCGCGTACGCCGAGCGGTCGGCCGCCTGCTCCGCCCCGCCGCGTTCCTGGTCCTGTTCCTCACCGAGGTCCTGCTCGCCGAGGGCGGCAGCCTCTCCGCCGCCGTCGCGCTCGCCGCCACCGCGGCCGCCGGCTCGGCGCTCCTCGTCTGCTCCGTCATCAGCGCCCGCTGCGCCGCCCCCGTACCCCGTACGAGAGTGCGCACCGCCATGCGCGACCGCGAGAAGCGCACCGCCTTCCTCCCGCAACGCGACCCCGACGCCCGGGGGCGCACCAGGCCCCGGGCACCCGGGGCCGCCCTCCTGACGGCCGCGTAGAGGGCACACCTTCCACGACCTTCTGCGCGGGTCGTCCTGCCGAGTTCCCGGACCGACCGGTCCCCACTCCCCGGCACGACGAGACCCCCGGAGGGCTCACCCATGTCCGCATTCATGTCCGCCTTCGCGAGCCTGGTCGGCGCGTTCGCCGACCTGCTCGA
The DNA here is from genome assembly GCF_044765765.1 of Streptomyces sp. NPDC102402. Taxonomy (NCBI): domain Bacteria; kingdom Bacillati; phylum Actinomycetota; class Actinomycetes; order Kitasatosporales; family Streptomycetaceae; genus Streptomyces; species Streptomyces sp. NPDC102402. The sequence goes on from NZ_JBIWKR010000003.1 coordinate 28,211, forward strand.
CCCGCTGTTCCAGACCGCCTCCACCGCCGCCGCGATCGTCCTCTTCACCGCGCTCGTGCGGCTCGCCGTCCACCCCCTCTCACGGGCGGCGGCGCGCGGGCAGAAGGCCCGCACCAAGCTCCAGCCGCAGATCGCCGAACTGCGTAAGAAGCACGCCAAGAACCCCGACCGGATGCAGAAGGCGCTCATGGAGCTCCACAAGGAGGAGAAGGTCTCGCCCCTCTCCGGCTGCCTCCCGAGCCTGCTCCAGATGCCCGCCTTCTTCCTGCTCTACCACCTCTTTTCCAGCCAGAGGATCGGCGGCGACCCGAACTCGCTGCTCGGCCACGAGCTCTTCGGCGCCCCGCTCGGCGAGCGCTGGCACGACGCGCTCGCGGACGGCGGGCTCTTCGGCCAGCAGGGGCTGGTCTACCTCGCGCTCTTCGCGATCGTCGCCGCCGTCGCCACCTTCAACTACGGACGCACCAAGCGGCAGATGGCCGCGAACCCGGTGACGCCGGCCACGGGCCCGGACGGACAGCCCGTGCCCGGCATGGGCGCGATGACGAAGGTGATGCCGCTCATGTCCTTCCTGACCCTCGTCTCCGTCGCCTACGTGCCGCTCGCCGCCGCCCTGTACATCGTCACCAGCACCACCTGGACCGCCATCGAGCGTGCCTACCTCTACCGGGAGTCCCCGGCAGCCGAGGCCGCCGTCGCGCCCGCCGTCTGAGGGGGCCGGGTCCAGTGTGTGAACAGGGTCTTGCGGAGTGATCCGATGTCTTGGAGGATCAGCCAAGCCTTTCGCTGGCCGCAACCCATCGACGGGCTCGATCTCGACCAAGGGGAGATGGACCGTTGAAGCTTCTTCGAGTGGGTACGGCGGGCTCGGAACGCCCCGCACTGCTTGACCGTAACGGAACCTTGCGTGACCTTTCGGGCCTCGTCACCGACATCGACGGCGATCTCCTCGCCGACGCCTCCGCGCTCGCCCGGGTACGGGAGGCGGCCCAGACGCCCGACGTCCTCCCGCCGCTCGACGCGGAGGGACTGAGGGTCGGGCCGCCGCTGGGCAGGATCGGGAAGATCGTGTGCATCGGGCTGAACTACCACGACCACGCCGCCGAGACCGGGGCGGCGATCCCGGAGGAGCCGATCCTCTTCTTCAAGGCCCCCGACACCGTCGTCGGCCCCGAGGACACGGTGCTGGTGCCGCGCGGCAGCAGGAAGACCGACTGGGAGGTCGAGCTCGCCGTCGTGATCGGCCGCACCGCCCGCTACCTGGACTCCGCCGAGGAGGCGCTCGGGCACGTCGCCGGATACACGACCTCGCACGACGTCTCCGAGCGGGAGTTCCAGATCGAGCGCGGCGGCACCTGGGACAAGGGCAAGAACTGCGAGACGTTCAACCCGCTCGGGCCCTGGCTCGTCACGGCGGACGAGGTCCCCGACCCGCAGGCGCTCCCGCTGAAGCTGTGGGTCAACGGCGAGCTCAAGCAGGACGGCACGACGGCCGATCAGATCTTCCCGGTCGGCGAGGTCGTGCGCTACCTGAGCCACTTCATGACGCTCTACCCGGGCGACGTCATCAACACCGGCACCCCGGCGGGCGTGGCCATGGGCCGGCCCGAGCCGAAGCCCTACCTCCGCGCCGGTGACGTGGTGGAGCTCGAGGTCGAGGGGCTGGGACGCCAGCGCCAGGAGCTCAAGGACGCGTAGGCGGACACGACGGAGCGGCCGCCGGGAGCGCACTCCCGGCGGCCGCTCCGTCGTCGTCGGCGGGCGTCCTCAGGGTGGCGTGCTCAGGGCTGCGGACGCGCCGTGAACTGCTCCAGGGCCTCCACCACCAGCGCGTGGTCCTCGGCCTGCGGCAGACCCGAGACCGTGACCGAGCCGATCACTCCCGCGCCCTCGACGGCGATCGGGAACGAACCGCCGTGCGCGGCGTACGTGTCCAGGTCCAGCCGCGAGGACTCCTCGAACGTGGTGCCCTTCGCCCGGAACCGCGTACCGACCAGGTAGGAGCTCTCGCCGTACCGCTCGACCACGCGCCGCTTGCGGTCGATCCACGCGTCGTTGTCCGCGCTCGAACCCGGCAGGGCGGCGTGGAACAGCTGCTGGCCGCCCCGCCGGATGTCGATCGCGACCGGGGCGTGCCGCTCACGGGCCAGCGCGACCAGCAGGCCGCCCAGCGCGTACGCGTCGTCGTAGCCGAAGCGCGGCAGCGTCAGACGCCGCTCCTGCGCGATCAGCTCGGAGATGGTCGGAGCGCTGGGGCTCATGCGTCCTGCTCCTCTTCGTGGTGGGGAAGGAGGGTCACCGACACGCCCTCACGGGCCGAGCGGCGCGCCGCCTCCAGGACATCCAGTGCGGCGGCGGCCTGCAGGGCCGTCACCGGGTTCCGGCCCTCGCCGCGCAGGGCCGAGGCGACAGCGGCGTAGTACGCGGGATAGTCACCCGGCAGCGTCCGGACCGGATCGCCGCCGCCGGTCAGCGCGGACTCGCCGGAACCCACCCGGCCCCACAGCGACTCCGGCTCCTCGCCCCACGGCTTGCCGGCCGCCGGGCGCGCACCCTCACGGAGGGCGGCCTCCTGCGGGTCCAGGCCGTACTTCACGTAGCCCGCCTTCGAGCCGAGCACCCGGAACCGCGGGCCCAGCTGGGCCGTGGTGGCGCTCGCGTACAGATGGGAGCGCACCCCGTTGGCGTGCGTGACCGCGATGAAGGTGTCGTCGTCGGTGGCCGCACCCGGGCGGCGTACGTCGGACTCCGCGTACACCTGCACCGCGGGCCCGAACAGGGTCAGCGCCTGGTCCACGACATGGCTGCCCAGGTCGTAGAGCAGCCCGCCGATCTCCTCCGGGTCCCCCGACTCGCGCCAGCCGCCCTTCAGCTGCGGGCGCCACCGCTCGAAACGGGACTCGAAGCGCTGCACCTCACCGAGCTCGCCGTCCTGGATCAGGGCGGCCAGCGTGAGGAAGTCGTTGTCCCAGCGGCGGTTCTGGAAGACCGAGAGCAGCAGCCCCCGCTCCGCGGCCAGCTCGGCCAGCTCACGGGCCTCCGCCGCCGTGCCGGCGATCGGCTTGTCCACGACCACCGGGAGCCCCGCCTCCAGCGCCGCCCTCGCGATCGGGACGTGCGTCCTGTTCGGCGAGGCGATCACGATCAGGTCCAGCTCGTCCGCCCGCTGCCACAGCTCGTCGGGCGAGGCCGCGAACCGTACACCGGGGAACTCGGCGCGGGCCTGCGCCCGCCGCTCCTCGTTCGACGTGACGACCGTGTCGAGGACGAGGCCCTCGGTCGCGGATACCAGCGGGGCGTGGAAGACGGAACCCGCCAGGCCGTAGCCGACGAGCCCGACGCGGAGAGGAGCGTTGGCAGTCATGCGATCCACTTAAGCAACGCTGTTGCCAAAGTGCAAGCGATGAGGACAATGGAGCCGTGAACAGGAGTAACAGCAGGAGCGGCGGGGCGAATCTTCCGGCTCTGCGCCACCACAACGCCTCGCTCGTCCTCGACCTGCTGCGGATCGCCGGTGAGCAGGGCATCAGCCGCCTGGAGCTCGCCGAGCGCACCGGACTCACCCCGCAGGCCGTCAGCAAGATCACCGCCCGGCTCCGCACGGAGGGCCTCGCAGCCGAAGCGGGCCGGCTCGCCTCCACCGGCGGCAAGCCCCGCACCGTGCTGCGCCTCGTCCCGGACGCCGGACACGCCGTCGGGCTCCACCTGGACCGCGACGAACTCACCGCCGTCCTGGCCGACCTCGCCGGCGCCACGGTCGCGACCCGCTCCTTCCCGCTCGACCTGGGGGCCCCGGCCGCCGAGGTCCTCGCCACGGCAGCCCGCGCGGTGCGGACGGTACGGGCAGAAGCCCCCCGGGGCGAGGACCGCCAGGTCTTCGGCGTGGGGGCGGCACTGCCGGGCCCCCTCGACCACCGCAGCGGGGTGCTGCACCGCGTCACCGGCTTCCCCCAGTGGGACGGCTACCCGCTGCGCGACGCCCTCGCCGCGCACACCGGGCTCCCCGTCGTCCTGGACAAGGACACCAACGCCGCAGCCCTCGGCCTCGCGCTCCGCGAACGCGCCGACGCCGACTTCGCCTACCTCCACCTGGGCACCGGCCTCGGCGCCGGGCTCGTCCTGGGCGGGGCCCTGCACCGGGGGGTCCGCACCGGCGCCGGCGAGTTCGGCCACCAGACCCTCCAACTGGACGGGCCCCCGTGCGACTGCGGCGGCCGCGGCTGCATCGAGGCGCTCTGCCTGGCCGCCGCCGCCCGCGGGGACGTCGCGGAGGCGGCCAGGGTGCTCGGGGCGGGCGCCGCCAACCTCGTCGGGCTGCTCGACATCGACCGGGTCGTCCTCGGCGGCCGTACCGTCGCCGCACACGAGGACGCCTACGTGGAGGGGGTCCGCGCCGTCATCGAGGAGCGCGCCCGGCGCGAGGGCGTCACCGCCGCCGTGCCCGTCACCGTGGCCGGCGGCGGCGACCGGCCGGTGGCCGAGGGAGCGGCCCACCTGGTCCTCGCCCCGCTCTTCGGCCGGGCGGGCGAGGACGGCGGCGAAGGGTCCTGAGCCGGGCGGAACGGCTCCGGCGACGGCCGCACTCTGTCGGATGCGGGCGGAAAGGCTCCGGCGACGGCCGCACCCTGTCGGATGCGGGAGGAACGGCTCCCCCCGCACCCGGCCTGAGCCGTTCGGGCGGAATCCCGCCCCCGAACGGGCGGAGTGCACCGCCCGCGGGTGGCGACGCCTCGCGCGCGCGTGACAGCGTCGCGGACTGACACGTATTGCCATGGCCGTACGTCCGGCCAGGCGTGGTGGTGCCGCCGCCGGAGCCGGTGCACCCACAGCCCGGCCGTTCGCGAGCAGCGAAGGGTGACCCCATGTCCACCAGACCCCCCGCACGACTGCGCGACGGCCGTGCCCTGACCCGCCTGGGACTGGCCGCGGGACTGGTCGTCCCGGCCGGCCTCCTCGGCGTGCCGGCCGCCATCGCCATCCCGGTCACCGCTCCCGCCGTCACCCCCGCCGTGGCCGGGGCGGCGACCGGCACCGCGGCCCTCGCCGCCCCGGCGGCGGCCTCCTGCGGTGATCCGGACGGTGAGGACTTCCCCATCCGGACACGCATCCACGGCGGCCCCGACACCTTCGCCTCCGGCGGCGGCTACGGGACCTGGTACCTCGACCTCACCAACACCACCTCCGAGCCGTGCCACTCCATCCACCCCGTCCTGGTGCTCACCGACGAGGACCGGACGCTGACCGCCGAACAGATCCAGCTGGAGTTCACCGAGCGGGCGCACCCCGACGAGGAACACCGGGTGAGCTGGGAGTCCACCGAACGCGACGAGCAGATCGGTGTCTTCGGCAGCGGCGAGCAGGACGACGACTTCCCCGGCTTCACCGTCCCCGCGAAGAAGACCGTCACGGTCGAGGTCAGGATGGCCTTCACCTCCGACACCAGGCCCGGCACGGTGACGGCCCGCGCGGCCATCGTCCAGCGGCGCACCGCCGGGGGCGAGGCCGAGCAGGCGGGCAAGGCGGCCGACGGGGACTGGGTGGGGGAGTCCGCCGCGTACGAGTTCGTCATCGTCGAGAGCGGCATCGAGGCGCCCGAGGACCCGGGGACCACGAAGGACGCGGAGGGCGACCCCGTGCCCGGACTCGCCCGCACCGGCCGGGACCGCACCCTCCTGGCCGGCCTCGCGTCCGGGGCGCTCGTCGCCGCGGGAGCCGCCGCCATGATCCACGCGAGACGCCTGCGGGCGGGGCGCCGCTGAGCGGGTGCGGCAGGATCCCCGTGATCAACCGGTTCCGTCCGGCGGAGCGGGCAGCCTAAAATCGGGACGTCGGCGCTGCACAGCGCGGTGCCGCCGGCGTCCAGCACCCCGGGTGCACAGTGCGTACGGCAGGAGCCCGTCACATGGCAGAGCGCAAGCCGATCGAATCCTGGCTGACCGACATGGACGGCGTCCTGATCCACGAGGGCACGCCGATCCCGGGGGCCGACGCCTTCATCAAGCGGCTGCGGGACTCCGGGCTGCCGTTCCTGGTCCTCACGAACAACTCCATCTACACCGCCCGAGACCTGCACGCGCGTCTCAAGCGCATGGGTCTGGACGTGCCGGTGGAGAACATCTGGACCTCCGCCCTGGCCACCGCCCAGTTCCTGGACGACCAGCGGCCGCGCGGCACGGCGTACGTCATCGGCGAGGCCGGGCTCACCACCGCCCTGCACGACATCGGCTACGTCCTCACCGACCACGAGCCGGACTACGTCGTCCTCGGGGAGACCCGGACGTACAGCTTCGAGGCGCTCACCAAGGCGATCCGGCTGATCAACGGCGGCGCCCGCTTCATCTGCACCAACCCGGACGAGACGGGCCCGTCCGCCGAGGGCCCGCTGCCCGCGACCGGTTCGGTGGCCGCGCTGATCACCAAGGCCACGGGCAAGGCCCCGTACTTCGCCGGCAAGCCCAACCCGCTGATGATGCGCACCGGGCTCAACGCCATCGGAGCCCACTCGGAGACCTCCGCCATGATCGGTGACCGGATGGACACCGACGTGCTCGCCGGTCTCGAAGCGGGCATGCAGACCTTCCTGGTGCTCACGGGTCTGACCACGGAGGCCGACATGGACCGCTACCCCTTCCGGCCCTCCACGGTCGTCGACTCGATCGCGGACCTCGTCGACCTGGTCGACCTGCCCCTGCCGTAACCCGACCGGGCTACAGCGGATGCGGGACGCGCCCCCACGCGTGAACCTTCCCTCAGGAGGTTTACGATGCGTTCACTGCCCCTCACGTTCTGTGCCGCACTGGTGGCCGGGACGATAGCCCTTCCCGCGTCCGCCGCCCTGGCCACGCCGAATGCCGACGACCCCAGGGACGAGAAGCGTTCGGGAACGGTCTCGGTCAGCCCGTCCCGTGTCTCCCCCGGCGGGGAGGTGGAACTCCGGGTCGACGTCTGCGGCAAGGGCAGGTCGGCCCGGGGCAACTCCGAGGCGTTCGCTTCCGAAGCGCGCTTCGAGCCGGCCGACGGAAAAGGCCTCGTCGCCGAGGCCCGGATCCGCTCCGACGCCGCTCCCGACGACTACGAGGTCTGGGTGACCTGCAAGGACGGCCACGGCAAGGCCACCGGCACGGTCACCGTCGTCCACCACGGCCGCCCCTCGCCCGTCGCCCCCGTCCGGGCCGGCGGCGGAGGCACCGCGGTGCTCGCCGAGGACGCCGCCGACGAGGGTCCCGGCACCCGGCACGCGGTGATCGGGCTCGGACTGGGTGCCGTCGCCGCCGTCGCCGTGGCGTTCCGCAGCGTACGCCGCCGCCGTCCGGCGCAGCACTGACATGACGGCCACGGACCGTCCCGCCGGAACGGGACGGCTGCTGACCGGTGTCACGTGGGCCGTGCTCCTGCTGGGGCTGTGGCTGTGGGGGCGTGCGGCCACGGCCGGCAACTCGGCCCCCACGACCGGGGACGTCGCGGCGGTCGGCCGCCCCCTGGGCGTCCCGCTGCCCCCCGCTCTTGATCCGCTCGACGGTGCCGCCCCGCAGCGGGTCGAGATCCCCTCCCTCGGGATCGACGCGGCCGTCGTACGGCGCGGACTGGACGACGAGGGGGCCATCGAACCCCCGCCGTTCGAGACGCCGGACGCCGTCGGCTGGTACGCCGAGGGCACCGAGCCGGGGACGGAGGGGGCGGCGCTCTTCGTCGGCCATGTCGACACCGAGACCGAACCGGCCGTCTTCTACGGGCTGAGCGCCGCGAGACCGGGCGAGAAGATCCGGGTGGACCGGTCCGACGGAAAGACCGCCGAATTCACCATCGACGACGTCCAGGTCTTCACCCGCGAACGCTTCGACGCGCAGAAGGCGTACGGACCGCGCGAGGACGGACGGGCCGAACTCCGGCTGATCACCTGCGGCGGTACGTACGACCACAAGTCCCGGGCGTACACGGCCAACGTCGTCGTCTCCGCCTATCTGACGGCCGAGACGAGCGCGGAGACGGGCGGCGCGGAGAACCGGGGGAAGAGCCGCGTCTGAAGCGGCAGGACAACCTGGCCCGGTCGGCGCCCGCTCCCCCTCGGAGCCGCCGGCCGGGCCGGTCCTCGACCGCGCCGTGCGGACCGCGGGAGTGGCCCGGCACGTCCCGGGAGGTCGGGTCGTCCTTCTGACAGGACACGACCACACGATAGGCCGACGACGCCGGGGGTCCGGAGGGTTTTCGGCAGGATGTCCGGATCCGGGCGGGAGCGTGCCAGGATGGATCCGACCGGCAGTACACCGGTACAAGGGGGAGCGGATGTACGGCAGTTACACCCGGCTGAGGGCGAGCGCGGCAGTCGGAACAGGCGCTGTGCTGCTGCTGGCCGGGTGCTCCACGTCCGACGACTCGTCCGACGGCGGGGGAAAGGACGCACCGGCCGCCGTCGGCCAGCGGCCGAAGGGGGACGATCCGTACTGGGTGAACCCCGACGGGAACGCGGCACGGCAGGTCGCCGCCTATGCGAAGGACGGCGAGGAGGCGAAGGCCGAGCTGATCCGGAAGATCGCGGAGCAGCCCGTGGGGGAGTGGATCGGCCCGGACGACCCGCGGGGCGCGGTGAAAGGCTTCACCGAGGCGGCCGAACGGGCCGACCGGGACGCGCTGCTCGTCCTCTACAACATCCCGCACCGGGACTGCGGCCAGTACTCGAAGGGCGGCGCCACCGACGGCGACGCGTACCGGACGTGGCTGGACGGTGTCGCCCAGGGCATCGGCGACCGCCGGGCCACGGTGGTCCTCGAGCCGGACGCCCTGCTGCACCTGGTGGACGGGTGTACCCCGCAGGAGCTCCACGAGGAGCGCTACGGCCTGCTCAAGGGCGCGGTCGAGCGCCTGAAAGGGCAGCCGAACACCACGGTGTACATGGACGCGGGCAACGCCGGATGGCAGTCGCCCGACGCGCTGTTCGAGCCCCTGCGGCGGGCGGGAATCGCGGCGGCGGACGGCTTCGCGGTGAACGTGTCCAACTTCGAGACCACCGGGGCCAGCAAGGACTTCGGCAAGCGGCTGTCGGCGAAGGTGGGCGGCAAGCCGTTCGTGATCGACACCAGCCGCAACGGCAACGGCGCCTACGACGGGGGCGCCCCTGCGGAGAACTGGTGCAACCCGCCCGGCCGTGCGCTCGGCGAGCCCCCGACGACGGACACGGGCGACGAACTGGTGGACGCCTACCTGTGGATCAAGCGTCCGGGTGAGTCGGACGGCGACTGCAAGGGCGGGCCGAAGGCCGGCGACTGGTGGCCGGAGTACGCCCTGGGGCTGGCCCGCGCCACGAAGTAGGCGGGCCGTCAGGCCCCGGCCGTCTCGAGGACGGTCCGGACGAACGCGCGCACCTTCGGGGTGTTCCCGGTGGCCGGCCACAGAAGGCCGTACTCCACGGGCGGAGCGTCGTGGAAGGGTACGTAGACGACGTCCGGGCGGGAGTAGTAGTGCGCCGCGCGTGCGCTGGTGGGGGAGACCCCCTTGCCCGCGCCGACCAGGGCGAGCACCTCCTGCCAGGCGCTGGTCGAGGGGCCGCGCGGGATGGACCGGCCCTTCGGGGTGCGGCGGGGGTAGTGGACGTCGAGGAAGTACTGGGGCTGGCCGGTGATGGTGACCATCGGGGCGTCCGCGAGGTCCTCGACGGACACGGAATCCCGTTCGGCGAGCGGGTGGCCCGCGGGGACGGCGAGCGCACGGGGCTCGGTGAAGATGACCGGGCCGTTGACGATGTCGGGCTCGTCGATCGGCAGCTCGATCAGCTGGACGTCGCTGCTGCCGTCCCGCAACGGCCCGAGGGGATCGCCCAGCTGTGAATCCTGGATGTGGATCGCGCAGTGGGGGTGGCGGGCGCGGAAGGTGTCGGCGGCCATCACGACGAGTTTGCCGCACCACGCGGCCGAGTAGCCGACGTTGAGCACACCGGAGATGCCCTGCCCGGCCGTCGCGGCGGCGGCCAGCGCCTCCTGGATCTGCTGGTAACCGGCGGCGAGGCCGTCCCGCAGCACGGCGCCGATCGGCGTCAGACGGACGCTGCGGCTGGTCCGCTTGAACAGTTCGGCCCCGAGGGCGCGTTCCTGCTTCTTGATGGCCTGGCTGACGCGGGCCGGAGTGACGTGCAAGCGGTCCGCCGTGCGGCCGAAATGCAGCTCCTCCGCCAGGGTCAGGAAGATCTCTATCTCCCGCAGCTCCACGCGCTCTCCGCCCCCCGGTTCGTGAACCGCTGTGTTAACTGTCCTTGCACGATACGCCGTTGATCGGCCCTCCTTCACTGCCCATGCTTGACGTGACGGCAGTCGCCTACGTGGAAGGAGCCCGGCGGATGAACATCACCGCGTCGGCGGTCCTGTCGACCGTCGTCGATCCGGCGGCATCGAGCCGGTTCCTCACCGCCCGCCGGAGCCCGACGCCCGCTGCCTACTGAGTGAACGCCCCCGCCGCCGGGTCTCCGCTGCCGCGGCACCAGTGGCCTTCCTCGCTCGACCAGCTCCGACTCGACCGATCCTCCGACACTCCAGCCTTCGAACAGGAGGGCCTCATGCCTTCTTCTGTCATGCCCACACCTACCCCCATCCCCGTTCTCCCGCCGCCGGCCGCCGTATCCGCCGTCGGGCTGCGCAAGGCGTACGGCGACAGAACCGTCCTGGACGGTGTCGATCTGCACATCCCCGCCGGATCCGTGTTCGCTCTGCTCGGACCGAACGGCGCCGGCAAGACCACCGCGGTCAAGATCCTTTCCACGCTCATCTCCGCCGACGGCGGGCAGGCACAGGTCGCGGGCCACGACCTCGCCACGTCAGCGGAAGGAGTGCGGGCCGCGATCGGTGTCACCGGGCAGTTCTCCGCCGTGGACGGGTTGATCACCGGCGAGGAGAACATGCTCCTCATGACCGACCTGCACCACCTGGCCAGGCCCGAGGGGCGGCGGGTCGCCGCGGAACTCCTGGAACGCTTCGACCTCACCGACGCCGCGAAGAAGCCCGCATCCACCTACTCGGGAGGCATGAAACGACGTCTCGACATCGCGATGACCCTGGTGGGCGAACCCCGGATCATCTTCCTCGACGAGCCCACCACCGGCCTCGACCCCCGCAGCCGCCACGCCATGTGGGGCATCATCCGCGCACTCGTCACCGGCGGCGTCACCGTCCTCCTCACCACCCAGTACCTCGAGGAAGCCGACGAACTCGCCGACCGCATCGCCGTTCTCGACCACGGCAGGATCGTCGCCCAGGGCACCGCCGAGGAACTGAAACGCCGGATCCCCGGCGGACACGTACGACTGCGGTTCTCCGACCCCGCCGCCTACCGGTCCGCCGCCGGCGCCCTGTCCGAGGCGGCCCACGACGACGGCGCCCTCACTCTCCAGCTCCCCAGCGACGGCAGCCAGCGCGACCTGCGCTCCGTCCTCGACCGCCTCGACACGGCCGGCATCGAGGCCGACGAGCTGACCGTGCACACCCCTGATCTCGACGACGTCTTCTTCGCCCTGACCGGCCCCACCGCCGTCCCCACCCCGACCACCCGGCCCAAGGAGGCTGTCCGATGAGTTCCCTCCCCCTGGCCGTACGCGACTCCCACACGATGCTGCGCCGCAACCTGCTGCATGCCCGACGCTACCCGTCCCTGACGCTGAACCTGCTGCTCACCCCGGTCATGCTGCTGCTGCTCTTCGTCTACGTCTTCGGCGACGCGATGAGCGCGGGCATCGGCAGCGGCAGCGGCGGGCGTTCGGCGTACATCGCCTACATCGTCCCCGGCATCCTGCTGATGACCATCGGCTCCACCGTCGTCGGCACCGCCGTCTCGGTCTCCACCGACATGACCGAGGGCATCATGGCGCGCTTCCGCACCATGGCGATCCATCGTGGCTCCGTGATCGTCGGACACGTCATCGGCAGCGTGCTGCAGTCGGTCATGAGCGTCGTCCTCGTGGGCGCCGTCGCCGTGGCCATCGGCTTCCGCTCCACGGACGCCACGGCCCTGGAGTGGCTGGCCGCGTTCGGCCTGCTCGTGCTCTTCGCCACGGCGCTCACCTGGATCGCGGTCGGCATGGGCCTGGTCAGCCCCAACGCCGAGGCCGCCGGCAACAACGCGATGCCGCTGATCCTGCTGCCGCTGATCTCCAGCGCCTTCATCCCGGTCGACACGATGCCGGGCTGGTTCCAGCCGATCGCCGAGTACCAGCCCTTCACCCCCGCCATCGAAACCCTGCGCGGCCTCCTCCTCGGCACCGGGATCGGCAACAACGGTTGGCTCGCCGTCGCCTGGTGTCTGGGCCTCACCGTCCTCGGCTACTTCTGGTCGACGTCGAGATTCGACGGCGAACCGAAGTGACGGCCGTGCCGGACGTCGCCGGGCCCTAGGGAACCTCCACCCACATCCCCTCCGAGGGCGTGCCGTCGGCGTCGGTGACGAACAGCATGTACCAGCCCGACGGCACCAGGGCCCGGTTCTTCGGGACCGTCACCGTGATGCTGTCGCCGGACTTCTCCAGGCCCAGGGCGATCGAGCGCTGGTCGGTGTCCGTGACATGGGTGACCGCGCCGGGGCGCATCAGCTTCGCCGACGTGATCGACGAGGCGTGCTGGGTGGTGAACAGCCCCGTTCCGCCACGGGAGATGCTCCTGGGGCCCGCGGTCAGCTCCGGACGCCCGTCGCGGTACAGGTACGGCGGCGTGTAGATCTCGATGCGCTGCTCGAACGCCCCGGGCTCGGTGTCCGCCCGGTCCGCGTAGAGCGGGTCGGAGCCGAAGATCATGACCCGGCCGTCGGGCAGCAGCACGGACCCCGAGTGGTAGTTGCGCCCCACCGCGGGGTCGGCGACCCGGCGGTAGGTGTCCGACTTCGCGTCGTACAGCCTGGCCTGCAGGATGTCCGAACCGCCGCGCCCCCGGTAGTCGTCGGAGCCGCCGGTGACGAGCAGGGAGTCGTCCGGGAGCAGGGAGGCGCTCGGGTAGCGGGTGCCCTCCTCAAGGGTGGCGCCCTCCGTGAAGCGGGGCTCTTCCTCCGTCAGATCGACGAGCCGTGACTTCTCGCTGGACCTGTCGGACTCACCGACCCCGCCGCCGCCGATCACCATGTACTTCTCGTCCTGCGCCGGGGGCAGCCGTACGGTCGCGGAGGTCTCCAGCCTGTCCGGGTCGCCGATCCCGGGGATCTTCGTGAACGTGTTGGAGTCCAGGTCCCAGACACCCGGGTCGCGGCCCACGTCGGCGGGGCCGTAGCCGGCGTTGGAGCCGGAGTAGAAGAGCCTGCCGTCGTTCATCAGGAAGACGGCGGGATAGGTGGGGAACCTCCGGACGATGCCGGTGTACTCCCACGCCTTCGTCTCCGGGTCGTAGATCTCGTCCTTGCCGGGCACGATCTGGCCGATCTCGTCCAGGCCGGAGAGGGAGAGGACCCTGCCGTCCGCCAGGGTGGTGAGCGTCGGGTACCAGCGCGCCTCGTTCATCGGGTCGACGCTGATGTACTTCTCGGCCACCGGATCGAATTCGTAGGCTTCCCTGATGCCCTGGAAGTCCTTCTTGTCCAGGGCCAGTTTCTGTGCGATCCCGTACACGTTGCGGGCGTCGGAGCCGGAGAGCCCCGATATCCGGTAGTTGTCCTCGGTCCCGGTCCCGTGCTTCGTCCCGGACTCCCGCGCCTCGACGTAGATGCGGCCCAGGCCCGGTTCGTTGCGGAGGAACGCGCCGGTCTCCTCGTCGAAGACCTTGGTGGCCTTCTCCACCAGCACCGGGTCCTTGGAGACGAAGGTCCTGCCGTTGCCCCTGCCGGTGAAGCGGCTCCCCGCGGGCACGGTGACCGGCTTGTCGGGGTCCTCGTTGTGGACGATCATCAGGCCGCCGGCCTTGGTGACGTCGCCTTCCAGCTTCTCGTAGCGCCTGGTGCCGCCGGCTATGAGGAGCTTCCCGTCGGGGAGCTGGGTGTGCCCGGCGCAGAACATGTCCTTCGGCGTGGCGATGTTCTTGTACGTGTTCTCCCGCGGGTCCCACAGCACGGACCGGAAGCTCTTCGCGTCGAAGTTCTTCTGGTTGTTGCCGGAGCCCGCGACGAGCAGCACCTTGCCGGTGTGCAGCAGCGCGGCGTGGATCGTGTTGATCCGGAACTCCGCGGGGACGTCCAGGAAGTCCCAGTGGCCGTTCTCCGCCTTGTACTCCGGCTGGTTGACGGCGTACGCGTGGTAGCGGTCGGTGCTGAAGCGGTACAGCCACGGCCCGTTCGCCCCGGCGAGCGCCAGAACCACCGCCGTACCGATCGCCAGGCGGCGGGTACGGCGGTTCGGACGGTACTTCATCGGTTACGTCCCCCAAGGGCGATCTGCATGGTGTCCTCGTCGCCCGCCCGGGTGGGCTCGGCCTGCTCGGTCTCCGGAGCGGGCCGGGGCGCGGGCGCGGGTGGTTCGCCGCGGGGCTTCTTCCGTTCGGCGCGGACGGTGTACCGCCAGCCGAAGACCGGCGCCGCGGTGATCAGCAGTGCCAGACAGGCCCAGGTGAGCATCGCCGGGTGGCTGTGCCCGAGGACGAAGGAGGCCGCGATCGAGCCGCCGAACACGAGGATGAAGAAGAGGTGGATGCGGAAGGTGCCGAAGAGGGTGTCCGGGCTGGACGAGTCGCCCTTGGGCGTCACCACGAACGAGCTCCTGCGCCGCAGTACCGCGTCCATCAGGGAGCGGGCGTAGACGGGCGCGGAGAGCGCGGACATCACCATGCCGGCCAGGCCGCCGGAGCCCTCGGGCTCGTGCGGCGAGACGTTGTGGCGGCGGTTCCAGACGTAGAGGCCGATCTGGAGGGCCGAGGCGTTGCCGTACAGCATCATCCAGATCACCGGGTCGATCTGGACGCCGGAGGCACCCATGCCGAGGAACAGGGCGCAGCTCAGGGCGGCGAGGATCCAGTTCATGGCCGACATCGGATAGAAGATGATCATCATCGTGTAGTTGAAGAGCTTGCCCGCCGGGAGCGAGAACCAGCCCTTCCAGTACTGCTTGAGGATCGTCTCGTAGGTGCCCCGGGACCAGCGCAGCTGCTGGGTGAAGAAGTCGGTCCAGGCCGTCGGCCCCTCGCCGACGGCCAGGACGTCCGGGGTGTAGACCGAGCGCCACTTCCTGCCGGTCAGCGGGTTGCGGTGGCGGTGGATCTCGAAGCCGGTGGCCATGTCCTCGGTGATCGAGTCGTAGAGCCCACCGATCTGCTTGAGGGCCGAGATCCGCACCGCGTTGCTCGTCCCGACGAACATCGGGGAGCCGTAGCGGTTGCCCGCGCGCTGGATCAGCGCGTGGAAGAGGAACTGCTGGGACTCGGCGGCCTTCGTGACGAAGGTGTCGTAGTTGCCGTAGACCTGCGGTCCGATGACGAAGCCGATGTCCGGGTCGCGGAAGTAACCGAGCATCCGCTCCAGGTAGTTGGGGAGGGGCACGTGGTCGGTGTCGACGGAGGCGAAGTAGTCGTACGCGTCACCGTGGGCGTCCAGCCAGGCGTTGTAGTTGCCGTGCTTCGTCTTCGCCCGGTGCGGGCCCTTGGCCTGGTTCCAGCGGGCGACGCCCTTGCGGGTGAAGTGGTGGACGCCGAGCCGGGCGCAGACCTCCTTGACGGCGGGGTCGTCGCCCTCGTCGAGCAGCCAGACGTCCATCGGGCCGCGGTGCCGGATCCGCACGGCGGCCTCGAGTGTCCTCGTCACCATCTCCAGGGGCTCCTTGCCAGGGACGAAGGAGGTGAGGAAGGCGACCTTCGTGCCGCTCTCCGGTATGACGGGGACCGGGTCGCGGGCCACGAGCGTGGCGTGCGCGTTCGACAGGACGTTCATCGTGCGGAAGAGCTCGATCAGTCCGATCGACACCAGCATCACGACGTCCAGGACGAGGAGCGTGTCGTTGCGGAGGTTCGGGTCGCGCTCGGTCCAGTGCTCGGGCTGCATGAGCCACGCGAAGAGGCCCAGGGAGACGAGCGGCGCGGCGCCCAGCAGCAGGGCCGCGCGTATCCGATGGGTCTCCTGCGAGAGCAGCGATCGGTAGCGCACCGTGTACGGCCGGTCGGGGCCGGGCTGGGTCAGCGGCCCGGCGAGCCGGCTGTAGTGCTCGTAGTCGTAGCGCGGCAGCGGCTTCTTCGGCTGCCGCCTCGGTCTTCCGGCGTGCGGCTGCGGAGGCGGCCTGAGCTGGACGGTGTGGGCAGGGTCGTGCTGCTGCCGGTCGCCTGACGGCGTCGACGCCATGGTCATCCCCCCGCACGCAGGTCGCCCTGCGTGATGTCTTGCTGTCCGTGCCTGAGCGGCCCCCGCCCCGGGAGGAGGCCGCTCGTCGTCCTCCCGGCCCCGGGAGATCCGTGGATCCCCCGGGCGGCGCCTGGTCAGGTTGTCCGACTACGCGGCATGAACGCAAGAGTGAAAAAGGGTGGTTTGTCAGCCAAGTGTGCGATTTGGGGAATGCCGCGCAGGGGGCGTGCGGGGGTGAGGGGAGGCGCCCCGGGGGCACGTCCGCGTCGCGGCACGCACGAACGAGGCCCCCTCACACTCGGTGAGGGGGCCTCGCTGTTGCGTGCGCCGTCAGGGACTCGAACCCCGGACCCGCTGATTAAGAGTCAGCTGCTCTAACCAACTGAGCTAACGGCGCCTGCTGACCTGGAGAACTTTACCCGATCTCCAGGAGTGCTCCTGACCAATTCCTCTCCGCCCCGGCCTGTCGGATGGTCGTTTTGTCCCTTTAATCCGTCACCATGAGATATGCCGGGAAAGTTGAGACGCGGAAGATCTGGACGCCTGCCGAGAGGAAGAGGAGTCGCATGACTGTGCCGGTCTTCGAGGAGTACGAACCCGACGCCGACTGCGGCTGTCCGGGCTGCGCGCAGCGACGGCGTACGGCCGCCGCACTCCCCGTGCGCCACGGTGGCCACCCAGCCGCGCGCGGTGCGCGTCGCGCTCTGGTGCTCGTCACCGCGGCGGGGGTGGTCCTGTCCTGCGGGGCGGGCCACGCGGCCGCGGCCGCCACCGGCCGGGACGCCCGGGCGGGTGCGGAGGCCGACCCGCAGCCGGTCACCCCGCAGGGCTCCGTCGGGCCCCTGAACAGCGACGGGGCCTCGGGCCCGCCCGCGGCGCCGGGCACGGCGCAGCGGACCACGACACGGACCGAGATCATCAACCGTGCCAAGAAGTGGGTGACCGCGAAGGTCCCGTACGACATGGCGGCCTACTGGTCGGACGGCTACCGGCAGGACTGCTCGGGCTTCGTGTCGATGGCGTGGGACCTCGGCAGCAACGAGTGGACGGGCAGCCTCGCCACGTTCGGCACGAAGATCGCCCGGGCCGACCTGGAGCCCGGCGACATCCTCCTCTTCCACAACCTGGCCGACCCCGCGGTGGGATCGCACGTCACGGTCTTCGGAGGCTGGAGCGACCACACCCACAGCCAGTACCTCGCCTACGAGCAGACCCGGCCGAACGCCCGCAAGGCGACGACGCCGATGGCGTACTGGAGCAACTCCTCGAAGTACGTGGCCTACCGCTACAAGGGCGTCGTCGCCGGGGCGGGCGGCAGCGGCTCGGCGACGGCGTTCCCCGGGGCGGCGAAGTTCGGCGCGGGCGCCGACAACGCGCACGTGACCCGGCTCGGGAAGATGCTCATCGCCCAGGGCGGCAAGCGCTTCTACACGCAGGGTGCGGGGCCCCGCTGGGGCGACGCGGACAAGCGGGCGACCCAGGCGTTCCAGCTCGCACAGGGGTGGAAGGGCGCGGAGGCCGACGGCTTCCCCGGCCCGCACACCTGGCGCCTGCTGGTCGACGGCACCGGGCGCAGGATCCCGGCGGCCGGTGCGGGCGGGAGCCCGGGCGGGACCGCGGCGTACCCGGGCAGGAGCTCCTTCCAGCCGGGGAGGACCGGCGACCACATCAAGCTGCTCGGAACCCAGCTGGTGAAGAAGGGATACGGCGCGCACTACGTGACGGGCCCCGGCGCGCGCTGGACGGAGGCGGACCGCCGCAACGTCGAGGCGTTCCAGCGGGCCCAGGGCTGGAGCGGGAGCGGGGCCGACGGATACCCGGGGCCGGAGACATGGCGCCGGCTCTTCGCGTGACGACGGCTGAAGCAACGGAACGGACATGACGGAGGCGGGAATGCGCTCGACGGAGAACGTACGGGGCGAGTGGGACGAGCTGGGCGAGCGGGACATGCGGGTGGTCGTGCCCGGGCCCGGCGCGGGTGACGCGCAGGGTGAGCCGCCGGCTGAGGTGCCGGCGGTGACGCACGTGTACGAAGCCGGGGTGCCGGCGCCCGGCGCGGGGCAGGAGCCGGCGCGGGAGCGGCCCGCGGGTGCGGCGGTCGTGGACCCGGTGGACACGGTGCCGGTGGACACGGCGCATCCGGCGGCGGGGCTGCCGCCGGTGGCGGACACACGGGTGGCGGACGTGCAGGCCGAGGACGAGGACATCCCGGCGGATCTGGGGCCCGCCCTGGACGCGGTGGCCGTCGTGGGCCGCGCCGCCACGGCCACCGGCGGGAGCCCGGCGGACTTCGACCTGGGTCCGGACATCGGCCTGGGCCCGGACATCGACCTGGGTCCGGACATCGGCCTGGGTCCGGACATCGGCCTGGGCCCGGAGCCGGATGCGGAGCTGGATGCGGACCTGCTCGCGCTCCCGCACCAGGAGCCGGTGGACCAGGAGCCGTCGGACCGGGAGCCGTCGGACCCCCTGGACCGGGACCTCCTGGACCGGGACCCGCTGGACGGAGACCCGCTGGACCGGGACCCGCTGGACCGGGACCCCCTGGACCAGGAGCCGCCGGCCGGTCCGGGTCCGGTGCCGGGTCTGTCCTCTGCCCCGGGAACGGCCGCCGGTGCGGACGCGGAGGAGGGCCCCGCTCCGGCGGACCGGGACGGCGGGCCGGGCGGGCCGCCCGATCTCCGGAAGCCGGTGCCCGGCGGGGCCCAGGCGGTGGACGGCCCGGGCAGGCACGGGGGTGCCCCGGTGACCCTGACCGTCGGTGCCGCGGACCCGGTCGCCTGGTGGGGCGCCGGGGGCAGGCAGCCCGTCATCTCCACCGAGACCACCGCACCCATCCCCGTCCACCTGCTCTTCCGTGACGACGACCACGAGGGCGGGCCGGCCGCGAAGGGCCGCACCGCCGCGGGAGCCGGCGCGGCGCGGGGGCCCGCCTTCCGCCGTCCGCCCCAGCCGCGCCACCCCCAGCCGCAGGCGCCCGTACGGCCCGCACCTCTCGCCGACCCCCGGCTCACCGAGCGGCCAGGCCCCGTACTGCCCGGCTGGGCGGCGCTGTTCACCGCCGCGACGGGGGCGGCCGCAGGGCTCGCCGTGCTGTGGTGGCAGGGAGCCGTGCCCGCCGCCGTGACCGGACGGCTCGGGCTCGGGCAGCGCCCGTACGACGGGATCGGCACCGGGACCTGGGCGCTGCTCGCGCTGCTGGCGGCCGTGGCGCTGTTCGCGCTCTGCGGTCTGGGACGGGGCCGGGCCGGGCACGCCTCGGTGCTGACGCTCTTCGGGGAGTACCGGGGGAGCGTCCGGCGCACCGGTCTCCTCTGGGTCTCCCCGCTCCTGCTGCGCCGCCGGATCGACGTACGCCTGAGGCACTGGCGCAGTGAGCCGCTGCCCGCCGTGGACGCGAGCGGCACATCCCTGCGGGCCGTCGTCCTCGTCGTCTGGAGGGTGAAGGACACCGCGCGGGCCCTGTTCGGGGTCGCGGACCACGAGCGGTATCTGAGCGACCAGGTGGAGGCGGCGCTGGCCCGGGTGCTCTCGCAGCTGCCGGCCGACGCCTTCCACGAGGACACCCGCACCCTGCGCGACGCGGAGGCGGTGGGTGACGCGCTGACCCGGATGGTGAAGGCCGACTGCGCGCCCGTGGGCATCGAGGTGTACTCGGCGCAGCCGACCGGGATCGAGTACGCCCCCGAGGTCGCGGCCGCGATGCGGCGCTGCCGGGTGGCGGCCATCGACGCGAAGCACCGGGACGCGGTGCTGACGTCCGTGGTCGACGCGGTGGACGACACGGTGCGACGGCTGACCGCGCGCGGCATCGTCGAGCTCGACGGCTACGAACACAAGGCGCTGGTCAGGGATCTGACGGTGGCCTTCTACACCGGCCGCAGCGCGGGAGAAGGGGCCTGATCGCTTCCGGTTGCACCGCGGCACGCGCTGAAACCCGATCCACATTGGTCTGGACATGTTCATGGCGTGTCAATAATCTGGACTTGGTCTAGACCGCACGAATGCATGCGCGCAGCAGAGCCCAGCACATCCCCAGAACCTCCCCCACGTTCTCGAGGAGCGACACAGCATGCGGAAAAGGGCAAGCGCGGCCGTCATCGGCCTGGCGATAGCGGGCGTCTCCATGTTCGCGACCGGCAGTGCCAGCAGCCACGGCTACACGGACACACCCATCAGCCGGCAGAAGCTCTGCGCCAACGGCACCGTCACCGGCTGCGGCAACATCCAGTGGGAGCCCCAGAGCGTCGAGGGCCCCAAGAGGTTCCCGGCGGCGGGACCCGCGGACGGAAAGATCTGTTCCGGCGGGAACAGCAGCTTCACGCAGCTCGACGACCCGCGGGGTGGCGGCTGGCCCGCCACCAAGGTCACCTCTGGGCAGGGCTACAGCTTCCGCTGGCAGTTCACGGCCCGCCACTCCACGAGTGACTTCCGGTACTACATCACCAAGAACGGCTGGGACCCCACGAAGCCGCTCACCCGGGCCGCCCTGGAGTCGCAGCCCTTCATGACCGTGCCGTACGGGAACCAGCAGCCCCCGGCGACGCTGACCCACCAGGGCTCGATGCCCACCCAGAAGAGCGGCAAGCACATCATCCTGGCCGTCTGGAACGTCGCGGACACCAGCAACGCGTTCTACGCGTGCTCCGACGTGCAGTTCTGATCCGGCGCAACGCACAGTGGGCGGTCTCCCCGAAGGGAGACCGCCCACTGTGGTGTCGTGCGCCGTCAGGGACTCGAACCCCGGACCCGCTGATTAAGAGTCAGCTGCTCTAACCAACTGAGCTAACGGCGCCTGCTGACTCGAAAATAATACCTGGTCCCCGGGGGTGCTGATGACACGTGCCCGCCCTCTCCTCGTGGCACTCCCCACATGCCTTCCCGCAGGGCCCGGAGGCACTTCCGAGCAAAAAGTCATTTTCTTTCGTAAGTGATCTCTATTTTTGCGTTGCCCTTTGTAGGGTGAGCTCCGTGACGAAACGACGACTCTCCCAGGTGGCCGAGTACGCGGGTGTCAGCGAGGCCACGGTCAGCCGTGTCCTCAACGGCAGCCCCGATGTGGCGCGCACGACCCGCGAAGCGGTGCTGAGCGCTCTGGACGTGTGCGGGATCGAGCGGCCGAGCCGCTACCGGGCCGAGCGGGCCGCGCTGATCGGCCTGGTCGTGCCCGATCTGCAGAATCCGATCTTCTCCGCCTTCGCCGAGGCCCTGTGCGGCCTGCTCAACAAGCGCGGGCTCATACCCGTGCTCTGCACGAGGACGGCCGACGGCGTCTCCGAGGCGCACTACATCGAGATGCTCCTGCGCCAGAACATCGGGGGCATCGTCTTCATCGGTGCCAGCTACGCCGACGCCGGCCCCGAACACGGCCGTGCGCTGCGGGAACGCAGGATCCCCATGGTGCTCCTCAACGCCGCCGACGAGAACACGGGCGTCCCCCAGGTCAGGGTGGACGACGCGCTCGCCGCCGACCAGGCGCTGACCCACCTCGAGGCGCTGGGGCACGAACGGATCGGCGTGATCCTCGGCCCGGTGGGACACGTCCCCTCGGCCCGGAAGCTCGCCGGGTTCGCCGCCTTCTGCGCGCGCAGGGGCATCCCCGCCGACGACTGGCGGCGGCTGGTGGCCCACGCGCTCTTCACGATGGAGGGCGGCGCCACCGCGCTGCCGCGACTGCTGGCGGAAGGGGTCACCGGCATCGTTTGCGCCAGTGACGCCCTCGCGCTCGGGGCGGTCCGGGGCGCCCGCCGTCAGGGGGTGTCCGTGCCGCGGGACCTCTCGGTGGCCGGCTTCGACGACTCCCCGTTCATGGTGGCCACGGACCCTCCGCTGACCACGGCCCGGCAGCCGATCCAGGCGATGGCCTCCGCGGTCGTCGCGTCCCTGGTGGCGCAGATCGACGGCCACGCGGGAGCAAACGAACTGATGATGTTCGACACCGAGCTGATCGTCCGGGGGTCCACCGCCGCCCGGCCCCGCTGAGCGGCCTCGGGGGCGCCCGTGTTTCTTGCACAAGCCCCTGAGATTACTTTCTTGCGCAGATGCATTGACTTCTTGCGTAACGGGCTTCTACCTTCGGCGCAGCTCAGTGCTCGGGGTCCGACAACCCCGCAGCGGACCTCCAGGAAGGCACGATCCCCATGGTTGGCATGCCCGGCATCAGCAGACGTCAGGTCCTCGGCTCGGCGACGGCCGTCGCCCTCTCCCTCGCCCTCACGGCCTGCGGCGGCTCCGCGGACTCGCCGTCCGGCGTGGACAAGAACGGCGTGGTCACGATCAGCGTGAACGGCATGCCCGCCAAGACGCAGGCCGTCGACCGCAAGAACTTCATGGAGGACGTCGCGGCCTTCGAGAAGAGCCACCCGAAGATCAAGATCGACGCCCGCGAGGGCCAGATGGACCCGAAGACCTTCGCGGCCAAGCTCGCGGGCGGTCAGCTGGAGGACGTGTACTACGTCTACTTCACCGACCCCGCCGGACTGATCCAGCGCCGCCAGGCTGCCGACATCAGCGACTACGTCGGCGACGTGCCGTACTTCGACGACATCGACCCGGCGCTGATGAAGGTCTTCAAGGACGCCGAGGGCAAGACGTACGGCCTGCCCACCGGCAACTACTCGATGGGCCTGCTCTACAACCGCGACCTGTTCGCCAAGGCCGGTCTCGACCCAGACAAGCCGCCGGCCACCTGGGAGGAGGTGCGCACCGCCGCGAAGAAGATCAGCGCGCTCGGTGACGGCACGGTCGGATACGCCGACTACAGCAAGAACAACCAGGGCGGCTGGCACCTCACCTCGTGGATCTACTCCATGGGCGGGGAGGTGGCCACGAAGCAGGACGGCCGCTGGAAGGCCGCCTTCGACAGCGAGGCGGGCCGCAAGGCGCTCAACGCCCTGCACGACATGCGCTGGACCGACAAGAGCATGGGCACCCGCCAGCTCCTGGAGATAGCCGACGTCCAGAAGATGATGGGCGCCGGCAAGCTGGGGATGTACATGGCGGGCCCCGACAACATCCCCACCATCGTCAAGCAGTTCGAGCGCGAGTACGAGGAGTACGGCCTGGCCGCGCTGCCCGGGACCGCGACCCTCGGCGGTGGCGACGGCTTCATGTTCAACCCGAAGGCCTCGCCGGAGAAGATCAAGGCCGGGCTGACATGGGTCCAGTGGAAGTACCTGCGGAGCCCCGAGCGCGAGAAGATCGACAGCGAGCGGTCCAAGGAGACGGGCGTGCCGATCGGGCTGCCGCAGCCCCGGCTGTTCGCCGGTGAGGCGCAGGCGGAGATCGACAGGATCCACGAGCAGTACGCCAACACCCCGGTGAAGAACTACCAGCCGTTCATCGAGCGCAACGCACAGGTGGAGACCAAGGTCGAGCCGCCCAGTGCCCAGCAGCTCTACACCGTCCTCGACGGGGTCATGCAGGCCGTCCTGACCAAGGAGAACGCCGACATCGACGCCCTGCTGGCCGAGGCGTCCAAGAAGGCCGACACCATCCTCGCCTCGGTGAAGTGACGTGGCGATGTCCGTCCGGCCACGCACCACAGCCGCGGAGAAGACCACGGAAGCCGCCGGTCCTCCACCCGCTCCCCGCCCCCGGACGGGGAGCGGGGCCGGGAACCCCCGGCTCCGCCGGGCCCTGCGGGAGAACGCGGTCGCCTATCTCTTCCTCGCCGCGGGCCTGCTCTGCTTCGCGCTCTTCTCCTGGTACCCGATCGTGCGGGGAGCCCTGCTCGGATTCCAGCAGGTCACCTTCGCCGAACCCGCCCGATGGGTGGGCCTGGACAACTTCCGGCGCCTCTTCGACGACCCGCTGTTCCTCACCGCCTGGCAGAACACCGGCTACTTCACGCTGCTCGCCCTCGTGTTCGGCTTCGCCGCACCCTTCGCCACCGCCGTCGTCCTGAACGAACTGCGGCACGGCAGCTCGTATCTGCGGATGACCGTCTACCTGCCGGTCATGCTCCCGCCGATCGTCACCATGCTGCTCTGGCGCCAGTTCTACGATCCCGGCCCCGGCCTGTTCAACAACGTCCTGGGAGTCCTCCAGCTGCCGGCCCAGCAGTGGCTGGAGTCGGAGAACCTCGCCATGGTCTCCCTGGTCCTCGTCTCCACCTGGGCCAACATGGGCACGACCACCCTGATCTACCTGGCGGCGCTCGGCGGCATCCCCGGCGAGCTGTACGAGGCGGCCGAACTCGACGGCGCGTCGGTCCGGCAACGGCTGTGGCACGTCACGATCCCGCAGATGCGGTTCATCCTGATGATCACGCTGCTGCTCCAGGTCATCGGCACGATGCAGGTCTTCGTCGAGCCCTTCGTCCTCACCGGCGGAGGACCCGACGACGCCACCGTCACCGTGCTCCTGCTCCTGTACCGCTACGCCTTCGTCTACAACGACTTCGGCCTGGCCAGCGCCATGAGCACCCTGCTCTTCCTGGTGCTCGGCCTCTTCTCCGTCGTCTATCTGCGCCTGACCCGCAGCAAGGGCTGAGAGGAACCGTCCCCATGGCCGCCGAAACCCCCGTACGCACCCTGATCGCGCCCGCCGAGATGAACCGGCGCACCGGCCGGTTCCTCTACCGCTTCGTGCTCGTCGCCACCCTCACCGGCTTCACCATCGCCTTCGTCTTCCCGCTCTACTGGATGACGACGGGAGCGGTGAAGTCGTCGTCCGAGCTCGGCGACCCGAACCCCAGCCTCTTCCCCGAGAGCTGGCACCCCGAGAGCTACACGGATGCCTGGACGAACGTCGGACTCGGCCACTTCTTCCTCAACACGCTGGTGCTGGCCCTCGGTGCCTGGCTGACCCAGCTGCTGGTCGACGTGTCCGCCGCCTACGCCCTGTCCAAGCTCCGGCCCCTGCTCGGCAACGTCGTCCTCGGCATGATGCTGGCGACCCTGATGCTGCCGGTGTCGGCGCTGCTCGTCCCGACCTACCTGACGGTGGTCGACGTCCCGCTCTTCCACGTCAACCTGATCAACACGCCGTTCGCGATCTGGCTCCCCGCCGCCGCCAACGCCTTCAACATCTTCATCCTCAAGCGGTTCTTCGACCAGATCCCCGCGGAACTCCTCGACTCCGCACGCATCGACGGGGCGGGCACGCTCAGGGTCCTGGTCTCGGTGGTCCTGCCGCTCTCCCGGCCGGTGCTCGCCGTCGTGTCGATCTTCGCGGTCGTGGGGGTCTGGAAGGACTTCCTCTGGCCGATGCTCGTCCTCCCCGACGAGGCGAAGCAGCCCATCACCGTCGCGCTCAACCGGCTCTCCGAGTTCATGCCGGCCAACCAGCTCCTGGCCGGGATGGTCATGGCGAGCATCCCCCTGCTCGCCCTCTTCCTGATCTTCCAGCGCCACATCATCGCGGGTCTCACCGCGGGCAGCCTCAAGGGCTGACCCACCCCCACAGGAAGGACACACAGACGTGTCTCCTGCACCAAGAATGCGCTCCCGGGCCGCCGCGCGGCTCACCTACCCCGTACTCCTGGCCCTGCTCGGCACCGCCCTGTACGGGACGGCGTCCGCACAGGCGGCGTCCGTCACGCTGGAAGCCGAGTCGGCCCGGCTGTCCGGCGGGGCAGCCGTCTCCACAGACCACGGCGGCTACACCGGATCGGGCTTCGTCGGAGGCTTCACCGACGCCAACAAGGGCTCCGCCTCCGTCTCCTTCGGTGTGGACTCAGCCGAGGCCGGGGCCGGGACCGTAGCCCTGCGGTACGCGAACGGTACCGGCGCGGCGATGACGCTGAGCCTGTACGTGAACGGGGCGAAGGTCCGGCAGGTGAGCCTGCCGGCGACCGCGAACTGGGACACCTGGGCCACCCGCCAGGAGTCGGTGACCTACAGGAAGGGCGCCAACACGGTCGCCTGGACCTTCACCACCGCCGACAGCGGCAACGTCAACATCGACAACGCCACCGCGGCCACCTCCAGCGGCACGGGAACACCGACGCCCTCCGGCGCCCTCGAAGCCGAGTCCGCCCAGCTGTCGGGCGGCGCCCTCGCGGGCTCCGACCACAGCGGCTACACGGGGTCGGGCTTCGTCGGAGGCTTCACCGACGCCAACAAGGGCTCCGCCTCCGTCTCCTTCGGTGTGGACTCCGCCGAAGCCGGGGCCGGGACCGTAGCCCTGCGGTACGCGAACGGCACCGGCGCGGCGATGACGCTGAGCCTGTACGTGAACGGGGCGAAGGTCCGGCAGGTGAGCCTGCCGGCGACCGCGAACTGGGACACCTGGGCCACCCGCCAGGAGTCGGTGACCTACAAGAAGGGCGCCAACACCGTCGCCTGGACCTTCACCACCGCCGACAGCGGCAACGTCAACATCGACAGCGTCACCCCTGTCACCCCCACCGAGCCGACGGACCCCACCGATCCCACCGAACCGGGGACCCTGACCCACCAGGCCGAGGACGCCTTCGTCTCCGGCGGACCGGCCAAGGCCACCGCCGCCACCGGCTACGAGGGCAGCGCCTACCTCTCCGGCTTCACCGCCACCGGCGCCCGCGCCGTCTTCGCGGTCGACGCGCCCCGCGCGGCCACCTACCCGGTGACCGTTCGCTACCGCACGCCCGACAGCGCGGCGTCCACCGTCACCCTGCTGGCCAACGGCACCACCGTCCGCCGAGTGACGCTGCCCGGCACCGGCGGCGCGTGGAAGAGCGCCTCCACCGACGCCCCCCTGCGGGCCGCGCTCAACCACGTCACCCTGCGCACCGCGTCGGGGGACAACGGCACCCTCCAGCTCGACGGCATCGGAGTCACCGGTTCCACGCCGAACGACACCCGGGGCGCCACGCTGCCGTACACCACGTACGAGGCGGAGAGCGGCAGCACCAACGCCACGACCACCGGCCCCGACCGCACCTACCTCTCCGTGCCGTCCGAGGCGTCCGGCCGCAAGGCCGTCGTCCTGGACTCCACCGGCGAGTACGTGCAGTTCACGCTGACCGAGCCGGCGAACGCGCTGACCCTGCGCTACTCCGTCCCGGACAACGCGGCCGGCACCGGCATCGACACCACGCTCAGCGTCTACGCCGACGGCACCCAGCTCCGCGACCTGCCGCTCACCTCGAAGTACAGCTGGGTCTACGGGGGTTACCCGTACAACAACGACCCCTCGCAGGGCTCCGGCCACCACTTCTTCGACGAGACCCGCACCCTGCTGACGGGAACCCTCCCGGTCGGCACCGTGCTCAAGTTCCAGAAGGACGCCGGAGACACCGCCGCCTCCTACACCCTGGACCTCGTCGAGACGGAGAGCGCGCCCGCCGCGCTGACCATGCCGTCCACCGGCTTCGTCTCCGCGACCACCCTCGGCGTCACCCCGAACGACTCCACCGACGACACCAGCGCCCTCAACTCGGCGCTGACCACGGCCACCTCGCAGGGCAAGGGCCTCTGGCTGCCCACCGGGACGTACGACATCTCGGGCCACGTCAACCTCGCGGGGGCCGACCTGCGCGGCGCCGGACAGTGGCAGACCGTGCTGCGCGGCAAGAACGGCAAGGGAGGGCTCTTCGGGCGCGGCGGCACCAGCAACGTCCAGGACCTGATGATCGCCGGAGACGTCTCCTACCGCGACGACGCCGGCTTCGACGCGGCGATCGAGGGTGACTTCGGGAACAACTCCACCCTCACGAACATCTGGATGCAGCACACCAAGGTCGGTCTCTGGATCGACGCCCCGACCGTCGGCCTGTACGCCTCAGGGCTCCGCATCCGCGACACCTTCGCCGACGGCGTCAACCTGCACAAGGGCACCAGGACCACCGAGGTCTCCCACAGCAGCGTGCGCAACACCGGTGACGACGGGCTCGCGATGTTCTCGGAGGCCCAGGCCGTCACGGACAGCGCGTTCCGCTTCAACACCGTGCAGCTCCCGATGCTCGCCAACACCGTCGGCATCTACGGCGGCCACGGCAACCGGGTCGAGGACAACCTCCTCGCCGACACCGTCACCGGCTCCTCCGGCATCGCCGTCAGCAGCCGCTTCGCCCCCGTGCCCTTCAGCGGGACGACCTCCGTCCAGCGCAACACCCTGACGCGCACCGGCGGCTACGAGCCCAACTGGCAGAGCAAGCTCGGCGCCCTGTGGATCTACGCCGACTCCTCCGACATCACCGCGCCCGTCCTGATCAAGGACAACCAGATCCTCGACAGCACCTACAGCGGGCTCCTCGTGTCCTGGCAGAAGAACGTCAGCGCCCTCACCGTCGACGGACTGAAGATCGACAAGGCCGGTTCCTACGGCATCGAGATCAACTCCGCCGGCGCCGGGACCTTCTCCGGGGTCACCGTCTCCGGTGCCGCGGCGGGCGGCCTCTCCCACGCGGGTGGCTTCACGGTCACCCGGGGCGCCGGCAACACCGGCTGGTAGCCCGAACGGTGCGGGCCCGCCCCTGACCTGCGGGCCCGCACCACCCCATGTATACCGAGCAAGGAGTCTCAGTGACCACCCACTGGTGGCGGCACGCCGCGATCTACCAGATCTACGTACGCAGCTTCGCGGACGGCGACGGGGACGGGACCGGGGATCTCGCCGGGGTCCGCAGCCGCCTCCCGTATCTGCGTGAGCTCGGCGTCGACGCCCTGTGGTTCAACCCCTGGTACACCTCACCGATGGCCGACGGCGGCTACGACGTGGCGGACTACCGCGACATCGACCCGCTCTTCGGCACCCTCGCCGAGGCCGAGCGGCTCATCACCGAGGCCCATGAGCACGAGCTGCGCGTCCTGATCGACCTCGTGCCGAACCACTGCTCCGACCAGCACGTCTGGTTCCGCGACGCGCTCGCCGCAGGCCCCGGATCGCCGGAGCGCGACCGCTTCTGGTTCGTCCCCGGGCGGGGGGCGGACGGGGAACTGCCGCCCAACGACTGGACCTCGTACTTCGGCGGCAGCGCGTGGACCCGGATCACGGAGGCCGACGGCACCGCCGGGCCCTGGTACCTCCACATGTTCGCACCCGAGCAGCCCGACCTGAACTGGGAGCACCCCGAGGTGCGCGCCGAGTTCGAGGACGTCCTGCGGTTCTGGCTGGACCGGGGCGTGGACGGCTTCCGCATCGATGTCGCCCACGGCCTGGCGAAGAAGCCCGGCCTGCCCGACGTCGGACCGGACCCGGACGTCACGGACCTGCCGTACCAGGACTGCGACGCGGTGCACGACATCTACCGGTCCTGGCGCAAGATCCTCGACACCTACGACGGCGAGCGGACCTTCGTGGGCGAGGTGTGGCTGCCGACGCCCGAGCAGTCGGCGCGCTACCTGCGCCCCGACGAGCTGCACTCCGCGTTCAACTTCGACTTCCTGTGCTGCGCGTGGGACGCGGACGCGCTGCGGCGGGTCGTCGAGGAGACCTTCGCCGGGCACGCGCCGGTGGGGGCGCCGCCCACCTGGGTGCTGTCCAACCACGACACGATCCGCCACGTCACGCGGTACGGGCGCGAGGACACCTCGTTCGACATGGGTGACAAGCGGCTGCTCGATCCGAGCGACCCGGTGCTCGGCCGGCGCCGCGCACGGGCGGCGGCCCTGCTGACGCTGTCGCTGCCGGGCGGCGTGTACGTCTACCAGGGGGACGAGCTGGGTCTGCCGGAGGTGCAGGACCTGCCCGACGCGCTCATCCAGGACCCCACCTTCGTACGGTCGGGCGGGACGGACCGGGGGAGGGACGGGTGCCGGGTGCCGTTGCCGTGGAGCGGGTCGGGGGCCTCGCTCGGATTCTCGCCCGAGACGGCCACGGCGTCCCCCTGGCTTCCGCAGCCGGCGTCCTGGTCCGGCCTGAGCGTGGCCGCGCAGGAGGGGGACCCGGACTCCTTCCTCAGCCTCTACCGGACCGCGCTGGCCCTGCGCCGTGAGCGCCTGGCCGGCCTGCCGGAGTCACTGACGTGGGTCGAGGCCGGGCCGGGGACGGTGTGCTTCGACCGGGACGGCGGCTTCCGCTGCCTGCTGAACGCCTCGGACTCCGCCGTCCCGCTGCCGGAGGGCGCCGCCGTCCTGCTCGCCAGCGGCCCGCTGACGGACGGGAGTCTGCCCCCGGACACGGCGGTCTGGCTGACCCTCTAGCAGTCCGGAGAACGCCGTGTCCCCGGCCGCCCGGTGGCGGCCGGGGACACGGCGTGCCCGGAACGGATCGGATCAGAGGGCCAGCGACAGGAGCACCGGCGCCGCACGCCGGTTGAGCGTGGCGGCCGCGGCACGCAGCCGGTGCGCGTGCTCGATCGGCAGGGACAGGGCCAGGCACCCCGCCGACGACCCGGCCGTCAGGGGGACCGCCGCGCACACCGTGCCCATGGCGTACTCCTGCAGGTCCAGGACCGGCACCGTCGCGGGCTGGCTGTCCAGCTTCGAGAAGAGCACCTTCTCGCTCGTGATGGTCCTCGACGTCAGCCGTGCGATCCGGTGCCGCGCCATGTGGTCGCGGCGGCCGTTCTGGTCGAGCTGCGTCAGCAGGCACTTCCCGATCGCGCTGGCGTGCGCCGCCGAGCGGAAGTCCACCCACTCGTTGACGGCGGGCGTGCGTGGACCGTCCGCGACCTGCGTGACCCGGATCTCCCCGTCGACGTAGCGGCTGACGTAGACCGCCGCACCGACCGAATCCCGCAGCTGGACCAGCGTCTGCTGGAGCCTCGCCTCCAGGGCCCGCCTACGGGCCGCGCCGGAGCCGAGTTCGAGGAGCGAGGAACCGACGATGTACGCGCCGTCGGCGACCTGTTCGACGTACCCCTCGCGGCGCAGGGTCAGCAGGAGGGGTGTGAGGTGCCCGGGAGGCAGGCCCGTCTCCCGGGAGATCCGGGCCTCGGTCACCCCACTGCCGTGCGTGGAGACGGACTCGAGCACGCGCAAGGCGTACTGCACCGAATGGAACGGCGCCTTCGGCTCGGGCTTCAACGCCACGGTTCCCCCTTCAGGGCCTCTACCAGGTTGTGACCTCAAGCTCACGACCCACGATAGTCGCCGAATGGCCGATTTGGAGTGGGCGTCGGGGAGTTGATGGTGCGCCCCGGTACCGTCAGCTGGGGCGCACCCTTTCGGCATATGCCTAGGTCACGAGCTTTGTGGCAAAGGCGAGGTCACAGCACCGCGTTGAGGAACTCGCGCGTACGTTCGTGTTCGGGGTCGGTGAACATCTTCTCGGGGGTGCCGGACTCCACGACCCGGCCCGCGTCGAACATGAGTACCTTCTCCGAGATGTCCCGGGCGAAGTTCATCTCGTGGGTCACGCAGAGCATGGTGATGTCGGTGGTCCTGGCGATGTCGCTCAGCAGGTCCAGCACACCGGCCACGAGTTCGGGGTCCAGCGCGGACGTCACCTCGTCGAGCAGCAGGATCTCCGGCCGCATCGCCAGCGCCCGCGCGATCGCCACGCGCTGCTGCTGGCCGCCGGAGAGCTGGGAGGGGTGTGCGTCGATCTTCCCGGAGAGCCCGACGAGGTCGAGCAGCTCCCGGGCACGGATCTCCGCCACCTCCTTCTCCATGCCGAGGACGTTGACCGGTGCCTCGGTGATGTTCTGGAGGACCTTCATGTTGGGGAAGAGGTTGAACTGCTGGAAGACCATCCCGATCTTCTTCCGGGACTCGCGCAGTTGCCTCTCGCCCGCGGGCTTCAGCGATCCGGAAGGCGTGCGCACGTGGGACAGCGGGGAGCCGTCGACCCAGATGACGCCGTCGCTGACCTTCTCCAGCGTCATGAGCAGTCGCAGGATGGTGGTCTTGCCCGAGCCGCTCGGCCCGATCAGCGTGACGTGCTCGCCGCGCCGCACGCTGAAGTCCAGCTCGTCCAGCACCACATGGTCGCCGTAGCGCTTGACGACCTTGTCGAAGCGGACCAGCGGCTCGACGCCCGTGGCCAGGGGGTCCCCGGCCGCGTCCGCGATCTTACTGAGGGGGGCGGGTTCAGTGGCCAAGGCGCTTCTCCAGCTTTCTCATCAGCAGCGAGGTCGGGTAGCTCGCGACCAGGAAGATCAGCCCGGCGAGCGTCCACGCCTCCGTGTACGCGAAGTGGTCGGCCCCGTACTTCCGGGCCTCGAAGACCATCTCCTGCACCGTGATCACGGCCAGGAACGGGGTCTCCTTGAACATCGAGACTGCGTAGTTGCCCAGCGCCGGCAGCACGTTGCGCACCGCCTGGGGCAGGATCACCGCCTGCCAGGTCCGCCCGGGCGACATGGACAGGGCCCGGCACGCCTCCCACTGCCCCTTGGGCACCCCGTCGATCCCGGCCCGGTACACCTCGGAGGTGTACGTGGCGTAGTGGATGCCCAGCACCACGATGCCGGTGGTCAGCGGCTCCACGGTGGGGAACACGGCCACCGCGCCCACCAGCTGGACCAGCAGGGGGGTGGAGCGGACGAACTCCATGACGGCCTTCACGGGCACCGTCACGAAGCGGGACGGTGCCCGTCCGGCCACCGCGATGGCGAGCCCGAGCACCGCCGCGACGAGCGTGCCGAGCACGGTCGCCAGCAGGGTGACGCGGAACCCTTCGAGCAGCAGGGGAAGGGCCTCGCCGGCGGCGTCCCAGTCGAATGTCTGGTTCACCGGGTGCCTCCGGCCGTCGTGACGGGTTCGGCGCTACGGGTCCTGAACAGTCCCCGGGCGCCGGTGTGCAGGCCGAGGCGCCGCTTGGCGGACCGCTCCAGCAGGTTCATCAGCAGCGTCAGCGCGTAGGCGAGAACGAAGTAGACGGCGAGCAGCAGCAGATACGCGGCGAGGCTCTCGCCCGTCAGGCTGCGGACGTGCTCGATCGCGGTCATCAGGTCCGCCGCGGAGAGCAGCCACAGCAGCGGTGTGGCCTTCAGCAGCTGGATCAGCAGGTTCGTGAAGGAGGGGATCATCTGCACCCAGGCCTGGGGCAGGATCACCTTCCGCATCCGGTGGAACGGCGACATGTTCAGTGCCACGGCCGCCTCGTACTGGGCGCGCGGCACGGAGTTGATCGCGCCGCGCACGATCTCGGAGCCGTACGCCCCGAAGTTCAGGCCGAGAGCGACCACCCCGCAGAGCAGAGGCGTCAGTTCGTACCCCGTCAGCTGCGGCATCGCGTAGTAGAACCAGAACAGCTGGACGTAGAGCGAGGTGCCGCGGAAGAACTCCACGACGGTCCGGGAGACGCCGCGCACCGGCAGGAGCCCGCTGCCCGCCATCAGACCGAGGGCGAACGACAGGGCCAGTGCCAGCAGGGAACCCAGGACGGTCGCTTGCAGCGTCACCCAGAAGCCGGACCCGATCTGGGGGAACTCGTCGGCGAAGGTGGAGAAGAAGTCACTCATACGGTGTGGTCCGCCCCCGTCAGCCCTTGCACAGGTCGGCGGTCTTCAGCGTGGCCGGCGGGACCTCCGTGGCGCCGAAGCCGTACTCCTGCAGCAGCTCCACGTAGCGCGACCTGTCGGAGACGATCTTCTTGAGCTCGCGGTTGAAGGAGTCCCGCAGGTCCTCGTTGCCCTGGCGGAACACGGCGCCGCCCGGGGAGAACTGCTGCTTCCCGTCCAGCTCGGGGACGAAGGCCTCGGTCACCTCGGTGTCCGGGTTGGTCTTCGCCAGCCAGCGCAGGGAGATGCCGGTGAGCAGGAAGGCGTCGACCCGGCCGCCCTTGACCGCGTCCGCGCCGTCCTGCGGCTTCTGCAGCGTCTTGATCTTCCCCTCGGCGATGCCGGCGCCCTTGGCGTACGAGGCCTCCACCGCGCCCGACATCACGCCGACGGTGACCCCCGCGGCCTTCGCCGACGCCAGGTCGGTGAGCTTCTTCGGGTTGCCCTTCTTCACCATCAGGGCCGTCGGCGAGATGAACTCCGGCTCTGAGAAGAGGGCGTTGGCGCAGCGCTCGGGAGTGATCGCCATGCCGGCGCTGACCACGTCGTACTTGCCCGCCTGGAGACCGGGGATGAGGCCGTCCCACTCCGAGAGGGTGGGCTTCAGCTCCTCGACACCGAGGGCCTTGAATATCTCCCGGTGGAGGGTGGGCGCCTCACCCTTGAGCTCCTTGCCCTCCATGTAGCCGTACGGGGCCTCGTTGGCGTAGGCGACCCGGACGAAGCCCTGCTTGCGGAGCTTGTCGAGCGCGCCCTCGCCGTCCGCGGCGCCGGCGTCGGTCTTGCTGCACGCGGAGAGCAGGCCGGGGACGACGAGCAGACCTCCCACGGCCGCCGATCGATTGAGGAAGCCCCGACGGGACAGGTGAGGGAAGTCAGCCATGGTTCGCAATCTCCTGGAGAAATCGGGGTGTCGAACAGTCCGGACAGGGTGAGCACCTGCCCGATCCCGGACTTCTATGCAGCAAGCGCTGCCATGTAACCGAACGGTGGCCGGAGGGTGACCTTCCCGTGTCTCGTCATGGGCGGAGGGCGACGGCCGGTGTGCGGGGTGTGTTTCCCGCGGTGGAGGCGTTCATGACTGGCCGTCATGACGGCCCGATCAGCCGGGGATGTCCGGAGAGGGGACGTAACCGCGCTGTATGTCCACCGTGTTGGGGAGCGGCTCACCCGTGGCCCAGAGTTCGTACATCGACACGAACTGCTCACCCAGCCGGTCCCGCCAGCCTGCCGTGTCCCCGCTCATGTGCGGGGAGACCAGCAGGCCGGGCACGTCCCACAGCGGGCTGGACGGGCCGAGCGGTTCCTCCTGGAACACATCGAGGGCGGCGCCCGCGATCCAGTTCCTGCGCAGCGCCTCGGCCAGGTCCCCCTCGACGGTGAGCGGACCGCGTCCCACGTTCACGAAATGGGCGGAGGGCTGCAGCAGGCCGAAGAAGCGGGCGTCGAACATCCCGCGCGTCGCGTCCGTCAGCGGGGCCGCGGAGATCACCCAGTCCGCGCTCGCCGCCAGCCGGTCCAGGTCCTCGATGCCGTGGATGGTGCGACGCGCCGTACGGCCGACGAGTGCCACCTGGACGCCCAGGCCGTGCAGCAGCCGCATGATCTCGCGGCCGATGGGGCCCGCTCCGACGACCACCGCGCGGCTGCCGGCGAGCCCCCGCGTCTCCCGGTGGCGCCACGTGCGCCGCCGCTGGAGCTCCAGCGTGCGGGGAAGGTCCTTCGCGAAGGCGAGTACCAGCCCCGCGACGTACTCGGCGATCGGCAGCTCGAAGACGCCGCGGGCGTTGGTGACGACGGTGGGGGAGGCGGCGAGCTCCGGGCAGAGGAGCCGGTCCACGCCGGCACTCGCCGTGTGGACCCACCGCGGGCGGGGTCCGTCGCCGGGCCATGCCGCGCGGACGGCGTCGGAGGTGAAGTCCCAGACGAGCAGCACGTCCGCCCCGGGCAGCTCGCGGGCCAGCGTCCGCTCGTCGGCGTACCGGACGGAGGCCCGGCCGGTCAGCCGGCCCAGCCGCGGTGGCGGGTCGGCGTCCAGGACGAGGATCACGGGAGTGGTCATCAGGAACGCCCACGCTCGCACCGCGGGGCATGCCCGTCAACCCGGCCCCGGTGCCGCGGGAGACGGCGCGCGGACACCGTCCAGGCATCCGTGCCGCGGGAGGAACCGCTGGTCAGGGCCTTTGCGGGCGACGATACGGGGCTGAAAGGGGAATACTTGTCCCAGGCAGGGGCACCGGTGACACGAGCACCCCAGGACATCCGGACGAACGGGAAGGATGGACATGACGACCGTAGGACTTCTCTACCCGGGCCACGCCGCGGAGGACGACTTCCCGCGGATCGAGGTCATGCTCGACAGCGACATCAGAGTGCCGCTCTTCCACACCGACATCGACGAGGACGCCCGCAGGGCCGAGAACCTCCGCGCCGCGGGCACCCCCGACCGGCTGGCCGCCGGAGTCGAGGAACTGCGGATGGCCGGTGCCGAATCGCTTGTCTGGGCCTGCTCCGGCGCCAGTTTCGCCTACGGCTGGGACGGCGCGCACGAACAGGCGGCGGAGCTGGCCAGGGCCGCGGGGCTCCCCGCGTCCAGTACGTCGGTCGCCTTCGTCCAGGCGGTGCGCGAGCTGGGCGCCTCCCGGGTCGCGGTCGCCGCGACCTACTCCGAGGACGTCGCCGCGCTGTTCGCCGGCTTCCTGGAGGCCGGAGGCGTCGAGGTCGCGGCGACCCGGGGCAGCGGCATCATCGGCGCCTCCGAGGCGGCCGCCGCGGACGTGGAGCTCGTGAAGGAGCTGGCCGTGGCCGGGGACCACCCCGACGCCGAGGTGGTCCTCCTCCCCGACAACGCCCTGCACACCGCCGCGTACGTCCCCGAGCTGGAGGAACTCCTGGGCAAGCCCGTCCTCACCGCCAACCAGGTGGCCGTCTGGGAAGGGCTCCGGCTGGCCGAGCGCCGCATCTGGGCCCCCACCCTCGGCACCCTCTTCGCCACCCGCGAGCCCCCGCTGGGCGCCTCCGAGCCCCGGGGCATCGAGGTGCGGGAGTGAGCGGTCGGAGCGAAGGCGGGCGCGGGGAACAGGCGTCGCGGGAATAAGCGGAGCCATCCTCCTGTTTGCACCCTCCGGTACACAGACGCAGCACCGGAGAGGCCGAACACGTGGACGAGAACCGAGGCGACCAGATTCGCGGCACAGCGGGCGGGACGGCCTCCGTGCCCCTCTCCGTGCTCGACCTGGTGACCGTGGGCCAGGGCCGCACGGCGACCCAGGCCCTGCGCACCAGTGTGGACATCGCCAAGCTCGCCGAGAGCCGCGGTTTCCACCGCTTCTGGGTGGCCGAGCACCACTCCATGCCCGGCGTGGCCTCCTCGTCCCCCGCCGTGATCCTCGCGCACCTCGCCGCCCACACCGAGCGCATCAGGCTCGGCTCCGGCGGCGTGATGCTGCCCAACCACGCTCCCCTGGTGATCGCCGAGCAGTTCGGCACGCTGGAGGCCATGGCCCCCGGCCGTGTCGACCTCGGCCTCGGCCGGGCGCCCGGCACGGACGGCGCCACCGCGGCCGCCCTGCGGCGCACGGACCGCCTGAACGAGGGCGCCGACGATTTCCCTCAGCAGCTGGCGGAGCTGACCCGCTTCCTGGACGACGACTTCCCGGACGGGCACCCCTACGCCCGTATCCACGCCGTCCCCGGCCCCGTGCAGGCCACCTCGCCCGGCGGGGTGCAGTCGCCCGGCCGCCCGCCCGTGTGGCTGCTGGGCTCCTCCGGGTTCAGCGCCCGGCTCGCCGGTGTCCTGGGCCTGCCCTTCGCGTTCGCCCACCACTTCTCGGCCCGCAACACGGTCCCGGCCCTGGACCTGTACCGGGAGTCCTTCAGGCCCTCCGCGGTGCTCGACGCCCCCTACGCCCTCATCGGGGTCGCGGCCCTGGCCGCCGACGACGAGCGCGAGGCCCGGCGACAGGTGCTCACCGGAGCCCTGTCCATGGTCCGCCTGCGCACCGGACGCCCCGGCCTCGTGCCGACCCCCGAGGAGGCGGAGGCGCACGACTTCAGCCCCATGGAACGCGAATTCGTCGACGGCTGGCTGAAGGACATCGTCCACGGCACGGCGGACGAGGTCCGCGGCGGACTGGACGACCTGGCCAAGCGGACCGGCGCCGACGAGCTGATGATCACGGCCAACGCGCACGGCGGCGAAGCCCGGCTGCGCTCGTACGAGCTGATCGCCGACGCCTACGGGCTGCCCTCGGCGGGCTGACCGCGTCCGGCTCCCCGGGGTGGCGGTGTGACCGCGCGTCCGGCTCCCCGGGGTGGCCGGTCAGCCCTCCGGGGACCGGGTGCCGATCAGTTCGGCGATCCGCTCCGGGGCCACCGCACGCGAGTACAGCCACCCCTGGCCGGTGTCGCAGCCGATCCGGCGCAGCCGCTCCGCCTGGCCCGAGGTCTCCACGCACTCCGCGGTGACCGTCAGGCCCAGGCGGTGCGCCAGCTGCACCATGGCCTCGACGATCGTCTCGTCGGCCGGGCTGGGGTGGGCGCCGTCCTCGTAGCGGAAGCCGCGCACGAAGGAGCCGTCCAGCTTCAGCACGGAGACGGGCAGCCTGCTGAGATAGGCGAGGTTGGAGTAGCCCGTGCCGAAGTCGTCGATCGCGATGCGGACGCCCATGTCGCTGAGCGCCTGGAGCACGCGCAACGGCCGGCCCGACGACCCCATGACCGCCGACTCGGTCAGCTCCAGCTGCAGCAGGCCGGGTTCGAGGCCCGTCTCCGCGAGGATCTCCGCCACGTCGGCGACCAGGTCGGAGTCCCGGAGCTGCCGCACGGCGACATTGACGCTGATGAACAGCGCGGGCTCGTCCGGGTGTTCCAGCTGCCAGCGGCGGGCCTGGCGGCAGGCCGTGCGCAGCACCCACCGGCCGAGCTGGACGATCGTGCCGTCCTCCTCGGCGATCGGGACGAAGCGGCTCGGCGCCAGCAGCCCGAACCGCGGGTGGTTCCACCGCACCAGGGCCTCCACACCCCGTACGACCTCGTCCGCCATGCCGACCAGCGGCTGGTACTCCAGTGTGAACTCCCCGCGCTCGACGGCCGGGAGGAGCGTGGCGGAGAGCGCCTGCCGGGTCATCCGGTGCGCGTTGCGCTCGGCGTCGTAGAGGGTCCAGCGGGCCCGGCCGTCGGCCTTCGCCCAGTACAGCGTGGTGTCCGCGGCCTGCATGAGCGCGGTCGCCGAGGTGCCGGACGACGCACGCTCCACCACCCCGATCGACGCGGAGACCGACAGCCTGTGCCCCGCCACCTCGAAGGGCCGCTGGAGAGCGGTGAGCACCGAGCGGGCGAGATCGGTGAGCTGTCGCGTACCCGAGGAGTCGTCCACCAGGATCGCGAACTCGTCACCGCCGAGGCGGGCCACGAGATGGCCGCCGGTGCGGTGGTCGTCGGCCTCGGCGCAGTCGGTGAGCCGTCCGGCCACGGCGGCGAGCAGCCGGTCGCCGGTGCGGTGCCCCAGGGTGTCGTTGACCGCCTTGAAGCCGTCGATGTCCAGGTAGCAGAGACCGATCCGGCCGTGGTGCGGCGGTGAGCCGTCCTGGGGCTGCGGGCTCTCCAGGGCGGCCGTGAGCCGTTCGAAGAACAGGGTGCGGTTGGGCAGCCGGGTCACCGGATCGTGCATCCGCAGATGACGCAGCCGTTCCCGCAGCTCGCGCCGGTCGCTGACGTCGGAGACGGACAGCAGCGCACGGCCCGCGCCGGTCCCCGGGTCGCCCATCGGCACGACGGTGACCTCGGCCCACAGCGGCCTGCCGTCGGCGTGCTTGAGCCGCCGGGTGCAGCGGAGCCGGGGACGGGTGCCGCGCAGGACCTCGGTGTACGCCTGCCAGGTGGGGCTGTCCGAGGTGAGACCGACGAGGCCGGCCGCGAGCTGCCCGGTCAGGGACGCGGGATCGGCACCGAGGAACCCGCCGAGCGCCTCGTTCGGCCTGACGATCCTGCCGAGACGGTCCACGACGGCCATCGGGAGCGCGGCGGCGGCGAACGCGGCGCGGTAGTCGCGCAGCTCGGAGACGTCCGAACCCTGACGTTCACGCTGAGTGATATCCGGTGGCCCGGTTCCGGGGGACACGCCCGCCCGGGGGATCGGCCCTTCGGAGGTTCCGCTCACCGCTCGCTCCCACTGTGCAGATCGTCGTGAACAGGTGTGGCCGGGCAGGGGCGTGGCGTGGAGTGCCGCGCCGGAGGCGGGAACCACGCAGGAAATCGAGGTGAAGCATAGAGGGTGGCGCGTCGGCCGTTCCAGCGCGGCCTTCGTTTCGGACACGCCGCACGCGCATGGCCCACGTCTGTCCCGGGCGCGGCACCCTCATGCATTTTGGTCACAGGTGATCACTTTTGCGCCGATCTGGTGGTTTCGGATTTCCGGGTGAGCGAATGTGACTTTCTGTGAGGGGGGCCGTCCGATCTCGGCTGATCAATCCGGACGCCGTTGACCCGTGTGGGGCAGCACAACAGGGCGTACGCCGCCGAACCGGCACAGGGTGAAGGGCAGGTCCCGCATTCGCCACCCGGAGGTAGATGTGCCGCGTCAGCACGGATCCGGGGGTGTGGAGAGGCCGAGGCTGCGCAGCGCGGCGGCCGCCCTGACCTCGCTCCTGGCGCTCGCCGCCACCGGGCTCGTCGCAGGCCCCGCCGTGGCGGCGTCACGTGACGCGGGACCGTGCGCCCTGCCCAGGACCGGGGCCCACCACTCTCTGGGCCTCGACACCTGGAACGGGGCCTACCCGCGCCCCGGCCGCAACCTTGACGCGGTCATGGTCTTCCTCGCGTTCCCCGACTCCGAGCCCGTCGTGTCCCCCGAGGTGCTGGCCGCCGACTACTTCCCCTCGACCACCCGCTTCTTCCAGCGCGCCTCGTACGGGAAGTTCACCCTGCGCGCCCACCCGCAACGGCAGTGGACCCGCATGCCGCGCCCCTCCACCTGGTACGGCATACAGCGCGACTGGGGCTCGGAGCGGCGCAGCGACTACCTGCGGGACGCGATCGAGGCCGCCGACGAGCAGACCGACTTCTCCGCCCACGACATCGTCTACCTCGTCGCCGACCCGGACGCGCCCGGTGTCGACTCCGACGCCACCAAGGTCGTCAACTTCGACCGGCCGGTGCGCGCCGACGGCACGGACATCAGGCGCGTCGTCACGGTCTTCGAGGAGCACCCGCCGGACCGGAACGTCCTCGCGCACGAGACGGGGCACGTCTTCGACCTGGCCGACCTCTACCACCGGCCGGAGGACGGCAAGGGCGACTGGGACACCTACGTCGGGGACTGGGACGTGATGGGCAGCCAGTTCGGACTGGCCCCCGATCTGTTCGGCTGGCACAAGTGGAAGCTCGGCTGGCTGGAGGGCGCGGAGGTCGTGTGCGTGCAGGGGTCCGCCGACCTCACCCTGGAACCCATGGCCGAGGTGCCCGTGCCGGGTGCGTCCGTCGGGACCCGCCTCGCCGTCGTCAGGACCGGTGCCGACAGCGCGCTGGCCATCGAGGCCCGCAGTGCCACGGGCAACGACCGGACGACCTGCACCGAGGGGGTGCTCGTCTACCGCATCCGCAACGCGACACCGTCCGGCGGCGGCCCCGTCGAGGTCCTGGACACCCACCCCGAGTCCGACGCCTGCTGGGACCGGTCGGTCTACCCGCCCCTCGCGGACGCCCCGCTCCGGGAGGGCGAGCGCTTCACCGTGCCGGGCGAGCGCATCCGCATCGACGTCGCCGACCGGACCCGCTCGGGAGCCTGGACCGTCCGGATCGCCACCGGAACCTGAGACCGGGCAGGCACACGAAGAAGCCCCCTCGCTTCCGCGAGGGGGCTTCTTCCGTCGGTGCGCCGTCAGGGACTCGAACCCCGGACCCGCTGATTAAGAGTCAGCTGCTCTAACCAACTGAGCTAACGGCGCCTGGTGACGTCGTAGACATTAGCACCCGGATCGGCGGGAGGAAAAATCGAATTCCCGGTGGTCGACGGCGCGGCCGACCTGCACACCCGCACACAGGCCCACAGCAGTACGTCCGGGCCCGGCAGCCAGGGGTTGCGGGTGTCCGGGGCGACCACCCAGCGGGGCCCGCCCGAGTCCGCACCGCCGGTGAGGGGCGGGACGGTGACCGCGTCCCCCGTGCCGTGGCAGAGCACCGGCGGCAGTGCGCCCCGCTGCCCGCGCGGGCTGCCGGCGGAGCCCGTGCCCCACTCCTCCCAGGCCAGCAGGGACGGCAGGCGCTGGGCGGTACCCGGGGAGGCGAAGAGCAGCATCCGGCCCCGGTGCGTGGCGACCGGACCCGACCCGGGCCCCTCGGCCCAGAGCCGCTCCAGCATCCGCCTGCCGAACAGCGCGGGGACGTTCACGACGTCGAATGAGGAGCCGCAGGGCAGCACGCCGGGCGAGGAGGGGCGCGACTCCCACTGCGAGAGCGTGCTGCGAGGGTAGGGCGTGGAGCCCGCCAGCCAGGCCGCTCCGGACGCCGTGACCTGAGCGGCGCGGTCGTCGGCGCGGTCCCGGAGCAGAGCGAAGATGTCGACACCGTGGTGCGGGGCGGCATCGGTCCGCAGGGTCGCTTCGTCATTCAGCCATACGCTCATGGCGTCATGTCTACCGGCCGTAACGCTACTGTTGCCCAGAGTCGCCGAAAGCCGGACAGGGCGTGGGGCGACGGGGTATCTTGCCCGGCGGCATATGCCGCAGGTGTACCCGCGACAGCGAAACGGTGGCGCTGGCGAACGGTGGCGCTGGCGACGAACACGGTGGCGAACGAACACGGTGGCGAACGAACACGGTGGCGGACGAACGCGGTGGCGGACGAACGCGGGGGCGAACGAACGCGGCGGTGAACGAACACGGTGGCGAACGGTCGTGGCCGCCGGAGCCGGTCGCCCGCGCCCGCCGTCAGGGTGCCGGGTCGTTCAGCAGGGACCGGCCGAACTCGATCATCTTCTTGGCGTAGTCCTCGGTCCACTCCGCGCGCTCGGCTATGTCGGCGGGGGTGAGCCGGTCGAAGCGGCGGGGATCGGCGAGCTGGGCGGCGGCCACCGCCTGGAACTCCACGGCCCGGTCGGTCGCCGCCCGGAAGGCGAGCGTCAGCTCCGTGGCGCGGGAGAGCAGCTCCTTCGGGTCCTCCATCGACTCCAGGTCGAAGAAGTGCTCCGGGTCCGCCGCCGCCTCCGACGGCTCGAAGAGCAGCGGCGCCGGACGCAGCCTCTGCCGCTCGTTCCGCTCGGACTGTGCCATGTGGTGTTCCTCCCTCGTGCCGGCCGGACGGCCACCTTCCATTGTCCAGCCCGGCGCAAGAGCGATGCCCAGGATCAGGGCCTCCAATGCACGCGGTGCTCGGCGAGATGGGCCAGCACCGCGTGGTTCGCCTCCCAGCCGTCGGGGAACTTCACCGTCACACCCAGCTGGACCGGCTCCGTCGACGGGTGCTCGTCCAGCAGG
Organism: Streptomyces sp. NPDC102402; assembly: GCF_044765765.1. NCBI lineage: Bacteria > Bacillati > Actinomycetota > Actinomycetes > Kitasatosporales > Streptomycetaceae > Streptomyces > Streptomyces sp. NPDC102402. The sequence goes on from NZ_JBIWKR010000003.1 coordinate 71,213, forward strand.
TCCGCCACCCCCTCGCGGCACACCACGACGCACGCGTGCCGGTGGCGCGAGGCCAGCACGCACAGCCGGCCCGTCTCCAGGTGGAACGCCGTGGCGTCCGGCCGGCCGGACAGCGGGTGCAGCACCACGGTGACGTCGAACTCGCGGCCCTGGAGCCGGTTCGCCGTGTCCACCGCCACGCCCGTCACACCCAGCTCCGCGAGCGCCGCCCGCACCGCCGCGGCCTGGTCGCGGTGGGCCGTGCCGACCGCGACCCGCTCCGCCGTCACCGGGACCGCGCCGGCCTCCCGCTCGCTCGTCGCGGCGCCGCCCCGGTCCAGCAGCCTCCGGACCACCAGCGCCACCGCCCGGACCGCCTCGGGGTCCGTACGCGGGGTGTGCCGCGCCGGAAGCTCCAGCAGCCCCCAGCCCGACGCCGCCGCCTCGTCCAGCACCCGGTCCGGGCCCGACCCGTCCGAGGGCACACCGAACGACAGCCGCCGGTCGCCGTGGTCCGTACCGCTGCGGAACGGGGTGTACGGGTAGAACGCGTCCGACACCAGCGGCGCGGCCGAGGCGGGCAGCCGCCACGACACCGGCAGCCGGTGCTGCGGCAGCTCCGGGTTGTGCGCGAGCAGGGTCGAGACGGCGCTCGCCGACGGGTCGTACGAGAGGCCCGCCCACTGGTCGGCGCCCACGATCGAGAACGGGTCCAGCTGGCCGGGGTCCCCGACGAACAACGCCCGCTCGAACAGCCCGGCCACGGCCAGGAGGGCGTCCGACCGCATCTGGTAGGCCTCGTCGACGATCGCGTGCCCCCACGGCTCCACGTTCTTCACGTGAGCCCACTTGGCCGCCGTGGAGATCACGATGTCCAGGCCCGCCAGATCCGCGGCCTTCGCCGACTTCCGCACGTTGTCCAGGCCGTCCAGGACCTTGTCGTACGGGTCGGAGTCGCTGCTGTGCAGCCGGCCCACCGGCAGCTCGGGGGCCTTCTCCGCCAGTCGCACCACCAGGTCGTCCACCTGGGCGTTGGTCTGCGCGACCACCATCAGCGGGCGGCCCGCCGCGGCCAGCTCCAGCGCGGCCCGCACCACGAGCGTCGACTTGCCCGCGCCCGGCGGCGAGTCCACCACGACGCCGCGCGCCGTGCCGCGCAGGGTGTCGCCGAGGATCGCGTCGGTCGCCCTCGCCGCCGCGGCGCCCGGGTCTGTCACGGCTGTCACAGGAGGTCCTCCGCGGTCACGGGATCGGGCAGCTCGACAGGTCCGGCGGATCCGCCGGGGGCGCCCGGCGGCCCACCGTGGGTCCACGGGGTGTCCTCCGGGTCGGGGAGCTTCGGGCCGCCCCGCTGATCGTGCTCGAAGAGCGTCCAGGCGATCCGGTCGCCGGGCTCGGGAACCGAGCCGGGCGAGGGTTCCTTGCCCCGCCCCATCCGGTCGGTGATCCGCAGGACGAGGTGGACCGCGCCGGTGGACTCCGCGTCCTCGGCCGCGTATCCCACGAACTCCGCCGTCTGCGGCTTTCCGTCCAGCGAACGGTAGACCTTGGCGCGCTCACCGAGATGCGGGCGCTCGCCGGTGCGCACCGTGACCAGAGGGCGCGGCGAGGGCCGCTTCGACTCGCTGTACGCCATCTCCACCTCCGTCACCTCCCCGATGAACGCCTCGCCCGCGAGCCTGCGCCCCGCCAGCACCAGCGGATCGTCGAGCGCCTCCTGCGCTTCCAGCTGGGCCTGGGCGGTCTCCCGCGACGCCAGCTTCTGCGCCGCCGTCACCGCGTCGTCCCGGCGGGGCTGCGGGGGCTCGCCCGCCAGCACCCGGTCCCGGTGCGCGGTGAACGACCACCGGTCCCTGGTCCAGCGGTCCTCCGCGCGGGAGCCCTCCGGCAGCTCCCGCAGCAGGTCGAGGCCCCGCCACACCGCGTCCCAGGTGGGCAGCAGCACGCTCGCCAGCAGCGACCTGATCTCCCGCTCGGCACCGTTCAGCTCACCGAGCCGGGTGTCCGATTCGAGGGCGTCCTCCGCGGCTGCGTACGCCGTGCGGGCCCGGTCGTAGCGCTCGATCGCGGGCGCCAGCAGCCTGTTGTCGAAGGCCGGATCCGTCGCCGGACCGGCCGGCGGGCAGAGCAGCTGACCGGCACGGTCCCGGTCCAGCTCCGCCCGGAGGGCCGCCGCCGCACCCGACTCGCCGTCCGGAGGATCGACCCAGGCGAGCAGCGCCCCGAGGTGCTGGTCCTCCAGACTGCTCTGGCCCGTCGCCCAGTGGCGGTTCAGCAGGTCGGTCGCGGCCAGCAGCAGCGAGGAACCGGGCACCCTGGCCCGCTCCCCGTAGTGCGTCAGCCATCGGCCGAGCAGCGGCACGCGGGCGGGGGCCGGGTAGGGCGTGTCCGGGTCGTCCTCGACGGTGCGCCGGAAGCGCATGGACCGCCCGAGCAGCCGCACGAAGTCGACGCCTGCCCTGCTGGGCACGATCAGCTGCGCCGCGTCCGCGCACAGCTCGACCTCGACCTTGACCTTCTTGCCCGTCCCAGGATCGACCTCGTTGCGCTCGGCGGGCTCGACGACATCGGCGTACTCCTCGATGTGCGGGAGCACCGCCTCGGCCAGCTCGGCGAGGAACGCGAACCGCAGATCGCGGTCGCGCGGCTGGGGCACCGCCAGGAGGCGGGGCGCCGCGCGGTCCGTGCCCACGAGCGCGCCGAGCGGGGCGCCCGCCTCACCGGCGGTCGTCAGCGGTACGAGCACGAGCGGCCGGCCGGTCAGATGGCGGTGGCGCACGGTGGCCAGCGGCTGGGCCCGCCCGCTGTCGACCGCCTCGAGCCGGGCCAGGGTGCTGATCAGCGACATGGGACGCCGCCGTCCACTCCGGCCAGGGCCTCGGCCCGCAGGGCGGCCGCCCTGCGCAGGGCCGCCACCGTCGGGTCCGCCGGGTCGCCCTCCTTGCCGGCCGCGGCGGCCAGCACCCCGGCGACCGTCGTCAGGCCGCCGAGCTCGCCCCGCACGCTCCGGCCCAGGGACTCCACCGCGCCCTCGGCGCGGGCCTTCGCCCGGCAGTGGAAGGCCAGCTCGCACGCGGCCAGGCACTCGGGGGCGTACGCGGCGGGGACCGACTCGACGGCGCCGCCGAGCTCCTCGGGGGAGCAGCCGGGATCGAACGTCGTGCCCTCGGGCAGGGCAGCCGCGATCTCCTCGACACGGGTGAGCCTGGCCAGCTGGCGGCTGGTGACCGCGCGCTGCTTGCGCACGTCCACGACGGAGGCCGTCGGCAGGTTGGAGAAGTCCTTCGGGCAGACCAGCAGGACCCGGTGCCCCACTCCGGCGCCCTCGGTCACCGCCGCGATCCGCTCCAGCGCGAGGACGTAGACGGCGGACTGGCGGGCCGCCGCCCCGACCTTCGCGGCGTCCGCGGAACCGTCGATCATCGGGAAGGACTTGATCTCGACGACCGTCCAGGTGCCGTCGGGGTGCACCACCACGGCGTCCGGCTCCAGGTAGGCGGGCGAACCCGCGACCTCCAGGGCCAGCATCGGATGGTCGAGCAGTGCCCAGCCGCCCGCTGCCGTGGCCTCGCGCAACGCCAGCGCCGTACGCGCGGCGCGGCCCTCGGGGCCGGCGGCCGTCAGATCGGGGACCGCGGCGACGGCCGGTGCGTCGGCTCCGCCGCCGAGCTGTTCGAACAGGAGGCGCAGCAGCTCCGTGCCGCCGTCGGCCTTGACCTTCGCCTCGAAGGCGTTGCCCCGGACGAACGCGAACTGGGACTGGCCGAACGCGGCGGGGGAGCCCAGTGCGGTGGCCAGTACGGCCTTGTCGACGCCCGCGCCGTCGAGCAGGGCGCGCCGCTTGCATCCCGGATTGGCGGCGAGCGCCGCCAGGGCGCGTGCGTCGAGCGGATGCGGTGCGACGGACGGACCGCGCAGCTCAGCGAGCCGCTGCCGGAGCGTCGTCGTCGGCCTCTGCCCTGGAGCGGCTGCGCGGGTCGCTGGAATCTGCGGAGGCGGTCCGCTGGCCGGGTATTCGCTCACCCGCGGAAGTCTTGCATCCGTCACTGACAATCGTGGATTCCGTGGGGGTGAGGGATGCGGGCGTGCGGGCGGACACCGCCCTCACCCGGTCCTTGACCCGGTCCGCGATTCGCATGATGGGCCTGGTCAGCAGGGCGCCGACGGCCATCACGGCGGCACCGGCCACGGCGTCGAGGAAGTAGTGGTTCGCCGTGCCCATCACCACGAGCACGATGACCAGCGGGTAGGCGACACCCGCGGCGCGCACGAGCGGGTGGCGGCCGTGGCGCCACAGGAGGACGCCGCACCACACCGCCCAGCCGACGTGCAGGCTCGGCATCGCGGCGTACTGGTTGGTCATCCCGCTGAGTCCGCGCGGGGCGCTCGCGCCCGCGCCCCACCAGCCGTACGCGCTGTACTGCGCCATCGTGTCGACGAAACCGTGGTGGGCGTCGAGGAGCCGGGGCGGACAGGTGGGCATCAGCGTGAAGCCGGCCAGCCCGAGGAGAGTGGAGGTCATCAGCCAGGTGCGGGCCGCCCGGTAGGCGGCGCTGCGGCGCCGGAAGATCCAGACCAGGATCGCCGGGGTGACCAGGTAGTGCAGGGAGGCGTACGCGAAGTCGGCGGGTATGCCGAGCGTGGGGTGGGCCGTCAGCAGGCGGTTGAGCGGGTGCTCGGCGTTGAGGTGCAGCGCCTTCTCCAGGCGGAGTATCGCGAGCCCATGTTCCACCGCCGCGGGTATGTCCTCGCGGACCAGCAGCCGTCCCATCGAGTAGAGCCCGTACACCACCGCGATCAGGGGCAGCTCCGTCCACCAGCGCGGCCGATGACCGAAGGACGGTGTCGCGGCGATGGCGTGCGGCATCCGGTGGCTCTCCCCTTGTTCATGCGGTCGACGGCGGGCGTTCAACCGTACGGCGGTCGTATGCCCTGTTTTCCCCCGGGGCCACGTCACTGGCCGATACCCCAGGTCATGCGCTGAGAGGGACGCGGGCGCCGCCCCGGAGGTTGCCCGTGCCGCAGGTGCGAGATGATGGAGCCGGGTCTCGCGCGCGCCGGTCCCCAGCCGGCCGTCCGCGTTCGCGCCCCCGTCGCCGTCCCGGACACCGCTGTCCCGGACCCACCAGATCCTAGGGTCCCCGGATCATCGGATCTCAGTATTTTCAGGGAGAGCCGTCATGGCACCGCGAATCCTGCTCGCCCGGCACGGCCAGACGCAGTGGTCGGTCCAGGGCAATCACACGGGCAGGACCGACATCCCCCTCCTCGACACCGGCCGCGAGGGTGCCAAGCTGCTCGGCGAGCGACTGCACCGGCAGCCGTGGGGCGGCCTGCCCGGTGTGGAGGTGCGGACCAGCCCGCTCGTCCGGGCGGCCGAGACGTGCGCGCTCGCCGGATTCGGCGACCGGGCAGAGCCGTGGGACGCGCTGATGGAGTGGGACTACGGGGACTACGAGGGGCTGACCCCGGCGCAGATCAAGGCGGACCGGCCGGACTGGCTCATCTGGCGCGACGGCGTACCCGGGGGCGAGAGCCTCGCCGAGGTCTCCGCCCGCGCGGACGAGGTCGTCGAGTGGGCGCGGTCCGCCGAGCGCGACGTGCTCGTCTTCGCCCACGGCCACATCCTGCGGGCGATCGGGGCGCGGTGGCTGGGCGAGGACGTGTCCTTCGCCGCCCGGATCCGCCTCGAGCCGACCTCCCTGTCGGTGCTGGGCTGGGCCTACGGCCTCCCCGCACTGGAACGCTGGAACGACACGGGCCACCTGGACCGCTAGCTTGATCTTTAACCTGTGCGGCGCCTCCGCCCCGGACGTGCCACCGACGGACGGGGTGTCCCTCAGGTGACGGGTGGCAGCTCCTCGTAGCGGGCCAGGAGGGCCGACACCTCCGGACCGCCCTGCGGCCGGAGCACCCGCACGGTGCCCGAGAGCATCCCCCGGATCCGGGAGGACTGCACCCGGTCCAGCAGGTTCAGCACCTCGTGGCCCGCGGCCGACGCCTCGTCGGCCGCGCCCGCCCGCGCCAGGTCACCGGCGAGCTGCGCGCGGTACAGCGCGAGATTGCGGGTGAAGTGCGGATCCTGGAGCCGGGTGGCCCGCCGGGCGTGCCGGGCCGCCCGCGGCCAGTCGCCCAGTGCTGACCAGCACTGTGCCTCCAGCAGCTCCATCTCCGCCTCCCGGAAGAAGCTCATCCACTCCGGGTCCGCGTCGGCCGGCCCGCGCTCGAACGCCACCTGCGCCCGGCCGATCGCCTGTTCGCACCCCGTGCGGTCCCCGAGCCACGCCCTGGCCCCCGCCTCCCGGAGCGTCAGCAGGGCCAGCAGCCGCGGGGATCCCAGCGGACGGGCCGCCCGCTGACCGGCCTCCGCGGCGCGGACGGCCTCGCGGGCCCGCCCCGTGTCACGGGCCAGGAACGAGGCGTTGCAGAACGCGTGCGCCTCGAGCGCGGCGTCCCCGGCCAGCCGTGCCGTCGCCAGTGCCTCCGCGTAATGGGAGCGCGCGTCCTCGAAGCGCCCCGAGTCGTGGGCGAGCCAGCCCACCGAGATCGCCAGCTCGCCGGCCCCGGCGTGCAGCCGGTCGGCCGTGCTCCGCCTGGTCGTCGTCCCGGAGTCGAGCAGGGCGTACGCCGCCCGGAGCGGCTGGGAGGCCCGCCGGTAGAGGCCGTCCGCTCCGTGCCGGTCGTCCAGCAGCCGGATCTGGCGCACCGCCTTCTCGACGGCACTCACCTCGGCCTCGCCGACCCGGCGCTGCGCGGGCACCGCGAGCGGACCCGCGGCGGCCGGCCGGCCGCCCAGGCCCAGGGACGCGGCTGCCACCGTGGTGGTACCGCTGGTCATGAACACGCGACGCAGCACGTCGCTCTCCTCGTGGATGTCACTGTCGAGCGTGGGGGGTGTGGTGGGAGGGGGCACGGCGGCCGTGCGGGCCCCCCGGCCGCGCACGCTCTCGCGGGCCGAGAAGCCCAGGTCCTCGAGGCTCGCCCCGGGGAACATGTGCAGGAACACCCGTTCGTACGCGTAGTTGGGACAACGGATCTCGCCGGCCTCCACGCGCCCGATGTACCGGGCGTCGCACGCGACCTGTTCACCGATCTCGCGGGCGGCCCTGCGGACCGCGGCCGCGAACTCTCCGGCGGAGCGCTGTCCGCGCAGCCGCCGGAAGGCGAGGTTGGGAACTGCCCGTGTCGACACCATGGCGGGGCCCTCTCTGGTGCAGCCGGGCTCCTGCTTCCGGTGTCCCGGCGGAGCAAGAACGTACCTGCTGTGACGGACCGCGCACGCAGCGTTTACCTATAAACCGGGCATCTCGCCCGCAATCCGCCATGAACTGCCACCCTTTGCGGCGGCGTGCCGCCGTAGCCCTTGACGCCGTCGGCGCGTTGGTCCATACGGAGACGGAGCGTGGCCCCGTCTCGTCGAGACGAGAGGAGGGGTTCCCTTGCCTCATACGGACAACGGCCCGGAAACCACACCGTGCGACCTGGTGACCGTCCCGGCACGTCAGGGCCTGGAGGCCGTGGACATCCTGCGCAGGGCCGCGCAGAACGAGCCCGTCGGACCGGTCCTGCACGACGGAGCCTGCGCCGTCCTCGGCTTCCTGGTGCCACCCGGTACGGCAGAGGCCTGGGACGTACCCGGCAGCGCGTGTACACGGACCGACGGCCGGGGGCTGCGCATCCCCGCCGAGCCGCCGTCCGTGGGCGGCGGCTGGCTCCTGCCGCCCGCCGCGGAGGCCCCGGTCACCGACCCGGCCGTTCTCCGGGCCGCCCTCGACCAGGCGGCCCGGCTGATCGAGGCGGCCGACAACTGCCGCTGAGGCCATAATGGCCGGGTGGGCGGAGTCGCCGCCCGTCGCCGGTTCCCGCAGGTGGCCGGCCAGGACCGGTGAGTGAGGACCAGCACGTGGCACGTCGAGGAGCGGCGCGGGGCGCGAGCGACCGGAAGCGGTCCGAGCGCCGGCAGGAGCCCGTCTCCGCGACGGTGGACGGCGGCGTCGCGGAGCTCGTACCGGACCGCGAGCGCCCGCGCGCCCGGACGCTGCTCCTGGACGGCGCCCCGCAGTCCCATGTGGACCTGGACGATCCCTCGTACCTCTCGTTCGAATACCAGCGAAGGCTCGGCCACGTCATCGATCTCGCCGCCCCGCCCGGCCGCCCCCTCCAGGCGGTCCACCTCGGCGGCGGCGCCTTCACGCTCGCCCGGTACGTCGCCGCGAGCCGTCCCCGCTCCACCCAGCAGATCGTGGAGATCGACGCGCCCCTCGTCCAACTCGTGCGCAGGGAACTCCCCCTGGACCCGCAGGCGCGGATAAGGGTCCGGTCGGCGGACGCCCGCGCCGGGCTCGGGAAGATCCAGGACGGCTGGGCGGACCTGGTCGTCGCCGACGTGTTCAGCGGCGCCCGGACTCCCGCGCACCTCACCTCCGTCGAATTCCTGGCCGAGGTGCGACGGGTCCTGAAGCCCGGCGGACAGTACGCCGCCAACCTCGCCGACGGCCCGCCGCTCACGCACCTGCGCGGCCAGATCGCCACGGCGGCCTCGCTCTTCCCCGAGCTGGCCCTGGCCGCCGATCCGACCGTCTGGCGCGGACGGCGCTTCGGCAACGCGATCCTGGTCGCCTCCGACCTGCCCATCGCGGTCACCGAACTGACCCGGAGGGTCGCGAGCGACCCGCACCCCGGCCGCGTCGAACACGGCCGTGCCCTCGCCGACTTCACCGGCGGAGCCGCCGTCGTCACCGACGCGGACGCGAGCCCTTCACCGGCCCCGCCGCCCGGCGCCTTCGAGTAGCGCGGACCGTTACTGCTCCACCGTCTCCACGATCGGCGGATGGCCGTTCCAGGTGCAGAAGACGGAGACCGTCGCGCCCGACCCGTCGCTGAAGTCCACCCGGATCCACTCCGGCTCCGTCCACACCTGCATCGACCACGTCGGCTCCGGGGTCGCCGAGACCAGCTTCGCCGAGTCGTCCGCCAGCTCCAGGACCACCCTGCCGCCCCGCGTCGGGTAGCTCTTCACCGCGCCGGCGGACGCCGGGGGCGCCGCGGGCCTGTCCGTGCCCGGACGCGCGGCCGGAGGACGGGAGGACGGCTTGCGCGAAGGCCGGGAGGAGGGCGAGGGCGTGGCCCGGGGGACCGTGGCGCTCGGCGAGGGCAGCGAACGGTGGGTCGAGGACGACACCGGTGCGTTCGTCGCCTGCCCGCCCCGGGCCCCCACCGAGATCGGGACGGCACGAGGAGGGTCGTAGGCCGTCCCCGACATGACGGTGTGCACGCCCCACCACGACAGGGTGACCGCCGCTCCCGTGGCGAGCGACCACGCGACGGCGTGTACGAGTCCTCGTTGCATCGGGCACATCCTGCACCACCTGAGCGGGTGCTGTCCTGGAGGGGACCCTGTTCCTCCGTATGGGCTACGGTGCGGCGCATGCCTAGTGTGCTCGTGGTCGAGGACGACCAGTTCGTACGTTCCGCCCTCATCCGGCACCTGACCGAGGCCTCGCACACGGTGCGGAGCGTCGGCACCGCCCTCGAAGCCCTGCGCGAGGTCGCGCACTTCCGCTTCGACGTCGTCGTCCTCGACCTGGGTCTGCCCGATCTCGACGGCGCCGAGGCGCTGAAGATGCTGCGCTCCATCACCGACGTACCCGTGATCATCGCCACCGCGCGGGACGACGAGGCCGAGATAGTCAGGCTGCTCAACGACGGCGCCGACGACTACCTGACCAAGCCGTTCTCCGTGGAGCACCTCTCCGCCCGCATGGCCGCGGTCCTGCGCCGCACCCGGGGCCCCGGCGCCCAGGCGCCGCCCCCGCGCGTCCTCCAGGTCGGAGGGCTCTCCATCGACCCCCTGCGGCGCCAGGCGGAACTGGACGGCACGGCACTGGACCTGACCCGCCGTGAATTCGATCTGCTGGCCTTCCTCGCGGGACGCCCCGGCGTCGTCGTCGCGCGCCGTGAGCTGCTGGCCGAGGTCTGGCAGCAGTCCTACGGCGACGACCAGACCATCGACGTCCATCTCTCCTGGCTGCGCCGCAAACTCGGCGAGACGGCCGCCCGGCCCCGCTATCTCCACACCCTGCGCGGGGTCGGCGTCAAACTCGAACCACCGGCAGCGGCCTCGGGCCGGCCCGCATGAGATGGGCCCTGGTCAAGGTCTGCCTGGCCGTCACCGCCATGGTCGTGATCGCGTTCGCGGTGCCGCTCGGGCTCGTCATCAGGGAGATGGCGCGCGACCGCGCCTTCTCGGACGCCGAGCGGCAGGCCGCCACCATCGGCCCCACTCTCACCATCACCACCGACCGCGAAGAGCTGACCAAGGCCGTCCTGTCCACCGAGCCCGGCGGTCGGGGACGCCTCGCGGTACACGTGCCCGTGACCGAACCCGGCGGTTCGCCCCTGGAGATCGGGACCCGGCGCGCCACCCGCGAGGACCTGGAGACCGTACGGACGTCGGGGCGGGCCTCCATCGCCGAGGTGCCGGGCGGCTCGGCCCTGCTCCAGCCCACCGCGCTCGGTTCCGGCGGCATCGCCGTCGTCGAGGTGTTCGTGCCGGAGGGCGAGGTCTCCAACGGTGTGGGCACGGCCTGGCTGGTCCTGGCCGGGGTCGGTGCCGCGCTGATCGTCGGCTCCGTGGCCGTGGCCGACCGGCTCGGTGTGCGGATGGTGGAGCCGGCCCAGCGGCTCGCGGGCGCGGCCCAGGACCTGGGGGAGGGGCGGCTGGGGACCCGGGTCCCCGAGGAGGGACCGACGGAACTGCGCTCCGCGGCGGTCGCGTTCAACTCCATGGCCGACCAGGTGGTCCAGCTCCTGGCCAACGAGCGGGAGCTGGCCGCCGACCTCTCGCACCGGCTCCGCACCCCGCTGACGGTGCTCCGCCTCAACGCCGCGTCCCTGGGCGAGGGCCCGGCGGCCGAGCAGACCAGGGCGGCCGTGGAGCAGTTGGAGCACGAGGTCGACACCATCATCCGTACGGCGCGGGAGCAGCGCCCGCAGACCCAGGGCGGGCCGGCCGGTGCGGGCGCCGGGTGCGACGTGTCCGAGGTCGTCAGGGAGCGCATGGTGTTCTGGTCGGCGCTGGCCGAGGACGAAGGGCGCACGGTGCGTCTGGCCGGGGTGGACCGCACCGTACGCATCCCGGTCGCCAGGCCCGAACTGGCGGCCGCCCTGGACGCGTTGCTCGGCAACGTCTTCCGGCACACCCCGGAAGGCACCGCCTTCGCCGTGGACGTGCACCACAGCGGAGACGCGGTGCTCGTGCTGGTCTCGGACGCCGGACCCGGGATACCCGATCCGGAATCCGCTCTGGCACGGGGCGCCAGCGGACCCCACGGCGCGACGGGCGCCGTGGGGTCCACCGGCCTCGGCCTGGACATCGTCCGCAGGGTCGCCGAATCCACCGGAGGCGACCTGCGGATCGGGCGCTCGGTGCTCGGCGGCACGGAGGTACGCATCTGGATAGGGCTCGACGGCGGCCCGGGGGAGCGTGCGCGCCGAGGGCACCGGGTGGGGCGGCGGAGCGGAAGACGCGGACCGCGGGGTGCCAAGGCGCGGAGCGCGGAGTTCCGCGGCGCCCCCGGAAGCCGCCCGAATCTTTAACCGGCGCCGATGCCCTCCTTAAGCGAACCCTAAGAACACCGGCCCAGGTCCCAAGAGCGCCTTTTGCCCGGTCGGCGGCGGCTAGCGTGCAGACGCAATCACCCCCCCCGGCAGGACAGAGGCAGGACGCGATGGGCACCAGCACGCACCGCCGCACGATGAGCACCCGCACGAGGACGGTCGGCGCGCTCGTCGCCGCGGCGGTCGTCGGCGGCACGGTCCTCACGCTCACCGGCACGGCACAGGCGGCTGCCGTCGGCGCCACGTACACCAGGGCGAGCGGCTGGACCGGGGGATACACCGGGCAGTACGTCGTCTCGAACGACACCGGGACCGTCCAGTCCGGATGGACGCTGGAATTCGACCTGCCCGCCGGCACGAGGATCGACTCGCTCTGGAACGGTGAGCACACCGTCAGCGGCGACCACGTCACCGTGAAGCCCGTGAGCTGGAACAAGGACATCGCCCCGGGCGCGTCCGTGACGGTCGGATTCGTCACCGCCTCCACCGGAACGGCCGCCGATCCGGAGGGCTGTCGCATCAACGACGCCGCGTGCTCCGCGGACGGCGGGGCCGCACCCGAACCGAGCGGACGCCCGACCGGTACTCCGGCCCCCACGTCCACCCCCACGTCCACTCCCACGTCCACTCCCACGTCCACCCCCACGGTCACGCCGACGCCGGAGGAGAGCGCCACCGCGGAGCCGTCCGGGCCCCCCGGCGGAACGTCCGGCGGGGCCGGGTTCGCCCCGTACGTCGACACGTCGCTCCACCCGTCCTACGACCTGCTGGACACCGCGTCCAGGACGGGCGTCAAGGAGTTCACCCTCGCGTTCATCACGTCGGGCGGCAGCTGCGCCCCGCTGTGGGGCGGCGTCACGGGACTCGCCGACGACAAGGTGGCCGCCCAGATCGCCGCGCTGCGGGGCGAAGGCGGCGACGTACGGGTCTCCTTCGGCGGAGCGGCCGGTGCCGAACTGGCGCTGCACTGCTCCTCGGCGGCCGAGCTCGCCACGGCGTACGGCAAGGTCATCGACGCCTACGGGCTGACCAAGGTGGACTTCGACATCGAGGGCGGGGCACTGCCCGACACCGCCGCGAACACCCGCCGTTCCCAGGCCATCGCCCTGCTGCAGGAGGCACACCCCGGGCTGGACGTCTCCTTCACGCTGCCCGTGATGCCGGAGGGCCTGACCCAGCCCGGCGTGGACCTGATCGCGGACGCGAAGAAGAACGGCGTCGCGATCGACGCGGTCAACGTCATGGCCATGGACTACGGGCCCGCGTACAGCGGCGACATGGGCGACTACGCCACGCAGGCGGCCACCGCCACGCAGGCCCAGATCAAGGGCGTACTCGGCCTCTCCGACGCGGCGGCCTGGAAGGCGGTCGCGGTCACCCCGATGATCGGGGTGAACGACGTCGCCACCGAGATCTTCACCGTCGAGGACGCCACCCAACTGGTGGGGTTCGCGCGGGAGAAGGGCATCGGCCGGCTGGCGATGTGGTCCGGCACGCGGGACGTGCAGTGCGCGGGCGGCGCGAAGCCCACCGCGGACGCGACCTGCAGCTCGATCCTCCAGGAACCCCTCGCCTTCACCAAGGCGTTCGGCACCTTCGGGTAGCCGGGCTCCCCTCGACCACCACCGCGACGCGCGCGCCCCGGCCGGCCCCACACCCCCCACACCCGGCCGGGGCGCGCGCCCCTTTCCACGTGCTCCGTGCGCGTGCCCTTCCGAGTGCCCTTCCACGTGCTTCTTCTGCGCGCCCTTCCGCGCGCCTTTCAGCTCGCCCGGAGCCCCGCCCGGTGACCGCTCCCGGCCCGCTTCCCCGCGTAAGCGGAACCACCCGGCCGCACGGTGGAGTTCGGGGAAAGAACACGGAAACGCCCCCGGGCCCCCGTGCGCGCCCTCACAGGGCCCTGGCCCGTTCATCTTCCGGCGGACGTCCTGCGGTCCGCCGCGTCGGCCCCCACCGCCCCGGGCCCGGCCCGGGAAACGTGGCGGATGCCGACGCGGCCTTGGTCCGACAGGCTCTCCGCTCGCCCCAACAGCTCCTGACCTGCGGTGATTCGAGCCTGCGCCGGTGACGAATGCAGGGCAGGCCGGTTAACGCAAGCCCTCTGCCGGACACGGTCGCGTGACTTGCAGGACACACTCGGGCAACGGAAGCGTCTTCAACTCTTGACACCCACCCCCTTGAGGCAGCAATCTTCCGGCATCAGCGCATGGGAGCGCTCCCATATCGACCGAGGTTTTTCGCTCGTACGGGGACGGCACCGCCCATGGCCTCTCCGTACCACTGGCACCCGCACCCACCAGTGCGTATGCCGAGCAGATCGAACGCCAGTCCCACCCTGGAACAAGGAGTAGTGGAATGCGCATCACCCGCACCGTCGCAGGTCGAAGCCGCAGAACCGCCGTCATGGTCACCACGGGCCTCACGGCCACCGCCCTGCTGCTGACCGGCTGCAGCGACTCGGGATCGGACTCCGACGAGGCCGACGCGAACGGGAACATCACCCTGACCGTGGCCGACTTCGGACAGTTCGGCTACAAGGAGGCGGGGCTCTTCGAGAAGTACCACGAGCTCCACCCGAACATCACGGTCAAGGAAAACGTCACGGCCGACGAGAAGGTCTACTACCCCAAGTTCCTCCAGCAGCTCAACACGGGCAGCGGGCTGGCCGATGTGCAGGGCATCGAGGTCGGCCGCGCCAAGGAGCTCGTCGACACCAAGGCGGACGCCTTCGTCGACCTGGCCAAGGTCATCGACACCGACCAGTGGGTGAACTGGAAGGCGCTGCAGGCGAGCACCGACGAGGGCAAGGTCATAGGCGCCGGCACCGACATCGGCCCGATGTCGATCTGCTACCGCCGCGACCTGTTCGAGCAGGCCGGTCTGCCGACCGACCGCGAGGAAGTCGCCGCGAAGTACGCCGGCGGCTGGGAGGACTACCTCAAGCTCGGTGAGGCGTACAAGGCGAAGGCGCCCAAGGGCACCTTCTTCATGGACTCCGCCAGCGCCATGTACAACGGCGTGGTCAGCTCCGACTCGGAGCAGTACTACTCCAAGGACGGCGAGCCGATCTACAAGGAGAGCGCCGGCGTCAAGGCGGGCTGGAAGCTCGCCAGCGATGCCGTCGACAAGAAGCTGACCCAGGGCCTCGCCCAGTTCAGCCCGCCGTGGCAGGCGGCCCTGCGCAAGGGCAGCATCGCCACCGTGGCCTGCCCCGCCTGGATGGCCGCCCAGATCTCCACCTACTCCGGTGACGAGTTCAAGGGCAAGTGGGACATCGCCCGCACCCCGGGTGAGACCGCTGCCAACTGGGGCGGTTCCTTCCTCTCCGTGCCCGCCAAGGGCAAGCACGTCAAGGAGGCCGGCGAGCTCGTCAAGTGGCTGACCGCCCCCGAGCAGCAGGCCGCGGTCTTCAAGGCCGTCGGTGTCTTCCCGTCGAACAAGGGTGCCTACGAGCTCCCCGACGTGAAGGGCGCCAAGCTCCCGTACTTCAACGACGCCCCGATCGGTGAGATCTACGCCGAAGAGGCGCAGATCATCCCGGCGGCCGTGCTCGGCCCGAAGGACGGCGTCATCAAGGACACCATCTCCACCCAGATCAACAACATGGAGCAGCGGGGCACCGACCCGGCCAAGGCCTGGGAAGACGCCACCGAGGCCATCGACAAGGTGATCGGCTGATCCTCGCCGGTGCGGGCCCCCGGGACGCCTTCCACGCGTCCCGGGCGGCCCGCACCGGTGCCGGTTCGCCTGTCGGCACCGCGCACCTTCTCCGACACCTCCGCCGGACCTGACCAGGTCCGGCCTGCCCCTGCGGTGTCGGCACACCCCAGGGAAGGACTCCCACCTGTGGCAACCACCACCCCCACCCGGGGCGCACACGGCTCCCGGCCCAGCCGCCGGGCCCCGAAGCCCATGACCCCCGCCCGCCAGGCCTGGCGAAGCCGGCTGTGGCGCTTCGACGACAAGGCCTCGCCGTACGCCTACATCGCGCCCTTCTTCCTCGTCTTCGGGGCCTTCGGGCTCTACCCGCTGATCTACACCGGCTGGATCGCCCTCCACCGCGTGGAGATGACCAACCTCGACCAGATGGAATGGGTCGGCTGGGAGAACTTCAGCAACATCCTCCAGGACGACGAGTTCTGGACCGCGGTCACCAACACCTTCGTCATCGGCGTCATCTCGACCGTGCCGCAGCTGATGATGGCGCTCGGCCTGGCCCACCTGCTCAACTACAAGCTGCGGGCCAGCACCTTCTGGCGCACGGTGATCCTCACCCCCTACGCCACGTCGGTGGCCTCGGCGGCCCTGGTCTTCGCCCTGGTGTTCCGGGCGGACGGCGGCCTGCTGAACTGGGTCCTCGGCTTCTTCGGCGTCGGTGAGACGAACTGGGCGAACGGCCACTGGACGTCCAACATCGCCATCGCCGTCATCGTGATCTGGCGCTGGACGGGCTACAACACGCTGATCTACCTGGCCGCGATGCAGGCCGTCCCGTCCGACCTCTACGAGGCGGCCTCGCTCGACGGAGCCTCGCGCTGGCAGCAGTTCCGCAACGTGACGATCCCCGCGCTCCGGCCGACGATCCTCTTCACGATCGTCATCTCGACCATCGGCTCCATGCAGCTGTTCGGTGAGCCGCTGCTGCTCGAAGGCGGCCAGATCGGAGCGCAGGGCGGCACCGAGAACCAGTACGAGACGCTCAGCATCTACCTCTACAACTACGGCTGGAACCTCGGACACCTCGGTCCGGCCGCCGCAGTCGCCTGGGCCATGCTCGTCCTGCTGCTGCTCATTGCCGTGATCAACTGGCTCGTCGGGCGCCTCGCGCGCAAGACCGCGGCCTGACGGGGAGCGAAAACCATGACCACCACCAGCACCGTCACCGCTCCGGACCGCCGCCGCGTCTCCAAGGCGGCCGTCCGCGACGAACCGCCGCGCCGCCGCCGCTTCAAGCCCGGCGCCGGACGCCAGCACCACGCGGGCCCCTTCGCCTACTTCGCCCTCGCCGTCGTCGGCCTCGGCTCGCTGTTCCCGCTGTACTGGACGCTCGTGGCCGCGTCCCGCACCCAGGACGAGGTGCTGGACACCACGCCGCCGCTCATCCCGGGCGGCAACCTGTTCAACAACCTCCAGACGGCCTGGGAGCAGGCCAACCTGGGCAAGGCCATCGTCAACACGGTGATCGTCTCCGCCAGCATCACCCTGGCGACCCTGTTCTTCTGCACCCTGGCCGGCTACGCCTTCGCCAAGATGCGCTTCAAGGGCCGCGGCGCGCTGATGACCATGGTCATCGCGACACTGACGATCCCGCCGCAGCTCAGCGTCGTACCGCTCTTCATGATGATGTCCGACATCGGCTGGGGCGGACAGCTGGAGTCGGTGATCTTCCCGACCCTGGTCAGCGCGTTCGGCGTGTTCTTCATGCGGCAGTACCTCCTGGAGGCGCTGCCGTACGAACTCATCGAGGCGGGCAGGGTGGACGGCGCGAACAACCTCCGCATCGTGTGGAGCATCGTGCTGCCGGTCGCCCGTCCGGCCATGATGGTGCTCGGCATGCTCACCTTCGTCCAGGCCTGGAACGACTTCTTCTGGCCCTACCTCGCGCTGAACCAGCAGAACCCCACGCTCCAGGTGGCCCTCGGTCAGCTGAGCGCGTCCTACGTGCCCGACCAGAGCATCGTCATGGCCGGCGCACTGATCAGCACCCTGCCGCTGCTCGTCGTCTTCGTGATCTTCGGCAAGCAGATCGTCGGGGGGATCATGTCCGGCGCCGTCAAGGGCTGACCCCGCCCCGCCGCTCCATCCCGGTCCGACCCCGGGCCCGCGGACCCCACCCGGTCCTGTCCGGTTCGCTGTCCCGTCCCCGGTCCGGCCTCCGGCCGTCCCGTACGGCCTGTACCTGACCACAGACCGTACGGGGGCCGGGGCCCCGCACTTCCTGTCCTTGTCCCTCCACCCATGGGAGCGCTCCCGCATGACTGCCGTACGACCCGACACCACCCCGAAGCAGGCGCCCGAGGCACAGTTCCCCACGGGCTTCATCTGGGGCGCGGCGACCGCCTCCTACCAGGTCGAGGGCGCCGCCGCCGAGGACGGCCGCACGCCGTCCATCTGGGACACCTTCAGCCGGACGCCCGGCAAGGTCCGCAACGGTGACACCGGCGACATCGCCGCCGACCACTACCACCGCTACCGCGACGACGTCGCGCTCATGAAGCAGCTCGGGCTGAAGGCCTACCGCTTCTCCGTCTCCTGGTCCCGGGTCCAGCCCACCGGCCGCGGCCCGGCCGTCGAGCGCGGCCTGGACTTCTACCGCAAGCTCGTCGACGAGCTGCTGGACGCCGGCATCATGCCGGTCGCCACCCTCTACCACTGGGACCTCCCCCAGGAGCTGGAGGACGCCGGCGGCTGGCCCGAGCGCGTGACCGCCGACCGGTTCGCCGACTACGCCGCCATCGTGTCGGGCGCCCTCGGCGACCGCGTCGGCATGTGGACCACCCTCAACGAGCCGTGGTGCTCGGCCTACCTCGGTTACGGCTCCGGCGTGCACGCTCCCGGCCGTACCGAGCCCGCAGCGGCGCTGCAGGCGGCCCATCACCTCAACCTCGCCCATGGCCGGGCGATCGAGGTTCTGCGCGCCCAACTCCCCGCTGCTGCGCAGACCTCGGTCACCCTCAATCTCCACCAGGTCCGCCCGCTGACCGGCAGCGAGGCCGACGCGGACGCCGCGCGCCGCATCGACGCGGTCGGCAACCGGGTCTTCACCGGTCCGATGCTGCGCGGGGAGTACCCCGAGGACCTGATCACGGACACCTCGCACCTGGTGGACTGGTCGAAGCTGGTCAAGGACGGCGACCTCGCCACCATCTCCCGTCCCGTCGACGCCCTCGGCATCAACTACTACACGCCGACCCTCGTCTCCACCCCGGTGGAGGGGGCCAGTTACGCGCGCAGCGACGCGCACGGTGCCAGCGCGCACTCCCCGTGGCCCGGCTCCGAGCACGTCGCCTTCCACCTCGCCGAGGGGAAGGAGCGCACCGCGATGGACTGGTCGATCGACCCGAACGGTCTCTACAACCTGCTCATGGACGTCAGCCGCGACCACCCCGGTCTGCCGCTGATGGTCACCGAGAACGGCGCCGCCTTCGACGACTACGTCTCGCCCGAGGGCAAGGTCGAGGACCCGGAGCGGGTCGCGTACCTCCACGGCCACCTCGACGCCGTCCAGCGCGCCGTCGCCGACGGTGCCGACGTCCGCGGCTACTTCCTCTGGTCGCTGATGGACAACTTCGAGTGGGCGTACGGCTATTCGAAGCGTTTCGGCGCGGTGTACGTCGACTACGCCTCCCAGCGGCGCATCCCCAAGACGAGCGCCCACTGGTACTCCGACGTGATCCGCCGCCACGCACTGCCCCCGGTCGGCACCGTCTGACCCCAGGAGCCTCTCGTTCGGATCGTGTGGGGCTTGATCCGGACGAAAGACCGCAGCAGCACGGACAGCGGGACCCGGCACACCGCCGGGTCCCGCTTCGCTGTGCCCGCCTTACGTGTTCGTCATCCGCACCCCGTAGGCTTGGGAGCGCTCCCAAGAGTTGTGGCGCTGCTGAGGACCGCTGCGTCCGGACAAGTGTCGAGGGATCGTACGGCGGGGCTTGGTTTGGCCAAGGCGCTGTGAGAAATTGACCGCGAACGGGAGGCAGCCATGGCGGCAGCGCGAGTACGGAGTGGCGGGCGGCCCACGCTCGAAGAGGTAGCGGCACGGGCCGGAGTGGGGCGCGGCACGGCCTCGCGCGTCATCAACGGCTCACCGCGGGTCAGTGCGCAGACCAGGGAGGCCGTCGAGGCGGCCGTGGCCGAGCTGGGATACGTCCCCAACCGCGCGGCCCGGGCGCTCGCGGGTAACCGCACGGACGCCATCGCCCTCGTCGTGCCCGAGTCCGAGACGCGGTTCTTCGCCGAGCCGTACTTCTCGGACATCGTGCGGGGCGTCGGGGCGGCCCTCGCCGACACCGAGATGCAGCTGCTGCTGACCCTCGCGGGCAACGACCGCGAGCGCCGGCGCCTCGCCCAGTACCTGACCGCGCACCGCGTCGACGGGGTGCTCCTGGTCTCCGTGCACGCCGACGACCCGCTGCCCGACCTCCTCGAACAGCTCGGCATGCCGTCCGTGATCAGCGGCCGCAGACACGGGGCCGAGACCCTTCCCTCCGTCGACTCCGACAACTTCGAGGGTGCCCGCGCCGCCGTCGATCACTTCATATCGCGCGGCCGCCGCTCCATCGCCACGATCACCGGCCGCCTCGACGTCTACGGTGCCCAGCGCCGTCTCGACGGCTACCGCAAGGCCGTCGCCGCGGCGGGCCTCGACCCCGACGAGCGGCTGATCGCACCCGCCGACTTCAGCGAGGAGGGCGGCGCCCGGGCGATGCGGGAGCTGCTGGAGCGCCGTCCGGACGTGGACGCGGTCTTCGCCGCCTCGGACGTGATGGCGGCGGGTGCCCGCCAGGTCCTGCGCGAGTCGGGCCGCCGCATCCCCGACGACGTCGCCCTGATCGGCTTCGACGACTCCGCGGTGGCCCGTCACATGGACCCGCCCCTGACCAGCGTGCGCCAGCCGATCGAGGAGATGGGCCGCACGATGACGCGCGTCCTGCTCCAGGAGATCGCGAACCGCTCGTCGGGCGACGACACCCAGGAACGCCCGAGGATCGTGCTGCCGACGGAGCTGGTGGTGCGGGAGTCGTCCTGACGCGTGCGGCGGATCTTCGTGCGGACGGCTCCGCTTTCACGAGTCCTCCATAAGCGGAGTGCCCGGCGGCTAGGATTCCTGGCACACGTCGAACATGTGACACAGCGCACGACGTCACACACTCCTGCCGCGCGTTCGTCCTGGCCCGGCAGTGCATCGGGGGGTCGCATGCAGAAGCTGGTCAAGGGTGCCAACGTCGGTCTGTCCGCGCTGAGCGAGGACGTCGGGTCCGTGGTGATGAGTCTCGGCTGGAGCAGTGTGGCCGAGGAGGGCGACATGGACGTCTCCGTGCTCCTGCTCGACGGGAAGGGCAAGGTGCGCACCGCCGCCGACTTCTGTTCTCACCACCGCCCGACCGCCGGCGACGGCAGTGTGCGGCTGCTCGGGAAGATCCCCACGGACGACGGCAGCGAGAACCGGATCCGTTTCGATCTGGCGGCCGTACCGGCGGACGTCGAGCAGATCGTGGTGGCGGCGAGCCGGCACGGAGGGTCACGCTTCGGGGATTTCGACGACCTCCGCCTGACCGTCGCCGACGGATCCGGTAAGGACGTCCTCCGGTTCTCCGTCGAGGACGCCGGGACCGTGAGCGCCCTCATCTTCGGAGAGCTCTACCGGCGCGGCAGCGAGTGGAAGTTCCGGGCGGTGGGCCAGGGATATGAATCCGGTCCGGCCGGGCTGGCGGCCGACTTCGGTGTCGACATCGATGGCGATGCCGGGACGGGAGGAACAGTGCACAACCCGGGCGGGGGCGCCGACGCCGGTCCGCAGACCGCGTCCCCGGTGGCCGAGGTGCCCGCACCCCGGGCACCGGAGCCCCCGGTCGCGGCGAGCGCCGGCGAGGCGGAGTGCCGGGAGGAAGCCGCAGGGCTGCCCGGCCACACGCCGGACCACCCGGAGGACCCCGCCACGCCCGAAGCCCCGGTGGACGCTGCCGACTCCGGAGGCGGCGACTCCGCCGACCGGGACGCCGTCGAGCACGAGCGGGCGGAGCTGCGGGAGTTCATCAAGGGGCTGAGCCCGGACGACATCAAGTCGGGAGGCTGGTTCACCAAGCTCAGCGCTCACGCCCTGGGCTCCTACACCGAGAAGGTCGACTGGGCGTACTTCCAGGAGCGCTACGAGGGAGTGCCGGCGGATGCCGTCGTCGACCAGCGGATCAAGATGGCGGCCCGGTACGCCGCACTCGAGGGCGGACTCTCTGCCGGGGCCTACACGGCGACCGTCGTCGCCACTCTGGGGAGTCTCGGTGGTGCCTCGGCGGCTACGGTTCCGGCCGCCGTCGCGACCATGATGGTCGATGTCGCGTACGTCACCCGGCTCCAACTCCGCCTGGCCTACGACATCGCGGTCCTCTACCGGGTCCCGCTCGACCTGTCCGACCCCGATGACATGTGGAAGCTCATCAGAGTGGCCTTCACGATCAAGAGCGGCGAAGCGGTGCGTGAAGGTGTGGTCAAGGCCGTCCCGGCCCTCGTGCGGCCGTTGATCAAGCGCTTCTACTCCGGAGGGGTGCTGAACGCCGCGAGGGGACTTCCGCTCGTCGGGAAGTATCTCCTGCAAAGGAACGTCATCAAGATCGGCATCCCTCTGGTCGGCGTTCCGCTGGCGGTGGTGCTGAACCGCTACACGACGCTGCTCGCCGGGCGGCACGCGCGAGCCGTCTTCCGGAACGAGGCGCGGGTGATCGAAGTCGCCGAAGGGCTGAGCAAGCGGAGTCGGCACCCCCAGCTGATGCTGTGGGTCGCGTGGCTCGTCATCCTGGCGGACAACAAGATCACCGACGACGAGGCCCTGTTGATGCGGCACCTGGTGAGGCTGGTCCGGGAACAGCATCAAGTGGTCGATGAACAGCTCGCTCACCTGGTCGACATCGACCCCGCCGAGGTGTGGGAGCGCGTGGACGCGGAGCCGGGGGATCTGAGTGACCTCTTCGACGCGGCCGACCGGGTGGCCACGGTGGACGGGCAGGTCAACGCGCCCGAGGGGGCCGTGATCTCCGAGCTCCGAGATCGCCGCAGCCGGGTCTGACGCCGTCATCCGCCGTCCTTTTCCGGGGGCTTCCCGCGCTCCCGCGGCCTGACCAGGGGGCCGGTGCCTGCGCGGCGTACGGGCGCAGACCGCCCGTCGGGCAGCCGCCGACGGCCTGCTGGAACCTGTGACGGCGCCCCGGGGCAGGGGGCGGCCCCGCCGCGTCGGGGGAATGCGCGGCGGGGCCGTCCGCTCACGTGCCCGGCTGCCCGGGGGTCCATGCCGCGCCGCCGGGACTGTGGCGGACGTCACCGGGACCGACCGGGGAGGGCGTGGAGCGGAGCCATGACCGCCTGGAGGGCGAGGGTCGGACATGAGGTCCCGTGCGGGCCAGCGGGGCGGGTGTGGCCCAGGGGGCGGTGCGCCGTGAGGATCGGCCTGCGACGCTCCCGGTGCGGCCCCTGTCGCGCCGGGCGCGTTCGGCGCGAGTGGCTCCGCGGGGAACCCGGGCCGCTCAGGCTCCGGCCTGCAGGCGCAGGCCCGTCAGGGTCAGCTCCAGTGCGGAGCGGAACTGGTCGACATCGTCGTGGCCGTCGAACTCGTCGACGATCTCACGCACGAACGGGAAGTCCTCGGGGTCGAGCTCCCGCCAGGCCTGGGCGTAGCGGCCGAGGAACTCGTCGCGGTCCGTGGCGCCGTCGAGGATCTCCTGGGGCGGCTCCTGGCCCAGGTCGACGGCGGAGCCGACGACGACGCCCACGATCGCGGACACGGCGTGGAACCGCTGGCGCGCGGTGAGGTCGAGACGCAGGGTCTGCCGGCCGAGTGTCTCGTACAGGCGCAGGGAGTTGCTCTGGGTGACGGTGTTGCGCATGAAGTAGGCGCCCAGCCACGGCCGCTCCACGATCGCGTCGAACAGCTTCAGGGCCATCGTGCGCAGGTCGTCGATCGGGTCGTCGCTGCCCGGGAGCGCCTCGACATCGGCCAGGATCGCTCCGATCACGTGGTCGGTGGCGAGGTCGAGGAGTTCCTCCTTGCTCGCGACGTACCAGTAGATGCTGGCGACTCCGCCGCCGAGGCGCTGGGCGAGCGCACGGAAGGTCAGTGCCGGCGCCCCGGCCTCGTCGAGCAGGGCCACCGCCTCGGTGAGCACCGACTCCATCGAGTGTGAGGCCCGTCGACGTCCCTTGTCCGACCGGTTCTGCAGGCGTGTCATGGCCCATATCCCATCACATGTTGCACGGTATCGAACGCTGTTCTATCGTATCGTACGTCGTTCGATAGTCGAACGTCGTTCGATGGGAGGGTCGCCATGTCCACCGCCACGCTTCAAGCTCCACCACGCACCTATCCGTCCCTGCGGGCGGCGTGGATCCCCCTGGCCGCCCTCTGTCTGGCCTTCTTCGTCGAGATGGTCGACAACACGCTGCTGTCGATCGCGCTGCCCACGATCGGCCGCGACCTCGGCGGCGGGACCACCGCCCTGCAGTGGGTCACCGGTGCCTACTCGCTGACCTTCGGCGGCCTGCTGCTCACCGCGGGGTCGACGGCCGACCGGTTCGGCCGCCGCCGGGTGCTGCTGATCGGACTCGCGGTGTTCGGAGCGCTGAGCCTCTGCGTCGTCCTCGTCACCACGGCCGGGGAGCTCATCGCCCTGCGGGCAGCGCTCGGCGTCGCCGCCGCGGCGATGGCCCCGATCACGAACTCGCTGGTCTTCCGCCTGTTCGACGACAAGGCCCTGCGGATGCGCGCGATGACGGTGATGATCGTCGTCGGCATGTCCGGCTTCGTCCTCGGGCCGCTCCTCGGCGGCACCGTGCTGGCCCACGCGCGGTGGGAGTGGCTGCTCGTCGTCAACGCCCCCATCGCGGTGATCGCGTGCATCGGCGTACGGCTCGGCGTCCCGGCCGACCGGCCGCAGGACCTCACGCGCGACGCGCTCGACCTGCCGGGCGCCGCCCTGAGCGTCAGCGCCATCGGACTCGCCTGCTACTCCCTGACCAGCGGTGTCGAGCACGGCTGGCTCTCCGCGATCACCCTCGCGTCGATCACGGGCGCCGTCGTGGCCGCGATCGCGTTCGTGCGCCACGAGCGCCGCAGCGCGGCGCCCATGCTGGATCTGAAGCTCTTCTCCAGCGGCACCGTCCGCGGCGCCGCCCTCGCGCAGATCGGCACGTCGGTCGCGATGGCCAGCGTGATGTTCGGGCTGATCCTCCACTTCCAGTACGCCTACGGGTGGAGCCCGGTTCGGGCAGGCCTGGCCAACCTGCCGATCATCGTGACGATGATCGGCGCGACCCCCCTGTCCGAGTGGCTCGCCCGCCGCTTCGGCCACCGCGTCGCCTGCCTCGTCGGCGCGGCCTGCCTGGCCGGCTCGCTGGCGGCCCTCTCCTGGGCCGTGGACCACGGGTACGCCGCCATCGCCGTCTGCATGGTGCTGATGACCGTGGGGCTGCGCACGGTGATGACGATCTGCGCGGTCGCCCTCGTCGACGCGATGCCGGCCAACCGCACCTCCATCGGCGCGGCCCTCAACGACACCGCCCAGGAGGTCGGCTCCAGCGTCGGTACGGCCGTGGTCGGCACCCTGATCGCCGTTCTCGTCACCACCCGGCTACCGGCAGGCACGTGGAGCGGTGACCTCGTCGCGTCGTTCTTCCACGGCGAGCGGATCACCTACGCCCTGCTCGCGGTCCTCGTGGGACTGCTCGCGGCGGGCGGCGCGCTGAGCCTCACCGACTCCCACGCCGTCGAGGAACCGGCTGTCGAGGAGCCCGCGTGACCACGGGGGTGTGAGGCGGACACCGTCCGGACGCACGCGAAAGGGCCCCGGTCCGAAGACCGGGGCCCTTCCTTCAGGGTGAGTAACGGGACTTGAACCCGCGACATCCTGGACCACAACCAGGTGCTCTGCCAGCTGAGCTATACCCACCATGTCGCCCGGTCGCTTTCCTGACCGGCCGAGAAAAAGTGTACAGGGTCCGAGCGGGTGCTCGCGCCCCCGTTTCCCAGGCGCGGCTCACGGGCCCCGGAGGGCCCGTGACCAGCGGTTGTGCGCCTACTGTCCGGCGGGCGTCGCGTGGCGCGCCGCGATCTCCTTGGCACGGGCCGAGTCCGGTCCGGGCTGCGGGACGAAGACCGCGTCCCGGTAGTAGCGCAGCTCCGTGATGGAGTCGCGGATGTCCGCGAGCGCCCGGTGGTTGCCGTTCTTGCCCGGACTGTTGAAGTAGGCCCTCGGGTACCAGCGGCGCGCCAGCTCCTTCACCGAGGACACATCGACGATCCGGTAGTGGAGGTAGCCCTCCAGGGACGCCATGTCGCGCGCCAGGAAGCCGCGGTCCGTGCCGACCGAGTTCCCGCAGAGAGGGGCCTTGCCCGGCTCCTTCACGTGCTCGCGGACGTAGGCCAGGACACGCTCCTCCGCGTCGGCCAGGGTCGTGCCCCCGGCCAGTTCGTCGAGGAGGCCCGAGGCGGTGTGCATCTGCCGCACCACCTCGGGCATGGTCTCCAGGGCCGCGTCCGGCGGGCGGATCACGATGTCCACCCCTTCGCCGAGCACGTTCAGTTCCGAGTCGGTGACCAGCGCGGCCACCTCGATGAGTGCGTCGTCCGTCAGCGAGAGCCCGGTCATCTCGCAGTCGATCCACACCATGCGGTCGTTCATACGCCCCACCCTACGGGGCGCTGCGCTGCCCCGGCAGGGCCGGGCGCCCCGGAACATACGCCTCGGGACCCGCCCCGAGACGCTCCATGGGGCCACCGGAGGCCGTCGTGGCGGTGACCGGGGACGGCCCGGCCGATGACGCCGCGGCGGCCCGCCGGCCCGATGCCGCGCCCTGGGCGGGCACGGACGTCTCGAGCACCGCGGTGACGCTCTCCAGCACCCCGCCCTGCGGACGGCGGGCCCGGTAGGCGGCCCGGTACGCCGCCGGTGAGGAGCCGAGCTGACGGCGGAAGTGCCCGCGCAGCGCGACCGGCGAGCGGAAGCCGCAGCGGCCCGCCACCTCGTCGACCGAGTAGTCGGAGGTCTCGAGCAGCCGCTGCGCCTGCAGCACGCGCTGGGTGATGAGCCACTGGAGCGGTGCGCTGCCCGTGAGCGAGCGGAACCTGCGGTCGAAGGTCCGCCGGCTCATGTAGGCGCGCGCCGCCAGCGTCTCCACGTCGAACTGCTCGTGGAGGTGCTCCAGGGCCCAGGCCACGACCTCGGCGAGCGGGTCGGAGCCGATCTCTTCAGGTAAAGACCTGTCGAGGTAGCGCTCCTGACCGCCACTGCGCCGCGGCGGGACGACGAGCCTGCGGGCCAGGGCCCCGGCCGCCTCGGTGCCGTGGTCGGTACGGACTATGTGGAGGCACAGGTCGATTCCCGCCGCGGTTCCGGCCGAGGTGAGCACGTCGCCGTCGTCGACGAAGAGCTCACGGGGATCGACGTGCACCGACGGATAGCGCTTGGCCAGCGTCGGTGCGTACATCCAGTGCGTGGTGGCCGGGCGGCCGTCCAGCAGGCCGGCCGCGGCGAGGACGAACGCCCCTGTGCACAGTCCGACGATGCGGGCACCCTCCTCATGGGCGCGGCGCAGCGCGTCCAAGGCCTCGGCCGGCGGCGGGGAGGTGATGGACCGCCAGGCGGGCACCACGACGGTGCCGGCCCTGCTGATCGCCTCCAGGCCGTACGGCGTGCTGAGTTCGAGCCCGCCGGTGGTGCGCAGCGGCCCTTCCTCACCCCCACAGACCAGCAGGCGGTAGCGCGGAACTCCCGCGTCCTGCCGGTCGATTCCGAAAACTGAGAGCGGAATGGAGCTCTCGAAGATAGGGCCGCCACTGAACAGCAGTACGGCTACGACTTCCCGGCGTCGCCGCCCGGTCAGTTTCCGTGCGGCCTCCGTTGCGGTGGCGGAGTCCTGGCTCATGACGCTAAGCCCCCCTCGGTGTTCGCGTCTTCCTGGTCCCTACGGGCCTGTCGCTCCTGCACGTTTCCCCTCGGTCTCGCACGCGTCCCAGTCCTCGACACTCATGATCGAATCTACTGCGTCCCGTGGCGCCGACGTGACACGTTCCCCCACCGGCACTATGTCGACAAGGCAACTTGGCGCGAAGCGTTCGATCACGAAGCGTTTCACCCGTGAGCCCCACAGGGAAGTGCGCATCGCGATCATGGCCCGTCCCCGTAGGGTCAAAGCCTACCGCGCGGTCTATTCCTGCCTGGTGGAGCATGGGTTGAGCAGCCACGGCACCAAGAGATGGGGGTAGAGGTGAAGTTGGCTGAAAACCGATGGTCGCGTGCACGTTTTCCGGTCATGCGACCGGCGTACGCCCTTCGTTCCCGGAAGATTCCATGCGCCTTCAGAGCCCCTGAAGGGCGTTCGGGCTCCGGTGATGAACGATGCGCAGTTGTCCGATGGCGGGGTGTGACGGCCCCTTCCGGGGTCGCGGGTGGCGCATTCGGCCGCCTTGCGCGGTTCACCCCGGCCGCCGGCCCCCGCGGCGTGACCTGAACCCGTCAGACGGTTTCCGCGAGCTGGATGTACGACACAACCGGCATTGCCATACGGGGCGGTCTCCGGCATGCTCCCTCCATTGCCGCATGCGCTGTGCGAGGGCTGGGCGATGGAGGAGTGGCGCCGTACCCTTGGGGGTAGGGGGTTGGGAAGATGTTTCCCGGACACAGCTTCACCGCTCGCAGGTACACCTCCACACCGCTCCCTCCTCACGAGGACTCTCTTCGCCGAGACACCGATGGCCGGTCACGAAATCCCTGAACCCGCAGACCGCAAGCAGGTAGCCGACCCCGGGTCGGAACCGCAGACGGTCGAAGAGTCGCGCCCTTCCTGCGATCCGGCCTTCCGGCACGGCGTCGTGGTCGGATTCGACGGATCCATGTCGAGCGAGCGGGCCCTCGCCTACGCCATCGGCATGGCGCACCGGCACGGCTCGGGACTGATCATCGTCCACGTGGCCAACCGGTTGCCCACCACGGTCTGGGCGGGCTGCGAGCCGCCCGTCTTCGTCGACGTGCCCGACCATCGCACCGAGGTCCTCGGGCTGGAGCTGGCCTGCGCGGACTACCTGGCGGAGGTGCCCTGGGTGCTCGTGGAGCGCGGTGGGGACATCTGCCACGAGCTGGAGGAGGTCGGCCGGGAGTATTCGGCCGACGCCATCGTGGTCGGCTCGACGCACGGAATCGTGGGCCGGATCTTCGGATCGGTGGCGGGCCGCCTCGCGCGCCGCGCGCAGCGCCCGGTCATCGTCATCCCCTGACGCCCGGAGGCCCACGAGACGCCCCGGAAGCGGAAGAAGGCCCCTGATGGCGCCCGGAGGCCCCTGACGTGACGTCAGGGGCCTCCGGGGTGCCCGTACGGGGCTGCGCGGACGGAGTCCGCTACTCGACGGTGACCGACTTCGCCAGGTTGCGCGGCTTGTCGATGTCACGGCCCATGGCCAGGGCCGTGTGGTACGCGAACAGCTGCAGCGGGATGCCCATCAGGATCGGGTCCAGCTCGTTCTCGTTCTTCGGTACGAGGATCGTGTGGTCCGCCTTCTCCTGCTCGCGGTGGGCCACGGCGAGGATGCGGCCGCTGCGCGCCTTGATCTCCTCCAGCGCGGCGCGGTTCTTCTCCAGCAGGTCGTCGTCCGGGACGATCGCGACCGTGGGGAGCGCCGGCTCGATGAGCGCGAGGGGGCCGTGCTTGAGCTCCGAGGCGGGGTAGGCCTCGGCGTGGATGTAGGAGATCTCCTTGAGCTTCAGGGAGGCCTCCAGTGCGACGGGGTAGCCCCGTACGCGGCCGATGAACATCATCGACTGGGCGCCCGCGTACTCCTCGGCGAGCTTCTTGATCTCGTCCTCCGACTCGAGGATCCGGCCGATCTGCTCGGGCAGCTTGCGCAGCCCCTCGATGATCCGCTTGCCGTCGGAGACCGACAGGTCGCGGATGCGGCCCAGGTGCAGGGCGAGCAGCGCGAAGGCGACCACGGTGTTGGTGAAGCACTTGGTGGAGACGACGCAGACCTCGGGCCCCGCGTGGACGTACATGCCGCCGTCCGCCTCGCGGGCGATCGCCGAGCCGACGACGTTCACGACGCCCAGGACGCGGGCGCCCTTGCGCTTGAGCTCCTGTACGGCGGCCAGTACGTCGTACGTCTCACCCGACTGGGAGACCGCGACGTACAGGGTGTCCGGGTCCACGACCGGGTTGCGGTAGCGGAACTCGGACGCGGGCTCGGCGTCCGCGGGGATGCGGGCCAGCTCCTCGATGAGGCCGGCGCCGATCATGCCCGCGTGGTACGAGGTGCCGCAGCCCAGGATCTTGATCCGGCGGACTCCGCGGGCCTCGCGGGCGTCCAGGTTCAGGCCGCCCAGGTGCACGGTGGAGAAACGGTCGTCGATGCGGCCGCGCAGCACACGGTCCACGGCGTCCGCCTGCTCGGAGATCTCCTTGTGCATGTACGTGTCGTGGCCGCCCATGTCGTACGACTCGGCCTCCCACTCCACGGTGGTCGGCGTGGCCGTCGTGGTCGAGCCCTCCGTGGTGTACGTACGGAAGTCGTCGGCCTTGAGAGTGGCCATCTCGCCGTCGTCCAGCGTGACGATCTGGCGGGTGTGCGCGACCAGGGCCGCCACGTCGGAGGCGACGAACATCTCCTTCTCGCCGATGCCGAGCACCACGGGCGAGCCGTTGCGGGCGACGACGATGCGGTCGTTGAAGTCGGCGTGCAGGACGGCGACGCCGTACGTGCCCTCGACGAGCTTCAGCGCCTCGCGGACCTTCTCCTCCAGGGTGAGGGCGGCCGAACGGGAGACCAGGTGGACCAGGACCTCGGTGTCGGTCTCGGAGAGGAACTCGACGCCCTCGGCGACGAGCCTCGCGCGGAGCTCGGAGGCGTTGTCGATGATCCCGTTGTGGACGACGGCGACCTTGCTCTCCGCGTCCAGGTGCGGGTGGGCGTTCTCGTCGCTCGGGGCGCCGTGGGTGGCCCAGCGGGTGTGGGCGATGCCGGTGGTGCCGGCGAACCGCTTGGGCACGCGGGCCTCCAGCTCGCGGACCCGGCCCTTGGCCTTGACCATCTTCAGCGTGCCGGGCCTGCCCGCCGGGGCCTTGCCCGTGATGACGATGCCGGCGGAGTCGTAGCCCCGGTACTCCAGCCGCTGCAGGCCTTCCAGCAGCAGTGGAGCCACGTCACGCTTTCCGATGTAACCGACGATCCCGCACATAGAGTCTTGCCCCTCCATCGACGTACAAAAGTCCTGTGCCCGTCCGGCCCTCCCGCCTTCCGGCTCAGCCGTAGACGATGCGGCGCAACTGGCGGAGCGAGAGCTCCTGCGGCGCCACCGCGCGGTGCGGCAGCTCGGCCGCGATCCGCTCGAAGATCTCCGTGTTGACCAGGCCGCCGGCCTGCAGTTCGCGGTGGCGGCGCCGGACGAAGCCCTCCGTCGTCTCGTCGAAGTAGGCCAGCACGTCGAGGATCACCCTGGCCGCCTCGCCGCGCTGGAGCGCGGTGGAACGGACGAGGTGGTCGATCAGGTCGTCATGCGTGGGGCGGCGTTCGAGCACCCGTCGATACTGCGTGGATCGAAGGCGTTACGCAAGAAATCTGCCCGATATCGGGCAGGAATCTCATCCAGGGGTGCCTGTATGACGGAAAAGTCCCTTAGGTTCTCATCCGCACCCCTCCCGGCCCCGCTCCTCCTCAGGAGCGGGGCCGGGCCCCCGCGCCTCAGTGATGCGCGATCGGGTTCCGCAGCCTGCCGGTCAGCTGGAGCGCGCCCGCGGGGTCGTCCAGATCCACCATCTGCTGGTTGTCGCGCAGCTGCAGCCGGTTCAGGCAGGACAGCGCGAAGTCCTCCGTGAACATGTCGTACCGCGCGAACTTGTCCGCGAGGTACGGCGCCGAGTCCTGGTAGCCCCTGACGCACTCGGCGACCGTCCGCCAGAAGGCCTCCTCGTCGAGCACACCCTCGGTGGCGAGGTCCGCGCCCAGGAAGCGGAAGAAGCAGTCGAAGACGTCGGTGAGGACCGACAGCAGTTTCATGTCCTCCGGGACGTCGGCGCGGATGCGCTCGACCTGGGGCGGCAGCACCGCGTCCGGGTCCATGACCGCGATCTCCTCGGCGATGTCCTTGAAGACCGTGCGGCGCACCACGCCGTCCTCGATCACCAGGATCACGTTCTCGCCGTGCGGCATGAAGACCAGGTCGTACGCGTAGAAGCTGTGCAGCACCGGCACCAGGTACGCGTCCAGGTAGCGCCGCAGCCAGTCGGCGGGGGCCAGCCCCGACTCGGCGATCAGCGCGCCCGCCACCGAGCGGCCCTCGGCGTCGGTGTGGAGCAGCGAGGCCATCGTCGCGAGCCGCTCGCCCCCGGTCAGGGACGGGACCGGGCTCTCCCGCCAGAGCGCGGCGAGCATCTTCAGGTACGGGGAGCCCTTGGCCGTCGCCGCCTCGTAGGCCCGGTGGTGATAGCCCACGGCGGCCCGCTCCCGGATGATCGAGAAGCCGGCCCCGCGCAGCCGCTCGTCCTGCTCGATCAGACCGGCCAGCCAGTCGTTGATCGCGGGGGTCGCCTCCATGTACGCGGCGGAGAGCCCCCGCATGAAGCCCATGTTCAGCACGGACAGTGCCGTCTTGACGTAGTGCTTCCCGGGGTGGTCGGCGTTGAAGAAGGTCCGGATCGACTGCTGGGCGAGATACGAGTCGTCGCCCTCGCCGAGGCAGACCAGGTGCCGCTGGGCGATCTCGCCGGCGAAGGTGACGGCGAGCTTGTTCCACCACTGCCAGGGGTGGACCGGGATCAGCAGGTAGTCGTCGAGGTCGAGCCCGAGGGCCGCCATCCGCGCCGCGAAGCGGCCGAGGGTCTCCTCACCGAGCTCCCCGGCGATCAGGGTGGAGTAGTCCAGCCCGGCACCCGCCGTGAAGGTGGCGCGATCGCGCCGCGCCGCCAGCCAGACCAGGCTGATTCCGGTCGCCGCCTCGGGGGCGTAGGCGCGGTATTCGTCGACGCCGAAGCCGAGCCGCCCGTTGTTGGCGACAAAACAGGGGTGCCCCTCGGTCATGCCGGTCTCGATGGCCTGGAATCCGGCCACGGCGAGCTGCGCCGCGGTGGTCGGTTCCTTGGTCAGTTTGTACGCGGTTCCGGCCAGGGTGGAGGAGATCTCCTCCAGGTACACCGGCAGGACCTCCGCCGACAGGCCGAGCGTGGAGCGCAGCTCGATGAAGAACTCCAGGGCGTCCAGCGGGAGGTCCGATCCGTGCCGGTGCCGGGTGACCGACGCGGCGTCCACCTGCCAGTGATCCAGCGCGAAGCGACGGGCGGAGAAGCGGTACTCGACCGCCCCGTCGTCGCTGTGCACGTGGTAGCGGCCGTCGCCGAGCGGGGCGGGGGCCAGCAGCCGTTCGTGCGAGAACTCGGCCAGCGCCTTGCGGATCAGCAGGCGGTTGGCGACGGCCCAGCGCTCCGGGGTCAGGTGGTCGGCGGCGCCGGCGGTGGGGTGCGTGGTCATCGGTCGTCTCCAGTGGTCGCGGCCTCGAACTGCTCACGGGTACAGGCGCTGAGCAGGGCCTGCTTCTCCGGCTTGGTGATCTCGCGGATCGCCTCGAAGCCGACGGCCTCGTTCAGCTTGTGCACGGCGGTGTTGGCGACGTCCGGTTCGACGACGACCCTGCGCACCCCGGGGTCCGCGAACAGCGTCTCCATGACGGTGGTGATCACGGCGAGGGTGAAGCCGTGCACCGGGTTCTCCGGCGGGGCGACCAGGAAGTGCATCCCGACGTCCCCGGGTTCCGCCTCGTACAGGCCCTTGAGCTCGACCTCTGTGGGGTCGTAGCGCTCCATCAGGAAGGCGGGCTCGCCCTCGTGCAGCCCGATGAAGGCGTCGTGGTGCGGGTGGGCGGCTATCGCCATGTACTCCCGCTCGACGTCCTCCAGCCGGGCGTCGCCCATCATCCAGTAGGCCGACCTGGGGTGGGTGACCCACGCGTGCACCAGTTCCGCGTCGGACCTCCGGCCCGCCCGGCCGGGGGAGGGGTCCATGGGGCGGACGGCGAGCGTCCCGATCTGTTTCGTGCCGGTCCTGCTGGTCATGCTGCGAACTCCTGGAAGGCGACGGACTTCTCGACCGGGTAGTACTCACGGCCGAGCAGTTCGCCGATGATGTACGCGTTGCGGTATGCACCCATGCCCAGGTCGGGTGAGGTGATCGAGTGGGTGTGCACCCCGGCGTTCTGCAGGAAGATCCCGCGCCCGGTGGTGTCGATGCTGTAGTTGCGGGCCACGTCGAACCGGCCCCGGCCGTCGTGACGGATCCGGTCGGTGACGGGCTCCAGGAAGTCCGGTGCGGCGTACCGGTAGCCGGTGGCGAGGATCAGTCCCTCACTGTCGAGCTCGTAGTCCCTGCCCTGCTCCTCCTGGCGGAGGCCGAGTGTGTACGTCCCCGTGGACTCCTCGTAACGGGCGCTGTGCAGAGCGGAGTTGGTGAGGAGACGAGTGGGTACGGGGCCCGCCAGGTTCTTCTGGTAGAGCAGGTCGAAGATCGAGTCGATCAGCTCGCCGTCGATGCCCTTGAAGAGGCCCTTCTGGCCGGACTCCAGCCGGTAGCGGGTGTCCTCGGGCAGTGCGTGGAAGTAGTCCACGTACTCCGGCGACGTCATCTCCAGCGTCAGCTTGGTGTACTCCAGCGGGAAGAAGCGGGGGGAGCGCGTCACCCAGTTGAGCCGGTAGCCGTGTACGTCGATCTCGGAGAGCAGGTCGTAGTAGATCTCCGCCGCGCTCTGCCCGCTGCCGACCAGGGTGATGGACCTCTTCGCCTGCAGCGCCGCCTTCTCCTGGAGGTAGCGGGAGTTGTGCAGGAGGTCGCCGCCCAGCCCCTGGCAGGCCTCCGGGATGTGGGGCGGGGTGCCGGTTCCCAGGACGAGATGGCGTGCCCGGAAAGCGCTGTCGGCGGTACGGACGGTGTACAGGCCGTCACTCTTGTCAAACTCAACCGACCGTACGGTTTGGTTGAATCGGATACTGCTCAGTTTGGCCGCGGCCCACCGGCAGTAGTCGTTGTACTCGGTCCGCAGGGGATAGAAGTTCTCCCGGATGTAGAACGAGTAGATCCGGCCGCGTTCCTTGAGGTAGTTCAGGAAGGAGTACGGGGAGGTCGGGTCGGCCATCGTCACCAGGTCCGACATGAACGGCGTCTGGAGATGGGCCCCTTCGAGGAACATCCCCGAGTGCCACTCGAAGTCCGGCTTGGACTCCAGGAACACCCCGTTCAGCTCCTCGACGGGCTCGGTCAGGCAGGCGAGTCCGAGGTTGAACGGGCCCAGCCCGATCCCGACGAAGTCGTACGGAGCGGTGAGGGGCTCAGGAAGCGCGTTCAAGGGACTCTCCCAGGTACTGCTCGGCGTGGCCGGCGATCAGATCGAGGACGGCGGTGATGTCGGCCGTGGTCGTCTCGGGGTTGAGCAGGGTGAATTTGAGGTACTGGCGGTCGCCGACCTTCGTGCCCGCGACCACGGCCTCACCCGAGGCGAAGAGCGCCTTGCGGGCGTGGAGGTTGGCCCGGTCGATGCCGGAGGGCGTCGCGGCCCGGGCAGGGACGTAGCGGAACACCAGGGTGGACAGCCGGGGCTCCACGACGACGTCGAAGCGCGGGTCGGCCACCAGGAGCCGCCAGCCCTCGCCGGCCAGATCGCAGACCTCGTCGAACAGTTCGCCGACACCGTCCGCGCCCATGGTGCGCAGCGTCATCCACAGCTTGAGCGCGTCGAACCTGCGGGTGGTCTGCAGGGACTTGTCCACCTGGTTGGGGATGCGCTCCTCGACGGTCCGCTCCGGGTTGAGGTATTCCGCGTGATACGTCGCGTGGCGCAGCGTGGCCCGGTCGCGGACCAGCACGGCGGACGAACTCACGGGCTGGAAGAAGGACTTGTGGTAGTCCACGGTGACCGAGTCGGCGCGCTCGATGCCGTCGATCAGCCCGCGGCGGGTGGGTGAGGCCAGCAGGCCGCAGCCGTAGGCGGCGTCGACGTGCATCCAGGTGGCGTACCGCTCGCAGAGGACGGCGATCTCGGGCAGCGGGTCGATCGAGCCGAAGTCCGTCGTGCCCGCCGTGGCGACGACGGCCATCGGTACGGAGCCCTCGGCCTCGCAGCGTTCGAGGGCCGCCGCCAGCGCGACGGTCTGCATGCGCTTGTCGCGGTCGACGGGCACGGACACGACGGAGTCGGGACCCAGGCCGAGGAGTTTCGCCGACTTCTGGACGCTGAAGTGGCTGCACTCGGAGGTGAGGATCCGCAGCCTGGTGAACTCCTCAGGGCGGAGCTTGGACTCCTCGCGGGCCAGCAGCAGTGCCTGCAGGTTGGACTGCGTGCCCCCGCTGGTGAAGACGCCGTCCGCCGCGGGGCCGAGGCCGATGCGGCCGGCCGTCCAGTCGATCAGCCGGCGCTCGATCAGCGTGCCGCCGGCGCTCTGGTCCCAGGTGTCCAGGGAGGAGTTGACGGCGGAGAGCACGGCCTCGCCGACCACCGCGGGGATGACCACGGGGCAGTTGAGGTGGGCGAGGTAGCGGGGGTGGTGGAAGTACACGGCGTCGCGGAGGTAGACCTCGTCGAGCTCGTCCAGGGCGGCGGCGGCGTCGCCGAGCGGCCGGTCGAGGTCGATGGCGTCGACGACGGGGGTGAGCCGGTCCACGCCGATTCCGCTGAACGGCTGCCGGGTGGAGGCGAGTCTGGCCGCGACCTGGTCGACTCCCGCGGTGACGGAGCGACGGTAGTCCTCCGCCGTCGTGTGGTTGAGCAGGTGGGAACGCATGTGGGGGCCTCCCGGACGGGGACGTCGTCGCGACCCTCCGGGCAGAGATGGGGGGGTGAGGGCGCGACGGTTAAGTTAGGCAAGCCTAACCTAACAATATGGGCGCCCCTCACCCCGGGAGGAACCGTCACAGGAACCCCACACGACGTACAGGGGGGTGTTACGCGGACCCCCGTGCCGCTTCCTCCCGCACCTGCTCCTCGCTCAGGCCGCGCCGCCAGTAGCCGACGAAGGTGACGCGCCCGCGGTCGAACTTCCGCTCCTGGACGAGGTGGCGGCGCAGCTCGCGCACCCCTGACGCCTCGCCGGCGATCCAGGCGTACGGGTTCCCGTCGGGCAGTTCGGTGCCGCGTACCGCCTCGACGGCCGACAAAGCCCCCTGGTCGCGTACGAGCCAGTGGACCGTCACGTCGGCCTCGGTGCGGAGCTCCAGGCGGTCCCGCGCGTGCGGCACCTCCAGCCAGGCCTGGGCCTTCGTGCCGGCCGGCAGCCACTCCAGGGCCGCCGAGGCCGCGGGCAGCGCCGTCTCGTCGGCCCAGATCAGGACCCACCCGGTGTCCCGCGGCGGGCGGAAGCGCACCGAGGTGTTGTCCTCGACGGCCGGGCCCAGTGCTTTGAGCCGCTGTCCGGGGGCGGCGGCCTCGGCCCAGCGGCAGGCGGGCCCGCCGTCCTCGTGCACGGCGAAGTCGATGTCGATCTCGGTCGCGCCGTCGTCGCCGCGGCGCTGGGCGCGCACCGTGTACGCGCGCATGACGGCCCGTACGTCCTCGGGTGCGGCGCGCCAGGCGTCGAACCAGGTGCCGTCCTCGGCCACCGGGACGAAGGGCTCCTGCTGGCCGGGGTGCGGCAGGAACAGCGAAAGGCTCTGGTCCCTGCCCCCCGCGGCGAAGCCGTCGAGCCCCGGGCCGCCGAAGGTGACCCGCCGCATGGAGGGGCTCAGCCGTTCGGTCCGCAGGACCGTCAGGCCGAAGAACCGGAAGGGGGCGACGGAGGGTGCGGCGGCGGTCGTCATGCGAGGTCCTCCCCGGGACGGGAAAAAGGGAGGGCCCGGCCCCCGGAGACACGCTCCGGGGGCCGGGCCCGAGGGGTCAGCCGGCCTTCTTGGCCTGCTCGATGGCCTCGGCGAGCGCGTCGAGGACCGGTGCGCACTTGTCGTAGGAGTAGATGGGCTCCGTCGTGCGGGGTATGACCTGCCCGGCCTTGACGGCGGGCAGCTTCGCCCAGGTCGGCTTGGAGGTCAGGGCGTCGGGCTGCAGGGCCGAGGAGCGGTTGTCCATCATGATGATGTCGGCGTCGTACTTGTCGACGTTCTCCCAGCTCAGCTCCTCGAAGAAGGCGCCTTCCTTGATCTTCGGCTCGACGAACTGCACGCCGAGCTCCTGGAAGTACAAGGTGTCGGCCGACATCTTCGCGAGCGAGACGTAGAACAGGTCCTGGCTGGCCGAACCGACCATGACCTTGATGTTCGGCTGCGACTTGGCGGCGGCGCGCAGCCGGGCGGCGGCCTTCTCGAAGGCGGCCTTGGCGTCGGTGACCTTCTTGGCCTTCAGGTCGGCGCCGAGGGAGGCCGCGAGGTCCTCGTGGCGCTGGATCGCCTTCGGGACGGTGGTCTGCGCGGCCCACAGGGCGACGCTCGGCGCCAGCTCGAGGATCTTGTCCTTGGACTGGTCCGGCACGTACCAGAGGGCGTCCTTCTCCCACATGGCGGTGACGAGGAGCTCCGGCGCCAGGCCCGCGTACTTCTCGACGTTGAACTCGCCCCAGACGTTGCCCAGCACCTCGACCTTGCTGATGTCGAGGTCGCCGGCCTGTACGTCGGCCTTGCCGTCGGAGGTCTTCGTCGGGCCGAAGACGCCCTTGACCTCGATGCCGTAGTCGTGGAGCGCGGCGGCGACGCCCACGAAGGCGACGATGTTCTTCGGAGTGGAGTCGGCCTTCGCCGTCTCGCCGCGGTCGTCCTTGAAGGACCAGGGGCCGGATTTCTCCGTACCCGAACCCGAGGCGGAGCCCTTCTCGTCGCCGTCGCCGCAGGCTGCGAGGACGGCGCCGAGACCGACGGCGCCACCGGCGGCCAGCAGGCCGCGGCGGGAGAGTGAGCTGGTCCGGACGTTGGGCATGGGTGTGTCTGCTTTCGTACGCGCCGAGGGCGCCCGCTGACGATTCAAAGGAAGGCTAGCCTAACCTCACATATCGCAGGCCGGGAGGGCAAGGGGCAGCGGCCGTTCCGTTACCGGGACAAAGGGAAAGCCGCCTTCCCGTGACCAGGGAAGGCGGCTGTGTCGAACGGCCGGGATCAGCCGGTGACCGGCCGCAGGCGCAGCATGTCGATGTCCGGGCACACCTTTGCGATCGCGCTGAAGTCGTCGTCCACGTGCAGCACGGTGAGCCGATGCCGCCGGGCTGTGAGGGCGACGAGGATGTCGATGGGTGAGGGGCCCCGATGGTGGCCGATCCTCACGAGCTCTCTGTCGTCAGTGCTCGGTTGGTCGTCTCCCGCTTGGTCGCAGTGCCGAGCTGCCGCTGGGCGAACGCCGGCATCTGGTCGTCCACATCCACGAGGGTCTTCGCCATGGTGGACCTCCTGGGGCCGATGGACATATACGCCTGATGTGGAGCATGTATCGCCTCGGCCCTCAGTGCCTCAGGCGTCCATGCCCAGCTCCCGGGCGATCAGCATCCGCTGGACCTCGCTGGTGCCCTCGCCGATCTCCAGGATCTTGGAGTCGCGCCACATCCGGGCCACCGGGTACTCGTTCATGAAGCCGTAGCCGCCGTGGATCTGTGTCGCCTCGCGGGCGTTGTCCACCGCCACCGTCGACGAGTACAGCTTCGCGATCGCCGCCTCCTTCTTGAAGGGCTCGCCCGCCAGCAGCCGCGAGGCCGCGTCGCGCCAGCCGATCCGGGCCATGTGCGCCCGGGTCTCCATGTCGGCGATCTTGAACTGGATGGCCTGGTTGGCGCCGATCGGCTTCCCGAAGGCGTGCCGCTCCCTCGCGTACTTCAGCGACTCGTCGACACAGCCCTGCGCCAGCCCTGTCGACAGCGCGGAGATGGCGATCCTGCCCTCGTCCAGGATCCGCAGGAACTGCGCGTAACCACGTCCCTCCTCACCCAGGAGGTTCTCCGCCGGGACGCGGACGTCGGAGAAGGACAGCTCGCGGGTGTCCGAGGCGTTCCACCCCACCTTGGAGTACGGGGCGGCGACCGTGAAGCCGGGGGTTCCGGACGGGACGATGATCGCCGAGATGCGAGGGGCGCCGTTCTCCTTGCGCCCGGTGACCGCCGTCACCGTCACCAGCTCCGTGATGTCCGTACCGGAGTTGGTGATGAAGCACTTGGACCCGTTGATCACCCACTCACCGGTGGCCTCGTCCAGCACCGCCGTGGTCCGGGTGCCGCCCGCGTCCGAGCCGCCGTCCGGCTCGGTCAGCCCGAACGCGCCGAGCGCCTCGCCCGAGCAGAGCCTCGGCAGCCACCGCTGCTTCTGCTCCTCGGTCCCGAAGCGGAAGACCGGCATGGCGCCGAGCGAGACCCCCGCCTCCAGGGTGATCGCCACGGACGAGTCGACGCGGGCCAGCTCCTCCAGGGCGATGCCGAGGGCGAGGTAGTCCCCGCCCATGCCGCCGTACTCCTCGGGGAAGGGCAGGCCGAACAGGCCCATCCGCCCCATCTCGGCGACGATCTCGTACGGGAACTCGTGGCGCTCGTAGAAGTCGCCGATCTTCGGGGCGATCACATCGTGTGCGAACTCCTCGACGGTGCGGCGCAGTTCCTCGTGCTCGGCGGTCAGCCGGTGGTCAAGGGACATGGGTGCTTCACTCCTTGTGGGACAGCGCGCGGACGGTTCGGGACGGGCTCGGACGGCCCAGTTGTTCGGCCATCCACACGCTCGTGGCGGTGAGTGCGCCGAGATCGACCCCGGTATCGACACCGAGGCCGTCGAGCATCCACACGAGATCCTCGGTGGCGAGATTTCCGGTCGCGCTCTTCGCGTACGGGCAGCCGCCGAGGCCGCCCGCGGAGGCGTCGACGGTCGTCACCCCGTGCTGGAGCGCGGCCAGGGTGTTGGAGAGCGCCTGGCCGTACGTGTCGTGGAAGTGCACCCCGATCGTCCCGGTGCGCACGCCCTCGTCGTCGAGCCCGGAGAGCAGCTCCCGCAC
This sequence comes from Streptomyces sp. NPDC102402, assembly GCF_044765765.1. Lineage (NCBI taxonomy): Bacteria > Bacillati > Actinomycetota > Actinomycetes > Kitasatosporales > Streptomycetaceae > Streptomyces > Streptomyces sp. NPDC102402. The sequence goes on from NZ_JBIWKR010000003.1 coordinate 111,478, forward strand.
GTGGCCGGGGGTGGCCACGCCGATCGTGTCGCCCAGGGACAGCTCGTCGCAGCCGAGGTCCATCAGCGCCTTCGCGACGCGGACGACCTGGGAGACCGGCACCGCGCCCTCCCACGGGTCACCGAAGCACATGGACAGGTAGCCGCGCACATGAACCCCGGCCTCCTTCGCCCGCGCCACGACCGGTTCGAACATGGCGAGCGACTCGTCGACCGTGCGGTTGAGGTTGCGGGCGGCGAACGTCTCGGTGGCCGAGCCGAACACGGCGATCCGGCGGGCGCCGAGCGCGAGCGCCCGGTCCAGCCCGCGCTCGTTCGGCACGAGGACGGGCAGCGCCACGTCCCCGACGTCGCCGAGCATCGGGAAGAGCTGCTCGGCGTCCGCCAGTTGGGGCACCCACTTCGGGTGCACGAAGCTGGTCGCCTCGATCGTGGAGAGCCCGGCCCGTGCCAGCCGGCGGATGAACTCCGCCTTCACCTCGGTCGGTACGACGGTCTTCTCGTTCTGCAGCCCGTCGCGCGCACCGACCTCATGGATGCGGACCCGGGAGGGCAGCCCCGGCGAGGCCACCGTCATGGGCAGTCCGGTGCCGGTCACGATTCCTCCCCCGGAGCCACCACGGCCAGGATCTGGTCCATGGCGACCGTGGCGCCGGCGGTGACGTCCAGCTCGGTGACCGTGCCGGAGTGCGGGGCGGAGATGACGTGTTCCATCTTCATCGCCTCGACGACCAGCAGGCTCTGCCCTGCGACGACCTCGTCCCCGACCGCGACCTTCACCACCGTGACGGTCCCGGGCATGGGCGCGGCCAGCGTGTCCGCGCCCGAACGCGCCGCCCCGCTGAGGGACGCCTCCACCGGGTCATGGTCCTGGACGTGCCAGGCGTCGCCGTCCCGGCCGAGCCAGACGCCGTCCCGGGAGGCGGCCGTGCTGAACGTGTGGGTCAGGCCGTCGAGTTCGACGACGACGCGTGGCCCGGACGCCTCGACGAGCCGGGACGTCCTCGCGCCGGGCAGCGAGGGCACGGGCCCGCACGCGTCCGCCGCCTCCCCGCGGTCTCCGGCGTGGCCGAACGTCAGAGACGCGGTGCCCTCCGCGCCCGTACGCAGCCCCACCCGCACCGGCTCGTGGCCGGGAACGCGGAAGTGGTGGAAGGTCTCCGCCGGTGTACCGCCGAGCCGCCAGCCGCTGGGCACCGAGAACGGGTCGACCCAGCCGCCGGCGGGCGCGGCCGGCGGCTGCCGCAGCAGGGCCGCCGCCGCGTACACCTCCTCCGGGACCCCGTCCGGCACGAGGCCGTCGGCCTCCCGCTCCACGAGACCGGTGTCCAGATCCCCCGCGGCCACCGCCGGATGGGCCAGCAGCCGCCGCAGGAACCCGGCGTTCGTCGGGACGCCCAGCACCACGGTGCCCGCCAGCGCCGCCCGCAGCCGGCGCAGCGCCGTGGGCCGGTCGGGGCCGAACGCGATGACCTTCGACAGCATCGGGTCGTACGTGCTGCCGACCGGCACGCCCTCGCTGAGGCCCGAGTCCGTCCGCACCCCGCCGCCCTGCGGCTCGCGCAGCGCGAGCACCGTGCCGCCGGACGGGAGGAAGCCGCGCGCCGGGTCCTCCGCGCAGACCCTGGCCTCGACGGCGTGCCCGGTCAGCGCGATGTCGGCCTGCGCGTACGGCAGCCGGGCGCCGGACGCGACCCGCAGCTGCCACTCCACCAGGTCGAGCCCGGTGACCAGCTCCGTGACCGGGTGCTCGACCTGGAGACGGGTGTTCATCTCCATGAACCAGTACGAGGCGGGGTCGTTGCCCGGGACGATGAACTCGACCGTCCCCGCGCCCACGTACCCGCACGACCGGGCCGCCTGCACGGCGGCCTCACCCATCGCGGCCCGGGTCCGCTCGTCGAGCAGGACCGAGGGCGCCTCCTCGATGATCTTCTGGTGGCGGCGCTGGAGCGAGCACTCGCGCTCCCCGAGGTGCACGACGTTGCCGTGTCCGTCGGCCAGGACCTGGATCTCGATGTGCCGGGGCCGGTCGATCCACCGCTCCACCAGGAGGGTGTCGTCGCCGAAGGAGGCGCGCGCCTCGCGCCGGGCCGCCGCGATCTCGTCGGCCAGCAGCGCCTCCTCGCGCACCAGCCGCATGCCCTTGCCGCCGCCGCCCGCCGACGGCTTCAGCAGGACGGGCATCCCGATCTCCCGTGCGGCCGCGCCCAGTTGCGTGTCGGTGAGCCCGCTCCCCGAGGAACCGGGTACGACGGGCACCCCCGCCGCCGCGACGGTCTCCTTGGCGCGGATCTTGTCGCCCATCAGCGAGATCGCCGCGGCGGGCGGACCGATGAAGACCAGACCCGCCTCCGCGCAGGCCTGGGCGAAGCCCGCGTTCTCGGCGAGGAAGCCGTAACCGGGGTGGACGGCCTCGGCGCCGGTGCGGCGGGCGGCGTCCAGCAGCCGTTCCACGGACAAGTAGCTCTCACCGGCCGGAGCGGGCCCGATCCGGACTGCCGTATCGGCCTCCCGGACGTGCCGGGCGTCCGCGTCGGCGTCGCTGAAGACGGCGACCGACCGCACACCGAGCTCGCGCAGGGTCCGGATGACCCGGACCGCGATCTCGCCACGGTTGGCGACCAGAACAGTGCTGAACATGGAGGTCCTCACATCACATCCGGAAGACGCCGAAACTGGGCTCACCCAGCGGGGCGTTGGCACACGCGGTCAGGGCGAGTCCCAGCACCTGCCGGGTCTCCGTCGGGTCGATCACGCCGTCGTCCCAGAGCCGGGCGGTGGCGTAGTAGGCGTTGCCCTGCTGCTCGTACTGCGCGCGGACCGGATCCTTGAAGGCCTCCTCCTCCTCGGCGGGCCACTCCTCGCCCCGGCCCTCGATCTGGTCCCGCTTGACGGTGGCCAGCACGGAGGCGGCCTGCTCGCCGCCCATGACGGAGATCTTGGCGTTCGGCCACATCCACAGGAAGCGCGGTGAATAGGCCCGGCCGCACATGGAGTAGTTCCCGGCGCCGTACGAGCCGCCGACGACCACCGTCAGCTTGGGCACCCGCGTGCACGCCACGGCCGTCACCATCTTGGCGCCGTGCTTGGCGATGCCCCCGGCCTCGTAGTCCCGGCCGACCATGAAGCCGGAGATGTTCTGGAGGAAGACCAGCGGGATGCCGCGCTGGTCGCACAGCTCGATGAAGTGGGCGCCCTTCTGGGCGGACTCCGAGAACAGGATGCCGTTGTTGGCGACGATGCCGACGGGGTGGCCGTGGATGCGGGCGAAGCCCGTGATCAGCGTCTGGCCGTACTCGGCCTTGAACTCCTGGAAGCGGGAGCCGTCCACGACCCGGGCGATGACCTCCCGTACGTCGTAGGGCGTACGCGAGTCGACCGGCACCGCGCCGTACAGCCCGGCGGGGTCCGCCTTCGGCTCCTCGGCGGGCTCCACGGACCAGGGGAGCGGGCCGCGGTCCGGGAGGGTCGCGACGATGTTCCGCACGATCCGCAGCGCGTGCGCGTCGTCCTCGGCGAGGTGGTCGGTGACCCCGGACGTACGGGAGTGCACCTCGCCGCCGCCCAGCTCCTCCGCCGTGACGACCTCGCCGGTGGCGGCCTTCACCAGCGGCGGGCCGCCCAGGAAGATCGTGCCCTGGTTCCGCACGATGACGGCCTCGTCACTCATCGCCGGGACGTACGCCCCGCCGGCCGTGCAGGAGCCGAGCACCGCGGCGATCTGCGGGATGCCGGCGCCCGACATCCGGGCCTGGTTGTAGAAGATCCGCCCGAAGTGGTCCCGGTCGGGGAACACCTCGTCCTGCATCGGGAGGAACGCGCCCCCCGAGTCCACCAGGTACAGGCACGGCAGCCGGTTCTCCAGGGCCACCTCCTGGGCGCGGAGGTGCTTCTTCACCGTCATGGGGTAGTACGTGCCGCCCTTGACGGTCGCGTCATTGGCGACGATCACGCACTCCCGGCCGCTGACCCGCCCGATTCCGGCGATCACCCCGGCGGCCGGCGCCGCGCCCCCGTAGAGCCCCTCGGCCGCGAGCGGCGCCAGCTCCAGGAAGGGCGAACCCGGATCGAGGAGGGCGTCCACCCGCTCCCGGGGAAGCAGCTTCCCGCGCGAGACATGCCGGGCGCGGGCCTTCTCACCCCCTCCGAGCCGTGCCGTGGCGAGCCGCGTGCGCAGCTCCTCGGCGAGCGCGTGATGCGCCGCCTCGTTGGCCTGCCAGGCCTCCGAGGCGGGATCGGCCGCACTCACCAGGACCGGTGCCTGCTGCATCCTGTCGAGCCCCCTTGCCCGTACCGCTGAACCGGATGAGAGTTAATGAGCGTTAACGTCTGTGACGCTCAGGTTAACGAGCGCTAACCCGCCTGTCTAGAATGAATCCTCATGAGCACCAATGCCGCCGCCCGTGTCGCGGCCCCCACCCGCCGCGAGCAGATCCTCAGGGAGGCGGCCCGCCTCTTCGCCGAGCGCGGCTTCCACGGTGTCGGGGTCGACGAGATAGGAGCCGCGGTCGGTATCAGCGGCCCCGGCCTCTACCGCCACTTCCCCGGCAAGGACGCGATGCTCGCCGAGCTGCTCGTCGGCATCAGCGAGCGCCTGCTCGCCGGCGGCAGGCTGCGCGTCACCGAGGACGACGCCTCCCGGGACGGCTCCCCGGACGCTCTCCTGGACGCCCTCATCGAGGGCCACATCGACTTCGCCCTGGACGACCGCCCGCTGATCACCCTCCACGACCGCGAGCTGGACCGCCTGCGCGACACCGACCGCAAGCGCGTCCGCCAGCTCCAGCGGCAGTACGTGGAGGTCTGGGTCGAGGTCGTCCGCGCCCTCTATCCGGCCCTCGTGGAGAGCGAGGCCAGGGTCACCGTCCACGCGGTCTTCGGCCTCCTGAACTCCACCCCCCACCTGACCCGCCCCGAAGCCCTCCCGGACCGCACGGCCACCGCCGCCCTGCTGCACCGGCTGGCGCGGGGGGCGTTCGAGGCGGCTGCCTCGTAGCCGGGACCTCGGGCCGACCGCCCCGCACGGACAGCGCGAAAGCCGCTGCCGCCCGCGGGCCACGGCGGGCCCGGGGCGGCAGCGGCCGCACGCACGTCACACGCGCCCGCCCACCTCACCACCCCGGATACGGTCGACCGTGACCGCCAGGTCCGCGACGGTACGGGCGGTGAAGACCTCGCGGAGGCTGATCGTGATCCGGAACCGGTCGCGGACCCGGCTGATCAGGCGCGTCGCGGCCAGGGAGTGGCCACCGAGCTCGAAGAAGTTGTCCCGGACCCCGACCCGGGGCAGATCCAGCAGCTCGCACCAGATGGCGGCGAGCTGCTCCTCGGTGGGCGTGCGGGGCGCGACGAACCCGGGCGCGTCCCGGAGCTTCCTCGGAGCGGGCAGGCTGAGCCGGTCGACCTTGCCGTTGGCGCTGAGGGGCCAGCTCTCCAGCGGCGTCACATGTTCGGGAACCATGTGGGCGGGCAGCCGCTCGCGGAGCCAGCCCCGCAGCCGGTCGGCCAGCGGTTCGGCCGGGACGACCGTACGGGCGGGAGCGCTGCGGTCGACCCGGCCGCCGACCAGGGTGTGCACCAGCTCGTGGTTGTCGTCCAGGGCGAAGAGCTCCCTGACCGGGCCGAAGGAGAGTTCGCCGATCGGGCAGAGACCGATATCGGAGCGCGCGGCCCGGTCCATCAGGAGCTGGCCCATGTAACCGGCTTCCAGCAGGCAGAGGTCACGGGCGAGCGGACCGTACATCGGCTCGATCGCGGCGCGGTCGGCGATCAGGAACAGGCTGAAGCCGGCCCCGTCGTAGAGGGCGCGGTTGTGCGCGGCATGCACCTCGGCCCCGACCGTGGCGTCCTCGGCGAGGGACACCAGGGAGTTCTCCCGCGGATCGAGGTAGTACGCGCCCGCGGGCAGTCCGGTCACCGCCCCGGGCTTCACATGCACGTACGTCTGGACCGGGTAGAGCCCCCCGGCCGACGGGTACCGGCACTTGGGCAGCCCGTCCACCTCGGCCTGCCGCAGCAGGCCCAGGCAGTCGGACAGTTCGGCGAGCGTGACCGGCGCGGGGAGGAACTCGCGGTCGCTGCGCCGCCGCATCGGTTCCTCCGGGGCGTGGACCAGGGGGACCCGGGGGCGGCCGGGCTCCCGCCGGAGCCCGTGCCGGGCGAGCTTGAACTCGGCCCGTGCCACCGGATCGAGGACCTGGATGTCCCGGCGCCGGGACTCCTCGAACTCCGCCACCCCCGGCGGCGCGGTCCGTGACTCCGCGACGACATAGGCGGCCAGGCCGTCGTGGCCGGGCCGGTCGGGACGGGGCATCGCGGTGACGACGGCCGACGCGACGTCCGGGTGGGCGAGCAGCGCGGTCTCGATCTCGCCGAGCTCGATGCGCTGACCGTGGATCTTGACCTGGAAGTCGGCCCGGCCCATGAACTCGATGGTGCCGTCGGGCCGCCACCGGCCGAGGTCCCCGGTGCGGTACATCCGCTCCCCGGTCTCCGGGTGCTCGATGAACAGGGCGCCGGTGCGTTCGGGGTCGCGCCAGTAGCCGTCGGCCAGCGAGACACCGGAGACGTACATCTCGCCGGTCACCCAGTCCGGGCACTCCCGCAGCCGGTCGTCCAGCAGGTGGTAGGTGACATTGGCGATGGGGGAGCCGTAGGGGATGCTCCGCCAGGCGGGGTCGACCTCGCCGACGCGGTACCAGATGCTCCACAGCGTGGTCTCGGTCGGCCCGCCGACGGAGACCAGCTCGGCTCCCGGCGCCGATGCGGCCAGCCGGCCCGGCACGGTCAGCGGGATCCAGTCGCCACCGAGGAACGCCAGGCGGAGCGAGGCGAGCGGCCCGGCGTTTCCGGCGACGCTCTCCAGGAGCATCTCCATCATGGCGGGCACCGAATTCCACACCGTCACCCCGTGGGTGCCGACGAGTTCCGCCCAGTGCGCCGGGTCACGGCGTTCGGCGGCGGCGGGCACGACCAGGGTGCCGCCCGCGCCGAGTACACCGAAGAGGTCGAAGACGGAGAGGTCGTGGTGGAGTGCGGCGACCGCCAGAGCACGGTCGGTGGTGGTGATCCCAAAGGTATCGGCCGTCTCGGCCAGGCAGTTCACCAGCGCCCGGTGGTTGACCATGACCCCCTTCGGCTCACCGGTCGAGCCCGAGGTGAACATCGTGTACACGAGGTCGTCGGGGCCGCCGGCCGACGGCAGCGGGGTGTCCGCCGGGGGCAGCGGCCGGTCCAGGCAGAGCCGCAGGAGCCCGGAGGGCCAGTCCATCGTGCTGTCCAGGTGCGACTGCGTCAGGACCAGACCGACCTCACCCCGGTCGAGCAGGTGGTGGATGCGCTCAGTGGGCAGTTCGGGGTCGATCGGCAGGTAGGCGGCACCGGAGAAGAGCACGGCGTAGGCCGCGACCACCTGCTCCCAGCCCTTCTCCATGACGATCGCGACCAGCCGGTCCGGCCGGGCGCCGTGCCCGCACAGCCACCGCCCGGCCTGCTGGGCCGCGTACGAGAGCTGGGCGTACGAGAGGACCTTGTCCGGGGCGATCACGGCGACGGCGTCGGGCCGGGCGGCCGCCCGTGCCTCGAAGAGGCTCTGCACCTGGACGGCGGGGACCGCCCGCGCCGGGCCCACGCCCCTGCGGGAAGCCCCGTCCCCCACGGCCGGCGGGGCGAGCGGTGCGCTCCGGGACCAGGTGTCCCCGTCGGTGGCGAGAGCGTGGAGCAGCGCCGAGTGCGCGGCGAACATGCCGTCGACGAGACCTGCGGGGAACAACTCCTCGACCACGTCCCAGTTCAGGAGGAGCGCGCCGTCGTCCTCGTCCTCCTGCACCTGCTGGTCCAGAGTCACCTGGGGTGTCTGCGACACGCTGAACACCGGGTGGAGCAGCTTCTCCAGCGAGCTCCTGCCGGCGGCCGTGAAGGCGAGGTTGCTGGTCATGACCACCGGCATCAGCGCCCGGTCGAAGCCGCCCTGCAGGCGCATCAGTTCACGGAGCACCTCGACCCCGCTGACGTCCTGGTGCCTCAGATCGTCCCGCAGCTGCTGCTGGAGCCTGCGCGCCCGGTCCTGGAAGTTTCCGGGCGCGCGGTGGTCGACCTCCAACAGGGTGAAGGAAGCGAACTGGCCGATCACCTCGTCGAACTCCCGGTCGGCGACGGGACGATTGAGGCGCGGTACGTTCAGCGTGAAGTGCCTGCTGTTGCTCCACGCCGCCAGCACCTCGGCGTAGACGGCGAGCAGCAGACCGGTCGGCGTCAGCCCGGCTTCGGCCGCCCGCTCCTTGAGCGGCTGCCAGACCGTGCCGGGCAGCACGGTCTCCCGGCGTGTGAACCGCGGCTGACGGACGGACCGGGCGGGGGCGGCCGTGGGAAGTGCGGGTGCCGGGGGCAGGGCGGCCAGCCGGCTCCACCAGTAGTCGCGTGACCGCCGGTACTCGGACCCGTCCTTGTGCTCCGCCTCCGCCCGCACGTGGTCGCGGAACGAGGCGGCAGGTGGGGGGAGTTCGACGGCCGGGTCGTCGTAGAACCGGGACAGGTCGCGGAACAGCACCTTGCCCGAGGAGAAGTCGGCGATCAGCGCGTCGACGCTGAGGTGGATCCGCAGACCGCTGTCCAGCCGGGTGGCGGCGACCTCGAACAGCGGCCACCGGCCGGCCGGGCGCACCTCGTGCGAGAGGCGGTCCCTGGTGGCCGCGAGCTCGGCCTCGGCCTCCCGCTGCCCACGGCCGCGCAGATCGGTCACCTGGATGTCGTACGGCGGCACTTCGGCGAGGATTCGCTGCTCGTTGGTGTCGGGCAGCATGACGGCACGCAGCATCTCGTGCCGGTCGATCACCCGCCGCCAGGCCAGCTCGAAGCGTGGCAGGTCGAGCTCAGGGGCGTCGAACTCCAGGTAGGCATGGGTGGAGACGTTGCCGAGCTCGAAGGTGTCCGTGCGGCCCAGGCAGTACGCCTGCTGGGTGTCGGTCTGGGGGAACGGCTCGTTGGTGCCGACGCGTCCGGCGCCGGTGTCCTCCGGCGTGGCGGCCGGACGGAGCGTGCCGTCGTCCATGAGCGGCAGACCGTCCGGCCGCTCACCGACGACGGCGTCCGCCAGTACGGCGACGGTGAGATCGTCCCCGTACGCGAGGTCGGACACGTCGACACCGAGATCGCGCCGGATCCGGCCGATGAGCCGCAGGGTGGACAACGACTCCAGGCCCAGGTCCAGCAGCGACTGCTCCCGGCCGGGACGGCAGGTGCCCTCGGGCGCGACGTCCACGACCAGGTCCGTCAGGTACGCCTCCACGGCGGAACGGTGGCAGGACCCGGGGTGCGCCGCTTCCTTCCCGTCGGCGGTCCACCGTCCGACGACGGTGAGCGTGCCGTCGAGGAGCGCCTGCCGGGCACCCCTGCGCTGGATCTTGCCGCTGGAGGTCTTGGGAATGGTGGCGGCGCGGACGAGGACCAGTTCATGGAGGCGGACATCGAACTCCGCCGCGATGGCCCGGACGAGGCCCCTTGCCACCTCGGCCGCGTCGGGCACGTCCACTCCGCGCCGGAGTTCGGCGATGAGCACCAGCCGCTCCGTGCCGTCCCCGTCCTCGACACCGACGGCCGCCGAGGCGTGCGACTGCAAGGCCGGGTGGCCGCTCTCCGCGCAGCGCTCGATGTCCTGCGGGTAGAGGTTGCGGCCCCGGATGATGATCAGGTCCTTGCTGCGGCCGGTGACGAACAGTTCGCCGTCCCGCAGGAAGCCGAGGTCGCCGGTGCGCATGAACGGTCCCTCGCCGGTGGCGAGTTCGGCGTGGAAGGTGGCCTTGCTCTCCGTCTCACGCTCCCAGTAGCCCTGGGCGACGTTCGGACCGGCGACCCAGATCTCCCCGACCCGCCCGGGGCCGCAGGGCACCGCGGTGGCCGGATCGACGACGAGCAGCCGCTGTCCGTCGACGGCGGAACCGCAGCCGACGATGTTCCGGCCGTGACCGGGGCGCGGATCGCCGCTCCCGTCCACGACGGAGCCGGCCTCCAGGGACGCGGCATCGACGTCGACGGCGACCGAACGGGAGAGGTGGACGCCGCTCGACACCATCAGCGTGGCCTCGGCGAGCCCGAAGCTCGGACGCAAGGCTTCCCGGCGCAGCCCCCAGCAGGCGAAGCGGTCGGCGAAACGGTCCAGCGTCGCGGTCCGGACCGGCTCGGCGCCGACGACGACCGTCTCCAGGGTGCTCAGGTCGAGGGGCGCCCGCTCGGCCGGATCCACACGCTCGGTGCACAGGTCCAGGGCGAACGGCGGCACGGGACTCACCGTGGCGCCGTAGGCGGAGATCGCGCGCAGCCACTGGACCGGGTCCAGGACGAAGGTCCCCGGTGCCATCAGAATGCCGGGGAACCCGACGGTGAGGGGCTGCAGGATGCCCCCGATGAGACCCATGTCGTGGAAGGGCGGCAGCCAGCTCACCACGCAGGAGTCCTCCGTGGTCCGCAGGCGCCGGTGGATCTGCGCGGAGTTCTGCAACAGGTTGCCGTGGGTGACCATCACGCCCTTGGGCGCCGCGGTGCTGCCCGAGGTGTACTGGAGGAAGGCGAGGCTGCCGGAGCCGGCGCGCGGATCCGTCCACCGCCCGGGATCGCCGTTCAGCGCGCCTGTCGGCAGCCAGGTGACAGCCCGCAGCTCGGGGGCGTCGGGGAAGCGGCGCTCGACGGAGGCCATGAGCCGGTCACCGGTGAGCGCGGCGACCGGCGACGAGTCCGCGACGACGGCCCGGAGCCGGGCGAGGTTGCGCGGCTGCGGCGGATAGGCCGGTACGGCGATGACCCCGGCGTAGAGGCAGCCGAAGAACGAGGTCAGATAGGCCTCGCCCGGCGGATGCAGGATCAGGACCCGGTCTCCCGGCTCGCTCCGCTCCCGCAGGGTCACCGCCACGAGCCGTGCGCGGTGGTCGAGTTGTGCGTAGGTGAGGTGGGACTCCTCCTCGCCGTCGCTGCCCAGGAAGACGAAGGCGCGTCGGTCGGGCTGCTCGGCGGCCCGTGACCGCAGCAGGTCGACGAGGCTGCGCGGGCCCGGACCGCGTACTCCCGGAAACATTCCTGTCAGATCCATATCGTGCGTGCCGTCTCAGTCGTTTTCGCTCGGATCGGGGTGGGAGGGTTCGCCGGGACCGGGGTCGGCGGGAGGTTTCTCCGCGCTCACCACGCTGGTCCCGACCCAGGGCCCGCTCCACCACATGCGGGGACCGGCACCGGTACGGGAGATGTTCACCGCGTCCGTCGTGTGCAGGGCGTCGAGGTAGTCGGAGGTGTGGAGGATGTCGATGATGAGGAGCCGTCCGCCGGGTTTGAGGACCCGGTAGGCCTCACGGACGGCGTCCCTGCGGCCCGCGGCGCCGGGGATGTTGTGGATCGCCATGCTGGACACCACGAGGTCGAACCGGCCGTTCTCGAGCGGCAGCTTCCGCATGTCGGCGGTGAGCAGCTCGGTCTCGGCAACGATCCCGGCACGGCGGATGTTGTCGGTGGTGGCCCGCTCGTTGTTGCCGGACTGGTCCACCGAGCGCCACAGGTCGACCCCGGTCACGCGCCCCTTCGGCACGCGGTGCGCCACGGCTGTCAGCACCGCCCCGCGCCCGCAGCCCAGGTCCAGGACGTGCTCGTCCCCGCTCAGGCGGAGGGCGTCGAGCTCCTCTTCCCAGACCAGGAACTTCCCCCGCAGGGTCGAGTGGAGGTAGAGCCCCGCCGGGGCGGCGACCACCGGGGGGATGCGCAGCAGCCACCGGGGTCCGCCGGCCGCGACCGCGAGCAGCGGTGCCGCGACCCCGGCGAAGAGTCCGGACAGCCAGCCGGGGCCGTCCACCCCGTAGCGTCCTTTTCGTACAGTTCTGTTGCTCACGAAAGGTGATCCTCGATCAGCTGTGGCCGGGCATGGGGGAAAATCACGTCAGACGGCCAGGCAGGTGGCGGTAAGGAAGGGGAGCACCTGCTCCTCCGACGTGAAAACGAAGAAGTGGTCGCCGTCGAAAATCCGGACGGTGACATCGGCGGCGAGCTCGCGCCAGCGCTCGACATCGGCGGGCGGAGCCGCGGGGTCGTCGCGTCCGCCGAGAGCGATGAGCGGAATTCCGGACAGCAGTGAATCCTGGGGCCGATAGGTCTCGGCCGCCTCGAAGTCGGTGCGCAGCCCGGGGAGGAAGAGGTCTTGCCACTCCTCGTTGGTGAGCAGTTCATCCGGAATTCCCCCGAGCATTCCGAGACGCTTCAGGAACTCGTCGTCCGGAAGCGTGTGCATGGGGGCGGTGCGCCGGGAGATGTGCGGCGGAACACTTCCCGAAACGACCAGAGCCGAAGGGGGATGGGGGGCGCTTTGAAGCATGAGTCCGAGTTCGTATACGAGCAAAGCCCCCATGCTGTGGCCGAAAAGCACATAGGGCAGTCCGTCGGCCCGATCGCCCACCGGACCCGCGAGCCGCTCCGCGAGCCCGGTGACCGAGGGCTCGGCAGGTTCCGACAGCCGGATGTCGCGGCCAGGAAGCTGAACGGGGACCACCTCGGCCCTGTCGCCGACCCTGCCCTGCCAGGACCGGAAGGCGGAACCGCCCGCCCCGCCATGGGGAACGCAGAAGAGCCGGACGGCTGGGAGAGGCGCTTCGAGGCGCTGGTGCGGGAACCAGGGTTCTCTGGTGGTGACGTTCACGGGCAGGCACGTTCCTTCGTTCAAGGGTGACGTAATGCTCACTCCAATGGCTCACGGCCAATGGCTCACGGGAGACCCAACGATCGGTCCGGCGAAAGGGAAACGTCGCTCGTTCGGGTTAGGTGTTCTGGCCGAAAATCCGTCATTGGCTGAACTGTGTGTGGCTGAATTGCGTATCGCCCGATTCGGCCGATTTTCGGGTGCCGAATTCTTGCGGGCGCCTGCGCGCTACCCGAGTTCACTCGCGGAACGAAGTGTGGAACCAAGATCCTCACTCATTCGGATGACACGCTGATCACAGTGCTGGATGGCCTGTCCATGCCATTGTCTCCCCTCTTTCGCGCTATTCCTCGGCCCTGGCGGATGGGGTCGCGCGGCCCGGCTATTTCTCGGGTGCCGCATCGCTATGAAAAGTAATACTTATCGTGCTCTGATCCGGTGATAAGTTCCGTTCCTCCAGCGGTGCTCAGGCGCCGCTCACGCGTCGCGACGGATTCGCGAATCAAGAACCTGAAGCAGGAGGGGACCTGTGGGCACCTTCGACACCTTGAAAGACTTCTACGGCGATGTCGCCGACGACTGGAAGAAGGCGTACGACGAGTTGCTGGACCGGGACGAGGACGACGACCTGCCACTCGGGCTGTCGTCCCACGCCCTGGCCGCGATGCCCGGCGATGCGATGCGTAACGCCTTGGTCATGTCCCTGTTGAAGGGCGACGACAGCAAGAAGAAGAACAAGAACCGCGACCTCGCGGCGCTCCTCCTGCTCTCCGGGGGCGGCCCGTCGGGCGGGTTCGCGGCCGCGGCTCCCGCGGTCGCCGGGCTGGGAGGCGCCGCGGCCGGCGCCCTCTCCGCGATCGGGACCCAGCGGACGTCGTCGTTCCCCGATGCGGGCGCACCCCTGGGCGCCCTCGGTTCGGCCGGCGACGCGCTGCAGGGACTGTCGGCGCTGCCGCAGCAGGTCCAGCAGCTGAGCGAGCTGATCGAGGGGCTGCTGAGCGCCCTGAGGGCGATGGAACCGCTGCTCGGCGCGGCGAAGGGCCTCGGCGTCAAGAAGTAGCGACGTATCTCCGACGTGTCTGATCGCCGCCGCCCGGCGGCGGAGGTCAGGCGCTCCGCGGGTGCGGTGGAAGGGTGGTGCGAGCCGGCTCTCCCGGCAGCCGTGCCGTCACCGTGAGGAATCTGCCATGACCCCGCGCACCGGCGATCGCCTGCGGGTGGTCGTCAAAGTGCTGACACAACTGGGCCGCGACACCGTCGGTGAAGCCCCGCGAACCGGAGGCTCCCGCGCCGACAGGGAACGCGACCCCGAGGAGCACGGCCAGGAGGACCGCGAGCGCAGGCGCGCCCGTGCCGTCCGAACCGCCCTGGAAAGCCTGGGGCCCTTCTACGTCAAGATCGGGCAGATCCTGTCCACCCGTCCGGACATGGTGTCCCCGATCATGATCGACGAACTGCGGAACCTGCACGACGAGGTGCGGGAACAGCCGTTCCACGAGCTCGAACCGGTCCTGGAGCAGAACCTCGGCGCCGACTGGAAGCGGTACTTCGACGACATCGACACCGTACGGCCGCTCGGCACGGCCTCGGTGGCCCAGGTGTACCGGGTCACCCTTCCCGGCGGCTCCCCGGGCGTGATCAAGGTGCAGCGACCGGGCATCCGCGACACCGTCCTCTCGGACATGGCGCTGCTGCGGCGTGCGGCGGCGCTGGTCCCCAGAGCGGCCCCGCGGTTCGGCGCGGTCGTCGACGTCGAGTCCATGCTGGGGAACGTCTTCGACGCCATGGAACCGGAGCTCGACTTCACCAAGGAAGCCGCGAACATGGACCGCGCCCGTGAGGCACTGCGGGGCTTCGACCGGCTGACGGTGCCGAGGGTCCTGGCCGCGACCCCGGGCGTACTGGTGCAGTCCATGGCACCCGGAGTCTCCGTCGCCCGGGCGAACAGCCTGGATCTGCCGGACCACGACAGGCGGGCCGTCAGCCGTCAGCTGATCGCCTTCATGTACCGCGGCTACTTCATCGAGCGCTTCTACCACGCCGATCCCCACGCCGGTAACGTCTTCGTGGCCCCGGACGGGCAGGCGACCCTGATCGACTGGGGGATGGTCGGCCGCATCGACCAGCGGTCCAGCATGCGGCTGCTCCTCGTCCTCATGGCGGTCTCGCAGAACGACGGCCACGGCCTGGCCAGGGCGTGGGTGGAAATGGGCCGCACCACACCGTGGTCCGACGTCCCCGGGTTCTCCCAGGACATGGCGGTCCTCGTCCCGAAGATCGCGGGAGCCTCGCTGCGGGACATGAACTTCGGCGTCATGCTCACCAGCGTCCTGGAGAAGGCCACCAGGAGGGGCATCGCCTCCTGTCCAGCCGTATCCCTCCTGGGCAAGTCCTTCGCCAACCTCGAGGGTTCCGTGCGCTGCCTCGCACCCGAGCTGACACTGGTCGACATCTTCGAGCGGGAGATTCCCCGCATCATGCTGCACATAGCCCGCGAGACGGCCTCGCCCCTGCAGTCGGCGCGGCGCGCGCTCGAGGGAACGCTCGCCCATATGGGGGCCGCGGAGCAGATGCGCGCCATCGTCGACGACATGGCCAACCGCGACCTCACCGTCCAGCACGGCGAGGTCCGGCGAACCCGGGCGCGCGGCGGTGGAAGGCCTGGGTCCACGCCGTACGGCCTGCTGGCCCTCGGCGCCCTGGCGGTCTACCTGGACCACCGCCGGAGGCGCTGAAGCCGGTGTACTCCCCTGACCGGGCGGGGCAGGACCGGCGGGCGGAGCCCGAACCGTGTCCGTCGGGTAAGACGCCAGGCACACAGCGCGCCCCCGACGGCACAATGGGTGCATGCCGATACCCAGCCGCGCCGCCCTCGTCGAGCACCTCGTCCGCACCCGTATCGCGGGCGACGTCGCCACCCCCCGGGACAACAACCTCTCCCACTACCGCCAGCTCGCCAACGGCAACCGCCATTTCTGGCTGGGGCTGGAGCTCGGCGACCGGTGGACCGACGAGCAGGACGTCCTGGCCGTGATGGCCGAGAGGTGCGGCGTCAGCGACGATCCGGAGCACCGGCAGGGCCAGGACACCATCGACCCGGAGCTGACGGTCGACGCCCTGGACCGGATGGCGGCCCGGCTGCGCAAGGCGGCCGCCGACGGGGAGCGGGTGCTGTTCGCGACCGGCCACCCGGGCGGGCTGCTCGACGTCCACCGGCAGACCGCGAACGCCCTGCGGGCCGCCGGATGCGAGATCGTCCGGATCCCCGGCGGCCTGATGGCCGACGAGGGCATGGTCTTCCAGTTCGCCGACGTCGCGGTGCTGGAGCGCGGGGCGACCCTGTGGCACACGCACTCCCCGGTCCCGATGGCGGCGATCCTGGACGGCCTGGAGCGCGAGGGCAGGCCGCGGCCCGATCTCGTCGTGGCCGACCACGGCTGGGCCGGATGCGCCGGTCAGCGCGGCATCGACTCGATCGGTTACGCGGACTGCAACGACCCCGCGCTCTTCCTCGGCGAGGCGGAGGGCACCCTCCAGGTCACCGTGCCGCTCGACGACCACGTGGCCGACCCGCGCTACTACGACCCGATGACCGACTACCTGCTGGACGCGGCCGGGCTCCTGCCCGCCGAGGACCGGGAGTAACGACGGCAGGGGCGGGTCCGGCGAGCCGGCCGGTGGACACCGGGACCGGCCGGCCCGCCGGACCCGGGGTCCGGCGAGCCGCAGTCCTCAGGCCGGAGTGGGACGGTCCAGCGTGACGTCGATGCGCTGGGATCCGTTGACGATGAACGACTCGACCGGAGTGAGGTCCGCCGCGGGGGACGCCAGGGCGAGGTCCGGGTACCGGGCGAACAGGGTGGTCAGGGCCACGTCGGCTTCCAGCCGCGCGAGCGGGGCCCCGAGGCAGAAGTGGACTCCGTAGCCGAACGCCAGGTGCTCCCTGCCGAACCGGTCGATGTCGAAACGGTCGGCGTCCGGGCCGTGCTGGGCCGGTTCCCGGCCCGCCGCGGCGTAGGACGCGAGGATCGCCTCACCCTTGGTGATGCGCTGACCGTCCGGGAGGTCGATGTCCTCGACGGCGTAGCGCAGGGGCAGATGGGCCACGCTCGGCTCCCAGCGCAGGGTCTCCTCGATGACGTCGTTCCAGCGTTTCGCACCGGCCTCGGTGACCTGCTGGAGCTGCTCCGGGTGTTCCAGCAGGGCGCGGACCGCGTTGCCGATGAGGTTGACGGTGGTCTCGAACCCGGCGCTGATGATGAGCAGCAGGGTGTCGGTCAGCTCGGCTTCGCTCAGACGGGTGCCGTCCTCGTCGCGGGTGGCGATCAGGACGCTGGTCATGTCGTCGGCGGGTTCCTGCCTCTTGCTCGCGATCAGGTCGGTCAGCATCTGCTGGAGCTCCGCGAAGTTCGACGCGGCGTCCTCGATGGTCGTGTCGAAGATCTTCTCGACCAACTGGGCCATCCGCGGCCGGAGTTCCTCCGGCAGCCCGAACAGATGACAGATGACCCGCATGGGCAGCGGGTGGGCGTACGCGCTGCGCAGGTCCACCGTGCCGTCGGAGCCGGTCGCCACGTCGTCCAGCAGCCGGTCGGCGATCTCCTGGATGACGGGCCGCAGCGCCTCTATGCGGCGTGCGGTGAACGCGGGGGTGACGAGTTTGCGCAGGCGGCGGTGGTCCTGCCCCGCGGCGGTGAACATGTTGGAGACCGCCACCCAGGTGTAGACCCACATGTCCGGGGTGATCTCGCCGCGCTGCCAGGGGCTCCAGGCGCGCGGGTCCTTGGTCACGCGGTCGTCGGTCAGGAGTTCCTTGAGGAGCGAGTGGCTGCTGACGGCCCAGGCGTCTACGGCGCCGGGGAGTACGACCCGGGCCGCCGGCCCGCGCTCACGGAGGAGAGCGGACTCGCCGTGGATGTCGCGGCCGGCGGGGTCGAGGACGAGGGGCTGCTCCATGGGGTGACTCCAGTTTTCTGCGGCGTGATGGGACCGAAGCGGGCCGGGAGGTGCGCCAGTGCGCGGTGGAAGGGGCCGGGGCGCCATTGCAGGCTCTCGCGGGGCACGGCGAGTTCGAGGTCCCCGAGGTGGCTGGTGAGCCTCTCGATCGCCGTGATCGCGATGAGCAGGGCGGGCTGCTTGACGGGGCAGGCGTGCGGACCGGAGGACCAGGCGAGGTGCGCGCCCCCGTCGGTACGCTCGCCGCCGTCGTGACCGTCGGGGGTGGTGTTCGCCGCGTGGTACGAGATGAGCACGAGGCTGTCGGCGGGGATCCAGGTGCTGCCGATCTGCATGTTGCGGCGCGGGTAGTGCGCGCTGTAGTTCGCCATCGGCGGCTCGTGGCGCAGCACGTCGTCGATGGCGTCACGGGCGGTGCGGGCGCCGTTGGAGAGGCTGCTGTAGTAGTCCGGATTGGACAGCATGCGCGACAGCGCGTTCGAGATCAGGTTCGTGGTCGGTTCCTGCCCCGCGGCCATGGTGAGGATCACCTGGTGGGCGAGTTCCTCCGGTGCCAGACCGGCGGGGTGGTCCATGAACCAGCTCGTCAGATCCTCGCCGCGCTCCCGCACCTTGAGCGAGATGAGTTCTTCCATGTACCGGCCGAAGTCCTCGTTCGCCTTGATGGCGTGCTCGGGTTCGGATTCGAACAGGCCGCCCATGGCGGCCACCAGGCGGGGTCCGTCCTCGGGCGGCATGCCGAACATCGCGTTGAACAGCACCAGCGGCAGCGGGCGGGCGTACTGGCCGACCAGGTCGACCTCACCCGTGCCGGCGAAGTCCTTGATCAGACCGTCCGCGATCTCCGCGACCTGCCCGCGCAGGTCGTGCGGCTCGATCCGGCTGAAGCTGTCGGTGATGACCGACCGGTAGCGGCGGTGCGCGGCGCCGTCGTTGAACAGGGCGTTGGGCCGCCACCCCATCATCGGCTTCACCGGCGAGTCGGCCGGGAGCCCGCTCTCCCAGGCCCGTGGGTCCTTCGACCAGGCGCCGGGGTCGTTGAGTACGGCGAGAGCGGCGTCGCGGTCGGTCACCAGATAGCCGCTGACGCCCGGGGACACCTCGACGGGGGCGACCGGCCCGAACGCGCGCAGGCGGGCGTAGACGCGCCCGGGATCCGCAGCGAAGTCAGGGCCGTACAGGGGGACTGCCAGGGGCAGATAGGTGCTCATGAGGCTTCCAGGACGGGTTGGGCGGTGAGCAGGTGGGTCACCAGCGCGATCAGTACGTCCACGGCCGATGTCGTCTCGCGGGCGTCGCAGACCACCAGGGGGGTGTGCGGCTCCAGGTCCAGGTGGTCGCGGAGCACCTCGGGCGGGTGGCCGGGAGAGTCGGGGAAGTGGTTGACGGCCACGGCGTACGGCAGTCCCTGCTGCTCGATCATGTCGATGACGTCGAACGAGTCGTCGAGACGGCGGGTGTCCACCAGGACCACCGCACCCAGCGCGCCCCGGGCGATGTCCTCCCAGAGCGGCTTGAACCTCTTCTGGCCCGGAGTGCCGAACAGGTAGAGGACCAGATCACCGGGGAGGGTCCTGCGGCCGAAGTCGATGGCGACCGTGGTGGTGGCCTTGTCCCGCACACCGGCGAGATCGTCGACGGCCGCACCGGCCTGGGTCATGACCTCCTCGGTGTGCAGCGGCGCGGTCTCGGAGAGCGTGTTGATCAGCGTCGTCTTCCCGACGCCGAAGGGCCCGGTCACCACGATCTTCACCAGCGTCTGCTCGTCGCTGTCGAGGAAGGTGTTATCGGATACTGCGGAGTCCATCGAGCACCTTCTCTAGCAGCTGGGGATCGTGTGCCCTCGCTTCGGGAATGGGGGCGCGGGCGTGCAGGTGCGAGCTGTCGACGAGATCCGCGACCAGGACGCGGACCAGGCTCACCGGCAGTGCCAGGCGGGCGGCGACCTCGACCAGCGCCAGCGGGCCGCCCTGGAGGAGTTCGACCAGCCGGCGCTGCGCGTGCGTCAGGTCGTCGACGGCGGTGACGCCTGTGGACGACAGCAGGGTCAGCCGGTCCAGCGTGTTGCGCGTCGGCTGGACGCTGTCGGTGGCCAGGAACGACGGCACGAGCCGCCGGCGGGGAGCCGGCGTCATCCCCGGGTCCGAGCAGGCGAGTTCATCACCTTGTCGCCCAGTTTCGAGACCTGCACCTGCATGGCGTGGGCGATGACGCCCATGTCCACGGTCGGCTGTGCGAAGACCGCCATGACCGTGTTGTCGCCCGCGGGGATCAGGAAGGCGAACCCGTAGTCCGTGCTGACCACCACCTGGTGCAGTACGGGGCTCTCCTCCTGCCCCGCCAGTTTCCTGACCAGCTCCTTGCAGGCGCCCTGGACGGCCGACGCCATCGCGGAGGCGCCCTCCCCGGCCTCCCGGGTGAGGGACTGGGTGGCGCCCTGGATCATCCCGTCGCCGGAGAGGACCAGAGCGTGCACGACCCCAGGCACCTCCAGGAGCGGGGTGAGCACCCAGGACATGTCCCTGAGAAGGGGGCGCTTGGGAACGACGGTCATGACTGCGTGCCTTCTTCCTGGTCGGTGTGCGCGTCCTCGAAGCCGCGCAGGGTGCCGGTCTGCCAGGCGCCCCACGTCAGCGCCGCCTGGTCCGGGGTGATCGCGGGCGCCGGGCCCTGCGGGGCGGGCCGGTCCGTGTCCTGGACGGCCCTTTGGCGCCGCCGCCGCGGCAGCTCGATCGCGCCGGCGGGCCCGGCGGCCGGCGACGGCGCGGGGCTCTCCTGCCTGGGCGGCTCCGGCTTGCGCAGGGCGGGGGACATGGCCGACATGGGCTGGGCCACCTCATCCATCAGCATCAGCAGGTGATCGGGGACGAACACCACGGCCCGCACACCGCCGTACGACGAGGGCTTGTCCACCGTGACGGTGAATCCGAACTGCTGCACCAGGCGGCCGATCGTGGCGAACCCCGCGCGCGGCGGGTCTCCCAGATGGGTCAGCAGGACCCCCTGCTGACCGGACAGCATGCGCGCGGCGAACTCGCGCTCCTCGTCCGTCATGCCCACGCCGGGGTCGTCGATGACGACGCACGCCCCTGCCTGCACCTGGTGCAGGCTGACGTCGACGGGCCGCGTGCCCTGAGGAGTGTGGTGCACCGCGTTGGCGAGCAGCTCGGCGACGATCACGGCGAGCGGCTCCACCGCCCGGGCCACCACCCCGACCGGGTCGGACAGCTGGCTGGTGATCTGGACCCGCTGGTAGCCCGCGATGCGGGACTGGGCTCCGGCAACGATGTCACCCAGGTGGGAGTCGTTCCGTGTCAGCCCCGGCCACGCCCCGCAGAGCACTCCGGTCGCCTGGATCTGCCGGAGGTTCTCCTCGTTCGTGCGGTCCATCGACACCAGCCGTTTCGCGATCTCCGGATCGTCGAAGGCGAACTGCGCCTCCTCGATCATCTCCTGGAGGCGGTAGGACTTGGCCTGGATCTCGGCGGTGGTGGCCCGCAGCACGGCCTGGGCGCCGGCGTCGACCCGCTCCTCGGTGTCGACGACGACCTGGGCGACCTGGTTCAGGGCCCGTTCCAGGAGGGCCCCGAGATCGGTGTGGGCGAGTGCCGGGTCCTGCGTTCCGGGGACGGGCACATGACGGTGTCTCAGGTGCGTGACGAGGCCCGGCAGCCGGGTGTCGACGAGGTGCGCCAGCTCCCCGCTCACCCGGTCGCCCTGCTGCCGGGCGGCGAGTCCGGCCCGCTCGGCCGCCTGCGCCTCGGCGATGAGGGTGGCTTCCATCGACCGGAAGCGGGTCTCCGAGGCCTGCGCGGCCGCCTGCGCGCTGGACCGCGCGTTGGCCTCCAGGGCCTGGTACCTGCCGGCAGCGGCCTGTGCTTCGGCGCGAGCCTCCGCGCGCAGTGCCGCGTTCGACCGGCGCGTGCGGAGGTGGAGGAGCGCCAGGGCGAGGGCGGCGGCCGTCATGGCCAGCGCCAGTACCCAGGGACCGGCCTCCGATATGTCCGTCATCAAAAGGTCCTCGGTGGTGGGGGATGCGCCTGCCCGCTTACGGCCAGGGCTGGTTGAGGCGACCTTATGAAGGACATCGGTTCCTGACCGCAGATGCAATGAATCTGCTGATCATGGCTGGAATTCGAACCTCCGGATCATTTGAATCGGGACGTGTAGGTACTCAAAAAATTGACATGCAAGATAAAAAGGCAAAAAACAGAATGTAGGTGTGCCAGTTGCCCGGGCACAGCTGAAAGGTCACCATTTGGCGGGCTGTGACCCCGGGATCACGGCATCGTGCGGCCCCGGGTACGGCCGGGTGGCGCGGAGGCCCCGCGCCGGGGCGCACTCGGTGTGGCGGTGAGTGAGGCCGACACCGGAGTGAGGGCGCCGGACGGGCCCGGACACCGTCGCGGTGCGGTCCATTCACCACCGAATGTCCTACCGGAGACGCCCCTGGCCAGATCCGGCCGGTAGCGGACAGTGGCCCCGCCCCGCCTCAGCCGCCGGAGCGCTCCGCCGCCCGCTGCGCACGCCCCGGTGTCGGGTCCAGATACACCCGCCGGATCGACGGGTAGCGCTCCCGCAGCTGCTGCTCCGCCTCCTCGCACGCCCACTCGATCTGCGCGGCGGTCGACGTGTCCCGGAAGTCGATCTTCGCGGCGACCAGTGTCTCCGAGGGCCCCTGGATCAGCGTGGTCAGCTCCAGCACCTCGACGATGTGCGGCACGGACAGCAGCTCCTCGCGCACCCCGGCCCGGGTCCCGGCCGACAGCGGGCGGCCGATCAGCAGTTGGGCGTTGGAGCGGCAGAGCACCCAGGCCACGTACACCAGCAGGACGCCGATGAGGACCGAGGCGACGCCGTCCCAGACCCCGGAGCCGGTGAGCTGCCCGCCGAGCAGCCCCCCGGCCGCCAGCAGCAGCCCGGCCAGGGCCGCCGAGTCCTCCATCACCACCGCCTTGACCGCCGTGTCGGGGGTCCGGCGCAGATAGCGCGGCGCGGCCACCCGGAGCCGCGCGGCCTCCCCACGCACCTGCCGGATGCCCGTACGCAGTGAGAAGCCCTCCATCAGGAAGGCGACCGCGAGCACGATGTACGACACGAGGGGGTCACCCAGCTCCTCGCCCTTCAGCAGGGTGTGGACGCCGTCGTACAGGGAGAACACCGCTCCGCCGACGAACGTCGCGACGGCGGCCAGCATCGCCCAGATGTACCGCTCGGGGCCGTAGCCCAACGGATGGTCCTCGTCGGCGGGCTTCTCGCTGCGCTTGAGCGCCGTGAGCAACATGAGCTCGGTGACGGTGTCGGCGACCGAGTGCGCGGCCTCCGAGAGCATCGCGCTCGAACCACTGATCAGGCCCGCGACCAGCTTCGCCAGGGCGATGCCGAGATTGGCGGCCGCCGCGACGACGACGGTGAACGTGGACTCGCTGCCACCGGTCTGCTCGTCATGCGTGGCGTCACTCATGACGAGCAGTATGTCCGAATGTGTCGGCGTCAGTCCCTCGGGACGCGGACCAGGCCCTCCTGGATGACGGTGATGGCCAGCTTCCCGTCGGCCGTCCAGATCCTGGCCTGGCCGAGACCGCGCCCGCCGGACGCGGAGGGCGACTCCTGGTCGTACAGCAGCCACTCGTCCGCCCGGAAGGGGCGGTGGAACCACATCGCGTGGTCCAGGCTGGCGCCCACCACGTCGCCGACCGACCAGCCGCCGCGCCCGTGGGCGAGCAGCACCGAGTCCAGCAGGGTCATGTCGGAGACGTACGTCGCCATGCAGACGTGCAGGAGCGGGTCGTCGGCCAGCTTGCCGTGCGTCCTGAACCAGACCTGTGAGCGCGGCTCCCGCGGTTCACCGGCGGTGGCGAAGGGCGGGGCGTCCACATACCGCAGATCGACCGCGGCGCGGGCCTCCAGCAGCCGGTCGGCCATGCGGGGGTCCGTGAAGCGGTCCGCGTACCGGGGCAGCATCTGCGCGGCCGTCGGCAGCGTCTCCGGGTCCGGGGCGGAGGGCATGACCGCCTGGTGGTCCATGCCGTCCTCGTGCACCTGGAACGAGGCGGAGAGGTGGAAGATCGGCTTGCCGTGCTGCACGGCGACCACCCGGCGGGTGGTGAAGGACCGCCCGTCGCGGATGCGGTCCACGCTGTAGACGATCGGCGCGCCCGGGTCCCCAGGACGCAGGAAGTACGCGTGCAGGGAGTGGGCACCCCTGTCGTCGGGGACCGTGCGTCCGGCGGCGACCAGGGCCTGGGCCGCGACCTGGCCGCCGAAGACGCGGGGCACGACCGCGGAACGGCTCATGCCCCGGAAGATGTCCTGCTCGATCTGCTCCAGGTCGAGCAGATCGAGCAGGGAGTCAAGTGCTTCGCTCATGGAGGAAGAACGTAGCCGCTCTCTCAGAGGCCCATGGACTTGGCGATGATCGACTTCATGACCTCGCTGGTGCCGCCGTAGATCCGGTTGACCCGGTTGTCCGTGTACAGGCGGGCGATCGGGTACTCGTTCATGAAGCCGTAGCCGCCGTGCAGCTGGAGGCAGCGGTCGATCACCCGGTGCGCGACCTCGGTGCAGAACAGCTTCGCGGACGCCGCCTCGGCGGGGGTGAGCTCGCCGGCGTCCAGGGCCTCGATCGCCCGGTCGCAGACGGCCTCGGCCGCGTCGACCTCGGCCTTGCAGGCGGCCAGCTCGAACTTGGTGTTCTGGAAGGACGCGACGGACTTACCGAAGACCGTGCGGTCCTGTACGTACTGCTGGGCGAAGCGGACGGCGGCCTTGGCCTGGCCGTACGCGCCGACGGCGATGCCCAGGCGCTCCTGCGGGAGGTTCTGGCCGAGGTAGGAGAAGCCCTTGTTCTCCTCGCCCAGCAGGTCCTCGACGGGGACCTTCACGTCGACGAAGGCCAGTTCGGCGGTGTCGGAGACCTTCAGGCCCAGCTTGTCGAGCTTGCGGCCGACCGAGTAGCCCTCGGACTTGGTGTCGACCACCAGGAGCGAGATGCCGTGGCGGCGGTCGTCGGCCTTGGGGGCGTCCGTGCGGGCGCAGACGATGACCTTGTCGGCGTGGACGCCGCCGGTGATGAACGTCTTCGCGCCGTTGAGGACGTAGTGCGTGCCGTCCTCGGAGAGCTTGGCGGTCGTCTTCATGCCGGCCAGGTCGGAACCGGTGCCCGGCTCGGTCATGGCTATCGCGTACATGGACTTGCCGGAGACGAAGTCCGGCAGCCAGCGCTTCTTCTGCTCCTCGGTGGCGTACGCCTTGAGGTAGGGCAGGCAGAGCAGGACGTGCACGCCGGAGCCCCCGAAGGAGATGCCCGCGCGGGTGGTCTCCTCGTACAGGATCGCTTCGAACTTGAAGGTCTCCATGCCCGCGCCGCCGTACTCCTCGGGCACCTCGATGCCGAAGATGCCCAGCTCGGCGAGCTTGTAGTAGAAGTCGCGGGGCGCCTGGCCCGCCGCGAACCACTCGTCGTAGACGGGAACGACCTCGGCCTCGATGAAGGCGCGGACGGTGTCCCGGAACGCCTCGTGGTCCTCGTTGTACACGGTACGGCGCACGGGGTGCCTCCTGGTGTCAGCTTCAGCTTCGGCTTCGGTCGCAGTGGCTAAGCGCTTGCTCAGTCCTGGTCAAAAGTTACCCGGCGGTCACGGTGACTGTCCAGGGTGATGCTGAGCACGCCCCGGCCCGGCGAAGGGGCCGGGGCGTGGACGGTCGCGGAGTGTAGCCGTGGCGAGCGCTGCGTATGCCTCGATGGCGGGGGGCGGCTGCCGGGCGCACAGTGAAGTGAGGAGCCGGCGAGGACGCGAGCAGCCTCGCCGCATCGACTCTCTGTGAGGCAGTCATGGCTGAATTCGAAACCCCGGGTGGGAGTTCGGGCGAGAAGACGCGTGGCAGGACGACCATCGCCGACGGCGTCGTGGCCACCATCGCCGGAATCGCCATACGGGAGACCGACGGTGTGCACTCGGTGGGCCGGGGTGCGTCCAAGGCGATGGGCGCGGTGGTGGGACGCGTGGGCGGGTCCTCCGGCGGAGGGCGAGGCGTGAAGGTGGAGGTGGGGGAGAAGCAGACCGCGGTCGACGTCGACATCGAGGTCGAGTACGGCATACCGATCCATGAACTCGCCGACAAGGTCAGGACCCATGTGACCGACGCGGTGGAGACGATGACGGGCCTGGAGGTCGTCGAGATCAACATCAACGTCTTCGATGTCCACATCCCGGGTGATGACGACGACGAGGAGGACAGCGGCCGCTCCAACGCCCGCGTGCAGTGACCACCCCCGCGCCCGCCACCGGCGCACGCGGCACTGTCAGTGGCATGGTGCACCATCGGTCCTGTGGGCCACCGGAGGAACGGGGTGGTCCGACGGGCCGACGGCAGGGCGGGGACGGGGCATGGCGATCAGCGATCGGCGCATGGCGGAGTACGCGTTTCTCGGCGGGCTGTACCGGGACGGCTACTTCCCGGACCGCGTCGTCGACCGGGGCAAGGCCGTCCTGGTCCGGCTCTGTGAACGCATCGAGGCGGAACGCCCGGCGGACCTCGCCGCGTTGTACGTGCTCACGCACGCGGCGACCGAGGAATTCAACACGCTGGAAGCCGAGTTCGAGGCGGCGGGGAGTGAGATCGAGACGGTCGCCCGCGAGGAGATAGCCGAGGACTTCCGGGCGATCGCCATGGCCTACGGCTTCACCGGGGCCGACGTGGAGGAGCTCATCGCGACCCGGGACTGGTGAGGTGCCACCGCCGGGACCGGAGGGGGTGCCCGGCCGGTCACACCTGAGCCGTGTGCCGGACGACGATCTCGTCGGCCCGATCCGACGCCGACCTCGCCGGTCCGGTCAACCGAGCCCTTCCCCCGCCGTCACTGTGAGCCGGGCCTCCTGCGTGCGTTCCGACGACGGCCCCGCCCCGATCGCGAACTCGCCGGGTTCCACGGCCCATGCGCGGGCGTGTGTGAAGGAGGCCAGGGTTCCCGCACCGATGAGGAAGGCGACCTCGGCGTCCTCGCCGGGCGCCAGGTCGATGTGGGCGAAGCCCCGCAGCTCGCGCACGCGTGGCCATGACGTCCCGCCGGACACCCGGCGCACGTAGAGCTGGACGGTCTCCCGCACCCGCCGGCCTCCCGTGTTGGCGACGCGGACCGTGCAGCTGAGCGGGGGCACCGCCCCGTCCGGACCGTCCGCCGCCACGGACACCCGGGAGAGCCGGGGTGCTCCGTAGTCGACCGAGGTGAAGGCGAGCCCGTGCCCGAAGGGGTGGCGGGCGGTGGCCGGCTGGTCGACGTAACCCCGGTAGCCGTGGTCCTTGCCGTTGTAGAACACCGGCAGTTGGGCCGCCGAGCGGGGCACGGAGACGGGCAGCCGCCCCTGCGGCTCGGCCGCCCCGAAGAGGACGTCCGCGACCGCCCTTCCGCCCCACGGGCCGGGATACCAGGCGCTCAGCACCGCCGCCGCCGTCCCCGTGAGGTCCGGCAGGGCGTGCGGCCGGCCCTGGACCAGCACCACGACCACCGGCGTGCCGGTCGCGGCGACCGCGTCCAGGAGGGCCGCCTGGCCTTCCGGCAGGCCCAGTTCGGCGAGATCGACGCCCTCGCCGCAGGTCATCTCCACCGGGTTCCCGGCGGCGACGACAGCCGCGCCGTTGGCGTCGAAGCGGGTGTCGGACTCACGCGCGCTCGAACCGCCGAGGACCAGCACCGCCACATCGGCGGCGGCCGCGACGGCCACCGCCTCCGGCAGGCCCGACAGATCACCACCCACCAGACCGCACCCCCGGGCGTACGTGACAGCGGTGTCCTCGGGAGCCGCCGCCCGGATACCGGCGAGCACGCTGCTGCCGACGCCGGGCCGCTGGGGCGCGGTGTAGTCGCCGATCTGCTGCGGCACGGAGTCGGCGTTCGGCCCGATGACCGCGACGGTCCCGATACGGCGGCCGGCAAGAGGCAGCGTCGCTCCGTCGTGTTCCAGGAGGGTGACGGACTCCCGGGCGATGCGCTCGCTCAGGTGCTCCAGACGCCCGGGCGCCGGGGGCCGCGCGGTGGTGTACGGGTTCTCGAAGAGGCCGAGGCGGAACTTGAGCGCCAGCACGCGCCCCACCGCCGTGTCGAGCGTGGACTCGTCGACCAGGCCCCGGCGGACCGCCTCCGCCAGCCGTGGGTAGCAGTCGTCCCACAGGCTCAGGTCCGTCCCCGCCCGCAGTGCCATGGCCCCCGCCGCCACCGGATCACCCGCCATCCGCACCAGGCGGTCGATCGCGAGCCCGTCGGCCATCACCAGGCCGCCGAAGCCCCACCGCTCCCGGAGCACCTCCGTCAGCAGATGGCGGTTCGCCACGCACGGGACGCCGTCGAACTCGTTGTACGCGGCCATGAGGCCCGCGGCTCCGGCGCGTACACCCGCCAGGGCCGCGACGAGATGGATCTCGTGCAGTTCCCTCGTGCCCAGCTCCGTGGCCGCGCTGTTGCGTCCGCCGACCGTGGCCCCCTGCCCGGCGAAGTGCTTGAGGACGACGGCGGCGCGGTCCGGGCCGATGCGCTCACCGGCCGGGCCCTGCACCCCCCGCACCAGCGCCTCGGTGAACCGCGCCGCCAGATACGGATCCTCGCCGAAGCACTCCTCCGCGCGGCCCCAGCGCGGGTCCCGCACCAGGTCGAGCGCGGAGACCAGCGCGACATGGCCGCCACGGGCCCGGAGCTGGGAGGCGGCGACGGCCGCCGCCTCCTCGTACAGCTCCGGATTCCAGGTGGCACCGACCGCCAGGTTCACCGGCAGCACGGTCCCGTCCAGCGCCTGGATACCGTGCGGCATCTCCTCGACGAGCAGGACGGGGACACCGAGCCGGGTGTTCTCGACGACGTGCCGCTGCACGGAGTCCGAGACGCGCGCCCCGTCCGCCGCGCCGATGCCCGTCTCCGCCGTCACACCGGACCAGGGGTCGGCGCGCTGGAGCCCGTACAGCGCGCCCATCCCGTCGTGAGCCGCCACCTCCGCCCGGAACGCGTCCGTCAGCCGGTGACCGGAGGGGGTGCGCTCGTAGGCGTCCCATCCGTACATCCGCTGGTTGACCTGGCCCACCTTCTCGGTGAGCGTCATCCGCGACAGCAGATCGCGCACCCGGTCGGGGACGGGCGCCTCGGGGTCCCGGAACAGCGGCTCGGACATGGGGTGACTCACCTCGGAGAGTAGGGACGGCGCGGGATCAGCGCAGTTCGAGCACGCGGACGCCGTACGGGGCGAGGGTCACGTCCCGCACCGGGTCCCCGCCGGACAGCTCGCGCAGTTCCCCGTCCGCCGACGGGCGCACGGTCAGCTCCTCGCCCGACTGGCTCACCAGCCACACGAAGCGCGCGCCGTCCTCGCGGACCAGGGCGTCGGCACTGACGTACGGGGAGTCGACCGTCACCGGCCGCACCGCACCCGCGAGTTCGGCGAGAGCCGCGTACAGGCGGTGCGTCTGCTCCGGGTTGGCACGGGCCGTGCGGGCGGCCATGTGCTCCAGCGGATACGTGGCCAGGACCGTGCGGCCCGCGCCCGTCTCGTACCGCAGGAGAGCCGGGCGGCCGTGCGCGTCGGTGGCGACGACCCGGGCACCGTCCGGGACGACCGGCAGGTAGGCGCGGCTGTCCTCGTTGCCCGCGACCGGGAAGGACAGCACCTCACCGGCGGCTATCGAGCCGAAGTCCTCGGTGAACGTCATCTCCAGGACGTCGTCCTCGATCGGCTCGGCGACACCGTAGGACAGCTGGAGCTCCACCCCGAACAGCCCGTCGAGATCGTGGAACCACGGGCCGCGCGTCGTCGGGTACTCGCCCGAGCAGAAGGACAGGTAGACCGTCGCACCCTCCCTCGCCCGGCGCTCCAGCTCGCGGCGGGTGCGGGTGGTCAGCTGGCGGGTCGAGGGCAGCAGGTAGAGCGAGGCGTCGTCGGGCAGCCCGTCCGCCTCCCGGGCGAAGGCCACCGGCAGGTCCGCGCCGCGCGCCGCCACATAACCCTGGTGCAGCGAGGTGAAGATCAGCGGGCGGTCGGCGGGCCGGCTGTAGGGGTAGCCCCGCTCCAGGAAGGCGGGCACGACGAGAGCCGCGTCCGCGTCGGTGCGGCGGCAGCGCGGGAAGTCGACCTGCTCCAGGACCTTCGCGAAGGCGGCCAGTTCACGCAGCGGCTCCTTCGGACGCCCGGCGCTGTCGGTGATCCCGAAGTGCATCTCGAAGGGGTGGTGGTCGTAGGGAGACTGCTCCCACAGGTCGTCGTAGTCCGTGTTGTTCCAGGCCATCCAGCCGGTGGCCCCGCCCAGCAGCGAGTTGTGCAGCGTCTGCCGGTAGAAGATCCCGGCGTTCGCGGCCGAGACCGTGTCGGTGGAGAGCCCGAACTCCTCCAGCACGACGGGCTGACCCGTGACGGCGGCCAGCTCGCACTCGAACGCGGCCCGGTAGTGCTGGCGCGGCCGGTCCGTGTCGGAGCGGTAGACGTGCGGACCGACGAAGTCGACGTACTCGGCGGTCTCCCGCAGCGAGAAACCGTTGTCCCGGCCGGTCACCTCGATGCCCCAGGCACCGTCACCCAGGGACACCGGCTGGGTGCCGCCCGCCGCGCGCACCGCGTCGCACATGAACTGCGCCCAGGCGGTGACCACATCGCTCGACGGAGGATCGACCTGGTAGATCCGGCCGTAACCCGGCATCTCGTTGGTGATCAGCCAGCCCGTGACCGCCGGGTGGTCCTTGAACCGGCGGGTCATCTGGGAGACGAACCACGCCTGCCGGCCGACGAGCCACACGTCCTCGTACAGATCCCGGTCACCACGCCACGCCGGGTCCCAGTTCTCTCCCGACATGTGGCCGACGATGAACGTGGGGACCGTGCCCATGCCCAGCTCGTGGTGGGCGTCCAGGAAGTCCCGGAAGCGGTCGCAGAGCTCCTCGTCGATCCGGCCGGGCTCCGGGTGGAAGTCGGGCCAGTAGAAGAACGACCGGGTCATGTTCAGACCGTGCTCCCGGAGCACCGCCAGCTCCTCCCGCACCGTCCCCGGCTCGTAGTTCCGCCACATCAGCGGACCACCGGTGCGGGACCAGAAGTTGGTGCCGAGCCACGGGAGGACGGCGGAGTCGTGGGTGAGCTGGGCGCTGTGGCGTCGCATGGTGTTCGGGTCCTCTTCGATGTGCGGGGGGTGCGGGGTGGTGCGGCGGTTCAGGTCGGGGGTGTCAGCGGGCCGGTCGATTCGCGTACGACCAGGCGGGGCCTGCCGTCGAGCACCGGCGGCGGTACGTCCTCCCCGCATCCGGCGAGCAGGGTGCGGGCGGCGGCGGCGCCGACGCGCTGCACCTGCTGGTCGACGGTGGTGAGCCGGGGGTGGACCCAGCGGCCGAGCGAGAGGTTGTCGTAGCCGACCACCGACAGGTCGCCAGGCACCCGGAGCCCGGCGCGCTGCGCCGTGCCGATGCCGCAGACGGCCATGGAGTCGTTGGGGAACACGAGGGCCGTCGGCCGGTCGGGCAGGGAGAGCAGTTCCTCGGTGACGTCGACGGCGGCCCGTTCGGTGAAGTCGCTGTGCCGCACGGCGACGGGCGCCAGCCCCGCCTCGGCGAGTGCCTCCTCGAAGGCGTGCAACCGCAGCCGGGTGTGGAGCAGTTCGGCCGGCCCCGCGACATAGGCGAGGCGCCGGTGGCCGAGCTCCAGCAGATGGGTCACGGCCTCCCGCACGCCCGCGCCCTGCCGGCCCAGGCCCACCCGGGGCACGGGAGAGGCCGCGTCCGGGGCGCCCAGCAGGACCGCGGGCAGGCCGAGGCCCCGCAGCAGGTCCGGGCGGGGGTCGTCGGCACGGGCGTCGGTCAGCACCGCGCCGTCTATCCGGCCCTCCGCGGCCAGACGCTCGTACAGAGCGTTCTCCTGGGCCATGTCGGCGACCAGGTGGAGCAGCAGACCGTAGCCCCGCGGAGCGAGTTCGCCCTCCAGACCGGTGATCAGCTCGCTGAAGTGCGGGTCGGAGCCCAGCACGTCGGTGGGGCGCCGGACGACGAGCGCGATCGTCCGCGTACGCGACCGGCGCAGCGCCGTCGCGGAGGCACTCGGGGACCAGCCCAGCTCGGCTGCCGCGTCCAGGACCCGGCGGCGGGTGGCCTCCGAGATCCGGCCGGTGCCGTTGACGGCCTGGGAGACCGCGGCGGTGGACACCCCGGCTGCGGCGGCCACTGCCTTGATGGTGGGGCGTGCGACGGTACGTGCTTCCTGAGGCTGGTTCACATCTTCACCGCTCCGCTGACGAGGGCCTGCTGCATCCGCTTCTGGAGCACGGTGTAGACCACCCAGACCGGGACGAGAGTCAGCACCGTGCCCGCCGTAAGGATGCCGTAGTCCGTGCCGGTGAGGGACTTCAGCGTGGGCAGGGCGACCTGCACGGTCCGCAGGTCCGGGTCGGGGCCGATGATGACGAGCGAGTAGAGGTACTCGTTCCAGAAGGTCAGGAAGTTCAGCAGCAGGATCGTCGCGATGCCAGGCATGCACATCGGTGTGTAGACGTGCCGCAGGACGGCGAAGGTGGACGCGCCGTCCATGCGCGCCGCCTCCTCCATCTCGCGCGGGATGGTCCGCATGAACTGCACCAGGATGACGACGGAGAGCGGCATCGCCGTGGCCGGCAGGAACAGCACCATGAAGGCGCGGGTGTGGAACAGCCCGGTCGCGGCCGCCAGCAGGAACGTCGGGAAGAGCGCGGCGAACGTGGGGACCAGGAAGCCGAGGGAGAACACCCGCTCGACCAGGGCCCCGAGCCGCCCTTCCGTACGGGCGATGGCGAAGGCCGCCGGTATCGCGAGGGCCAGGGTGAGGACAAGCGCGAGGGCCGTCACGAGCATCGAGTTGAGGATCGCCGGCCCGAGGTGCGCCGAGGAGAACGACTCGGTGAAGTTGGCGGTGGAGAGGGAGGTGGGCAGGGCGAACGGGCTCCCGAAGATCTGGTCGTTCGTCTTGAACGCCGAGACCAGCAGGTAGTAGAGGGGGACGACCAGCAGCACCATGTACAGCCAGGCGAGGATGTGCGCCGGCAGCCAGGACCTTCCGAACTTCATGGGACCAGCTCCGATCAGTAGTTCTGGCGGAAGACGCGACGGATGGTGAGCAGCCCGGCCAGGCCGACCAGGAAGAGGACCACTCCGACGGTCTGGCTGTAACCGAGGTCGGCCGCGATGAACGCCTTCTGGTAGACGAGGAAGGAGAGCGTCGTCGACGAACTTCCCGGGCCGCCCTGGGTGAGCAGCAGCACGTTCTGCGCCGAACCGAACAGGGTCCAGAGGAACTGGAGCATCGTCACGACACCGACGAAGTCACGGATGACGGGGAAGTGGATGCGCCACATGGCCCGCCAGTGCCCGGCGCCGTCGAGCTGCGCGGCCTCACCGATCTCGTCGGGGACGGAGCCGAGGCGGGCGGCGAACAGGACGGCGGTGAACCCGATGCCGCTCCACACGTCGAGGAGGATGAGGGAGGCGAGCGCGGTGGAGGGCGAGGCGAGCCAGGCGTCGGTCATCGAGCCGAGCCCCACCTTGTCCAGCGCCCCGTTGAGCAGGCCGTCCGGGGAGAGGACCGCGTAGAACACCATCGCCTTGGCGGGGGTGGAGATCAGTCCGGGGATGAAGAGCAGGTACCGCAGGACGCGGTGGCCGGGCGGCTTCTGCGCGACGTAGTAGCCGAGCATGTACGCGCCGACGATCATCAGGGGCACGGCCACGGCGAGCTGTACGGCGGTGTTCTGTACCGCGTCCCAGAAGACCGGGTCGTCGAGCACGGCGCGGACGTTGCCGGTGCCCGCGAAGGAGACCGGCTGGAGCATGCCCGGCCAGTGCAGGGCGGCGATCACGAAGATGGCGACCAGCGGGCCGACCATGAAGACCAGGTACCAGACCAGCGCGGGCAGGGCGAGGACGGTCCCGCCCTGCGTGCGGCGCTTCGTGGTGGGGGCGGACGGGGTGGGAGCGGCCGGGCCGCGGACCGAGGCGCCGCCCGGGGCGGACGAGAGCATCGTCATAGGAGGACTCGCAGAAGGCTCGGGCGCGCGGATCAGGCCGTGCGGTAGGCGGATTCCAGGGCGGAGCGCACGGTGGCCGCGCTCGTCCCCCGGGTGAAGGCGGTGCTGGTCGCGGTGATCAGCGGCTGGGTGGCGGTCGGCGGGACGTACAGGTCGGGCAGGAGCGCCTGGCCGACCCGGTCGCCGAGCTGCTGCGCCTTGGCGACCAGCGGGAAGTCCTTGCTGACCGTGTCGGTGACCAGTGCCATGTCGCGGCCGCTCTCGGTGATGAAGCGGGACACCACGTCGGGGCGGTACATGAAGCGGAGGAACTTCTCGACGGAGGACAGCTTCTTCACGCCGTTCGGGCTGATCCAGAAGCCGATGAGGGTGTACGAGCGCAGGATCGTCGGCTTCTCGTGGGCGGCACCCGGCGCGAGCGGCCAGCCGCCGATCTCCGTGTGCCCGGCCGCCTTCGCGGGGACCTTGGCCAGGGCGGAGGACATCGCGGACTGGACGGCCGCCGCCTCCGTGTTGTACTGCGTGGTCATCGTGTCGGAGGTCAGCCCCTGCGCCTTGTCGGCGAAGACGCCTGCGTCGCGGAGCGTCACGAAGTAGTCGATGCCCTCACGGGCGCCCCGGCTGCCGCTGAAGTCCCCCGTCGTGTACACCTTCCGGGCCTCCTCGGGGGTGAGGAAGGTCTGGATGATCTGGGCGAGCAGCTTCTGCCCGGTCCAGTCGTTGCCGCCGACGGTGACGGGTGCGATGCCCTTGGCCCGCAGCTTGCGCGCGGCGCCGATCAGCTGGTCCCCGGTCGTGGGGACGGAGCCGACGCCGGCCCGGTCGAGCAGGTGGGTGTTGTAGGCGACGGGCCAGTTCGCGGCGAAGTACGGGAAGGCGCGGAGCCTGCCCTGGCCGTCGGTCCACTCCGTCAGGGCGGCGGGCAGGACGCGGTCACGAAGGCCCCAGTCGTCGAGATAGCCCTTGACGTCGACGGTGGCGCCGACATCGGTCCAGGCGAGCGTCTTGTCGTACAGGTTGACCATGACCACGTCCGGCTCCTTACGGGCCAGTCGCGAGGTCTCGTACACCTGGGGGAGGTCGTCGCCGTTGACCAGGTTCTTGACCCGGAGGCCCGGGTTCTCCTTCTCGAAGGCCTTCACGGCGGCGGTGTAGGTGGGGGAGCCGGGGGCGGTGGTCCCGAGCTGGGTGTGGACGACGAGGGTGCCGGGGTCGGAATCGGCCGAGGCGAGCGTGGAACAGCCGGACATTGCGGGCAGCGCGGTAGCGGCGGCGAGGCCGGAACCAGCGGCAAGGAAACCGCGCCGACTCAGGGGTGAGCGCACAGCGGGATGTCTCCAACCAGGACGTTAACCGGGGTGGTTAATCGATGTACCAGCGGGTTGCGAGAAACCTAGGCGCGGGGGAGGGAATGGTCAACCCCCGGTTGCACATGCTGGAAAGGGCGACATTCCGGGTGGGGGTGGTCGGTGCCGTACGGGGCCGCTCGTGCGGCGGTGAAGGTCGGTGTGTGTGCGTGCGCGGGTGTGTGCGCGTGCGCGTGCGCGTGTGTGGGCGTGGGTGTGCCGACCGGGCGGAGGTGGCGGCCTGTGCCTGTGCCTGTGCCTGCGCCTCTTCGCCGTGCTGTGGAAACCGGCGGACCGCCGGACTACGCCGAACCGCCGGGCTGCTGTGGAGCCGGTGGGCTGCCGGACTGCGCCGGACCGCCGGACTGCGCCGGACCGCCGGACCGCCGTTCCAGCCGTGCGTCCGTACCGGCCCGGCGGGGTGTGTTGAACGGGCGGGAGGATGCCCGGCCTTGACGCCGGGACCCGCTTCGGTCAGGGGGTCGGGATCGTGGCGCCGGAGGCGGTGGTGCCCGGCGCGGGAGCCGGCCCGCCGCGTGCGTGGAGGATTCCCTCGACGCCTCGCAGGAAGGTCTCGGACACCAGCCCGGGGTCGAAGAGGCAGCCGGCTGCCATGGCGCCGTCCCGGAGCATGACGAGGTGCCGTGCGTCCGGCTCGGCGGGTGCGTCGCCTGTCTCTGCCAGCAGATCCGTGAAGGTCTCCAGGAACCATTGCCGGTGGGCCAGGACGGCCCGGTGGATCGGGTGCGCGGGATCGGCGTATTCGGCGACCGCGTTGAGGAAGGCGCAGCCGCGGAAGCCCGGGGAGCGGATGCCCTCGGTGATGGACCGGGCCACGGCGCGGACCCTGTCGGCGGCCGGTCCGCCGCTCGCACGGGCGGCGGCGATCTGTCCCCGGATCCCCTGGTCGGCCTGGTCGAGATATGCGAGGACCAGCTCTTCCTTGCCCGCGAAGTGCCGGTACAGCGTCGCCCGGGTCACCTTCGCCTCCGCGGTGATCCGGTCGATGCCGACGGAGTGGATCCCCTCCGCGTAGAAAATCCTGGTCGCTGTGGAGAGCAGCCGTTCTCGCGCCTCGGACGTGCTGCCGCCTTCTGTGCTCCGGCTCATGCGGCCAGACTACCAAGCAATCGAGGGAGAACGTTCGGTCTTGACAGGTCTGGAGCGGAGGCCTCTAATTCAACGAGACCGAACGTTCTCCCTCATGGCGTGATGGATGGGTCGGCCGTTGTGCGTCCCTGCGCCGTCACCGAAAGGCACCTTCCGTGGACACTCTCGTCAGCACCACGTCCCCCAGCGTTCCCGCGACCTTGCGCAAGCTGTACTTCGGGCGCTTCGCGTTCGCCGCGGTCTGGGCCGGCCTCCTCTTCGCGACCGCCGACACCCTGGGGCCGCTCAGCGTGGCACTCCTGCTGCTCTACCCCCTGTTCGACGTGGCGGCCGCGATCGTCGACGTCCGGTCGGCCAAGGCGAACGGCGCCACGGCGCCCGCTCTGCTGGTGAACATCGCGATCAGCTCGCTGGCGGTGATCGGCCTGGCGGTCGCGGTCACGTCCGGCATCCCGGACGTCCTCCAGATCTGGGGAGCCTGGGCTGTCGCCTCCGGGCTCGTCCAGCTCGTCGCGGGCGCCGTTCGCCGCTCACTGGGCGGCCAGTGGCCGATGATCATCAGTGGTGCCATCTCCGTGCTCGCCGGCACGTCGTTCGTCACACAGGCCGGCAGCGGCGATCCCACGCTGGTGAACCTCGCGGGATACGCCTTCCTCGGAGGCGTGTTCTTCCTCGTCTCGGCACTCCGGCTGAATCCCGCCCGCGACCGGGCGTGAGGAGGGGCATGTGCCGTGCTGCGTGCGGCGCGTGCCGTACGGCGTGCGTCGTACGGAGCGAGGCCGGTGCCGGGGCGGTCCGGTCGCGCCCCGGCAGGCCCCTGCGGGGTCAGGTCGTCGACGGCGTCACGGCCGACGGCCTCTCGCGAAGGGCGTCCACGACCCCGCGCTCCAGGACCGCCGACTTGCTGAGCAGAGTGCCCTTCCTGCCCATGGTGGTGTCCCGGATGAGGTAGGTGCGCTCGCCCAGGTATTCCAGGGTGGTCGGGTCGAAGACCCAGGCGGTGCGCCAGCCGACCCGGGTGTCGTCTCGGGCCACGCCGATCCCGTGCCGGCCGGCCGCGTCCACCGCGTCGGGGTCCACGGTCACGCCGGGGATCCTCGCCGCCGCCTTGTAGAGAGCGGCCGCGGTCCTCGGCGGCATCACCGTCTCCCGCAGCAGCTCACCGATCGTGTCGAAGGCGTCCTGGTCCTGGTCCCGGTCCTCGGCCGGGGTGTCGCGCGCGTCCTGGTCCCGGGTGATCTCGGTGGTGAGCCGCCGGAGCAGGACGTCGGGGTCGGTGGGCAGCGAGGCCAGCCACGCGTACGTCGGCCGGTCGAGGCCCGCCGGATAGCCGACGGGGGTCTCGCCGTCCGGCACCCCGACGGTGATCGGGACGTACGAGCCCTCCTCGTGGATCAGGCCGACATCGATCACCGGCCCCGCCTTCTGCGCCATCCAGACCTCGCGCCGGTGGGACTTGCCCAGCTTCGCCGGACCACCGAATCTGCCCTCGTTCCCGGCCTGCAGTGTCTTGACGTACACGAACTGGTCGCCGGTGACCGGCTGTTCGTCGCTCTTCCCGGCTACCGAGGCGATCCGGTCGAGCAGTACGGCCGCGCCGTCCTGGGGCGTGGTCCGGGAACCCGTGCCCGTGGCGGACGGTGCCGGAGCGCCGTCCTGGCCGGTCACGGTGAGCGTGGTCAGCAGCAGCGCGCCCAGGGCCAGTCCGGCGGCGGGTAGCAGGACGGCAGGGCGCAGAAGGCGGGGGCGGGGGCGGGGTCGTGCGGTGGTGTGGTCGCCGTCCTGGTCGATCAGACGCATCAGGATGTCCTTGTGGTGGAGATGGCGGCCAGGGGGCAGGTCCCGTTCGGCCGGGGCCGGCAACAGCCGGGCCAGTTCCTCGCGTTCGGCCTGCTCGGGGCCGGAGGTACGGTCGTTCATCGGGCTTCCTCCTGGATGGGCAGGGCCACGAACACGGCCCTGCTCCCTACCTCTCCGCGGCCGGAGCCGGGTTCCTTTCCGGTCCGGACCGCTTCGCCGGCCGGCGCTTCTCTCCCGTGCCCTTCCGGAGTGCCGCCGAGCTCCTCGTCGGTGAGCCGGCGCAGCCGGGTGCGGGCACGGGACAGCCGCGACCGCACGGTGCCCACCGCAACACCGAGGGCCTCGGCTGTCTCGGCGTAGTCCAGGCCGGACCAGACGCAGAGGACCAGCACCTCGCGTTCCTGGCGCCGGAGCCCACCCAGCGCCCGCTGGACCGCGGCGAGCCGCCGTGCGTCGTCGACGCGTCCGGCCGTGGCGTCCGCGATGTCCGCCACCGCTTCCGGGGCGGGGCGGCGGGCCAGGAAGGCCAGGCGTCGGCCGATGCCGCGGTTGGCGTTCCGCGCCTTGTTCGTGGCGATCCCGAACAGCCACGGCCGCAGCGTGTCGCCCTCCGGTTCGACGGCGTGACGGGTGCGCCAGGCCGCCAGGAAGGTCTCGGA
Source organism: Streptomyces sp. NPDC102402 (assembly GCF_044765765.1). Classification (NCBI taxonomy): domain Bacteria; kingdom Bacillati; phylum Actinomycetota; class Actinomycetes; order Kitasatosporales; family Streptomycetaceae; genus Streptomyces; species Streptomyces sp. NPDC102402. Next base: position 150,032 of record NZ_JBIWKR010000003.1, read on the forward strand.
CAAGACCTCCTCGGCGGTCGACCAGTCGCCTGTCAGCCGGTAGGCGTGGTTGTAGACCGCCCGCGCGTACTCCTCGTAGAGCGCGGCGAACGCCTCGCGGTCACCCGCCCTGATCCGTGCCCGCATCCGCTCCCGATCTCCCTGTTCATCACACCTCACACCACCCACCTCTCCGGTCGGCCCGCTGGGTTCCGGTGACCCGCGCCACACCGGCGGGGCCGCGTCGGGCTCTCTCCGAATCTCCGTGCCACGGCGCTGTGGGCCCTCACAGCACGTCAGGACGTCCACGCGGAGTGTCTTGCCGATCTGTCGCGCTTCCGCAGCGGTCGGCCAGGCACTCCGGAACGGAGGGCGTCATCGGGCGGATCGCCGCTACGAGGGCCATGTGCCGGAGCTACTGAGCAGCGCGTCGGGAACGCCGGCACGGATGCCCCACAAGCCTGACGGGCCCGGCGCGCTCCAGTTGCGTAGCCGCTCGTGCCGGCACGATGACCGCATCGGGCCTCCGCCGCCTCGGCCGGTGGCCGACGCCGACAGCCGCGGGGCGATGCCCTGCCGGGCGGCCTCGCGGGCCAGGCTCCGGCCACAGCTCCCGTGCGGAACAGTTCGGCCCAAGTGGATCACCTGTACCGCGCAGCGCTCCCGTCCGTCACCGCTATCAGCGGCTCAACGGCGCCTGTGGGAAGCCACGTTGAGCGAGATAACGCAACTTCGACAACGCCCGCGGAGGCAGCTACCTTCACGTGGTCCTCGGCGATCACCCACGGTCGCCCAGGAGTACCCCGGGCCGAAACGGCGTCGAAGGGACAGGCCGGTCACGCCCCGCGACCCCTCGTCCCCTCGTCCCCTCGTCCCCTCGTCCACGCGACCCCTCGTCCCCTCGCGCGTGAGCCGCCGGACCCCGGTGCGCCCGTACCAGGTACCCCCGACCAAGGAGAGACGCATGCCCCGTCTTGCGCTGTACACATTCGGCGTCCTGAAGTCACCTCTCGCCGATCCCGCACCTCTCACGCGCGAGTTCTACGACATCGGTGAGGCGGTCTACCGGAAGATCGGCCAGCACCCCGGGTACCTCGCTCACGCCGAAGCGGCGGACGGTGTCCAGGGCCTGCTCTTCGACGCGGACTGGGGCGTATGGGGGGAGTTCTCCACCCCTGCCTGGTACGGCAAGGGCCGTACGGTGGAGACCACCGCACTGGCCGCGACCCTCTCGCTCTGGACCGACCTGCGCCCCGCCTTCGACGCCATCTACACCGGTCTGCACCGTGAGGCGCTGAACAGGCGTCACGACTGGTTCGAGAGGACAGGACACCCGAATCACGTGCTCTGGTGGGTCACCGACGACATGACACCCACCTGGCAGGAGGGGGTCTCCAGACTGGAACACCTCCACGAACACGGCGTGGCGCCGCAGGCCTTCACCTTCCGTCACTCCTTCACCCAGGACGGAACTCCGACCAGGATCAAAGGCGTCGGGCCGAAGAGCGACCGGGCTCACTGACAGGGGAGCCCGGAGGCCGGGTCCGCTGCCGAACGCTTCGATAGCTTCATCGCCATGAGTTCCTCTCTGAGTGTCTATCTGCTCGACGTGGCCGCTACGCACGCCCTGATCGGATCCCGCGACGACCGATTGCTGAAGGTGATACGCGATGACTTCGGGGATGACCTGGTTCGTGATGACGACTACCACGGCTACGAGATCGAGAAGGGCGCCCCCACGGCGTACGAGGCGCTGCGGGCGGTCGTCCACGCCGGACCCTTCAGCGATGACCGGAGGCACGCCTTCCAGTACGGCTACGCCTACGCGCGGCTGTGCTCGCTCACCGGCGCGTTCCTGCCCAACGACTGTTTCACTCCGCACAAGGGCGACTGGCTGTCCGTCGTCGATGAGGGGCTGAAGGCGCTGGGCGTCACCGCTGTGTCGGTGGACGCGTTCAGCCACGGCGCCCCGCCTGCTCCGCTGCCCTACGCTCACACGCCGGGGTGCGGCGAGTGGGCGCCGGACGATATCGCCCGAGCGCTCCAGCAGTTCGAGGCCACCAAGCGCGCCGTCGACGCGTCGGGACAGGCCCCGCCCCTGGAGCCCGAGGTCGTGGAGGCCGTCATGCAGTGCGTCGACTGGATGCGGCATGCAGCAGCACGACCAGGCCACGGCGTCATCGGTTTCCGCTCCTGAGGTCGAGGAGGCGTGCGTGCTCTCCACAGCCGGGGACCGAGGAGCCACGATCCGTGGTCTGCCGTCCGAGGTCCGAGTACGAGTCGTTCGGGCCCTGGGGCGACTTCGCACGCGCTGTCGTCGCTGCGCGTCAGGTGGAGGTCCGGCCGCCGCGCAGTCAGGAGTCGAGTACGGCGGCGACGCCTTCGATCTCCACGAGCTGGTCGGCGTACCCGAGCACGGTGACGCCGAGCAACGTGCTCGGGACGTCGTGGTCGCCGAAGGCGTTCCGGACCACTTGCCAGGCGGCCACCAGGTCTTCCTGCCGCGTGGAGGCCACCAGTACGCGTGTGCTGATGACATCCTCCAGACCGGCCCCCGCCGCTGCGAGCGCGGTCCTCATGTTCTCGAGGGCCGTCGCCGCCTGGCCGGCGTAGTCGCCGACGGCCGCCGTCGACCCGTCCTCGTTCAGCGGGCACGCCCCGGCGAGGAAGATCAGCCGTGCGTCGGCCGGAGCGGTGGCGGCGTAGGCGTATTCGGCCACGTCGGACAGGGCGGTGGAACGGATGAGTGTGATGGCGCGGGGCATGGCGTCCAAGTCCTGTCGGCTGAGGAGGAATCCGTATTCCTAGCAGACCCTTCTTGTGGCCGCCGCCCATTTTCCCCGCCCCCCGCGCACGCATAGGGTGCCGGGATGGGTGACATGTACGCAGTCGAGCTCTCACTGAACCTCCGCGCCACGGTGCCGAGCGCGTTCGTGGACGCCCTGGAACGGCACCTCGGCACTGCTGCCGGTACGGGCGGTACGGGCGGTACGGGCGCCGGGCCGGCGGAGGGAACGGCAGAGGCTCCCGCTGACGTGTTCCCTCTCCTCGCCGAGCGTGGGCCGGCATCGCGCATCGGGGGCCTGCTGGTGGGTGAGCTGCACCGGACAGACGGTGGATGGGCTCTCACCGCACGCCAGGAGGTGCACGCTGAGTGTCTTTCCGACCTGGGGCCGCTGCTGGAGCAGTTGGCGCGGCACAGCAGCACCGAGGGCGTCATCGGGCAGATCCGCTTCTACGAGGACCACGTGCCGGAACTACTGATCAGCGAGTCAGGAACGTTGGTGCGGATGTCCCTCAAGCCTGACGAATCCGGCGCCGCTCCGGCGTACCTGCCCGAGTAGACACGCCCCGGCCCGCGCGGCGCTGCCGCAACTCGGGCTCCGCTACGTCAGCAGCTCCGGTACCTCAGGAGATCCGGCACGTCAGGAGATCCGGCACGTCAGGAGATCCGGCCGGTCAGGAGATCCGGCCGGTCACGGTCGTGGGCGGTTCGGCATGATGTCCGGGTGAGCATCATCATCGAGTTCTTCGCTGCTCCGGACGACGTGTCGGCGGCTTCGGCCCTTCGAGCCGGGTGGGGCGAGAGGAACCAGACCTTCGCCGACAAGCCGTGCAAGACCGTTGCCATCAAGCTCAACAAAGGCTGAGCTCTCGGTCAAGGCAGGATCGGGCGGGGCCCGGCCCGTCGGGACGTTGCAGCCGAGGTCCCCGCCGGGCGGTGTCGGGCATCTGGAAGAGCGTCCCCGACTCGGCGTCGTGACCGCCCCGGAGCGCAGTGTGAACGTCGCCGCTCCCCGCCGCCAGGCCGGCGGCTCCGCTCTGACATGATCGCTTGTTTGGGCTGTGGACTGCCTGACTGTCGCACAGCGAGGCAACAACGGGGGAACGACAATGGCGATCACATGGATACGGAACGTCCCTGCGGCAGCGGGTGCCCTGGCGCTGGCTGTGGCGCTGACCGGCTGTAACGACTCGGCCCCGGCCAAGGGCGGAAACAGTCCCAGCCCAGACGCGACGAAGGACAAGTCGTCCTTCCGCCTGGGGGAGCCCAGCCCGCTGCAGGACAGCATGCTGACGACGTCGGCGGACAGCAAGTACACGGTCACGCCCACGAAGGTGCAGATGGGCACGGCGGCCGACCTGGACAGCTCCGGCCTGGACACGGCCGAACTGCCGGGCCCGAGGACTCCGGTCTACGTGTGGTCCACGCTCGCCCACAAGAGCGGCAAGACGGCCATGAAGATCGACGAGATGGACAACAGCCTGGTCATCAGGACGGACCGAGGGGACCGCACCAAGGCTGTTTTCGTCCTCATGGGCGATGCCACCTGGCCGAACTGCCCGGCCCCGGATTCCGAGAAGAAGCTGAACGCGGGGGAGTCGGCGAAGATCTGCACGGCGTTCCTGATCACCAGGGGCGAGAAGGCGGAGGCCGTTGAGCTCACCCAGGGCTTCAGCGGTGAAACGCTGGAGTGGCCGGTCAAAAGCTAGCGCTGGAGGCCGGGCCGCTGGAGGTCTGGTCGCTCACGTGGGGAACTCGCCGAGCCAATTGCGCCCGAGGAGGGTGGCGGGCAGGTACTCGGACTCGACCTCGATTGGGATCTCGCCGTCGTACGCTAGGCAGCTGATCGCGAGGAGGCTCAGACTGATTCGTCCGTCAGGGTCCTTCGAGCGGTCCTCGTCGGCCGTCCAGTACGCCTTGTGCAGCTCAAGAGCTTCCACCAAGGCTTGGTTGAAGCCTTCCTCATCCTTACGGACGAACCGGTGGAAGAGGTTGATCGGTGGGTACAGCACGCCCTGCAGGAGATCCCTGGGAGCGGCCGAGATCGCTCCGGGATAAGACTCCTCGATCGCGGCGACCAGTTTCTCCACCAGCCCAGGGCGCCGCAGCCAATAGGTCTGCAGAGTGTCGACCCAGTGGTAGATGTACTCGTCGTACTGGCCCGCGGGGGACCGCAAGCGCTCCAGTGGGATGTCGCACAGCTGTGTCATCCGTGTCTGATCACGGCAGATGATCGCCAACCAGAACGTGGTCAACCAGTTCCCTGCATCTGCATACGAACGCGGGCCCACGGCAGGAATAGCCCGGACCTCGTGATTGATGCGGCACTCCACGGTTCCCTCAGCCGCACCTGTTACGGCGAACATCGCCGACCCCAGTTGCAGTGCAGAGACCGTGGCTTCCCACGTCTCCAGCTCCGCCGCCCGTGGATCGATCGTGCAACGCGCCTCCAAGTGGAGGAGGGCCGTCCGAAACGCGGCGTCGATCATGCGCGGCGATGTTTCGAGGCGGGTGATCGACTTGGCCAGACTCTCGCCGAGAGCCTCGGCCCACCGTGCAGAGTTGGGCCCGGGCTCGCTGTGCCGGGGGACGGTCCTGGTCACGGTGCGCTCCTGTCAGTGATATCGAACTGTCTCATTTGGTAGCCAGCGTACTCGCCACTGTTTATTTCGCCCTTCACGACCACGTATTCTAGTTTGCCGGCGTCAAGGGCGGCCTCCAGGTCGTCCGCCAGGGTGAGCTCGTCGATATTATTCTCGCTTCGTTTCTTCATCTCGGAAATTATGTCCAAAAAGTAATCCCTGGTGCCTTGGGAGACGCGCCGTCCGTTTGGTAGATTTCGGGCGCCCAGTTCCGTGCGGACACTGCTCTTCGCCTCAATTGCGACGTAGCCGCCATCCTTACGCTTCCAAACCTGATCGAACTGGTAATGGCGTTTGGCGGCTTTCTCGCCATATCCCTCGGCCGCATCACGCATCACGCTGTTGGAATCCTTTTAGGCTCCGATGCTCTCGCTTCGGCGTGCTGCTGAATTTGCTGAGTCCAGGATTTCGTGTGCCGTCGGTGAGTCGGACCGCGCCTTCAGGGAGGGTTGCGTCGGCGGGGATGTCGATGGTGCCGTCGGGTAGGCGTACTGCGCCTTCGGGGAGGGTGAGGACGTTGTCGGGCAGGGGTGGTATCTCGATGGTGCCCAGGCCCTTGAGGCCGGTCATCGCGTCGCCGATCTTCGTCAGGCCGAAGCCGGCGCCCTTGAAGATGTACGTCATCGGGTCGACGAAGCGGCCCACCTTGCCTGCCGCGGACAGGGCCTTGGCGGCGAGGGCGGCCTTGCCGCCGCCGGCGACCGCGCCGCCGGCGCCGCCGGTGAAGACGGTGGTGACGACGTTGAAGGTGACCGCGCCCGCTGGCCGGGAGGGGTTCTCGCCCCACTGGTCCCAGGCCACCAGCGCTTTGCCCGGCTCCGTCACCGCAACGTGTTACGAGCTCCAAGTGATGGCTATATCAGCCAGCCACTCGTGAAAGCGCGCTCAAGAACTGGCTTTGAAGGGCCGGTAGTTGCAGTCCTGGTCGCCTACGTGGGGAACTCGCCGAGCCAGTTGCGTCCGAGGAGGGTGGCGGGCAGGTAGTCGGATTCGACCTCGATGGGGATTCCCGCGTCGTGGGCGATGCAGGCCATGGCCAGGGGTGCGAGGGCGACCAGGCCGGAGGCCTGGTAGATGCGGCTCTCCTCGCCCCAGTATTCCTTGTGCCATTGGAGGGCGGTGGTGAGCGCCTGGGTGAAGCCCGCGTGGTCCTTGCGGATGAAGCGGTGGAACATCTCCATCGGTGGGTACTGGAGTTTGCCCGCGGTTTCAGGGTCGGAGGCGGTTTCTGGGTCGGTGCCGTCGACCGCACGCACCAGCTCATCGACGAGGTCGGGCCCGCCGAGCCAGTAGGTCTGGAGAGTGTCGATCCAGGCGTACTGGTATGCGTCGAACTGCGAGCCGTTCTCTCGCAGAAGGGTGAGCGGCACTTGGCACAGGGCGGTAATCCTGTCCTTCTCACGGCATATCACCGCCAGATAGAAGGCAGTGGTCCAGGCTCCGGGCGTCACGTACCACTGGGGGCCGGTGGCCCGGAGTGTGCGGTCCTTGTGGGCGATGCGGCATTGCACATGCTCGCCGGTCGCGGTTGCTGCGGCGAAAACGGCGGAACTGACCTGCATCGCGGTAACCCAGGCATTCCACGTTGGGTAGATCGCGGCACGTGGATCCAGCAGGCAGTGAGACTGGGCCAGAGTGAGCGCGATGGTTTGGGCGTCGCCCAAATCCGTGGAGTCCTCCTCCAAATCGTCGATCAACTCTTGCGTGTTCTCCTGGAGAACGGCGATGCCCTCTTCTGCCCTTCCTGTGGGAAGGGGCATACGGGGGATTCTGGTGACCACTGCCTTACTCCTTTCCTTGAATAGCTTGAAATGCTTCAGCTCAGCCCCAGCGTACTGGCCTGTGTTCTCAGTAGCCTGGGAAAGGACGTAACGCGGGAGCATGTGCTTGCGGGCGGCCTCTTCGCCGAGGGCTTCGCCGAGGGCTTCGCCGAGATTGCTGTTGTTGGAGACGCCCGGCCCGGCAGTCGCGTCGAAGTGCTGCTGTGCATCGGCGAGCGCTCGAGCAGCCTCATCGGTCGGGGCGGCGTCGAATGCCCTCTGGGCAGAGGTCAGGTCCATGCTGGATTTGCGCTTGGCCGAGACATCGTCGAGGTGTGTAAGCGCCTGAGGGGCAGCTGTGGCGCGGTCCCTTACGAGGTCCTCGAGATGAAATTTCTCCGAGTTGGCGTACGGCAACTCGTTGGCGCTCATCCAACTGCCGTCCGGCTTCTCGATTAGTTTCGGCAGGAGTTGGCCGTCGACCAGGCTCTCTGCGTTGTTGCGCTTACCGAGTCCCCACTTGTCGTAGTACTGCGCCCGCCATGCGGGGTCCTCGTTCGCCAGCCGGACGTGTTCGCGGGTTATGGCAGCTCTCTCTGCGGGTGTCCGCTCGCCAGCCGGCTTGTCCCGGGCAGCCTCGTACTCCGCGCGGTGGGCTCCGCTGTCCGCAGTCGAACCGCCAGTGACGTTGGGAGCCGTGCCGCCCGAGGACGGGAAGTGGCCGCTGTCGCCCACATTGTCCGGGGTGCCGCCCGATGTTCCGTCGTCGACGTCCCCGTGGGGTGTCAGGTCGCCCGGTGCCATTGCATTGGCCTGGGGTAATCGTCTACGTCGGGAACTCGCCGCACCAGTTGCCGGCGAGGAGAGTGGCGGGTAGGTATTCGGATTCGACCTCGACCGGGATGCCCTCGTTCCGGGCGAAACAGGCCATGGCGAGCGGAGCAAGGGCGACGAGACCTGAGATACGGGCTGCCCGTCCCTCCTCCGTCCAGTACTCCTTGTGCCACTCCAGAGCTGCGGTGAGGGCCCGGTCGAAGCCGGCGTGGTCCCCACGAACGATCCGGTGAAACATCTCCATCGGCGGATACATCAGTTTGCCTGCAGCTTCCGGATGAGTCGCGACTGCCGGGTCCGTACCGTCGACTGCGGCCACCAGCTTCGCGCTGAGGCCGTCACCACCAAGCCAGTAGGTCTGCAGCGCGTCGATCCAGGCGTACTCGAACTCGTCGAAGTGCGCACTGTTGTCCCTGAGCAGTGGCAGTGGCACGCGGCACAGGGCCGTGATCCTGTCCCGCTCCCGGCACACTACGGCCAGGTAGAAGGCGGTCAGCCAGGTACCCGGTGTCACGTACTGCGGCGGGCCAGTGGCTTGGAGTGTACGGTCCTTGTACGCGATCCGGCACCGTACCTGCCCCTCGGCAGCGGTCGCGGCGGCGAACACGGCCGAGCCAACCTGCATTGTGTCCACCCAGGCATCCCACGTGGGAAAGATCGACCCCTGCGGGTCCGTCAGGCAGCGCACCTTGGCCACCATGAGCGTGGTGTCCAAGGCTTCACCCAAGCCACTCGACTCGGCTTCCAGACCACTGATCCACCGCTCCGCGCTCTCCTTGAGCGAGGCGAGCGCTACTTCCGCGTTCTCTACGGGGAAGGGATGACGGGGGATGCGCGAAGTCAAGGCGTCTCTCCTCAGAAGAGCTTGAAGTATTTGAGTACGGCTCCAGCACACGTACCGGTGTTTTCAGAGGCCTGCACGAGGACGTAACGCAGTGTCTTGTCCTTGATGGCATCCTCGATCTCCCGGATGTACTTGGCTTCACCCGGTGATTCGAGTACACGATCCTTCATGTCGTCCACGATGGTGCGAACGTAATCGAGGCTTCCCTGCTTGACCATGAAAGTGCCGCCGCTGGGATGGCCATTGCTTTGGCGCCAGTCCAAGGTCCCGCTGTGGCTCTTGGCCTCGACGATCAGTAGGTTGCCGTCCATGTCCCACCAGAGCTGGTCGAACCTCTTCGAGCCGTTTGCGGTCTCCGGGAGGTCGGTCAGCTCGCGAGCTCCTTCGAACTCCACCTGCCTGAGCATGTGCCGACGGGCAGCTTTCTCACCAAGGGCTTCACCGAGCTTACTGTTGTTCGCCGCGCCCTCGTCGAGCACGTTGAAGTTCTCCTGCGCATGGGCCAGGCCGTATGCGTTGGCGAAGCTTGGGTCCTTCTCGAAGAGCTTCTCCCACTTGGTCAGTTCCATGCCGGCCATGCGCTTGGCCGCGGCCTTGTCCAGCTGCTTGAGGTCGTCGGGTCGGACCGTGGACGGGCCCCGTTCCAGGGTGTCGAGATGGAACCCGCCTGGGTGCGCGTGCAGAATCGAGGACTCGGCCATCCGGCCGCCACCCGGCTTCTCGACCAGCTTCGGCAGGAGCTGACCATCGACCAGTTCTGCTGCACTGTTCCTGTAACCGGGCCCCACTTGTCGTAGTGCTCGGCACGCCAGACGGGGTCTTCATTGGCCAGCCGGACGCGTTCACGGGTGATCGCCATGCTTTCGGCGGGGGTCCGGCTACTGGCTGGAACATCACGGGCGGCCTCGTACTCCGCGCCATGGGCTGCGCGTGTTGCCTCGTCAAGAGGCGGGGCGCGCTCAAGGTTGACAGTGCCCTCCTGCCCGAACGATTGAGCGGCCGGAGGAGCCCGGAGGCAATCCCTGAGCGGAGAGTGTGTCTGCGGATTCATGGAGAGCCGACGAGCTTCTTCGTCAGCGCTTCAATGAAGGCGGCAGCCTCGATCCCGGTGATGCGGACATGGTCGATGTCGTTGTGGCCGAGATCGTACAGCCTCAGTTATTCGGTCGGCTCTCAGCGGAGATTGCGGGTGAAGGCTTCGTCGTACGTCCGACCATCGTCGACTCGCCGACGGAAGATCCCGCGCGGGCTGTGCCGAGGGTACCCGCCGCTGATCTTCGCGTAGTACGTCATCTCCCCCCTCGGCGTCCAGCGCGTCGAGAGCGGCCGGGGCGAGCGTCAGGAATGCAGGTGCGGAGGCGTTGCTCTCCACGTCTCGCAACGGGATCATCACGCCGTTGAGGTCGAGATACTCCTCAAGGTAGTAGCCGCCGCCGCGCTCGTACATGGCCAGCAGCGGCTCGTACGGATCCGGCAGATCCGTCGACAGGTCGTCGCGGGCTTCCCGCAGGGCCGCCCAGCGGACGGCACCGCGGCAGGTGGTCCTGAGGGAAGCGGGGGCGAGCTCCTCCAGGAGATCCTCCAGTTCTTCAGCGATGTGGGGCGAGATGGTGATCTCGGCGTCGATGTGTTCGGCGATGTCGAAGAACGGCCAGGAGGTCTCGGCGTCGTAGGCCTTGGCCCGCAGAGCTGACCGGCATAGGTACTCACGCATGAGCAGAGCACGTGAATGCGGATGGTCGAAGGCCCCGGAGTTGTCAGTCCAGTTGATGGCCCGCAGCCGGTCCGACATCTGCAAGTCTTGTTTTCGGGTGCTTTGGGCCGAACTCCTGCCAGGCGGTTCCGAAGTCGCCTCGCACGGATGCGGCGCCAGATTGTCGGCGCCGACCGCGCTCAGGCTCTTCGGCGACTGCCTTTCGCCGCAGGCTCGCTGATCATGGAGGTACGGCAGGCCTGACCTCACAACCAACGTTGTGTGTGTTCATGCCAACAGTTGCACCTGGGGGTGACTGCGCACCTCGCAGGTGCATTCGGCGACCGAGATCGGAGCCGCCGCGCTGCGTTGGTCCTTGGGGAGATTACGCGTCGAACTCGCCGCGCCAGGCGAAGTCCAGGAGAGCGTCCGGAAGATAGCCAGACTCGACCTCGATCGGAATGCCTTCAGCTTTCGCCAGGCACGCCACCGCCAGCGGAGCGATGGCCACGACCCCTTCGATGTTCTGGGTGCGGTCCTCGTCGGCCGTCCAGTACTCCTTGTGCCAGCGCAGAGCGTCGTTCAGGGCCTCATTGAATCCCGCCGCATCGTTACGCAGGTAGCGATAGAACATCATGATCGGGGGGTACTTCAGCTTGCCCATGGTCTCGGCGTCGAGGATACGAGCTGCCTCCGGAGCGCTCAGGTCCACGGCCCGCACCAAGTGCTGGCTGACGTCGTCGCGGCGCAGCCAGAAGCTCTGGAGGGTGGCAACCCAGGAGTAGACGTACTCATCAAGTTCGCCACCGCAGTCACGCAGCAGCGACATGGGCACTCGCGCCAGCATATCGAGACGGGCTGTCTCCCGGCAGATCAGTGCCAGGCAGAAGGCGTTGATCCACGTCCCCGCATTGAGGTAGAGCTGTGGACCGGTAGTGGCAAGCTGCCGCTTCTCCTGGCCGATTTGGCAGATGACCGTTTTCTGGTCGGTGGACGCGGCGGCGAAGACCGCCGAGTGCACCTGCATGCTGAGCAGCCAGGACTCCCAAGTTTCAACCTTCACTGCATCCGGGTCCCCAACGCAGCGGACGCGTGCCACGTTCAAGGAGGTCGTGAGCGAAGCGCTCCTGGTGCCGTGTGAGGTCTCGATGGTCTGTAGCGAAGTGGCCAGAGACCTTTCCATGACCGGAACGACTGTCTCCATCGCAGCCGTCGGATAGCTCTGTCGAGACACGCTCGTGACCACTGGATCTCCCCTGTCGCATTCAGACCTTGAAGTACTCGAGGACGGCACCGGCGTACCTGCCCTTGCCCTCGACGGCCTTCACCATCGCATACTCCAGGTTTCCGTTCTCAAGTGCCGGCCTCAGCTCGGCCGCCAGTTCGGCGTTGGTCCAGACCGCACCTGTCTTGTCCGTCACCGAGAGCAAAGGACGAGCTTCCATCTCGGCGATGATGGTCTCCAGATAGTGTCTGGTGCCCTGTTGCACCATTAGGTCTGCGGCGGCGCCCTTGCCCCTGCGCCAGATGAGTCCCGAACCTGGCGCCTTCGCCTCGATGATCACGAGTTTGCCGTCCGGTCGCCGGTACAGCTGGTCGAACATGTTGGCGCCGTTCGGCGTCTTTGGTAGAGGCTGCTCTACAGCACCCTTGAACCGCTCGGACACCACGTGCAGCCGCGCGGCGTCCTCACCCAGCCGCTCGGAGTAGCTGCTGTTGTTGGATGTCTGGTCATCGAAATGATCAAAGAACTCTCGCCGGGCGCGCTGCACATCAGCCAGTGTCTGGGCGGTCGGCGCCATCTTGTGCGCACGCTCGGCGTTGGACAGGTCCACGGAGACCTTGCGGTCCTTCGCGACATCGTCAAGATGGTCGATCTGGTCAGCCGGGGTGCTCCCGCGGGTCAGCGGGTCACGGCCGTACCGGCTCTCGGACGGGGCCGACGGCAGGTCGTGCTTGGAGATCCAGGATCCGTTGCTGTCTTTTGCGAGTATGGGCAGCTCGACCCCGTCGATCTTGGCGCGCACGCTACGGCGATGACCGTCCGACCGGTAGTACAGATCGAACCAGGACTTGTCAGGGCTGTTCGCTAGCCTGACGAATTCGTCCTGCTTGACCTTGATTTCCTCGGCGGTCAGCTCTCGGCCGCCTGAGGGGTGCGTCGGCCGCGCCGCGTTGTCTGTGCCGTGGGCAGCGGCGCCCAGATCGCCTGAGCCCGAGGGCTGCGGGGAGTGGGCGCCGCCGCCCCTGGACGGGGGCTCATTGTGGGCACCGCCGCCGTGGCCATCCATGTGGCTTCCTGCAGCAGAAGTTCCGTCGCCGTGGCCGGTGCCCGAGGAGCCTTCGGCGTGGCTTCCGCTGCGGGGGGTGTTGTCCAGGTTGTTCGTGGACATATCGCTCGCGTGGCTGCTCGGCATGCCGTCGCCGACGCTGCTGCCCGGCGTTTGGTTGACAGCTTGGCCACCCTGCGCGTCGTCTCCGGCCCGCCCCGCAGCGCCCAGGTCGTCGCCCACGCGTGCCCCCGCCCCGACCAGTACCGGCTGTCGTACCGGGGTTTCCACGCGGGCGTGGTCCGGGTCGGTGGTGTTCGTGTCGGTCTTGTCGGCGGCCTTGGGGGCGTCCTCGGCGCGTTGGACGAGGTTGCCGCTCTCGTCGTAGAGGTTGCCCTTGATGTCGGCGTAGGCGGCGCCCTCGTCGAAGGGGTTCTTGACGGTGCCTTCCGGGAGGGCGATGACTCCTTCCGGGAGTCGGACCGTGCCGTCGGTGAGTCGGACCGCGCCTTCAGGGAGGGTTGCGCCGGCGGGGATGTCGATGGTGCCGTCGGGCAGGCGTACGGCGCCTTCGGGGAGGGTGAAGACGTTGTCGGGCAGGGGTGGTATCTCGATGGTGCCCAGGCCCTTGAGGCCGGTCATCGCGTCGCCGATCTTCGTCAGGCCGAAGCCGGCGCCCTTGAAGATGTACGTCATCGGGTCGACGAAGCGGCCCACCTTGCCTGCCGCGGACAGGGCCTTGGCGGCGAGGGCGGCCTTGCCGCCGCCGGCGACCGCGCCGCCGGCGCCGCCGGTGAAGACGGTGGTGACGACGTTGAAGGTGACCGCGCCCGCTGCCCGGGAGGGGTTCTCGCCCCACTGGTCCCAGGCCACCAGCGCCTTGCCCGTCTCCTTCATCGCCGTACGCGAGTCACGCAGCCAGGAGGGCAGGTCCTCGTCCTTCGCCGTCCAGTAGGCCGGTCCCGCCACGGCGGTCACCACCAGGCCGGTGCCGAGCTGGGCCAGGCCCTTCCAGGCCTGGCCGGCCGCGTCCCAGCCGTCGAAGCCCACCAGGGTGCCCAGGCCCTTGACCGTGCCCCAGACCCCGTCCACGAAGAAGCCCTTGGTGAAGTCCCAGGCGTGTTCCCACACCTGCCAGCCCGGAGTGGACTCGACGAGCGGGTCGCCCCAGGGGAGGCCTTCGGCTTGCTTGAGGGTCTCCGCGTCGAAGCCGTACTGGTGCTTGCTGTCGGAGCCGTCGCTCTTCTTCAGGGGGACGGCGCAGACCAGGGCGGTGATCTTGTTGTGGCAGGTGATCTCGGCGTCCTGGAACGCGGCCAGGGTCTCGGCTATCTCGTCGCGGCGGTTGTTGTTCTCCTCGACCAGGTCGCCGTCCTCGCGCCACTTGTCGTCGGCGTTGATCTTCACGAGGAACGCTCCCGCGTCCCGCTTGATCTCCCTGAGCTTCTCGACCAGCGGGTAGACCTCGTCCGAGTACGTGCTCAGTGCGCCGGCGATGGTCTTGAGGTCGGCCTTCAGTGTCTGCCCGCTGGTCTCGACCGGCTTCGTCGTCGCGAACAGCTGTTCCGCCTCGGGCGCCTGGTAGAAGGCCTGGAGGCCGCCGAAGCTGCTGTGGATGTCACCGGTGGCCGTCGCGATCGTCGATCCGGCCGAGGTCAGCTCGGTGACCTTCACGTCCAGGGTCGCCAGGTTTCCGGTGAAGACCGGGATGCCTTCCAGAGGGATCGGCTTGTCGTCGCTCACCTGTTCCCCCCGGGTGCGTCCTTCAGCAGGTCCAGCCGCACGGCCTTGGCCGCGTCCTGCGCGTGCTTCGCCGCGTCCAGGTCGCCAGCCACGTACTCGTTGGTGGCCTTCGCCGCTCCCAGTACGGCGGCCTGGATGCGTTCCGACATGGACGTGAGGTAGCCCCGGCGCAGCTCCAGGTACTGGCTCAGCGCCGAGGCCACCGGACCCAGCGTGGGTGTCGACAGCGGGGCCGCCCCCACCGGCACGGGACCCTGCACCGGTTGTGCGGCGTCCGTGCCGGGCACGGCCGTCCCCGCAGCCGTCGCCGCCTCCGACATCGTCGTGACCAGAGCCGTCAGAGCCTTCTCCAGGTCACCCGCATGCGTGCCGGTGACCTTCAACTGGCCCTGCACTCCCTGCGGCTTGATGTCCCACGCTGTCATGAACGCCCACCCCCGTGTACCCCTGCGCCGAACCGTCTCGCTGTCCCGTCCGGGCCGGAGGGAACGTTCCTCCAACCCGGATGCGCCCTACGTCAGCCGATGTTGTCGACCGCTGCCTTCGCGCGCGCGAGCGTCTGCTGCGCGGTTCCGTCGTTCTTCTCCAGCGTCGTCTTCAGCAGCTGGATGATGTTCCTGACCTCGTTCGAGGTGTTGTTCCAGCGGATTTCCTTGCCGTGGTACTCGTCCGCCACCCCGTCCGCGGCGAAGTCCAGCATTGCCGCCTTCACCTGGGCGTCCCGCGCCGAGATCACCTGCTCCAGGCGGGCGATGACCGCCTGGATGTTGCCCTGCGCCTCTGTCGACGCACCCGTGTCGTACGAACGGCGGTCGCTGTCCGTGGCCATAGTCGATTACTCCCCGTGGAATGAGATCCGAGCCTGAAGGTGGAAGGTGGGGCGGTCAGCCGCGACCGGAGAAGCGGGCGGCGTCGAAGTTCGCGGACGCCATCTGCGTCCTCGCGTTCTCGCCCTGCTCCTGGTCACCCTCACCGAACGCCGCGTCCATCCCCGACTGCCCGCCGAGCAGCGCGGCCAGGGATCCGTTCAGTGCCGCGGTGATCTCGTCCGAACGGTTCTTGAACGAGTCGAACGCGGCCTTGCCGGCACCGTTGAACTTGCCCTCCAGCGGCTGCGCGGCCTGGATCAGCTGATTGATCAGCGTGCCCAGATCCGTGCTCGACTCCGAGGAGCGCGACATCAGGTTCGTCAGAACCGATGCCCCCATGTCGAACTTCATCAGGTCCCCCACCAGCAGATTGAACAACCGTACGAATGGCCATGTCTATCAACCGGACATCGCTGATGCAATCAGCAATCAGGTCACTGTGACCATCCCAATACATCCCAGGGGCAGGCCCCGTCACGCACCCTTCAGATGCCGCGTCAGCCGCTCGAAGTCCTGCCAGCCCGTCAGGTCCGAGGGGTCGTCCCGCAGGGGGTAGTACAGCGCGGGGCGTGCCCTGGGGCCGAGCTGAACGGGCTTCGAGGCCAGCGGAGTCCGCCGGGCGCGGTCGCCGGGTATCGCGCGGACCTCCTCGGCGCCCAGCACGAAGGCCACCGGGACGCCTGGGCCTTCGAAGCGGGGCGGCACCGCGAGATCGCGGCGGGCTTTGCGGAGTTGTACGAGCATCGACTGGAGCCGGTGGCGGGTGGCGAGCACCTCGGCGGCCCGGGGAAGCGCGTCCAGCGGTATCTCCTCGTCGGCTCCGTAGCCGAACGCCAGTGTCACCTCCTCCTCCACCCCCGCCGTGGTCCGGGTGACGCGCACGGTGGCGAGTCCGGGCCGGTCCGGGCTGCCGACGACCACGGCCCAGGTCGGCCGGGGCGACCGCTCGTGGGCGAGGTCCGTGAGGCGCTGCGGTGACCAGGGGAGGTTCGCGGGCTCCGCCGTACCCCAGCCCGCGGGGGGCGCACCGGTGAGCTCGCGCCACACCGACTCCAGGCCGCCGCCGAGCACCAGGCGGTCGTCGGCGGGGTGGACGGAGCGGAACGTGACCGCCAGTTGCCGCTCGCCGGTGTCCGACACCTCCCCGTAGGACGAGGCGACCAGGTTGTCAGGCTCGTCGGCGGTCGCACCTGGTCCCTCGACCGGCGCGAAGAGGCCGTCCTGCCAGCGCAGCACCGCCCCCGACAGCCCGTCGTAGTAGCCGTCCCGTTCGTCCTGGACGATCCAGCGGGACGGCCACGTTCCCAGGAGGTGGCGCACGGCGGGGGAGAGCGTCGTCCCGGGCGGAGCGACGACCTGGAGCCCGAGGCCGGCCTCCGTGGCAGCCCGGTAGGCCTCCGCGAGCCAGGCCGTCAGGGCGACCACAGGGCGGTCCTGGATGACGACGGCGACCTTCTCCGTGAGCACGTCGACGGCGGGGACCGCAGCAGCCGGAGCGGGGGCGACGCTCACACCGTCGGTGGGCACCACGGCCAGCGAACGGGCGGCCTCCGGGGGCCAGGCGGAGCCACCGGCGAGGTGGGCGAGCCGGGCGGCGAACGTGCCCGCGATCTGCTCGGCCTCGGTCACACCGGTGGTGGCGCGGGCCTCCGTCCACCAGAACGGGAGGGGCGGCGCCGTGGCCCCGAGGAGACGTTCCGCCTCGCCGGCCACCTGGACGAGCAACGGCGCCTCGACCGAGACCAGGGGGCGGCCCTCGGAGTCGCAGAGCTGCACGACGGCCCCGTCGCCGTGCGTGTCCACCAGCTTGTCGGGACCCCCGGAGAGCAGCCCCACGAGCACGCTCCACGGGTCGGGCATGCGTGTGGTGAGAGCGATGACGTCCTTGGTCATGTGGTCCGTTCGGTCCTTCGTGGCGTGGGTGCCGGCTGCTATGCGGGCGTGTGGACGGTCTGGATCAGGCGGTTCGCGTGGCCCCTGCGGATCAGCACGCCGCGCCCCGCCGGCTGCTGGGTGGCGTACACGCCCGGGAACAGCTGGCCCTCGCTGCGGTCGCCCGCCATGAGGACCGCCGAGGCGCCCGACTCGCGCAGGCCCTGCACCAGCGGCTCGTACATCCCGCGGGACGCGCCCGCGACCCGGCGGGTCAGGACGAAGTGGAGGCCGATGTCCACCGCCGACGGGATGTACGGCAGGAACGGTGCGAGCGGCGACTGACCGGCGGTCGTCAGTACGTCGTAGTCGTCGACGAGGACCACGATCCGCGGGCCGCTGCCCCAGTTGCCGGGTTCCAGGTCCTCGATGCGCGTGCTGTCGTCGGGCAGCCGCTTCTCCAGCTCGGTGGCGATCCCCGCCGAGAGGCCGGCGCACAGCTTGGCGTTGTAGGCGTATCCGCCCCTGAACTCCTCGGGGACGGCCCCGCGCAGACTGCGCCGCGGGTCCATGACGGCGAAGACCAGCTCGTCCTCGCCGTAACGGTCGATGAGGCCGGCGGCGACGGCCCGCAGGAGGTTCGTCTTCCCGCACTCGCTGTCGCCCATGACCAGCAGGTGCTGGTCGTGCTCGAACAGGTCCAGGAAGACGGGGTCCAGTGCCGTCTGGTCGACGCCGATCGGCACACGCCGGGGTTCGGCGGCCGGACCCGGCAGCAGGTGCGGCTCCAGGACCTGCGGCAGGACCCGTACCGGCTGGGCGACCTCTCCGCTCCACGTGGCGCGGACCGTACGGGCCGTGCGCTCCAGGACGGCACCCAGGCCGGTGGGGTCGGCGAGCCCGTCCGTACGGGGCAACGCCGCCTGGGCGAAGAGCTTGCCGTCGGTGAGGACGCGGCCGGGCTCGTCCGGGGACAGGGTCTGGGAGAGCTTGCGGTCGATGCTGGACTCGCCCGGGTCGTTCAGCCGCAGCTCGAGGCGGGTGCCGAAGGCCGACTGGGTGGCGATGCGTACGTCGTTCCAGCGGAGCATGCCCGCGACGACGTGGATCCCGTAGCCGCCGCCGCGCTTGAGGATGTCGACGACGGCGTTGTCGAGGTCGTCGAAGTCGTCGCGCAGCGCGCCGAACCCGTCGATGACGAGCACGATCTCGGCGGAGGCGAGCTGGGGCAGCCGGCCCGCCGCGTGCAGGGTGCGCAACTGCTCGACGGAGTCGATGCCGTACTCGCGGAAGAGGTCCTCGCGGGTGGCGAGCATGTTCCGCACCTCTTCGACCGTGCGCCCCGCGCGTTCGCGGTCCGCACGGCCCGCGACACCGCCGACGTGAGGCAGTCCCGACAGCGCCTGGAGGCCGCCTCCCACCAGGTCGAGGCCGTAGACGCCGACCTCCTGCGGGGTGTGGGTCAGCGCCAGCGAGAGGACGAGCGTGCGCAGAAGTGTCGTCTTGCCGGACTGGGGGCCCCCGATGAAGGCGGCGTGGCCGCCGGCCACCGTGAGGTCCAGGAACCACTGGCCCTGCCACTGCTTCGTCGGGTCGTCGAGCAGGCCCAGCGGCACCTGGAGCGGTCCCCGGCGCCCGGCGAGCTGCATACCGCGCGGGCCGGCGTCCAGCGGCCCCGCGACCTTGTCCAGGGTGATCGCGGCGGGCAGCGGCGGCAGCCAGATGCTGCGCACCGGTCCGGCGGCACCCTCCAGCTGTTCCACGACGACGCCCAGCTCGGTGGGACCGGTCTCACGGCGCCGCGACGCCTGCTCCTGCGGGCCGGGATCGTCCGTCGCGGAGAGGGTGTTGAACGCCTCGTACGTGAGGGCGAGCGGCCCCGTCTCCTCCTCGTCCGCGCGCTGGACAGGGCCCCGGTATCCCCCGGAGACGTAGCTGGCCTTGAAGCGCGCGTAGTGGCTGGTGTCGACCTTGAGGTAGCCGAAGCCCGGCAGCGGCGGCAGGTGGAACGCGTCGGTGGTGTCCAGGACCGTACGGGACTCGTCGGCGGAGAAGGTGCGCAGGCCCAGCCGGTACGAGAGATAGGTGTCCAGGCCCTTGAGCTTGCCGCCCTCGATGCGCTGGCTGGAGAGCAGCAGGTGCACACCGATGGAGCGGCCGATGCGGCCGATGGACAGGAACAGATCGATGAAGTCCGGCTTGGCGGTGAGGAGTTCGCCGAACTCGTCGATGACGACGAACAGGTGCGGCAGCGGGTCCAGGTCGGGCCGCTTCTCGGCGCGCAGCGCGGCGTAGTCGCCGATGTCGGCGACGTTGCCCGCGTCCTTGAGCGCCTGCTGCCGGCGCTTGACCTCGCCGGCGAGGGAGGCGTGCACGCGCTCGACGAGACCTGCCTGGTTCTCCAGGTTGGTGATGACGCCCGCGACGTGCGGCAGGTCCGCGAACGGCGCGAAGGTCGCGCCGCCCTTGTAGTCGACGAGGACCAGGGCGAGGTCCTCCGGCGGGTGCGTGGTCACCAGGGCGAGTACCAGGGTGCGAAGCAGTTCCGACTTCCCGGACCCGGTGGCCCCGACGCACAGGCCGTGCGGGCCCATCCCGAGCTCGGACGACTCCTTCAGGTCCAGGAGGACCGGCTCGTGGGAGTCGCTGATGCCGATGGGCACGCGCAGGAAGGCGCGTTCACCGCGAGGGGCCCAGAGGCGTGCCAGGTCGAGCCGCGCCACGTCGCCGATGCCGAGCAGGCCCGCGAAGTCGACGGGACCGGACAGGGGCGCGTCGACGAGCGATTCCGCGGACAGGCGCAGCGGTGCCAGCATGCGGGCCAGGCCCTCCGCGAACGGGATGCCGACCTCGTCCACGGTGCCGTGGGCGCTGACCGGTTCCTGCTCCCGCAGGTCCTCGATGAGCACCTCCGAGCCGTCGACGGTGATCCGGATGCCGACGTGCCCCGGCTCCTGGACGCGCTGTTCGAGCAGGTGCAGGACGGTCACGCCCATCTCCCGCAGACCGACGGCGTCATCGGGTCGCGGCAGGTCGACGGCGTCCTCGCCGTGCCCGTCGGTGACGACGAGCAGCCGGGAGGTCATCGACAGGGCGTCCTTGCCGGCCAGGCCACGGCGTACCTCGGCGGCGTAGGAGGCGCGGCGGCGCAGCTCGGGGCCGAGCTGCCGGGCGAGCTGGGGCGCGGAGGGGGCGATGCGGCGGGCGGCGACCGGGCCGTCGAGCTGTTCGGTGTCCAGCAGGTGCGGCAGCCACTTGGCCCACTCCCAGTCGGCGACCCGGTCGCCGGGCACGGCGAGCGCCATCGCCGCGTCGTCGGGGGCGTGCGTCACCGCGGCCTGTACGAGGAGGGCGCGGACGACCCGGAGGCAGTCCTCGCGGGGGCCGATGACGCTGATGTTGCCGACCCGGTCGAGCGGGACGGTGAGCGGGAGTTCGGTGCCGGTGCGGAAGCGGGTCGTCAGCGCCGACGCCTCGTTGAGCATGAACAGGTCGGGCGGGGTGAGGACCGAGGAGCCCTGGTCGGCGATCCGCAGATCACGTACGGGCATCTCGCCGGTGCCGAGCCGCACCCGGAGGAAGTCGGCGTCGACGCGGCGGCGCTCCCACAGGCGGGCGGGGTCCCGCACGATGTCGTACAGCGCGTGCGGCGGCGGGTTGAGCACGTCGGCGAGTTCACGGCGTGCGCGTTCCTCCGCCGAGAGTTCCTCCCGCAGGTCCTCCACATAGGCGAGGTAGGCCTCGCGCTGGGTCCGGCGGGTGCGCTGTGCCTTGCCGCGCTGCGAGAAGAGCAGTGCGACGGAGCCGACGATCGTGACGACGAGGATGATCGCGCCGAGACCGGCGAACTGGCTGTTGCGGACGACCGTCATCATCACGACCGAGGACATGACCCCGGCGACGGGCAGCAGCGACATCGCGATGTTCCCCGCCTTCCCCTCGGGAAGGTTGGGAGGGGCCTCGATGGTGCGTGGCGGGGTGGCGGCCGGAGGCCGGGTCGTCCTGGCGGGGCGGTGTATCAGTCGGGTGCTCATGGTCGTCCGTCACTCATGGTCGGGCGCGGCATGGATCAGCGACGCTTCTGGGAGAGCTGGAAGACATCCGCCGCGAGCCGGGTCGCTGCCAGCCGTGTCGAGTGGGCCAGCAGTCCGGTGCGGATCGTCCCGCCGGACGCCAGATGCCGGTCGTACGGGAGGATCCGGACCGCGGCGCCGGTGGACCTCAGCTTCTGGGCGGCCTTGTCGAGGTCGATGCCCGCACGCGGCACCTGTTCGGTGACGACGACGACCGTCCCCTCGATCACGTGCCGGGGCAGCCCCTTCATCCACTCGAGCACGTTGTACGTGCTCGTCATGCCCTCCAGCGTGGCGGGCGCGGCCAGCACACGGGCCTGCGAGGCGGAGAGGGCGACCCGGGCGACCTCGGCGGGCAGGGTCTCGCAGTCCACGACCGTCACACCGAAGTAGCGGCGCAGGGAGACCATGACCCGCTCGTACGCCCTGGCGTCCAGCATGGCACCGATCCGTCCCTGGCTGCCGGGCAGCAGCCAGGCGTTGTCGGGGAGCTGGACGAGATAGCCGGTGACGTCGAGCAGGGACATCTGCGGTTCGACGATGTCCGCGACGTCACCGGTGGTCCAGCGGAGCGTCTCGGCGCCGAGCCGCAGGGGGAGGGAGCCGAGCGCCGGGTCGGCCTCGACGAGAAGGATCGGGTCCTGCCGGTAGTGCGCGTACGTGGCCCCGAGGAGCGCCGTGACGGTCGACTTGCCCGCACCGCCCCGGATGGAGGTGACGGCGATCTGCCTGCCGGTCGTCACGGGCTGCTGGAGCAGCTCGGCGGTGCGCGTGATCTGCGCGACCTCGCGTGCTGCCGACGAAGAAACGATCCGGCGCACACCACGCGTGGCACGGGAGACCAACGACTCACCGTGTTGCGTCCTGCGTGCCGCCCCGGCCAGGCCGTCGTCCACCACGGGCCGTGAGTCGGGCGCGCCGCGGGGGCGCCCGGCACCCCGGGAGGCCGGTGCGGCGGGCCGGTGCTCCTGGTTCCCGGGAGGCGGGAGCTCTCCGGCATCCCGCGCCGGGACGCCGCCGGGGGCGGGGACGCTCTGGTCCGGCGCGGGGCCCTGCCCGCCCTGCTGAGCGGTGCCTCTCAGATCGCGCAGTACGTCACCCTGCCAGTCGTCCGCGTTCGGCATGTCTGCCTTTCCCCTCCATGGTGCTGCCCCACCCGGGGCCCCGCGCGTGTACTCAGAACTTGTCGAGGAGCTGACCGAACACGCCGAAAACGCCGACGGCGAGCGGGAAGAGCCCCACCATGCCGATGGATTCGACCAGGTCGGCCATGCGGCGCAGCCGGACCCGCACATGCTCCGGCGGCTGCACCGCCAGAACCAGCAGTGGCAGCACCGCCGCCACACACAGCACGGCGATCGGTCCGGCACCCCCGTCATGCTCCATCCAGAGCATGACGAGCCGCACGACGAGGACGGCCGCGGCGGCGAACAGCGCCACCACCTCGGCGATCAGCGGGAAGGCACGCGCCCGCGACAGCAGCACCACCGCGACGAGCGAGGCCAGCACCACGGCCCATGCCGTCGGCTTCTCCGCCAGTGTGATCAGCCATCCCGCCGCGGACGCCGAGACCGCGGTGACCACGGTGGCGAGGGCCAGGCCGCGGTGCGTGGCCGCGAGCGCGCTGCCCACCTCGTGACGGCTGACCGAGACGCCGCCCGAGCGGCGGTCGTCGAGCGCGGTGAGCCCGGACGCCATCAGGGCCAACCGCGGCAGCATCCCGAGGAGTACCACCGAGAAGACAGCCATGACGGTGCCGAGCCGGGCCGGATCGTCCTGGAGGGCGGCGGCACCCTCCCATACGACGGTGAGGGCGGCCGTGGCCGCGGCGCCGACGAGTCCGCCACGACCGAGCGGGGAGAAGAAGCCGAGCAGCACCTGCGTCAGGACCAGTGCTCCTGCCACGGCCGCGAGGCGTACGGTGCCCGGCCAGTCGTGGGCGTCGGCTGCGGTCCACGCGGTCAGGACGCCGAGGCCGCCGGAGAGGACCAGGAGCGCGGTCGCCAGACCGCGGTTGCCCTGTCCGGTCCTCGAGACGAGTGCACCGGCCGTCAGGAGGGCGAGCGTGACCACGGCGAGTACGCCGGCCAGGGCGTCGAGCGGGAACTCGCGGCGGGCGAGCAGTGCCGCGATCACCGCGAACGCCACGGTCGCCACGCCCGCACTGGTCCTGCGCGCGGCGGGGCGCCACCGCCAGGCCCGCAGGCCGAGGTCGTCCGCCACCTGGTCGGTGACGTCGTGCACCACGGGGGCGGGTGGCGCGGAGTGTGTTCTGACCAGCCGCAGCACCGCGCCGTCGGCTATCCGGGCCGACGCCAGTGTGCTGTCGTGCGACAGCGCGGAGCCGTCGGACGTCAGCAACTGCCGTGTCAGCGGGCGTGAGGCGACCCTGTCGTCGAGCAACTGCAGAATGTCCGGCAGCAATTGCCCGATCGGGGTGTCGGAGGGGAGGACGATATCGGCTCGGCGCCGTTCTCCGACCAGGGTCACCCGGCTCAGTTCCGTCCGGGAGGTCATTGATGTGCTCGCCACTCAAGGGAACCTATCATCACGGCTCCGGGCACTTTCAGGGCCAACAGGGCATATCCGCACCATCGGTCTCTTTCATTACCAGGGTGTGGAAGTCGCCATGTATGCGCTGTGGGATTCCGCTGGAATTCCGGATTCCGTGAACCGGCCCGCGCGGTCGTACTGCTGGGCCTGGCGCTGCTGCTTCTCCTGCTCGGCTTTCTGCTTCTCCAGCGTGTGCTGCAGGAAGGACCATCCGACGCACCCCGCGCACATCACGGCGGCGATGGCGATTCCCGCGAATACCTTCCCGAGCCGCTCGTCGGCGGTCCGCCGCGCTCGTTGCGCGCCGAACAGCAGGGCGTCGCGCATTCTGCGTCGGCGTACTCCCACCGACTCCAGTAGCTGGCTGTCGTAATCCCTTGCCATGGGTCGTCCGTCGCCTCGGTCGCTCGTAGCGTCAGTCGGTCGCCTGAAACATATGGCACGGGTGAACGGGAGCTCCACCTCAGGGTGGGCCGGAGGCGGGTGGCCGCCCGCCGGGAGGCCGTCGGAGCGTGAGCGGCGGCCTGGTGGCGCACTCGGACGGGCAAGGGATGCACCGGTCGGTGACCGAGGTGATCGGCCGGGGCGCCGCGGTGGAGTGCCCGGCCGGTCGCGAGGCCGGACCGGGTGGGGGGCCGTCACCCGGAATTCACATCGACGGCCTTCGAACATCGTTACGCTGCACCGCAGTTGCCGAGATTCACGGAGGCGCGGGGTGGGGGAGCCGACATTCGGAGTCCTGGGGCCGCTCCAGGTGAAGGCGCACGGTGTCCCGGTGCGGCTGGGCGGGGCCAAGCCCCGGGCCGTACTGGCGACCCTGCTGCTCCAGCCGAACGGCTTCGTCTCGCTGGACCTGCTGACGGAGGTCCTCTGGCCGGGCGGGGCCCCGCGGTCCGCCGTCGCCAACGTGCGCACCTACGTCCGGACGTTACGGAGGCTGCTGCCGCCCGCTGCGGTCGACGGACTCCGTACCGAGCCCTCCGGCTACTCGCTGGACGTCGCACCCGGCGAGGTGGACCTGCCGCTCTTCGAGCAGCGGCTCGCGGCGGCCCGCGCCGACCGCGACCGCGGCGAGGACGCCGCCGCGCTGCGGGGCTACGAATCTGCCCTGGGGCTGTGGCGGGGCGGGGTGCTCCAGGACGTGCCCTCCAGCGTGGTGTGGGACCCGGCCATCACGCGCGCGGACGGGCTTCGGTCGGTCGCCGCCGACGAGTGCCTGGAGCTGCGGCTCCGGCTCGGGGACTACGCCCACCTGGTCTCCGGACTGCGGTCGCGACTGGCCGAGAGCCCGCTGCGGGAGGACCTGTGGCGGATGCTCGTGCACGCGCTGCACGACGCGGGCCGCGGCGCCGAGGCGCGGTCCGCGTACGCCGAGGCGGAGCGGGTGATCGCCGCCGAGCTCGGCATCGAACCGGGCGCGTCACTGCGGGCCATCGGCGCGGAGGTCAACGGCTACGCCGGCCGGCGCCGCACGGCGACGCCCGCTCCCGTCTGCCAGCTGCCGATGGACATCCCCGACTTCACCGGCCGGGCCGTCGAGGTCGCCGACCTGGAGGAGTTGCTGTCCACCGCGGGACGGCAGCCGGTGGTCGCGGCGGTGTCCGGACCGCCGGGGGCCGGGAAGTCCACGCTGGCCGTCCATGTCGCCCACCGGGTGCGTGACTCCTTTCCCGACGGTCAGCTCTTCGTCGACCTCGCCGGGACGAGCGAGTGCCCCCGTGAGCCGGCTGACGTCCTGGCGGAGATGCTGCGCGGCCTCGGGGTCATCGACAGCGCGATACCCGGCGAGACGGGTGAGCGCGCCGCGATGTTCCGTTCTCGTCTGGCCCAGCGGCGATTCCTCGTCGTACTCGACGACGCCCGGGACAGCGCGCAGGTGAGCCCCCTGCTCCCGGGCACCGGCGGCTCGGCGGTGCTGGTCAGCTCGCGGCGGCGGATGCCCGGGCTGCCGGCGCACGCCTGCCCGCTCGGGCTGATGCGGCACGACGACGCCCGCGCCCTGTTCGGCGCCATCGTCGGCGCCGACCGGCTGCGGCGGGAGGGCGCCGACGCCGACCGCGTCCTGGCCGAGTGCGGATCGCTTCCGCTGGCGGTGCGGATCGCGGCCGCACGCCTGGTGAACCGGCCCGGATGGAGCGTCGGCACCCTGGCCGACTCGCTGCGCGACGAGCGCGGGCGCCTGGGTGCGGTGCGCTCCGGTGAGCTGGAGGTGCGCGCCAGTGCCGAGCTCAGCTACCGCCATCTGTCCGAGCCCGCCGCCCACGCCTTCCGTGCGTTCGGCGACCTGCCCGACGACGCCGTCCCGGGCTGGCTCGTCGGCGTCGCGACGGGCGGCGACGACGAGGCGGCCGGGGGACTGGAGGCCCTGCTCGACGAGCACCTCGTCGAAGTCGTGGGCAGGGACGAGCTCGGTCTGAACCGCTACCGGATGCACGACCTGCTGCGTTCCTACGCCCGGGAGCTGGCCCTGACGGAGAACCAGGAGACCCGGCTCCGGCGCCGCCTCCGGGTCATCGACGCCCTGATTTCCCTCGCCCGCTCCGCCAACGCCGCCATGCCCACCCGCTTCCTCGGGGTCCTGGGCGAACCCGGCGAGCCCTGCCTGCCGGACGGACCGGCGCGCGCTGTCGCCCCCATGGTGCGCGCCCGGCCGGTGGACTGGTTCGAGAGCGAGCACCGCAACCTCGTCGCCGCCGTCGACGCCGCCGTCCGGCTCGGGCGGACCGGCCGTGCGGCCGACCTCGCGATCGAACTGGCGGGCTTCTTCGACATGCGCGGCTACTACGGGGACTGGCTGCGCACCCACCGGCTCGTCCTCGACGCCATGCCGCGTCACGACGACGCCCGGGCGGCGGCCCTGCTGCGCAACCTCGGCCAGCTGCACCTCTACCAGGACCGGTACGCGGACGCCCTCGCGTCGTTCGACCGGGCCCGTGCCCTCTTCGCCGAGCTGGGCCACCCGACGGGGGAGGCGGTCGCTGCGGTGGGCTCCGGCTCGGTCCACCGGATCGTGGGGGATCTCGGCACCGCACTCGGGACGTTCACCGACGCGCTCCGGGACTTCGCGGCGGCCGGTGACCGGCACGGAGAGGCGGTGGCACGCAACGCGATCGCCTCCGTCTGGCTGGAGCGCGAGGACCCGGAGACCGCGGCCGGCTGGCTGCGCGGCGCCCTGGAGCTGTCCCGCGCCGTCGGGGACCGGCACCGCGAGGCACAGGTGCGCCGCAGGGTCGCCGTGCTGCACGAGCTGCGTGGCGAACCGCGGGCGGCGCGGGGCGAACTCGAGCGTGCCCTCGGCATCTTCGACGAACTGGCCGACCTGCACTGCGCGGCCTACGTGCAGCAGAGCATCGCCGAACTGTGCCTGCGCCAAGGCGACGCCGGTGAGGCGTCGGCGCTGCTGATCGGGGCACTCGCCGTGCAGCAGCGGCTCGGGGACCGCCGCGCGGAGGCCCGGGTGGCGTGCCTGCTGGGCGAGCTGCACGACGCGACCGGCCGCAAGCAGACCGCCCGGCACTACTTCCGCCGCTCCCTGGCGACCTGGCACCGGCTGGACGTACCCGTCGAGGCGGGACGGGTGGACGCCAAACTCCGCTCTATGCGCTGAGCGGCGGCGGAGACAGGTGCGGGTGCGACCGCCGTCGCACCCGCACCTGGCACAGGGGGTCATCGGATGCCGGTCGGTCAGCCCGCCGGCACCCGGCGGCGCGTCAGCATCTGTTGGTGCTGACCTGGTTGCGCTTGAGGTAGTCGTTCCACGTCACGCCCTGGACGACCGCGACGACGACCGCTCCGTTCAGCTTCTGCTCGTAGTGGAGGTGGGGCGAGAGGTCGTAGAGGGCGGACGTGTTGCCGACCTCGCCGATCTTCTGGCCCACGTTCACCGGGTCGCCGGCCTGCACGGAACGGGTCCGCAGATGGGCGTACCGCGTCTGCCAGCCGCCTCCGTGGCCGATGACGACGGTGTTCCCGTAGCCGGCGCCCGTCGAGTAGTACGACTCGAGGACCGTGCCCCCCGCGCTGGCGAACACCCGGCGGCCGGTGTCGTCCGGGTTGCCGTTCGCGTCGTAGTGGTTCCAGTCGATCGAGTGCGCGGGACTGTGCCCCGACCAGTTGCTGCCGAGCCACGTCTGATTGCACTCGAACGGCATCTTGAAGGCGGGCCGGGCGGCCACGGCGGCCTCCGTGGCGTCCACGACCGGCGCCGCGACAGCGACCGGTCCGGTGACCATGACGGCCGCGACCGCGCTCAGGGTGGTCAGGGTGCGGCGGACATTCCTCTGCATGGTTCTCCCCTTGTCGTCGGGTGACACGGGGATTCAAGGAGGCGGGCATACACAGCGGATACATTCCGTCCGTCGCCGCGCATACGGGCGGGACGCACGCCGCGCGGACCGGTACCCGCACGCGCCGGGAGCACGGCGCCCGCGCACGCGAGCGCGGCGTCCGCGCCCGTGCACGCGGGCGCGGCGCCTATGCGCGGACGCGCAGGGCGAACCACAGCTCCGTGCGTACGTCCATGTCGTCCAGGTCCACGTCCAGCAGCGCGGCGCACCGGGCGATGCGCTGGCGGACCGTGTTGCGGTGGACCTGGAGCGCCACAGCCGTGCGGTCCCAGCTGCCGTGGAGGCTCAGCCAGCACCGCAGGGTCTCCGCCAGGGGGTGCGTGAGCGGGGCCAGCAGGGTGCGGGCGTGTGCCTCGGCCCGGTCGGCGGGGACGAGGCCGGCCAGGCCTCCGACGCCGGGGCGGTGTGTACTCAGCGGCCTGCGGGTCGCCTCCGCGTGGCCCAGGGCGCGGGACGCCTGCGCGTCGGCGCCGGGCAGGGAGGCGACGGGGGCCGGCTCCGAGACACCGAGGGTCCAGCCGGGCTGCGGGGGCACCTCACGGTGGCCGGGAAGCAGCACCCGCACGGTCCTGCGGTCCGTGTCGGACAGGGCGGAGCCCAGAGCCGCGCCGAGGGCCCCGGCGTTCAGAGGGTCCGCCGGCGCGCCGTCGGCGCGGCGGGCGTGGACCACCGTCCAGGAGTCGCCGTCGTCCAGCAGCGGGGCCACGTCCTGCGGGGACGCGCCGAGCAGCAGGCGGACGAGCGCCGCGGACCGGCCCGCGGCGTCGGCGCCCTGGTGCGGTGCGGTGAGCAGGGAGAGCAGGACGACGGCGATCCCCGCGACGGTGTGGTCGCCGGCGTCGCGGCGGGGCGTCGCCAGTGCGAGGGCCAGCCCCTGCCCGCCGGCGAGCGCGTAGGCGAAGAGGTGGGTGCCGCCCCGGGTGTCGGTCGCCGACGACGGACTCGGCTTGCGGCCGGGGGCGGGGCCCGTGCCGCCGGAGAGCGCGGGGCCCGTGCCTCCGGGGGGCGCGGTGGGCGACACCACCCGGGCCAGCCGGGCCAGTGCCGTCTGTACATCCGGTGCCGTACGCCCGCCGGCCGCGTGCAGCACCCCGCCGTCCGCGGTGAGGAGCGCGACCCGGCCCTCCAGCTGCACGGCGAGCTGGCGCAGCACCGCGGGCACCGGGTCCGGGCGGGCCGCCGCCGTCGCCAGGGCCTGCTGGGCCCGCGTCACCCGGCGCAGTTCGCGGTGGCGGGCCTCGGCCATGAGCCGCCACACCGCGCGGGCGACCGCGGCGAAGGGAGTCTCGGGCGCCACCTCCAGCAGCGGCAGCCCGTGCCGGTCGCACGCCTCGACCAGGGCGGCCGGCACCGTGTCGTGCACCGGAGCCACCCCGAAGCCGAGCGCCGACGCACCCGCCTGGACGATCCGGGCCACATAGGTGTCCGGGTCCCTGAGCTGGACGCCGGCGGTCAGCAGCAGCTCTCCGCCGAGCAGATACGGATAGGGGTCGGCCATCTCCGAGGTGTGCACCCACAGCAGGTCCGCGTGGTCGGGACCGGCGATCCGGCGCAGCCCCAGCTCCTCCAGGCCCAGCAGTGCGGCGAGGGCGATGGGCGGGGCGGGAGGCCCGGCGGGGGAGTCCGGCATGGACGGTCCATCCATTCGTCGGGTCGAGGATGGAGGAAACGTACACTTCAGCGTCGGCTTCCGGCCACCTAGCGTCTTCACCGACCTGTTGAACGTGTGGAACGGAGGGAAGCCCATGGCTGTCGACTACGCCGTGATCGTCGTCTACCTGCTCGGCATGCTCGCCATGGGCTGGTGGGGCATGCGCCGCGCCAAGTCCAAGAGCGAGTTCCTGGTCGCCGGGCGCCGCCTCGGCCCCTGGATGTACTCCGGCACCATGGCCGCCATCGTCCTCGGCGGCGCCTCGACGATCGGCGGCGTGGGCCTCGGCTACCAGTACGGGCTCTCCGGCGCCTGGATGGTCTTCACGATCGGCCTCGGGCTGCTCGCCCTGTCCGTCTTCTTCTCCGCCCGCATCGCCCGGCTGAAGGTCTACACCGTCTCCGAGATGCTCGACCTGCGCTACGGCGGGCGGGCCGGTGTCATCTCCGGCGTCGTCATGTGGGCGTACACGCTGATGCTGGCGGTCACGTCGACCATCGCGTACGCCACCATCTTCGACGTCCTGTTCGACGTGAACCGGACCGTGGCGATCATCCTGGGCGGCACCATCGTCGTCGCCTACTCGACGCTCGGCGGCATGTGGTCGATCACGATCACCGACATGGTGCAGTTCGTCGTCAAGACCATCGGCGTCCTGCTGCTGCTCCTGCCGATCGCCGTCGTCAAGGCCGGCGGCTTCAGCGAGATGAAGGCGAAGCTGCCCACGGAGTACTTCGACCCGCTGGGCATCGGCGGCGAGACGATCTTCACGTACGTCCTGATCTACACGTTCGGCATGCTGATCGGCCAGGACATCTGGCAGCGCGTGTTCACCGCCCGCAACGACACCACGGCCCGCTGGGGCGGCACCGTCGCCGGAACCTACTGCCTGGTGTACGCCGTCGCCGGCGCCGTCATCGGCACGGCGGCCAAGGTGATGTACCCGACGCTGCCCAGCGCGGACGCGGCCTTCGCGACGATCGTGAAGGACGAACTCCCGGTCGGCGTGCGAGGACTGGTGCTGGCCGCCGCGCTCGCCGCGGTGATGTCCACCTCCTCCGGCGCCCTGATCGCCTGCGCGACCGTGGCCAACAACGACATCTGGTCGCGGCTGCGGGGCGTGGTCTCCAAGGAAGGCGGCGAGGAGCGGGACGAGGTGAAGGGCAACCGGGCCTTCATCCTCATCATGGGCGTCGCGGTCATCGTGATCGCCATCGCGCTCAACAACGTCGTCGAGGCACTGACCGTCGCCTACAACCTCCTGGTCGGCGGGCTGCTGGTGCCGATCCTCGGCGGCCTGCTCTGGCGCCGGGGCACGGCGGCGGGAGCCCTGGCCGCCGTGGCCGTCGGCGGCGTCGCGGTGATCGGGCTCATGGCGGGATACGGCATCCTCGCCAACGAGCCGGTCTACTACGGGCTGATCGCCTCACTCGCGGTGTACGTCGTCGTCTCCCTGGCGACGAAGCCGACCGACCCCGCCGTGCTCACCGCCTGGCGCGAGCGGCTGGCCGGGCGGGGGGCCGAGGACCCCGCCGAACCGGACCCGGTGGCCGTCTGACCAGCCGGTACCGGCTCCCTGAGAGACTCAACAGCGTATGAACGCCCACAAGGCGTGCATGGTTCAACGAAAGGCACCCGCACCCATGAGCAGCAACGAAGCGCCGCGCGGCCCCGTCGACTCCTCCCGCGTCCCGCGGTACGCCGGACCCGCGACGTTCGCCCGGCTGCCGCGGCTCGACGAGGTCGGCACCGCCGACGTCGCCGTCGTCGGCGTGCCCTTCGACAGCGGCGTCTCCTACCGGCCCGGCGCCCGCTTCGGCGGTAACGCGATCCGGGAGGCCTCGCGCCTCCTGCGCCCCTACAACCCGGCGCAGGACGCCTCCCCCTTCGCCCTCGCGCAGGTCGCCGACGCGGGTGACATCGCCGCCAACCCGTTCAACATCAACGAGGCCGTCGAGACCGTCGAGGCCGCCGCCGACGACCTGCTCTCCACCGGCGCCCGGCTGATGACGCTCGGCGGCGACCACACCATCGCGCTGCCGCTGCTGCGCTCCGTCGCCAAGAAGCACGGCCCCGTCGCCCTGCTCCACTTCGACGCCCACCTGGACACCTGGGACACCTACTTCGGCGCCGAGTACACCCACGGCACCCCGTTCCGCCGGGCCGTCGAGGAGGGCATCCTCGACACGGAGGCGCTGTCCCACGTCGGCACCCGCGGCCCGCTGTACGGCAAGCAGGACCTCACCGACGACGCCAAGATGGGCTTCGGCATCGTCACCTCGGCCGACGTCATGCGGCGCGGCGTCGACGAGATCGCCGACCAGCTGCGGCAGCGCATCGGTGACCGGCCGCTCTACATCTCCATCGACATCGACGTGCTCGACCCGGCGCACGCCCCCGGCACGGGGACCCCCGAGGCCGGCGGTCTCACCTCGCGCGAGCTTCTGGAGATCCTGCGCGGGCTCTCCTCCTGCAACCTCGTCTCGGCCGACCTCGTCGAGGTCGCCCCGGCGTACGATCACGCGGAGATCACGTCCGTCGCCGCCTCGCACACGGCGTACGAGCTGACGACGATCATGTCCCGCCAGATCGCGGAGGGCCGTACCAAGTGAGTCACGACCACGACGACCGGCCGCAGCTCACCCCGGCGCAGGCGGAGGCGGCACTCGCACCCCCGGCCGGCCGCAACGGCGGCGACCTGGTCGTCGAGACCCTCCAGGGACTCGGCGCCACCACCGTCTTCGGGCTGCCCGGCCAGCACGCGCTCGGCATGTTCGACGCGCTGCGCCGCTCCTCGCTCTCGTACGTCGGGCTGCGCGTCGAGAACAACGCGGGCTTCGCCGCCGACGCCTACGGGAGGATCACCGGCGAGGTGGCGCCCCTGCTGCTCTCCACCGGTCCGGGTGCCCTGACCTCCCTGGCGGCGCTCCAGGAGGCCGCCGCCGCGTCGGCGCCCGTCCTGGCGATCTCCAGCCAGATCCCCACCGCCGGCCTCGGCGGCGGACGCCACGGCTACCTGCACGAGCTCCGCGACCAGAAGGCGTCCTTCCGCGACATCGTGAAATCCGTGCACACCGTGCGCACGGCCTCGCAGGTGCCGTCCGCGATCGCCGCCGCCTGGGAGTCCGCGCTGACCGCCCCGCACGGGCCGGTCTGGGTCGAGATCCCGCAGGACGTGCTGCTCGCCGAGACCGTCCTGCCCGTGGTCAGCGCGCTGGACGCCACTCCCCGCGAGCTGTACCCGCGCCCGGAGCTGACCGTCGCCGCCGCCCACCTGCTGTCGAAGGCCGAACGCCCGGTGATCATCGCGGGCGGCGGGGTCGTGCGCTCCGACGCGGCCGGCAAGCTGCTCGCACTCGCGGAGAAGATCGACGCCCCCGTCGTCACCACCTTCGGCGGCAAGGGAGCCTTCCCCTGGGAGCACCCGCTGTCGCTCCAGTCATGGCTGGAGGACCGCTGGACCACGGACTTCCTGGAGTCCGCCGACGTCCTGCTGGTCGTCGGCTCGGGGCTGGGGGAGCTCTCCTCGAACTACCACACGTTCGCCCCGCGCGGCCGTGTCATCCAGATCGAGGCCGACGCCGGGAAGCTGGAGTCCAACCACCCCGCGCTCGGCATCCACTCCGACGCCCGCGAGGCGCTCGCCGACCTCCTGGAGGCGGTGGAGCCCCGCGAGGACGCCACGGCGGCGGAGCGGGTCCGGGAACTGCTGGAGCGGGTCCGCGAGCGGATCTCGGCCCAGGACCTCACGCTGGAGCAGCGGGTGATCGCCTCCGTCCGCGAGGCGCTGCCCGACACCGCGCCCAGCTTCTGGGACATGACGATCCTCGCCTACTGGGCGTGGTCGGCCTTCGACGCCCGTCATCCGAACACGATGCACTCGGCACAGGGCGCGGGCGGTCTCGGCTACGGCTTCCCGGCGGCGATCGGCGCGGCCGCCGCCGACCGGACCAGGCCGGTGCTCGCGGTCTCCGGTGACGGCGGCGCGATGTACTCGATCGCCGAGCTCGCCACCGTGCGGCAGTACGACCTGCCCGTCACCTGGCTGATCGTCGACGACGGGGGTTACGGCATCCTGCGGGAGTACATGACGGGCGCCTTCGGCGAGGCCACGGCGACCGAGCTCTCCCGCCCGGACTTCGTCGCCCTCGCCGAGTCCTTCGGAGTCCCCGCGGTCCGTACGACCCCGGAGACCCTGGCGGCCGACCTCGGCAAGGCCCTCGCGGCCCCCGGCCCGTCGGTGGTGGTGCTCCCCGCGCTGCTCAGGATGTTCGAGCCGACGCACCTGTAAGGGGGACGAGGCGGCCGGCCCCCGGTCCGGCCGCCCCCGCTCACCCGGCCTTGCCGATCGTGGCCTCCTGCGCCGTGCGGCCCTCGTGGAAGCGGTCCCGCAACACGGTGTCGCGCAGCGAGCCCGGCAGGCCCCTTCCTGAGGGCAGCAGGTCCGGGAGCGACCGGAACACCACGGCGGCGGGAGCGCCCTGCCCCCTGTTCCTGGCCCCCAGCAGGTACTTCCCGGCCAGGTGGAGGTGCTCGGTCAGGTGCTTCGACGGCTCCAGGGCGAGCTTCCTCAGGACCTCGGGCCTGCCGAGCGAGTGGTGCTCGCCCTCGCCCAGTCGCTGCAGCTCCGCCAGTGCCGCGTACAGCCGGCCGCAGAGGTGGGCCTCCGCCTTCAGGTCGTTCGCCATCGCCTGCCCCGTTCCCTCGGTCCCGGTATGTGCGTGTACATCCGTACCCCGGAGGTCGTAGGACCACCCGCCTCCCTTCTCCGCCCATCGGCCGGGAATCATTGCGGAAGGATGAAATCCGCATCCGGCGGCGTTGGGGACATGCGGTAGGCAAGGCGGGGCGACGGGGACATCAGGAGGCACGGGTGGCGGGCGCGGAACAGCAGGGCACGGAGCAACAGGGGTGGGGCAGGCGGCTGAGCGGATACGCCTGGCGCTACCGCCGGAACGTCGTGCTGGCCCTGGGGTCCTCCCTCGCGGGCATGGGCGTGATGGCGCTCGTCCCGCTCATCACCAAGGTGATCATCGACGACGTCGTCGGCAGCCACACCCGCTCCCTCGGCGTGTGGACGGGCCTGCTCATCGGCGCGGCCGTGATCGTCTACGCCGCCACCTTCATCCGCCGCTACTACGGCGGACGGCTCGCCCTCGACGTCCAGCACGACCTGCGGACCGAGATGTACGGCACGCTCACCCGGCTCGACGGCAAGCGGCAGGACGAGCTCTCCACCGGTCAGGTCGTCGGGCGTGCCACCAGCGACCTGCAGCTGATCCAGGGGCTCCTCTTCATGCTCCCGATGACCATCGGGAACATCCTGCTCTTCCTCATCTCCCTGGTGATCATGGCGTGGCTCTCGCTGCCCCTGACCCTCGTCGCCCTCGCCGTCGCCCCCGCCCTCTGGTTCATCGCCCGCCGCTCCAAGGCCCGGCTCTTCCCCGCCACCTGGTACGCGCAGAGCCAGGCCGCGGCCGTGGCCGGCGTGGTCGACGGCGCCGTCTCCGGGGTCCGGGTCGTCAAGGGGTTCGGCCAGGAGGAGCAGGAGACCGGCAAGCTCCGCGAGGTCAGCCGCAGGCTCTTCGCCGGCCGGCTGCGCACCATCCGGCTGAACTCCCGCTACACCCCGGCGCTCCAGGCCGTCCCCGCGCTCGGCCAGGTCGCGATGCTGGCCCTCGGCGGCTGGCTCGCCACCCGGGGCGAGATCACGCTCGGCACGTTCGTCGCCTTCTCCACCTACCTCGCCCAGCTCGTCGGCCCGGTCAGGATGCTCGCCATGGTCCTCACCGTCGGCCAGCAGGCCAGGGCCGGTGTCGAGCGCGTCCTGGAGCTGATCGACACCGAGCCGTCCATGCAGGACGGCACCAAGAGGCTTCCGGCCGACGCCCCCGCGAGCGTCGAGTTCGACGACGTCCGCTTCGGCTACGCCGAGGAGCGCCCCGTCCTCGACGGGTTCTCCCTCACCATCGAGCCGGGCGAGACCGTGGCCGTCGTCGGAGCCTCCGGCAGCGGCAAGTCCACCGTCTCGCTCCTGCTGCCCCGCTTCTACGACGTGTCCCACGGCGCCGTCCTGGTCGGCGGCCACGACGTCCGGGAACTGACCCAGGACTCGCTGCGGGCCGCCATCGGCCTCGTACCGGAGGACAGCTTCCTCTTCTCCGAGTCCGTCGGCGCCAACATCGCCTACGGCTACCCGGGCGCCACCCAGGAACAGATCGAGCGGGCCGCGCGCGCCGCCCAGGCGCACGGTTTCATCTCCGCGCTGCCCGAGGGGTACGACACCAAGGTCGGCGAGCACGGGCTCACCCTCTCCGGCGGGCAGCGCCAGCGCGTCGCGCTCGCCCGCGCCCTCCTCACCGACCCCCGGCTGCTGCTGCTCGACGACGCCACCTCCGCCGTCGACGCCCGCGTCGAACACGAGATCCACGAGGTCCTCGCCCAGGTCATGGAGGGCCGCACCACCCTGCTGATAGCCCACCGCCGGTCCACCCTCGGTCTCGCCGACCGCATCGCCGTCCTCGACCAGGGACGGCTCGCCGACATCGGCACGCACGCCGAGCTGGAGCGCCGCTCGGCGCTCTACCGGCGGCTGCTCACCGACCCGGACGAGATGGGCGGCACCTCTCCCGGACATCAGCCGCGGACGGTCCCGGCCATCGAGGACGACCGGGCGCTCCAGGAGGAGCTGGACGCCGATTTCGACGCCGAGGCCGGTGTCACCCCCGGGCTGTGGATCCGCAAGGAGGAGCAGCGCGACGCGGCCGCCGCCGGCATGCCCGCGACCCCCGAGCTCCTCGCCCAGGTCGACGCGTTGCCCCCCGCCACCGACGCCCCCGCCATCGACGAGGCGAGCGCGGTGCGCCCGGAGAAGTCGTACGGCCTGCGCAGGCTGCTGCACGGCTTCGGGCTCCCCCTGCTGGTGAGCCTGGGGCTGGTGGCCGTCGACGCCGGCATGGGACTGCTCCTGCCCGTACTGATCCGGCACGGGATCGACGACGGGGTCACCAAGATGGCGCTCGGCGCCGTCTGGGCGGCGGCAGCCCTCGGCCTGCTCGCCGTCCTCGTGCAGTGGGCGGCCCAGATCGGGGAGACCCGGATGACGGGCCGCACCGGCGAACGAGTCCTGTACTCCCTGCGCCTCAAGATCTTCGCGCAGCTCCAGCGGCTCGGCCTCGACTACTACGAGCGCGAGCTGACCGGCCGGATCATGACCCGGATGACGACGGACGTCGACGCGCTGTCCACGTTCCTCCAGACCGGCCTGGTCACCGCCTTCGTCTCCCTCGTGACCTTCTTCGGCATCACGGTCGTGCTGCTCGTCCTCGACGTCCAGCTGGCCCTGGTCGTCTTCGCCACCCTGCCGCCGCTGATCGTCGGCACGTTCTTCTTCCGCCGCAAGAGCGTCAAGGCGTACGAGCTCGCGCGGACACGCATCAGCGTCGTCAACGCCGACCTCCAGGAGTCCGTCTCCGGGCTGCGGATCGTGCAGGCGTTCCGGCGCGAGCGCGACGGGGCCGAGCGCTTCGCGGCGCGCAGCGACCACTACCGCCAGGCCAGGGTGCGCGGGCAGTGGCTGATCTCCGTCTACTTCCCCTTCGTGCAGCTGCTCGCGTCGGTCGCGGCGGCCGCCGTGCTGATCGTCGGCGCCGGCCGCGTCGACGACGGCACCCTGACCACCGGCGCGCTGGTCGCCTACCTGCTCTACATCGACCTGTTCTTCGCCCCCGTGCAGCAGCTGTCCCAGGTCTTCGACGGCTACCAGCAGGCCACCGTCTCCCTCGGCCGGATCCAGGAACTCCTGCGGGAGCCGACCTCCACGGCCGACCACGACGAGCCGCAGGACGTGACGTCGCTGCGCGGCGAGATCGCGTTCGAGGACGTGTCGTTCGCCTACACCGGTGAGGAGGAGGCCCTCACCGGCATCGACCTGCGGATCCCGGCAGGCCAGACGGTCGCCTTCGTCGGCGAGACGGGGGCGGGCAAGTCCACACTGGTCAAGCTCGTCGCCCGCTTCTACGACCCGACGGGCGGGCGGGTCACCGCGGACGGCACGGATCTGCGCCGGCTCGACAGGACGGCGTACCGCCACCGGCTCGGAGTCGTGCCGCAGGAGGCGTACCTCTTCGAGGGGACGGTCCGCGACGCCATCGCCTACGGGCTGCCGGAGGCAAGCGACGCGCAGGTGGAGGCGGCGGCCAGGGCGGTCGGCGCGCACGACATGATCGCCACCCTGGAGGACGGCTACCTGCACGCGGTCGCCGAGCGGGGCCGCAACCTCTCCGCCGGTCAGCGCCAGCTGATCGCGCTGGCCCGCGCCGAGCTCGTCGACCCCGACATCCTGCTGCTCGACGAGGCGACCGCCTCACTCGACCTCGCCAGCGAGGCCCAGGTCAACCAGGCCACCGACCGGATCGCGGGGAAGCGCACCACGCTGGTGGTCGCCCACCGGCTGACGACGGCCGCACGCGCCGACCGGGTCGTGGTGATGGACCGGGGCCGGGTCGCCGAGGACGGCACGCACGACGAGCTGCTGGCCAGGGACGGCGCGTACGCCCGGCTGTGGCGCACCTTCATAGGGGAGGGCATAGGAGAGGACACCCCGGCGGGTGTCTGACCCCGTTCCGCAACCTGTAGGGCCCCTCCCTGCGTCGTACCCCCGTGCGTAAGTGTGTTCACTGGGGACAACGTGTTCGATGAAGCGGGCGGGGTGGATGGTGTGGCGGGACCACTGAGGTCATCGGGGCCGGCGAGGCGGCCGGGGCGGTCGGCAGGCAGGCGTACGGCGGTGGCGCTCCTCGTCCTGCCGCTGCTCGGGGCCCTCGGCCTCGTGATGGGCCCCGCCGGGTCGGCCCCGGCCCAGGCCGCGTCGGCCTGCTCCGGACGGCTGGTCAAGACGGTGACGTTCGCGGCCGGTTCACTGCGCGTCTACAAGAGCCGCGCCTACGCGTGCGCGGTCACCGTCGCCAAGAAGCCGGGGCCGCGCCGGACGATGCGGGTGTCGCTGCAGCCGCGGGGCGGACACGCGGTCGTCGACAGCGGGAAGTTCACCACCCTGGCCGGCCCGGTCACCGTGCACGCGCTCAACCGCTGTGTCCGTGCCTCGGGCGCGGTCGGTGGCTCTTCCGGCTCGACCGGATGGATCCTGTGCTGAGATGCGAGTGGGTCTGGCGTGGCAGGTGTTGCCCCCGCTAGGTTCACGGCGACTGTCGTGAATCAAGGGGAGGGTGCATGCGCAAGGCGCTCAGAGGCGTTCTGTCGCTCGCGGTGCTCATAGGCACAGTGAGTGCGACCGGGGCCTCGGCCGGTGCGGCCACCGCCGCGGAACCGGCCGCGAGGCAGAGCAGCTCGACCAGCAGCAGCGAGAGCAGCAGCGAGGACATCAAGGACCGCATCCTGGCCATCCCGGGGATGAGTCTGATCGAGGAGAAGCCTTACCCGGGCTACCGCTTCTTCGTCCTGAACTACACCCAGCCGGTCGACCACCGACGCCCCTCCGAGGGGACCTTCCAGCAGCGCGTCACGCTGCTGCACAAGGACACGTCCCGGCCCACCGTCTTCTTCACCAGCGGCTACAACGTCTCGACCAACCCCAGCCGCAGCGAGCCGACGCAGATCATCGACGGCAACCAGGTCTCCCTGGAGTACCGCTTCTTCACCCCGTCGCGCCCGGCCCCGGCCGACTGGTCGAAGCTCGACATCTGGCAGGCCGCCAGCGACCAGCACCGCGTCTTCACGGCGCTGAAGAAGATCTACTCCGAGAACTGGCTCACCACCGGCGGCTCCAAGGGCGGCATGACCGCCACCTACTTCGAGCGGTTCTACCCGAAGGACATGGACGGCGTCGTCGCCTATGTCGCCCCCAACGACGTGGTGAACAAGGAGGATTCGGCGTACGACCGGTTCTTCGCACGCGTCGGCACCAAGGAGTGCCGGGACCGGCTGAACGGTGTCCAGCGCGAGGCTCTCGTCCGCCGCGAGCCACTGGAGAAGAAGTACGAGGCGTACGCCGCGGAGAACGGCCTCACCTTCCGTACGGTCGGCACGCTCGACAAGGCGTACGAGGCCGTCGTCATGGACTACGTCTGGGCGTTCTGGCAGTACAGCCTCCTCGCCGACTGCGCGAGCATCCCGGCCGACGCGCCGAACGCCACCGACCAGGAGATCTGGGACTCCGTCGACGGCATCTCGGGCTTCTCCGCCTACGCCGACCAGGGCCTGGAGACCTACACCCCGTACTACTACCAGGCCGGCACCCAGCTCGGTTCGCCCGACATCAGGCAGCCCTGGCTCGGCAAGCTCAGCCGCTACGGCTACCAGCCGCCCCGGAACTTCGTCCCCCGCTCCATCCCGATGAGCTTCGACTCCTCGGCGATGCGGGACGTCGACCGCTGGGTGCGGAACAACGCCCGGCACATGCTGTACGTGTACGGCGAG
This sequence comes from Streptomyces sp. NPDC102402, assembly GCF_044765765.1. NCBI lineage: Bacteria > Bacillati > Actinomycetota > Actinomycetes > Kitasatosporales > Streptomycetaceae > Streptomyces > Streptomyces sp. NPDC102402. The sequence continues at coordinate 190,383 of NZ_JBIWKR010000003.1, forward strand.
AACGACCCCTGGGGTGCCGAACCCTTCCGCCTCGGCCACGGCGCCCGTGACAGCCACGTCTACACCGTGCCCGGCGGCAACCACGGCTCCAAGGTCGCCGGCCTCGTCGCCGACGAGAAGGCCGAGGCCACCGCGGCCATCCTCCGCTGGGCCGGGGTGGCGCCCGCGGCCGTCGAGGCCGACCCGGCGAAGGCGAAGCCCCTCGCGAAGTTCGACGCCCGTCTCGACAAGAGGGACGACGAACTCCAGCGGAACCGGGGCACGCTGCGGCCGTAACACGCCCCTCCGGCATGCGGGCTGTGCCCGCCGGGTGTTGTCCACACCCGGCGGGCACAGCCCACCCGCTTGTCCTAGGAGCGGTACGACAGTCCGTAGCCGACGGGGTACAGCGCCTGAGCGGGAGCGTCCGCCCGCTGCACCGGGACCGGGAGCCTTCCCTCCGGCCCGGTCCGGCCCGCGATCACCCGGGCGGCTGCCCGGAGTTCGACGTCGGTCCAGGAGTACGCGGCGAGGCTCGCGGTGAAGCCCGTCCCGGCCAGCTGGGCGATGTCGTACGGATTCCGGATCGCGAGCGTGATCACCGGCACGCCCGTCGCCGCGAGGGCGCTGACCAGGGTGCGCTGGGAACTGGTCGCCGTGACGTTGTACGTGCCCACGACCACCGCGTCCTTGCCCTCCGCAGCGGCCACCGCCTCCGCGATCTTCGCGGCGGTGGGGGCCGTCCCGGTGGGCAGCACGGTCGCCGCGTAGCCCAGCTCCTCGAAGGCCCCGGCGAGCGTGGTCGTCGGTGGGCCGGTCGTGCCGGAGGGGGAGGCGGGATCGGCCCCCACCACCAGGAGGTTCCTGTGCGACCGGCGGGAGAGCGGCAGCAGCGAGCCGGAGTTGGCCAGCAGCGTCGTCGTCCGCTCCGCGATCCGGTCGGCGGCGGCAAGGTGCGACCGGATGCCGACGGTGCGGTCGACGCCCCGGTGGGTGACGTAGGGATCGCGGAACAGCCCCAGCTTCGTCTTCAGCCGCAGGATGCGCAGGATCGATTCCTCGATGCGGGCCTCGCTGATCTCGCCGCCCTTCACCGCGTCGAGGACGGCGGTCCAGGCGACCTTGAGGTCCGGCGGGTTGAGCAGCTGGTCGACGCCGGCCAGCAGCGCGAGGACGGGGACGCGCGCGTCGCCGTACTTCGTGCGGACGCCCTCCATCCCGAGGGCGTCGGTGACCACGACGCCGTCGTAGCCGAGCTCCTCCCGCAGGATGCCGGTGAGGATCGGGTGCGACAGGGTGGCAGGGTCCTCCGACGGGTCCAGGGCGGGGACCACGATGTGCGCCGTCATGATCGAGTCGATGCCCGCGGCGACGGCCGCCCGGAAGGGCGGGGCGTCCAGCTCCACCCATTGCTCGCGGGTGTGGCTGATGACGGGCAGCCCGGTGTGGCTGTCGGTGCTGGTGTCCCCGTGGCCGGGGAAGTGCTTGGCGGTCGAGGCGACTCCGGCGCTCTGGTACCCCTTCACCTGTGCGGTGACCATGTCCGCGACCGAGTCCGGGTCGGAGCCGAAGGAGCGCACGCCGATGACCGGGTTGGCCGGGTTCACGTTGACGTCCGCGTCCGGCGCGTAGTTCTGGTTGATGCCCATGGCCGCCAGCTCGGCCCCGGCGATCCGGCCCGCCGTGCGCGCGTCGGTGCGTGAACCCCCCGCGCCCAGTGCCATCGCGCCCGGCAGCAGTGTCGCGGGCTCTCCGACCCGGCACACGATGCCGTGCTCCTGGTCCGTGGAGACGAGGAGCGGCAGGGGGGTGGGTCCGGCGAGCCCGGCACGCTGGATGCCGTTGGACAGGTCGGCGATCTGGTGCGGGTCGCGGGTGTTGTGCGCCCAGGCGAAGTAGATGATGCCGCCGACGTGGTACGTGGAGATCAGCTCGGCCGCGTCGCGGACCCCGATCTCGGCGAGGTTGGCGTCGATGTCCGCCTGGTCGGGCTCGGTGGCGGAGTGGCCGTACACCCGCATCACGAAGAGCTGGCCGACCTTCTCCTCCAGGCTCATCCGGGCGATGAGCCGCTTGAGGCGGCTGTCCGTGGACGTGCGGGCGGTGGCTGCCTGCGCGGTGCCGGGGAGGGCGGCGACGCCGGTGGCCGCGGCCACGGCCGTCGCCGCGGTGGCGGTGAGGAGGGTGCGTCTGGAGGTGCGGTGGTGCACGTGAGCCCCTTCCGGTGCTGAAAGAAACTTCCAAGAAGGTACGGATATATGGAAAGTAACTACCAGTCAAGAGGGCTGCCCGGGAACGGGGCGGCGGACGCGGGGCGACGGGCGGACATGCCCGGACATGGGGGCGGAGGTGCGGGCTCCCGGCCCGGCACGCCGAGGCGGCCCCGCGTCATCCGGCCTTCCGGAGCGCCTCGGCCGCACCCTGCAGTGCCGACACCGCCGCGATGATCGCGGGCCGCCGCGCCGCCTCCGTGCGCCACAGCGCGTAGAGCCGCCGTACCGGTACGGGGTCCAGCCGGACCGCGACCACCCCGGGCGGCAGCGGCCCACGGCCCAGCCGCGGGATCATCGCCACGCCGAGTCCGGCCGCGACCAGGGCCAGCTGGGTGTGGTTCTCCTCGGCCTGGTGCCGGATGTCCGGCTCGCACCCCGCCGCCCGCAGCGTCCGTACGAGCCAGTCGTGGCACACCGTGCCGGGCGGCTGGCACACCCAGCGCTCCTCGGCCAGCTCCTCCCGCCGCACCGCGTCCCGGCCGGCGAGCGCATGCCCCTGGGGGACCAGCAGGTCGCACCGGTCGTCACCGATCAACGCCTGGGCGACACCCTCCGGCGCGGGCAGCGGGGTGATGTCCCAGTCGTGGGCCACCGCGAGATCGACCACGCCCTTCGCCACCAGGTCGACCGAGAGGTGCGGATCGACCTCGGTGAGCCGCGCGTCCAGCGCCGGGTGCTCCCGCCCCAGCCGCGCCAGCACCCCCGGCAGCAGCCCGCGGGCCGCGGAGGCGAACGCGGCGATGGACAGCCGTCCCGTCGGCTGTCCCCTGCGCTGTTCGAGCACCGTCTCGGCCTGTTCCACGATCGCCAGCAACCGCTGTGCCGTGGAAGCCAGATGGATCGCCTCCTCGGTGAGCGCCACCCCGCGCCCACGCCGTTCGAGCAGCGTCGTGCGGGTCTCCCGCTCCAGCTTGGTGATCTGCTGCGAGACCGCCGAAGCGGTGTAGCCGAGCGCGGCCGCGGCGCCCGCGACCGAACCGTGGACGGACACGGCGTGCAGTGCGCGCAGCCGGGACAGGTCGAGCACCGGAACCCCCGGGCGTAGAGGAAGCGTGAGCAGCTCTTAATCCAACCATGAAGAAATCCGCGCTGGTGCTACATGGTCCCGGCGCCGGATGCTCGGTCCATGCGTCCCCTCCACATCGCCCTGGCCGCGCTGGTCGCCGCCGTCTGGGGCGTGAACTTCGTCGTCATCGAACTGGGCCTCGCCCACTTCCCGCCCCTGCTCTTCTCCGCCCTGCGCTTCCTCGTCGCCGCGCTGCCGGCCGTGTTCCTCGTCGGCCGGCCCACGGTGGCCTGGAAGTACATCGTTGGCGTCGGCCTCGCGCTGGGCGTGGCCAAGTTCGGACTGCTCTTCATCGGGATGGACCGGGGGATGCCCGCCGGGCTCTCCTCCCTCGTCCTCCAGGTCCAGGCCGTCTTCACCGCTCTGTTCGCGGCCCTGGCCCTCTCCGAACGGCCCGGCAGGAGGCGCGTCCTGGGGATGGGTGTCGCGCTCGCGGGCATCGGGGTGGCGGCCGTGGACGAGGGGGCGGGCGGGCCCGTGCTCGCCTTCGCGCTGGTGGTCCTGGCGGCCGCCTGCTGGGGCGTGTCCAACGTGATCACCCGCAAGGCCGCTCCACCCGACTCCCTCAACTTCATGGTGTGGGTCTCGACCGTCCCCGTGCTGCCGCTGCTCGGCCTCTCCCTGCTCATCGAGGGCTGGGACCGGGACGCCGAGGCCCTGGCCTCGCTCGACCGGACCGGCGCCGGCACCGTCGTCTACGTCGCCTGGATCTCGACCGTCTTCGGCTTCGGTGCCTGGGGCTTCCTGCTCCGCCACCACCCGGCCTCGTCGGTCGCCCCGTTCACCCTGCTCGTGCCCGTCTTCGGGATGTCCTCCGCCGCGCTCCTCCTCGGCGAGGAGGTCAGCCCGCTCCGGTGGTGCGCGGCGGCGCTGCTGGTCGGCGGGGTGGCCCTGACCTCCCTGGCCGGGCCCCGCCCCGCGCCGTCCGCACCGCTGCCGGAGACCCGGGCGGCGCGGGTCTGACCTACTGCTTCGGCGCGCCGAGCCGCAGCAGGTACTCACGGCCCGCGGCCAGCAGCTCCGGCAGGCCGGCCGCCTCCTCGTACCAGCGCTTCTCGTACTCCCAGCAGACCCACCCGTCGGAGACCGGCGTGTCCAGGCACTCCTTCAGCGGCAGGGTCCCGGCACCGAGTGCCAGCGGAGTGGTGTCCTCGGCCGACGCGATGTCCTTCACCTGGACGTAGCCCAGGTGCGGGGCCAGCACCGCGTGGGTGACCGCGGGCTCCTCGCCCGCCAGCCAGGTGTGCATCACGTCCCAGATCGCCCCGATCTGCCCGTGCCCGACCGTCCCCACGACCCGGGCCACATCGGCTCCGGCGCGGTGCGAGTCGTGGGTCTCGAGGAGGATCCGTACGCCCAGGTCGGCGGCGTGCGAGGCGGCCGCGCCCAGCCGCCGGGCGGCGGTCGCGTCCGCCTCCCCGGCGTCCTGGTCCCCGCCGCCGGGGAACACCCGGACGTACGGGGCCCCCAGGTCGCGGGCCAGCTCGACCAGCTCGGCGAGCGCCGCGAGCACCGGCTCGTCCTCGCCCTCCGCGGCGACCCTGACATACCCGGCGACGGTCAGGATCTCGACCCCGCCGCGCTTGAACTCCTCAACGACGGAGGCCCGTTCGAGCGCGGTGAGGCCGGGGTGGACCGGCTCCTCGGGATGGGCTCGCAGCTCCACCCCGTGGTACCCGTTCCCGGCGGCGAGCCGCACCACGTCCGCCACGGGCATGCCCGGAACTCCGAGGGTCGAGAAAGCGAGCTTCACGGTGTGTGTCCTTCCACAGGGGTCCGGCGCGGGAACCTCCCGGCACTCTCCCGGCTCCTGCCCTCCGGACCCGGCCGTCACTCCCGCGCGACGCCCAGCGTACGGGCCCTCAGCCGGTGCCCCGCAGGAGCCGCTCCAGGCTGCCGAGCAGCTGCAGCGCGTCCTCCCGCCTCTCACCCTCCAGCGCGCGCCCGCCGGAGTCCGCCCGCTGCGGGGCGAGCACCCGCAGGGCGGCCGCCGCCTGCCGGGCGAACATCGCCAGCAGGTCCAGCTCGCGGACGTCCGACCGGGCCTGGGGGGAGGGGTCCAGCACCTCCAGCACCCCGAGTACGCGCGCGTCACTGATCAGCGGGGCGGCCATCAAGGCGTCCGGGACGTACTCCGTGGACTCCGCCAGCGAGCGGTCGAACGACGCGTTCCGGCTCAGGTCGTCGACGATCATCGGCTCGCCCGAGGTCGCCACCCAGCCGGCGATGCCGCGACCCGCGGGGAACCGGCGTCCCACCAGGAACTCCTCGCCCTCCCCGGAGACCGCCTGGAAGACCAGCTCGTCCGCCTCCTCGTCCAGCAGGCAGACGGAGCTGGCCGCGGCTCCGAAGATGGCGCGCGCCACGTCGACGACCGACTGGAGCAGCTCGTGCCGGGCGGCTTCGCCCGGGCCGGGTGCGGGGAAGGACGCCGGGGGGAGCATGGCGTCAGTTCTCGGAGTCGTCACGGGTATCTCCTGCCGCAGTGGAGGGACGCGGGTCCGCGTGCACGTTGGCCGCGGACAGATAGAGGGCGTTCTTGAGCTGAAAGGCCGTCATCCGGGGGTGGCCCGAGAGGACACGGGCACAGAGCCCCGCGACGTACGGGGTGGCGAAGCTGTTCCCGGTGGTGCGGATCGTCGTGCCGCCCAGCCACGGCACGGACACGTTCTGCCCCGGCCCGAAGAACTCCACCGGCGGGTCCGGGTTGTACAGGTGGAGCTCGTCGTCCTCCTGGTGGCTGCCCACGGAGATCACCGAGGCGAACCGCCAGGGAAAGCTCTCCACCGGGGTGTTGTGCGCCGACGCGACGATCACCGTGCGGCCGAAGTAGGCCCGGTCGGCCAGCCCGTGCAGCTCGGCGGCGAAGCGGGACCGGGTGGTCGACAGACTCAGGTTCACCACGTCGAAGCGCTGCTCGACGGCCCACCGGAGACCGGCCATCAGGACGTCACCGGTGCCGGAGAAGCGCTCGCCGAGCACGCGTACGCTGTGGATCTCGCAGTCGGGGGCGGTGCGGCGGATGATCCCCGCGCAGGCCGTCCCGTGCCCGCAGGTGTCACCGGAGTCCGACGGCTCGACCGTGATCGTCCCGCTCTCCGGGTCCTTGACCGCCACCCAGGAACTCTCCACCGGGCCCACCAGCGGGTGGTCGAGCTCCACGCCCGAGTCCACCACGCACACCCGCACCCCGCGCCCCGTCGCCTGCTCCGCGGGCAGACCGCCCGGCGGCCCCTCGTCCGCGGGCACCGGCAGGTCTTCGGGGCCGCGTCCCCGCAGGCTCCAGGTGAGCCCCTGCCCCGGCACCGTGCCCGTTTCGACGGTTCCCATCGGTCAGCTCCTCTCCGTCGTGGTGACCATGGCCTCGTCCGGCACACAGCCGGCGGCCAGGCGGGCCCCCGGCAGATGCCCCTTGCTCACGAAGTGCTCCCGCGCCGCACGCGCCGAGGCCAGGGCGGGAGCCCGCCGCCCCAGCGCGAACAGGGTGCGGGCCCGGTCCAGCTCCGCCGTCGCCCGGACCAGCGGGGAGTCCGTGAGCAGCGACGCACGCACGGCACGGTCCACGTGGCCGGCCGCCTCCGCCGGGCGCCCGTCGGCGGCGGCCAGCCGGCCCCGCAGGCCGTTCAGGTCGACGGCGTCCGCGGGGCTCAGCTCCGCGGCCTCCCCGACGCCCGCGACCCAGGCCGCCGCCCGCCGGGTCCGGCCCCCGTCGAGCTCGATCCGGGCCGCGTCCAGCGCCACCGCCGTCCGCAGTCCGCCCGCGTCGGCGCGCCGTGCCGCCTCGTCCGCCCTCACCAGCAGTTCCAGAGCGGCGGGCCCGTGGCCGAGCAGCGCCTCCACCGCGGCCCCGAACACCGGCAGGAACACCTCGGCCTCGGCGAAGCGCAGCTTCCCGGCGAGATCCCGGGCCTCGGTGAGGCAGGCACGCGCCTCGCGGGGCCGGTCCTGGAGCGCGTACAGCACCGCCAGGGGGCAGTTGAGGGTGAGCCTGACCGTCGGGCGCCCCTCGCCGTGCGCGGCCAGCAGCGCACGGCAGCGGGCCACCGCCTCGGGGGCCGGCACCGGACCGCGCCACAGGGAGATGCCGATGGCTCCCAGGGCGCCGGCCCGCTCCGGTTCGGCACCCGCCAGGACCGCCTGCTCCAGGGCGTACGCCTGGTCGCGTTCCGCCTCCTCGTGCCGGCCGGCCTGCTGGAGGTGCTGGGCGAGCCTCAGATGGGACCTGGCCCGGCCGAGCGCGTCCCCGGCCGCCTCGAAGACCGGCAGCACCTCCCGCGCCGTCGCGGTGAGCCCGGGGCCCGGACCCGTGGGATCCAGCACGGCGAGCGCGAGCCTGGCGTGCGCGGACTCCACCGGCGCCGAGTCCATCCCGCGTACCCGGCGCAGCAGTCCGGCCCCGCTCCCGGTGCGCCCGAGGGCCACCCGGACCTCACCGAGCCTGCGGACCGAGCCCGCGTCCTCCGGGTCCAGCGCGACCGCGCGTTCCAGCAGGTCGTCCGCCCAGGTGAGGTCGGACCGGGACGCGGCCTGGGCACCGGCCCGGCCCAGCGCGGCGGCCGCACGGCCGCGCAGCTGTCCGGTCCGGTCGTCGAGCAGCCCGAGCTCGGCCCGGTAGCGGCAGGCGCGTTCGAGATGGCCGCCGACGGCGCCGTCCCCGGCCCGCAGGACCCTGGGCAGTTCGGCCGCCCAGGCGTGGCGGTCCGCCTTGGCGCGTTTGGACAGGGACGCGTACGTCACCTCGTGCACCAGCCCGCTGCTGAAGCGGTAGCCCGACGGACCCGTCCCCGGAGCCGGCTCGACCAGGCGCCGGCCGGTCAGCGCCACCAGCACCTCCTCGATGCGCCCCAGATGGCGCGCCCGTTCGGTGGGGGACACCTCCACCACCGCGGGGGCCCGCCGCTCCGCCAACCGCGCGGACGCCTCCAGCAGGAGCAGCTCCACCGCCGTGAACTCGCGGCCGATGACGGCGGCGAGATCGACCACGGCCCGCTCCGTCCGGGCCAGCGCCCCGATCCGGGCGCCGAGCAGGGCCTGGAGCGTGGGCGGCAGTCCGGCGTCCGGCCCGTCCGAGGAGACCCTGTCCACCCCGCCGCCGACCAGCAGTTGTTCCAGATGGAGCGGATTGCCCTCGGCCCGTGACAGGAGCCGCTCGTCCACCGGTCCGGCCCCGCCCTCCAGCCCCGCCAGCAGGCCGGCCAGCCGGAGACTCTCCTCGCGGGGCAGCCCCGTGAGCTGGAGGCCGTCCGCGGTCTCGGCGGTCCCGTCCGGACGGCCGACACAGACCATCAGCACGCCGGCGGGCCCCGAGCCGTCGGTCAGCCTCGCCAGGGTGCGCATCAGCAGGGGTGCCGCCTCGTGCGTGTCGTCGAGCACCAGCACGAACGGACGGCGCCGGGCCGTCCGGCCCAGCACCGTGGCCAGCGCGGCGCACATGTCCTCGAACGGGGCGTTCGGCGTGCCGTCGCGCAGCACTCCCGCGGACAGCAGGGACAACGCGTCGTCCGCCGCGTCGCCGGGGCGGGGCGCGCCGCCCTCCGAGGGCGGTGCCGGTGCGGCGAGTCCGGGAAGGCCGCGCAGCGCGTCGGCGAGGGGGGTGAGCGTGCCCTGGTCCCCGTGTCCGCGGCACCGGCCGGCACCGTAGGAGAGGAGTCCCGAGGCGGAGCGCCGCGCCAGCCATTCCCGTACCAGCCGGGTCTTGCCGACACCGGGCTCGCCGGTGAGGCGCAGCAGGCGGGCCCGCCCCTCGCTCACCGTGTCCGACAGGGCCGCGTCCAGCGCGCCCTGCTCACTGTGGCGCCCGACGAAGGGCACGTCGAAGCGGCGCAGCAGTGCCGGATCGTCCGCGCCCAGGGCCAGCAGCCGGTAGGCCTCCACGCTGTCCTGCTTGCCCTTCAGGCGCAGCGGTCCGGTGGGCTCGGCGGAGACCGTGGGCCCGGCGGCGAGCAGGGTGTCCGGGCCGAGGAGGATCTCACCGGCGCCGGCGTGCTGCTCCAGGCGCGCGGCGATGTTGACGGTCTCTCCCGACACCAGGGCCTGACGCGCCGTCGCGTCGCCACCGGCCACCACCTGGCCGGTGTTGACGCCCACCCGGGTCGTCAGCGTGATGCCGAGCGTGGCGCGCAGCTCCTCGTTGAGCTCCGCCAGCGCGTCCCGCATGCCGAGCGCCGCGGCCAGCGCGCGCCGGGCGTCGTCCTCCCGCACCACCGGCACACCGAACACGGCCATCACGGCATCGCCGATGAACTTCTCCGGAGTGCCGCCCCGGGCCACGATCTGGGCGCTCATCGCCTCGAAGTACCGCAGCGTCACCGTGCGCAGTGTCTCCGGATCCAGCTCACCCGACAGGGCGGTGGAGCCGACGAGATCGCAGAAGAGCACGGTCACCGGCTTGCGTTCGTCCTCCGGCGGAGCTGCTGCCACGGCGCACGGCGTCCCGCAGGACGAGCAGAACCTGGCTTCCTCCGGCAGATCCTGGCGGCACGTGGGGCAGGTCATGACTATCCCTTCTCGGCGGGGGCGGGGCTGCGCTGCCGGGTGGGCGGGGACGGCGCGTCCGTACCGGCGCGCACCGTCCCCGCCCGCCCGGGGCCGCGGAGCCCGCACCGGCCCGGGGCCGGGCCGGACCGCGCGGACACGGCTCAGAACAGGGCGCCGCCGGCGATCTCGCCGTGCGCCCGGACCTCGGGCTCCACCGCGTCCAGCCGGCTCTTGATGTCCAGCAGCACGGCGAGTTCCTCCTCCGTGAGCTCGCTGAGTACCAGGCGCTGTTCGTCGGTGAGCATGTCCACCGGCAGGCCGGCGCGGTACAACGCGGCCGGGATCCCGGCCTGTTCACCGTCTTCGGGCGTCGGGGGGACGCCGGTGCTGTCGGGTGGTCGGGTCATGGGGTGACTCCCGTCGGTGAGGAAGGTCCGGCTCCCCGCGGCGGCGGTGCCGTCGCGGAGCGCCCGAGCCGGACGAACAGCCGGGTGAGCGCGTCGAGGGAGTGCAGGGCGCTGACCGTCACGTCGGACTCCTGGCCACGGGTCAGCGGCATCCGGTCCAGCAGCGCGTACAGCTCGTCCAGGTGCCCCGTGTCCAGGGCCGCGTGTTCCCGCACCGTCCGCAGGGCGGCGTCCGGCAGACCGGTCGTGGCCGCGATGCGGGAGGTCAGGTCCGCGGCGGGCGCGTAGCCCTCCAGCACCGCGATGTAGCCGAGCAGGGCCACCGGGTGGTGGTGCTCGACCCAGTAGTACTGGGAGCCCGCGAGCGCCGCGACGACCGGCGTGGGCATCGGGCCGAGCGCGTCCCCGGGCAGCGAGCCCGCCGCCAGGATGTCCTCCAGCAGCCAGCCGTCGTGGCCCTCCTCCTCCTGGATGTGCTCACGCAGGTACGCCGCCAGCGGGCCGGCCAGCGGATCGCCCCGTACCTCCAGCAGCGCGGCCCGCTCCAGGGCGCGCTCCATCAGCGGGACGGAGGCGCGCACCACGGCGTGCATGGTGCACAGATAGCGCCGGTAGCGCGGCAGCAGCTCCTCGGCGCGCCACATGTACTCCATCGCGCCCAGCAGTTCCGCGTCCAGCAGTCCCAGGGTGACCCGCAGCCGCTCCGATGAGGCCGGCCCGGGGGCGTTCACCGGGGACCGTCCCCGGCGGGGACCCGGGCCAGGACCAGGGGCGCGTAGGCGGCACAGCCGTGGTGCCGTACGACGCCCACCGGCCCCTCCGCCGCCCCGCGGTGCGCCGCGGTCAGGTCCAGCAGTGCCCCGACGGCACCCGACGCCACCGAACGTGCCTCGTCCGCGACCCTGTCGTCGGACCCCAGGGCCCGGCAGCCGTGACAGTACGAGGTGCCGTCCGCGGGGGCCCCGGCGCGTGCGGCCAGGTGAGCGGGGCCCACCGTGCGGATCATGCGCAGCACCGGTGACTCCAGGGCCCGGCCGCGTACGGTCGCCCAGTCGTCGGTGCCGATGTGCCCGAGGTACAGGTGCGCGGGGGCCGGCCGCAGGTCCACGGTGTCCTGGTTGCAGCAGGCGAGCACCGCGCCGTCGAAGGCGACGACCGGCCAGGCGGCCATGGCGCACGGTGACGGTGTGCCGGTGTCCGGGCCGGTACGGGCGGGAGCGGCCCAGGAGGCCGCCCGGCCGAACGCCCGCACCTCGTTGACCAGCGAGGGGACCTGGCCGCCGAACTCCGTGTCGACGGCGCGGGTGATGTCCGCGAGGTAGGGGTCTTCGGCTCCCGTACCGGTGAGGTGGAAGCTCACCGCCACACCCGTCTCCCGGATCCGGTGCACGGCGCGGAAGACGTCGGCCCGTGGTATCTCACGCTCGTGGTGGGCGTCGAGGCTGGCGGAGAAGTGGTCGACGCCCCTGATCGCGCGCAGGACCGGCGCCGGGATCTCCCGGGAGCGGGCGAAGAACATGCCGCTGAGCAGCGCCGTACGCGACCCGGCGGCCCGGGCCCGGGCGCTCAGCTCCTCCACGAGCGCGGGCAGCAGCAGCGGTTCCCCACCGGTCAGCATCACCACGTCGGGGCGGTCCTCCCGGGTGAACGAGCCGACGAAGCGCACCAGACGGCCCGCGTCGGGCTCCTCCCGTGTCGTCAGGGACGAACCGGTCGAGCAGTGGGCGCAGCTCAGCGGGCAGCGCCGGGTGAGACCGAGCAGCAGGCCGGCGGCGGGGAAGGGCCGCCGTCCGACGAGTTCGCCGAGTTCCATGCGGGACCGCCTCCTTCAGAGGGCCGGGGCGCGTCAGGCGCGTACCCAGGTTCCGGCGCACCGGTTCGGTGAGGGGCCACGCCCGGTTCAGGAACGGTATGGGCCCAGCTCACCGGCCCCGCCGGACCCTGCCGGCCGTCCGTCTCCGGGGGCGCGCACACACTCCCAACTGGCCTGATACCGCTGCCATACCGCTGCCGAAGCGTCTCCCAGGCCGGCCCTCCTAACTTTCTCGGCAACGGCAGGCAACAGCCCGCCGCACCGGACCGCGGGACATCCCGCCGGCCCCGGGGCAGTGCACTCACGAGTGGACGGAGACCACCATGTCCGAGAACACCCAGCCCGTCGCCGACGACAACAACGAGACCCCCGAGGTCGAGGCGCACTCCGTGCTGGACCTCCAGGAGACGGCCCACAAGGAGATCGAGGCCCCGGGCGGCAGCTGCGTCAGCGTGATCAGCGTCGTCCTGGCGGACTGACCGGGAACACCGGGGCGGCGCCACGGAGGACGGGGCAGGACCTCCCGCCGTGGCGCCCGGCCGGCCGGTGATGTGGGGCGGTTCCGTCGTGACGGAGCCGCCCCGCCGTCGCTTCCGCGGCCCGGACGGGCCCGCGCCCTCGTCACGACCCAGACCGTCCCCGGGAGTTCACGATGACCACGCCGCTGCGCGGCAACAGGGATTTCAGGCTGCTCTGGCTGAGCGGCCTCTTCGCGGTCCTGGGCGGGCAGATGAGCGCCCTCGCCCTTCCGCTGCTGGTGCTCAAGGAGACCGGATCGGCGGTGCAGGCCGGAGCCGTCGGGACGGTGTCCGTCGGAGCCGTGCTGATCACGATGCTGCCCGGCGGGGTGATGGCCGACCGTGTCGAACGCCGCCGGCTGATGCGGATCTGCGACGTCGGCAGCCTGATCGTCGTCACCGCCCTCACCGCGGCCGTCTGGGCCGGACACGTCCCCATGGCACTCGTCCTGCTCTGCGCCGCTGCGGGCGCGGTGATCGGCAGCGTCTACGGGCCGTCCGTCTTCGGCCTCATGCGCGCGGTCGTCCCGGCCGACCAGATGGGCACCGCCACCGCGCGGCTCCAGGCGCGCACCCAGACCGCCCGGCTCGTCGGACCCCTCGTCGGGGGAGCGCTGTTCGGCGTCCACCCGGCCCTGCCGTTCGCGGCCGAGGCGCTGGGCCTGCTCCTGTCGACCGTCTGCGTGGCCCTCGTACGCACCCGCTCACGGGCCAGGGCGAAGGCGGGCGCCGTGTTCAGCCGGCGCGAGCTCCTGGCCGGGCTGACCTTCCTGTGGGGCCTGCCCTACCTCCGTACGGTCCTCCTCGTGTTCGGCCTGGGGATGAACTTCGCGTTCGGGGCACTCACCTTCACCGCCCTGACCGCGTTCTCCGACGGGGGAACGTCCGGCGTCGGCGGCGGCTTCGTCATCACCTGCGTCTCCGCCGGGGCGCTGTCCGGGGCGCTGCTCGCGCCGCGGATCAGCCCCGCCCGGCACTCCCGGGTCCTGATCGTCGCCACCTGCTGGACCTGCGTGGCGGCCGCCGGGGTGATGGCCTGGATCAGCCGGCCGCTGGTGGCCGGGCTCATGTGCGCGCTCACCATGTGCCTGTCGACGATCGCCAGCATCGGATTCCTCTCGAAGCTCCTGGTCGTGACCCCGGAGGACCGGGTGGGCCGGGTGCAGAGCGCGGCCGGCTTCCTGTCCTCCGTGGTCCAGCCGTTCGGGCCGCTGGCCGGAGGGGCCCTGCTGACCGCCTTCGGCGCCCGCTGGGCGTTCGCCCTGACCGGCTGCGTGCTGGCCGTCTCCGCCCTCGTGGTCACCTTCGCCCGCTCGGCGCGGACGGAGCCTTCCCCGCACCGGGCGGAGGAGCCCGCCGGCCCGCCGGAGCCCGGCACCGGGCCCCCGGTGACCCCGGACCACGCACCGGCCGGTGCGAACCCCGCCGTCACCGGGGACTGATCCGCGAACCGGGGCCCGCCGCCCACACCCACCGTCCGCCGCTCCCGCGGGCTTCGAGAAGAGAGAGCCGAGCGTGCCAGGCATCCAGGAAACCCAGCTGTACTGCCTCGCCGACCGTACGTACTTCGACACCCCGGCCCGGCTGCCCGACGAGGAGTCGCGCTACCGGCTCGACACCGATCCGCCTCCGGCGGGCTGGCGCCGCCAGGCCGTGGGCCTGTGGACCTCGCTGCTGCCCGAGCACGTCGAACCCGCCGAACAGGGCTGGAAGATCCATGTGTCCACCGTCCCCGGCGAGGCCGAGGCCACCCTGCGGGACACCGCCCGGATCTGCGTCCGCCACGGTGTGCCCTTCAAGTTCCTGCGCAGCGAGAAGGCGTTGCTGCTGATGGCGGGCAAGCACGTCAACCGCAGCGGCGCGGGCAAGTTCATCGCGGCCTACCCGCCCGACGAGACCGTGTTCCTCGCCCTGGCCGACGAACTGTCCCGGACACTGGCCGGACGCAGCGGCCCCTACGTCCTCAGCGACCTGCGGATCGGCGACGCACCGGTCTACACGCGCTACGGCGCCTACGTCCCCCTCTGGTGCGAGGACGCAGAGGGCCGCCGGGTCCTCGCCCTGCGGGACCCGTCCGGGAAGCTCGTCCCCGACGAGCGCGGTGTGGTGTTCCGGATGCCCTCGTGGGCCGAGGTCCCCGAGTACCTGCGGCCGCACCTCGCGGCGCGCGCCGCCGCCCGCGACGACTCCTTCCCGTACACGGTCACCGAGGCCCTCCAGTTCTCCAACGCGGGCGGGATCTACCTCGCCGAGGACCGGGGGACGGGACGGCGCGTGGTCCTGCGCGAGGCACGGCCGCACTGCGGCCTGGACGGCGCGGGCGACGACGCCGTCACCCGCCTGCACCGCGAGCACCGGGCGCTGACCACGCTGGCCGGGCTGGACTGCGTACCCGAGGTGTACGGGGTGCGGACCGTGTGGGAGCACCACTTCCTGATCGAGGAGCACATCGAGGGGAACACCCTGCTGGAGGAGATCGTCGCCCGCTTCGCCCTCGTGCGCGGGGCCGACACGGCCGAGGAACTCGCCCCCTACGTCGCGTGGACGGAGGCGGTGACCGCTGAACTCTCCCGGGCGCTGGAGGCGATCCACGCGCGCGGCCTGCGCTTCGGCGACCTGCACCCCTCCAACATCATCGTCCGGCCCGACGGCCGGATCGCCCTCGTCGACTTCGAGTACGCCACCGCCCTCGACGACCAGGACATCCCGCTGGCCGGTGGCCAGGGCCTCCAGGCTCCCCAGGGCACCCCCGGGGCGGAAGCCGACGCCTACGCGCTCTGGGCGACCTGGCTCTCCATGCTGATGCCGGTCATGGAGATGGCCGGACTCGAGCGGGCGAAGGCCCTCACCCTGGAGCGCTGGGCCCGCCGGCGCTACGCGCTTGCGCCCGGGGCGGGGCCACGCAGGCCCGGACTGCTCGGCGGCCTGGACGCCTCACGGCGGCGGGAGGCCGAGGTGGCCGCCCTGTTCGACGGGCCGGAGGTCGACTGGACGGGGATACGCACGGGGCTCCTCGCCGGCATCCACGCCGGAGCCACTCCCGGCCGGGCGGACCGTCTCTTCCCGGGCGGCCCCGATCTCTTCGCGACCGGAGGGACCGACCTGGTGAACGGCGCGGCGGGCGTCCTGTACGCCCTCCACCGGACGGGCGCCCCCGTCCCCGGGGAGTGGGCCGACTGGCTCGCGGCGGCGGCGCTGCGCAGGGACCCCGCCGGGGCCGGCGGACTCTACGACGGGCTGCCCGGCGCGGCGCTGGTCCTCTGCCTCCTGGGCCGCACCGAGCAGGGACGGGAGGTGTGGGAGCGCGCGACGTCCGCCGGGCCGTCGACGGCGTCGGCGGATCTGCTCACCGGACGCGCGGGCACCGCACTCGCCGCACTCCGCATGGCCCGCCTGAGCGGCACAGCAGCCCCCGACCCCCGGCTCGTCGACGGCGCCCTGCGCACCGCGCGGGACCTGGACCGGCTGGTGCGGGGCGAACACGTGGACGGCCTGAAGCCGCCGGAGTCGGCCGGGCTGCTGCGCGGGCTGAGCGGAGCCGCTCTCCTCCTCCTCGAACTGCACACCCTGACCGGCGAGGACTGGCTGCGCCGGGCCGCCCGAACCGCCCTGGAACGGGAGGCCGGACACCTGGTCACCATGGACGACGGCTCGCTCCAGGTGAAGGACGGCCGGCGCCATCTGCTCTATCTCGGCCAGGGCAGTTCGGGGGTCGCACTGGTCGCGCAGGCCTACACCGCCCGGTACGAGGACGAGGCACTGAGCGCTCTGATCCCGGGTGTGGCCAAGGGCTGCGCGATGGAGTTCGTCCGCGAACCCGGGCTGTTCACCGGCCGTGCGGGCCTCGCAGCCGCGGCGGGCCAGCTCGACCCCGTGACCCGGACCGGGCCCGGGGTCCTGGCCTCCGTACGCAACCTCGCCTGGCACCTCGTCGCCGACGAGGACCGGCTGCTCGTCCCGGGGGCGACACTGCGGCGCTTCTCCGCAGACCTGGGCACAGGCGCGGCCGGGCTGCTGCTCGCCCTGCGCTTCCTGTCCGCAGGCCAGGACTCCGGCGAGGGGGACGTGCCCGTGCAGCAGGCCGGGGCGAGCCGCCCCGGCCTGCTGGACCTGCTCACCCTCGGCTGAGGAGGCGGGAAGCACCGCTCCCGGGCAGGGGAGCCGGCTCCCGTGCGCCGGCCCCCTCCCGGCCCGCCTCCTCACGGGCGAACAGACAGAGGAGCCGCGGCACTTCGTACAGCGCGGCGTGTGCGGTGACCTCACCCGCCGGGGAGGTCACCGCACCGCTGTCGATGAGTGACTCGACCGCGCGTATGGTCCCCCGCTCGTCGCGGTCCAGCGCCGTCATCGCCCGCTCCAGCGTGAAGCCGCCGTCCCACGCCGGCCCCGCGAGGCGGACCAGCGCCCCCCGGTCGGAGGCACCCAGGTCCCGCCAGCCAGCGGCGAGCCGGGAGCGTACGGACACGTCCCCGGCCACCAGTTCGTCCAGGACCCCCGCCGAGTCCTCCAGCCGGTCCGCGTACTCCGCCAGCGGAAGGTGCCGCAGCACCGCGAGCCGCATCCCGCTCACCGCCACCGCCAACGGCAGCCCTCCGCAGGCCCGTACGACGCGCAGCGCGGCGGCCCGGTCCGTCCGCAGCCGGTCCTCGCCGATCAGCGTCCCCAGCAGCTCCAGCGCCTCGTCCTCCCCGGGCGCGGTCAGAGCCGTCCGGTGCGCGGCTTCGAGACCGGCGAGCTGACCGCGGGCGGTGAGCAGCACCGAACACCGCCCGGACCGGGGCAGCAGCCCCCGCACCGACGCCTCGTCCGCCACGTCGTCCAGCACGATCAGTGCCCGGTGCCGCGACAGCCAGTCCTGCCAGGCGTTCTCGGCCTGCGCGGGGTCCGGCCGGGCCGGACCGCCGGCCCCGCACAGCCGCCCCAGCTCGTCCAGCATGTCGTTCCGGCCGCGCGCGGCACCGTCCTCCCGCCGCGCCCGGACGTGGACCCGGCCGTCGGGGAACCGGTCCGCGAGCAGGTGGGCCGCCCGGACGGCCAGAGCCGACTTCCCCACCCCGGCCGGGCCGGAGACGACCAGCACGGCACCGTCCGGGCCGCCCGACACGTCGAGCAGCCGGGCCAGTTCGTCCTCCCGGCCGGTGAAGTGCCTGCTGTCCGCGGGAAGCGACACGCCGGCCGCCGCGCTCCGGGGAGCGGAGGGCCGGGACGCCCTGCCCTCGCCGAGCATCGCCCGGTACAGGCCCGTCATCGCCGGACTGGGTTCCAGGCCCAGCTCCCGGGCGAGCAGCTGCCGGTAGTCGTCGTACACCGCGAGCGCCTCAGCCTGGCGTCCGGTCTGGTGGAGGGAGTTCATCCACGCCGCCCGGAGCCTCTCCCGGTAGGGGTGACGCTCGACGAGGTCCCGCAGGCCGTCCAGCGCCGAGCCCGCCCGGCCCGTCTCTATCTCGGCCTCGGCCCAGTCCTCGTAGACCGTGAGGCAGCGGGCCTCCAGCCGCTCGGCCTCCTCCGCCACACCGGCGGAGTCACGCAGGTCGTGCAGCGGCGGACGCTCCCCCCACAGGTCCAGCGCCTCCCGGAGCAGCCGGGCGGCGGTGCGCAGGTCCCCCCGCTCCCCGGCCGCCCGGCCCGCCCGGGCCAGCGTCCGGAAGCGCAGGGTGTCGAGCTCGCCCTCCTCCACCCGCAGCCGGTAGCCGCCGCAGTCGTGCACCACCCGGTCCCGGTCGTCGCCGTCCGCGCCCCCGAACAGCGCACGGGCGGCGCTGACGTAGACCTGCAGATTCTTGCGCGCGGTCCGCGGCGGCCCCTCGGGCCACACCACGTCCGTCAGCACATCGACCGGCACGGGGGTGTTGGGACGGGACAGCAGGGTGGCGAGGACCAGCCGCTGCTTCCGGGGCCCGAGCGGCAGGGGCCTGCCGTCGATCACCGCCGAGAGCGGCCCGAGCAGCGAGAAGTACACCGCGCCGGCGGAGCCGGGACGGGCGGGGGGAAGGGGCATCAGCGGGGCCTCCTGGCCGGGGGAGGGACGACGGACTGCCGTACTCCGCCGATGGTGCCGGGAAGCGGAAGGGGGCACATCGGTAGGCGTCCCGCATCTTCCGGGGTGCGCACCCGACCCCCGCCGCCCGACACCCCCATGTTGCGCGGCCGTTCCCCCATCCCCGGACGGCGGGCACCCCCGTGTCCTGGGCCCGTGCCCGTACGGGGCCGTGACCTGCGCCCGTGCTCGCCCCGCACCGTGCGGGCCCTCGTGGTCTCAGGGCAGGTCGACCACGCACTCCGCGGCGAACTCGCACAGGGCCGAGCGGTTCGCCCGGCCCGTCTTGCTCAGCAGACTCGCCAGGTGCTTCTCCACCGTGCGGGGAGAGATGGACAGCCGCCGGGCGATCTGCTGGTTCCCCGGGCGTTCCGCCAGCAGCACGAACACCTCGTACTCGCGGGGGGTCACCCCGTTCGTCCGCAGCGGCGGGGGTATCCGGTCCCGTCCACCGCGGTGCTGGGTCACACTCACCCCGGCCTGCCGCAGCGCCGCCCGGCAGGCCGCGGCCGGCGGCTGCACCCCTGCCGCCCAGAAGAACTCCTCGGCGGTGCGCAGCCACACGACCGGCTCGCCCCACCCGTCGGCGAGCGCCGCGTCCGAGACCAGCCGCAGACCGAGGTGGCGGGCCACCGGGAAGGACTCGGACCGGGTACGGAACGACGCCATCCGCCGTTCGGCACCCGCGGTGTCACCCTCCCTGCCGAGCAGCACCGCTTCCGTCAGCTCGAGGAACTGGCGGTTCCAGGCGAGGGCGGCGCCCGGCGCCCCGGCCACCTCCTCGTACTCCCCGCGCCCCGCGTCGCCCGCCAGCACCCGCAGCAGCGGGCGCAGTCCGTAGCGGCCGCTCAGGTAGTAGTAGCTGGGGTGATCGCGTTCCCAGGCCAGGGCCGCGTCCAGTGCCGCCACGGCCCCGGGGCGGTCCTCCTCCAGCAGCGCCCCGATGGCCCCGCAGAATCCCAGCCGCAGGGGCACCAGCGCGGACTGCTCGCCGCCCGCCCTCCGGAACGCGGCGAGGGCCCTGTCGGTCTCCTTCCGGCGGCCCCGGTGCGCGGCGGCCGCCGCCCCGGCCAGCAGCAGGTAGCGGTGCGCGCCGTGGTTGCCGATCCTGGCGCTGGCCTCCACCGACCGGGTGGTGATCTCCTCCGCCTCGTCCCACCGGGCGCACATCACCGCGTTCATCGCGAGCAGCCCGTCGACCGTCTGCGCCAGCAGGAGGGAACCCAGCTCCGCCGCGGCCGTCCGGGCCGAGTGCAGACGGGCCGCGTCACCGGTCCGCATGAAGCCGTTCACCCCGAGACGCACCAGAGCCTCCACGCGCCAAAGCGGCAGCGCGTGCTCGGTGGACAGGGCGAGCATCCGCTCCAGACACGCGTCGGCCGCGTCGAAGCCCCGCTCCCGGTGGAGCAGGGCCAGCAGTTGCCAGGCCTGGCAGGCGACGACCGGCAGCCCCTCGGCCTCGGCGGTCACGGCGGCCTCGCGCGCGGCCCGTTCGGCCGCCTCCGGCTCCCGCCGGTCCTCGCCGGGGAGCAGTGCGAGGTGACCGTGGACGACGGCGAGCGAGGCGCGGCGGGCCGGGGACGGAGACGGGCCGAACAGTGCTCGCGCCGACTCGATCTGGCGGGCCGTGTCCTCGGCACGCTCCGCCATGACCGCCACCCAGGCGATCTTGATGTGGGCGTCCCCGCGCAGGGCTGCCGCCTCCGAGCGCGCGGGGAGCGGCGGCAGGCCGTCGGCGAGGGCCAGGGCCCCGTCCAGGTCACCGCCCTCGGCCCGGGCCACCGCCAGGGATTCGGTGACGGCCGCGAGGTCGGCGTCCGCCGCCAGGGAGCGGGAACGTTCCAGCAGCACCACGGCCGAGCCGTGCGAACCCGAAGCGAGCATCCGCCGCCCTGCCTCGGCGAACTGGATGGCCGCCCGGGCCCGGTTGCCCGCCGCGAGTTCCAGCGAGGCCACGAGCTGCCGGCGGTCCTCGTCGAGCGGCTCCCCCGACCCCTCGACGGCCGCGGCGGCGCGCCGGGCGAGCGCGGCCCGCTCGGCCGGGGGCAGGGAGGAGACCAGCGCCTCGGCGGTGAGGGCGTGCCGGAAGGTGTACCGGTCGGGGGCCGCCCCGTCGGGTGCGATCACACCCGTCTCGACCGCCGACCGTAGGTGGGTGAAGAGGGCCCGGTCCTCCAGTCCGGTGACGGTCTGCAGGACCGTCACGGAGAACTGGCCACCCAGGGTGGCCGCCGTCAGCAGCAGCTCCCGCACCGGCTCCTCCATCCGGTCGAGCCGGTGCGACCAGCTCCGCAGGATGCGTGAGGGGAGGGTACCGTCCGGTTGGTCCGCCGCCTCCCAGCTGCCGTCGGTCCGCCGGAGCCTGCCGGTGTCGAGCAGGTCGTCGAGCAGCACCTCGACCAGGTAGGGGTTGCCCGCCGCGCGTTCGACCAGACGCCGCTGGACCGATTCGGGGATCAGCTCGGGCGGTGTCTCCAGACAGGCGCCGGTCAGGGCCCGGACGTGCGTGTCGTCGAGCCCCCGTAACTCCACGACCGTCGCGGTGTGGCGCTGCTCGGCGGAACGCACGAGGTCCAGCGCGGTGCCCGGTTCCGGGCGCAGGGTGCCCAGCAGCAGGACCGGGAGGTCCGCCAGGTTGTCCACGACGTACTCGACGACCGCGACGGTCTCCGTGTCGCAGTCGTGCAGGTCCTCCAGCAGCACCACGCAGCCGGTGTCCCGGCCGAGGACCGACAGCAGCCGCAGCAGGGCCTCCGCCAGCTCGACCACGGTCTCCACGTAGCCGGCCGACACCCCGCTCCGCCACTCCGGGACCAGCCTGGCCAGAGCCGGGTGATACGGCGCCAGTTCGGGATCCGTCGGCGTGCCCGCCGCGCGGAAATGGGAGGAGAGGGCCTCCACCAGCGGACGGAACGGCACGACCAGACCGGTGGAGCCCGCCCGTCCGCGGAGCACCGGCATGCCCAGCCCGTAGGCCCGGTAGGCGCACTCACCCACCAGCCGGGACTTGCCGATCCCCGCTTCACCGAGGAGGAACAGCGCGCGCCCCGAACGCCGTCGTGCGGCGTCCAGGGCGCTGCTCAGCAGACCGATCTCCTCGTCACGTCCGACGACGACCGGCGAATTCGCACGCATGGCCGCAGGTTACTGGAGCCGTACAGAGTGCGGCAGTAGGCACATTCCCGTCATGACGTGCGCAGCGGCGGAAGTGGGTTACATCGGGACGGTGAACGTGGTCCACGGAAGGTCGGGGCCGTTGGTGTCACCGTCCGAGGCGCTGAGGAGTCTGCTCCGCAGACCGAGCCCGCCGTTGTTCCCGAGCGATATCCGGCCCGCGGGGTGCTCGAAGGCGCCCTCGAGCGCCACGGTGACGTCCACGTATCCGGCCGACTCGCTGATCTGGGTCATCTCTGCCTCTTCTTCTGGTCGTTGGTCGACGACATCGTGGGTACGCGGGACCGGTCGGCCCCCATGGAGTGGCGCATGAGCAGTGCCGGACCGATCCGGTCGGGGAACCCCGCCCGCAGCAGCCCGTGTCCGATGCCCGACAGGCCGGTGAGCAGCCCGGGGTGAGGTATGTGTCCCGGCGTCCCGCAGAGCGGCTGCGCCCGGTCGGCGGCGGCCAGCAGGGTGCCGGCCCGCCGCAGCCAGTGGGGCCGCAGCCGGGGCAGGGCGGCGTGGCCGAGCAGTTCCAGTACGCCCGGTTCGCCGTGGCAGAGGCTGTCGTCCCCCTGCGGTGCGGCACGGGCCGTGTCACCGGCCTGCGCCGCGAGCCAGTCGCGGAGCTCCGGATCGCACAGGGCCTCGGGACTGTCGGCGACCGCCAGGGCGACCCCCGCCGTCCCCTCGCACCAGGACCGGCCGGTGACCGTGCCCCGTACGGCGCCGCGCAGGGCGTCCAGCCCGGCGTTCCTGTGGTGCGGTCCGCCTCCCGCCCCGGCGAACCGCAGCAGGGCCCAGCCGACGCCCGCCGCCCCGTCCGCGAAGCCGCCGGACGTGGGGCGCGCCGCCGCCACGAGCCGTTCGGCGCAGAGCTCGGCGCCCCGCCAGGCCTCGGCCCGGCCGGTGGCGCCGTGCACGGCGAGCAGCGACACCAGGCCGCCGGCCGCGCCGCCGCGGACCCCGAGTCCCTCCTCGGCCGCACCCGCCGCGGCGGCCAGACGCGTCGCCGGGCCCGCCCAGTCCAGAACCCGGCTGTCCTCCAGCAGTGTTCCGACCTCGGCCAGGACGTACGCGATGCCGCCTAGGCCGGAGAAGGCACCCGAACCGAGCAGTCCGAGGTCGTCCCCACGCCGGTGCAGCGCGTCCAGGAGCCCCGGTACGGGAGCCAGCGCGGCCCGGGCCGCGTCGGCGTACCGGGCGGCCCCGGTCAGGGAGGCCAGCTGCGCGAGGAACAGCGCGGGCCCGGTGTAGCCGCCGGCGAGGTCGGCGGCCAGCGGTGTGAGGCGCCAGTAGCGCTCGCCGAGCAGCTCCAGGCCGATCCAGTTGGTCCGGCTGCCGCTGTGGTAGGCGAGTGAGACGAGCTGGTCGCCGACCGAGCGCGCGGCGGAGAGCAGGCGTTCCGGCTCCGGCGCGGTCGCCTCGGCCCGCGGCCTGCCACCGCCCGCGGCCCGGTGCGGGGGCTCGGTGGAGGTGCTCACCATGGCCGTGCGGATGATCCGCTCCTGGTCCTGGCGGTCCACGGTGTCCAGGGCGCGGATCTTGGCCTCCACCCGCGCGAGCCCGGCCGGCCCGGCGAGCCCCCGCACCTCACGACCGGTGCCGCTGTGCACCCGCGTGCTGTCCGGGCGCGTGGTGAAGACCGGTACGTCGCCCTGCCACAACTCCGCGATCTCCTCGTCCTCCAGACCGGGCAGCGCGGGAGCACCCAGGGCCCCGGTGCGCAGCAGCGCGAACACCTGCTGGCGCTCGGTGGCGTCCCGCATCAGGTCGGGGTGGGTCGACTCGTGCAGCAGCGTGGCGTACGTCCAGGTCGGCCGGGGGACGAAGCGGATCTCGTCATCGGCGAAGAGGCGCAACAGCCCCTTCGGACCGAGCAGTTCGTCACGCGACTCGCTGACGGCCGTGTAGGCCGCGCGGAATCCCTCGCAGAGCGCGTCGGTGAACCGGAACGGATCGGCCGGGACCCCGTCGACCGTGGGGCGGTTGGACGATTCGGTGAACCGCCCCGAGGCGCGCACCAGGTGCATGGTGTCGGTGCCCGCAGCGGCCCAGGAGGCGGTCTCCAGAGGGGAGGAGGCCGCCCGGCCGCCGCCGACGGCCGACATGTCGAGCGCGTCGCTGTCCCCGACGAGCAACTGCGGGAGCAGGCCGACGCGGTGGACCGAGGCGTGCAGGGCCCGCGCGGCCGGATCGGCGGGCGGGGCCTGTGTCAGCGGCGGGTGGAACAGGGTCTCCACGTCGACCAGGACCGGATGCGGCCCGCAGGCGATGAGGTTCTCGTGGTGCAGGTCCGTGCCGTCCAGGACGTGCAGCAGCGCCAGCAGCGCGCCCAGCCGACGGTAGAAGAGCGTGGTCTCGGCGGTCGAGAGACAGGGAGTGCCTCCCACGAACTCCGCCCATCCGTACGCGCCCCGGTCGAGGACTCGCGGCGCCCGCAGATCGGGGGTCCCTTCGTGGGAGTTGAACCACTCCACCAGGGTGTCGAAGTGACGGTGCGCGGCGAGCGGGCGCGGCTTGTAGACCAGCCGGGCGCCGTCCGCGAACCGCAGCAGCATCACCGACCTGCCCCCGCGGTGGCTGTCGCCCGTGCCGGATTCGACCCCGGTCAGGGTGTGCGGCCCGTGGTCGGCGGACCGTCCCGCGGCCCGGTCCCCGAGTACGTCGGATGAGCCCAGGAGTTCCCGGTCGGCGGCGAGCCTGCCGAGCATCTCGGCGAACGCGTCGGCAGCGTTCATGGCCGCCTGTCCGAGGACTCTGGCGAGGACCGGGTAGCGGGAGACCAGAGAGGTGAGGCCGGGCCGGCCCGCGGTCAGGCGCAGGAAGTCACGGAAGCGTTCACGGGGTCCCTCGCCGCTCAGCCGGCCGCACGTCCGTGCCTCGTGCAGTTCCGAGACGAGGGTCCTGGCGGCCAGCAGGGCCAGGCGCCGGGCGACGTCGTGCCGGAAGCCGTCCAGCACACCGGCGGGGCAGGACGCCGCCCCCGGCCGTGCGGCGTCGCGGTCCCCGGACACCGAGTCCGCCAGCCGCTCCGCGGCCAGGGCCGCGAACGGCGCGACGACCAGCAGGAAGCCGGTCAGCTCCGGGTACGCCCGGTCCGCGACCTGTGCTTCACGCGGTGTCCGGGCGACGGCCTCCCGGACGAACGCGGCCCAGCCGGGCTCCGTGTCCGGCCGGGGCCCGACGGTGCCGGGTACCCACCACGGATCACCGTGGCCCCGGGCGCCGAGGAGAGGGGAGGTGTCCGGCACCGGGGCGTGTCCGGCGCCGTCGGCGGCCTCCTGGGCACGGGGTGCGGCTTCCGGGACGGCCGGTGCGGTCCTTGGGACATGGGGTGCGGCTTCCGGGACGCCCGGTGCGGCTTCCGGGACACGGGGTGTTGCTTCCGGGACGCCCGGTGCGGCCTCCAGACCCGTGGCCCCGATCGCTTCCTTCTCCACCACCGCGTTCACCTCCCCGGTCGAGGGAGGCCCCAGCGGTTCTCCCGCGCCCATCCTGGAGGGCGGCCGGGTCCGGCGCATGGGGGAGTCGCCCCCATCTTTCCGCCCGCGGAGGTCCGGACCGTACGGGCGACCCGTCTCGGCGGGGCTTACGGGCGTCCCGTCTCAGCGGGCCGGCGGCGCCGTCGATCCCCGTTCCATGAGCTCCGCGGCGATGGCCGCCACACCACCAGGCGGAGGCGTCTCCTTGCCCATCGCCAGACGTCCGGCCCGCGCCCCCGCCTCGAAGAGCGGCAGTCGTACGGTCGTCAGTGCCGGCACGGCGTCCACGGAGAAGGGCAGGTCGTCGAAGCCGGCCACCGAGACGTCCTCGGGGATGCGGAGTCCCCGGTCCCGGACCGCCGCACAGGCGCCCAGCGCCACGGTGTCGTTGGCGGCGACGACGGCCGTCACCGCGGGTTCACGGCGCAGGAGTTCGAGCGTGGCGTCGTAGCCGGAACTCCGGTCGTACGGGCCGTGCACGGTCACGCTCTCCTCGTCGCCGTAGAGCCCCGCCGCCTTCATGGCCTCGCGGTGGCCCTCCAGCCGGTGCCGGGTCGTGGTGCGCTCCAGGGGCCCCGCGACGTAACCGATCCGCCGGTGTCCCAGAGCGATCAGGTGTTCGGTGAGGCGCCTGGCGCCGCCCCGGTTGTCGAAGGCCAGCGCGGCGGTCACCGCGTCGGTGTCCGGCAGCGGGGGGCGCCCGCAGAAGACGATCCGGGTGCCGGCGTCGGCGAGCTTGGCCAGCTTCGCCGCCATCGCGGCCTGGTGGGCCGGGTCCTCCAGAGCGCCGCCGGTGAGGACGACGGCCGCGGCACGCTGGCGCTGCAGCAGGGTGAGGTAGGTGAGCTCGCGCTCGGGGGAGCCCCCGGTGTTGCAGACGACGGCGAGCTTCTCGCCGCCCCCGCGGCCCGATCCGTCGCCCGGACCGCCGATCTCGCTCTGCGCGGCCCCGGCCATGATGCCGAAGAACGGGTCCGCGATGTCGTTGACGAGGATGCCCACCAGGTCGGACGTGGCGGCGGCGAGCGAGCTGGCCGGGCCGTTCAGCACGTAGTCCAGGTCGTCCACCGCGCGCAGGACCCGCTCCCGGGTGGACGAGGCCACCGGGTAGTTGCCGTTCAGGACACGGGACACGGTGGCCGGGGACACCCGGGCGCGGGCCGCAACGTCCGCCAGGGTGACTGTCATCGCTCTCCTCCGAGGAGTTGTGGAGCGGCCCCCCTTGTCCGGGCCGCTGTCGGCAGGCTAGCGTCATACCGCATAGAAAGCGCTTGCTACGGCTGTATGGAGGGAACTTTCGTGACACGCAGGACAGTGCGCATCGCCATGAACGGCGTCACGGGACGCATGGGATACCGGCAGCACCTGGTGCGCTCGATCCTCGCGATCCGCGAGCAGGGCGGCCTCGACCTCGGCGACGGCGAGGTGCTGTGGCCCGAACCCGTGCTCGTCGGCCGCCGCGCCCACGCCCTGGAGGCACTCGCCGCGCAGCACGGTCTGACCGAGTGGTCGACCGACCTGGACGCGGTGCTCGCCGACGAGTCGATCGACATCTACTTCGACGCCCAGGTCACCTCGGCCCGAGTCGACGCGATCAAGAAGGCCATCGCCGCCGGCAAGCACATCTACACCGAGAAGCCCACCGCCACGGACGTCGAGGGCGCGCTCGAACTGGCCCGTCTGGCCCGCGACGCCGGCATCAAGCACGGCGTCGTCCAGGACAAGATCTTCCTCCCGGGCCTGCTCAAGCTGAAGCGCCTCATCGACGGCGGCTTCTTCGGCGAGATCCTCTCCGTGCGCGGCGAGTTCGGCTACTGGGTCTTCGAAGGCGACTGGCAGGACGCACAGCGCCCCTCGTGGAACTACCGCGCGGAGGACGGCGGCGGCATCGTCGTCGACATGTTCCCGCACTGGGAGTACGTCCTGCACGAGCTGTTCGGCCAGGTCACGAGCGTCTCCGCGCACGTGCAGACCCACATCCCGCAGCGCTGGGACGAGCAGGGCAAGCCCTACTCCGCCACCGCCGACGACGCCGCGTACGGCACCTTCCAGCTGGCCGGCGGCGCCGTCGCCCAGATCAACTCCTCCTGGGCGGTCCGCGTCAACCGCGACGAGCTCGTCGAGTTCCAGGTCGACGGCACGCACGGCTCCGCCGTCGCGGGCCTCCGCAACTGCCGCGTCCAGCACCGCTCGGCCACCCCCAAGCCGGTGTGGAACCCGGACCTCCCCGTCACCGAGCCGTTCCGCGACCAGTGGCAGGAAGTCCCCGACAACGCCGAGTTCGACAACGGCTTCAAGGCCCAGTGGGAGCTCTTCCTGCGCCACATCGTCCTCGACGAGCCCTACACCTGGGACCTGATGGCCGGCGCCCGGGGTGTCCAGCTCGCCGAACTCGGCCTCAGGTCCTCCGCCGAGGGCCGCCGCTTCGACGTGCCGGAGCTGAGCCTGTGACCATCCACCTGCCGCAGGGCCCGTACGAACCCCGCGCCACCCCGCTCGACCTGGCGCCGTCCGGGGCGGCGCTCGCCTCCCGCACGGTCTTCTCCGCCGCCCATGTCGTCGCCGACCCGTACGCCGACATCAGCCCCGACGACCCCGTCGCCGTCGACTGGGACGCCACCCTCGCCTTCCGCCGCCACCTCTGGTCGCACGGGCTGGGGGTCGCCGAGGCCATGGACACGGCCCAGCGCGGCATGGGCCTCGACTGGGCCGGTGCGGCGGAACTGATCCGCCGATCGGCCGCGGAGGCGAGGTCCGTGGGCGGAGCGATCGCCTGCGGCGTCGGCACCGACCAGCTCACCGGCCCCGCGACGCTCCCCGAGGTGCGCGCGGCGTACGAGGAGCAGCTCGCCCTGGTCGAGGAGAGCGGTGCGCAGGCCATCCTCATGGCCTCCCGCGCGCTGGCCGCCGCGGCGAACGGCCCCGAGGACTACCTGGAGCTGTACGCCCATCTCCTGCGCCAGGCCAGTGAGCCGGTCGTCCTGCACTGGCTCGGCCCGATGTTCGACCCGGCGCTGGAGGGCTACTGGGGCAGTGCGGACCTCGACGCCGCCACGGACACCTTCCTCAAGGTCATCTCGGAACACCCGGACAAGGTCGACGGCATCAAGATCTCGCTGCTGGACGCCGAGCGCGAGATCGACGTACGGCGCCGCCTCCCCGGCGGAGTGCGCTGCTACACCGGCGACGACTTCAACTACCCGGAGCTGATCGCCGGCGACGACCGCGGCTTCAGCCACGCCCTGCTCGGCATCTTCGACCCGCTCGGCCCACTCGCCGCCCACGCGGTGCGGGTCCTGGACACCGGTGACGTCCAGGGGTTCCGCGACCTCCTCGACCCCACGGTCGAGCTGTCACGCCATCTGTTCCGGACCCCGACCCGCTTCTACAAGACGGGCGTGGTGTTCCTCGCCTGGCTGGCGGGCCACCAGGAGCACTTCACGATGGTCGGCGGTCTCCAGTCCGCCCGCTCGCTGCCGCACCTTGCGAAGGCGTACGAACTGGCCGACCGGCTGGGCCTGTTCCCGGACCCGGAGTTGGCCGAGTCCCGCATGCGCGCGCTGCTGACCGTCCACGGAGGAGGCCGATGAACGCCGATCTGTCCCGCCTGTCCGTCAACCAGGAGACGGTCCGCCAACTGTCCCTGCCGGAGCTCGTCGAGGGCTGTGCCAAAGCCGGCATCCGGCAGGTCGGCCTCTGGCGGGCGCCCGTGCAGGAGTACGGCGTCGAGCGGGCCGGGCGGCTGATGAAGGACGCGGGCCTGACCGTCACCAGCCTCTGCCGCGGCGGGTTCCTCACGGCGTCCGACCCGGCGGAGCGGGCCCGCGCCCTGGACGACAACCGGGCGGCGGTCGACGAGGCGGCGGGCGTGAACACCGACACCCTGGTCCTGGTCTCCGGCGGTCTCCCCGAGGGGGACAAGGACCTGTTCGGTGCCCGCGAGCGGATCGCCGACGCGCTGGCGGAGCTGGCCCCGTACGCGGCCGAGCGGAGCGTCCGCCTCGCGATCGAGCCGCTGCACCCGATGTTCGCGTCGGACCGCTGCGTCGTCTCCACCCTGTCCCAGGCCCTCGACCTCGCCGAGCGCTTCCCCGCCGAGCAGGTCGGTGTGGTCGTCGACGCCTACCACATCTGGTGGGACGACCAGGTGCCCGCGCAGATCGCCCGGGCGGGTGCGGGCGGGCGGATCCACTCCTTCCAGCTGGCCGACTGGATCACCCCGCTCCCGGCGGGCGTTCTCGTGGGGCGAGGCCAACTGGGCGACGGATCGGTGGACTTCCGGACGATGCGCCGACAGGTCGAGGCGACCGGCTTCGACGGGCCGATCGAGGTGGAGATCTTCAACGAGGGACTCTGGGCCCGCGACGGCGCCGAGGTGATCGCCGAAGTCGCCGCCCGGTACCTGGAACATGCCTGCTGAGAGTCGGTCGGCAGCACAAAGGTAAAGAGATCGTCAAGGCGTACAACCTTTGTGCACCATCCCCGGTCGTACTCAGCGTCGGGACTTCCGGGGAGGGGTCCGGGGGGATCGGGAAGCCCGACGGAGGGGGAAAGCGAGGGGGGTCCGGCCTGTGGGCCGGGCCCCATTCCGCTTTCTGCGGCGCCTCCCGCGACAGGGGTTCGTTCCTTCCCCGCTGCGGCGGACGACGCGGTGCCGGATCTACGGCTTCTCGCCCTCGTCGTCGTCCTCGGCCTCTTCCTCCTCGGCCTCTTCCCCCTCGTTCTCGCCCTCCTCCTCCTGGCTGTCCTCGCCGTCTCCGTCGTCGTCGGTCTTCTCCTCGTCCTCTTCCTCCATCGCCTCTTCGTGGGTGCGGACGACCTCTCCGTCGCGTATCTCCCCCCGCCAGCCCTCGGCTTCCTCCTCCGTGAGCGTCACGTACCGCTGGAAGTTCTTGAAGTCCAGCCGCAGGCGCCGCCCTTGGGCGCGCCACAGGTTTCCGGTCTTCTCGAAGAAGCCGGAGGGGTAGTACTCCACGACCAGGACGATGCGGGTCAGGTTCGGAGCCAGCTCATGGAAGCTGACCGCGCCCTGAGTGGTCCCCTTGGAGCCCTCGGAGGTCCACACGATGCGGTCGTCGGGGATCTGCTCCTGAATGGTGGCTTCGAAGCTTCGCGTGGAGGGGCCGACCTTCGCCTTCCACTTGCTTGTCGTCTCGTCGTCCCTGGACACGCTGCTGACGCCCTTGGCGAAGCTGCTGAAGTCCTCGTACTGGGTCCACTGGTCGTACGCGACACGCAGGGGCACGCCCACGTCGAGCACCTCGACGATGTTCGTCACCTTCGTGTCGCCGGCCTTGCCCTCGCTCCGGCCGCCGCCCCCGCCGCCGAGTGTCTCCTTGACCTTGTCGGACACCCCACTCGTCGCTGACTTGGCCTTCTCCGAGAGGAAGGACCGCACCGGTGAATCGCCGTGGAGCAGACGCGATGCTCCCTCCGGCAACTTGCCCCCGTTGTCCGCCACCTCTGTGAGCTGGCCGGTGACGTCCGTCAGCTTCTGGCCGACCGTCTCCGCCGCCCGCTCCAACTGGGCCCCCATGTAGTTGAACACCTCGTCGCGGAGCTTGCCGACAGCGGTCTCCTCGCCCTGTTGCGGGGCGTCCTCGGTCCTCGTCATGACGGGCTACCTCCGTCGTTGGGAGCGGCTGGCCGTACTCTTCGCAGCCTTACCGGCCGACGACCTGGATCTGCTGCCCGCCTTCTTCGCGGGCGCGGTCTTCTTGGCGGCTGTCTTCTTCGCGGCCGTCTTCTTGGCAGCGGTCTTCTTCGCCGGACTCTGGGCTGTCTTCTTCGGGGGGGCCGTCTTCTTGGCGGCGGCCTTCTTGGCGGGTGCGGTCTTCTTCGCGGCTGTCTTCTTCGAAGGCGGGGACTTCTTGGCGGCCGGGGACTTCTTGGCTGGCGGGGACTTCTTGGCTGGCGGAGACTTCTTGGCCGGCGGAGACTTCCGAGCCGCGTCCTTGCGGGGCGCTCGGTGCCGACGCCGTGCGGGCGCAGGTTCCTCGTCCTCCTCGGGCTCTTCCTCCTCGTCCTCGTCCTCGTCCTCTTCCTCCTCGTCCTCGTCCTCAGGCTCGTCCTCGTCCTCAGGCTCGCCCTCTTCCTCAGGCTCCTCCTCGTCCTCAGGTTCCTCCTCTTCCTCAGGCTCCTCCTCGCCCTCTTCTTCCTCGTCCTCCTCGTACGCGTCCGCACCCTCGTCTTCCGCACCCTCCTCTTCAGCGTCCGCGTCCTCGTCCGCGTCCTCGTCGGACGACTGTGCCTCGTCCTCCTTGCCGAGGAGGCCGAGCGTGCGCCCGCCGATCGCGTCGGCCAGGGACCCCACACCCCGGTTGGCCACGGCGGTCATGGCGCCACGCGCTGCCTCGACGCCCTCCGTGCGTAGCTGCTCCTGCAGTTCGGCGACCTGCGGCACCTGCCCCAAGCGCCGTGCGGCTTCGACGGCTAGCTGCCGGGGTTCCAGGCCGAAGCTCTTGCCCGCGAGGAACATCGCGACGCTCAGGGCCAGTCGGCCCTTCTTCGTCCGTCCCAGTACATAACCGCCGGCCACGGCCGAGGCCAGGGCGACTTTCGTCTTGTCATCCATGGGTTCACCACCTTGAAGACTCGTCTGCGGGCTCCGCCGGGCGAACCGTCGTCAGCCTGTCGCAGACGGGGCCCTGGCGCGGGTGGCCGGAGAGCGGTACCCGGCTCGTGTCCGGCACTACCGGACGCGTGAGGGACTCTGCTGTTCGTCCTCGTCGTCGCTGCTCTCGCCCGGCACGTACACGTCGACGACAGCGATGTTGACTTCCACCACTTCGAGACCAGTCATGGTCTTCACGGCCTCGGAGACGCCGGAGCGGACGTTCCGCGCCACGTCCCCGATCGCTGCCCCGTACTCCACGACCACGGTGAGGTCGAGTGCCGCCTGCTTCTCACCCACTTCCACCTTGACGCCTCGCCCATGGCCGGTCGCACCGGGCACCCGGTCCTTCACCGAACCGATGGTGCGGGATGCCCCACCACCCATGGCGTGGACGCCGGACACGTCGCGTGCGGCGATACCCGCGATGACGGCGACGACCGAATCGGCGATGGTCGTTCTTCCCTTGGTCGAGCCCGTTCCGGTGGCCGGTGTGCCGACCCCGGTGGATTCATTCACTGTCATGAGGAATTCCTCTTCCGAGGGTGTTCCGCTCGCGCACGACGGGGCGTCGAAGGCATCGGGATGCCGAGGGCCCTCGATGACGCGCAGCTCCCTCGATTCCCACTGTCCGCCTCTTGTCCGGAGGGCGCCATCCGAGTGAATCGGCACCTCGCCGACCGGCTGCGGCAGAGCTTGTCCGGCCCGGTCGGGAGCGGGTGCCGATCGGCGGCGCCGAGGCCTGAGCCGTATGGAGCTGGAGCCCGTCCATGCGGACAGCCGGCCACGGGAGGCTGTCCGCATGCCCCGTCCATATCTGGAGGTCATGGCTCGGAGAGCTGGGTGCGTCGCCGACTTCGACGAGCTGTGTGCCCGCGACCCGTCATTCTCGCCGTCCACGACTTCGCGGTCGGATCGGACCCGCGGATCGTGGACGACGTCCGAAGCGTCCGGATCCTCGATGCGGAGTCGGCTTCCGAGGTTCCGCGGGCACCTTCCGCGTAGCGCCCGGACGCCGTGCCGGCAGCCAGGGCTGAACTCAGCGTTCCCGCCGGTGTACGGGGCGACGCCGAGGAGTGACCGGTGCCCGGCCCCTGTGGGGGCGCCTGCCGCCCGCTTGCACCTCCGGCGCGCGGGCGTGGTTCCTGCCGGCCCCTCGCCGGCCGGACACCTCGCCGTGGTCCGCCTTCCCCTTCGGGGCCCCCGCACCACGGCCGGACTCTCCGTCCCCGGCGCCCGCCTCGCTTCTCCCGCTCCGGCCGCCGCGTGCGGTCTCCGCACGTCCGGTCGCGCCATCCGCCGCGCCGTCCGCGTGCTCGCGGGCGTCGTCGGGCAGGTCACGGCTCTTCTCCAAGGCCTGGCCGGTGACGCCCGCAGCGTTGTCGCCGGTCTCCTGGACCGCGGATTGGGCACCGTCGCCCACCGCTTCCGCAGTCTCACCGAGCGCCTCCGGGACGTGCTCCGCAGCAGCCCCCGCCCCGGTGCCCACCTCGTCCACGGCGGACCCGGCGCCTTCGCCGACGTCTTCCACCGCGGACCCGGCACTGCTCCCGACGTCTTCCACCGCGGACCCGGCACCGCTCCCGACGTCTTCGACGGCGGCCTCCGCACCCTCCCCGACGGACTCCACAGCCGAGCCTGCTCCCCGGCCCACTTCCCGGACGGCGCCGCCGGCGCCCTCACCGAGTTCGCCTACGGCTCTTCCCGTCCCGCCGCCGATATCTTCGACGGCGGATCCCACTCCGCGGGTCAGCTGTTCGAGGATCTGGGGATTACGGTCGACCGTTTCCAGGACACGGGCGAGGATGGTCGCCACATTGTGCAGACGCACCTTGAGCTGCGCCTCGACATCGACCCCTTTGATGTCGAGTCCGACGTGCCCGAGTCGCACATCGGCGCCGACGTTCAGCTTGAGCAGATCCAGTACTTCGGCCTGCAAGGAGACACGGGCCCGAAGGTCCTCCACTTCCAGGCCCAGCTCGTCGAGATGCAGTGTGGGAACATCCAGAAAGACGTCCGACGGGCCCTCGGCGCCGCTGTCGTCCTCCGGTACGGCGACCTCGTACGCGGTCTCCGGAGTGTGATCGTCATCGTTCGCGCTCTGAGCTCTGGGCATTCTCTGCGCACCATCCTCAATTGGCACATAAAGGCCCCCAACCCAGTGTTGATCTGGTGGCATGGATATGCAATCGCCGATGTAAGCAGGTCCCGAATGCCTTACGGGCGGCAGTGATTGCCCGGTCTCGCTGATCCGGGCCGCTGAATCCGTCAGACGTCGAATTCGCGGCGGGCGGCCTCGATGCGGCCGAGATTCCGGTGGGTCCAGTCGCACATCACGTCGACCGCCTTCCGTAGCTCCCGGCCCGCCTCGGTCAGGGTGTACTCGACCCTCGGCGGCACCGTGGGATACACGGTCCGCTCGACCAGCCCGTTGCGCTCCAGCTTGCGCAGGTTCTGGGTGAGCATCTTGTGGCTGATCCCCTCGACCTCGTTCCGCACCTCGCTGAAGCGCAGTGTGCCCTCTCCCAGGGCCTCGATGATCAGCAGCGCCCACTTGTCGGCGACGTCCGAGAAGATCTCCCGAGCCAGTGAGTCCGCCCGCCGCAGATCCGCCTGCTCCTCGGGCGTGCCCCTGACCTGCTTGGTTCCCATGAGGTTCCCCCGTCACCGAAAAGTGCGTTCTTCCCTGCCGACGCGACACTCTCCTACGGTTACCGGGTAACCACAAGAGAGCGTGCGCAGCCCCCGGACGTGCGCGACGAGAAAGGTGAGCAGTATGGCCGTCACCCTGGTCAACCCAGAAGGACTGCCGGAGATCGATGCCTACCACCAGGTGTCGGTCGCGACCGGTTCGAAGCTCGTCTTCCTGGCGGGTCAGGTCGCCTGGGACGCCGACGGCATCACCGTCGGCGAGGGCGACCTGACCGCGCAGGTCGAGCAGTGCTACCTCAACATCGCCACCGCTCTCGCCGGGGTCGGTGCCTCTTTCGGCGACGTGGTGAAACTGACGGTCCACATCGTCGACTGGACCCCCGACAAGATGCCTCTGTTCCTGCGGGGTGTGTCCCGGGCGTCCGCGAAGCTGGGCGCCACCCCGGTCCCGCCGGGCACACTCCTGGGCGTCGCCGCTCTCGACGTGCCCGAGCACCTCGTGGAGGTGGAGGCCGTCGCGGTCATCGACTGAGCGGACCCGCACCCTCCGGCTTCCTGAGCAGCACGCTCCAGAGGAAGTCCTTGCCGAACCAGGGGGATTCGTCCGGCTCGTCCTGCATCCGGTGCAGCTCCACCTCCTCCAGCCCGGCGAAGATCTGGCGCAGGGACTCCGGCGTGTAGGCGAGTCCGCCGTGCAGCTCGGCCGTGCCGTAGAGCTCCGCGTCGGGCAGTTCGGAGCCCATGGCGCCGGAGGCGAAGCAGTTGAGGGCCAGGTGCCCGCCGGGAGCCAGGACGCGGTTGCGGGGGTGCGACAGGGGTGGGCCAGGGGGAGCCCGGAGGGCGCGGAACGGCCCGTCGAGGGGCCTGAGAGGGGTGCTGGGCGCGGCGCCGAGGTGTGTTTCCCGGCCGCTTCCCGCGAGGCGGTCCACCGGCGATACTCCTCCCGTGAAGTGGTTCGAGCAGGCACGGGCTGCCGAGGAACGTGAGGACTGGGACACGGCCGTCCTCCTGACCGCGGGCCACGCAAGGTGTTACGGCGATTCCGAGGAACACGACAGCCATCTCTGGCACATGGACCTGCTCGTGCGTGCGCAACGCTTCGCCGAACTCACCGAACGCGCGCTCACGGATGTTCACGCCCGACGCAGGCTCAACAGGGGCCTGCGCGACCAGGGCAGGGAAGCGGCGCTGCGCCACCGTGCCGCAGGAGGCGACGTCGACGCGCTCTACGTCCTCCTCCGGCTGCTGTGCGGGACGGGCAGGTCGGAGGAGGCCGGCCAGGTGCTCCAGGAAGTCGCCCCGGAGAACCCGTACGCCCAGGGGATCGTGGCCGACGGACGCGAGTGACCATCCTGCTCCTGGACCGGCCCGACCACGTCAGCCTCCAGGGTGCCCGGCCGGCCGGCCGGGCGAGTCCGCGCGCGAGATCCTCCCGCGCGCGATCGCGGAGTGCCACGGTGCGACGACGGCACCGCGCCGCTCGGACGTCGTCCCCGTGGACGCCGAAGACGGTGAGGACGGGACGGCCCGGAGCCGCGCAGGGGTTCTGGATCTTGCTGGCGTCCTCGCCCGGCGGGACGGATGATGCGCGAGCGGGGGCGTCAGCACGCCTCCGCTGTCATCCAGAGCAGGGAGAGAGTCATGTTGACGAGCGACCACGAGACCGGCGAGGGCACGGTGCGGGGAGAGGTGCACGCCGGATACGAAGGGGTGCGCGAGGCCTTCGCGCACGTGGTGCGGGAGCAGCCCCAGCCGACGGGGCAGCAGTTGGCGGTCCACGCCGACGGGATGCGCGTCGTGGACCTCTGGGCCGGCCCCGGAGTGGACGGGGACACGCTGACCGGCGTGTTCTCGGTGAGCAAGGGCGCGGCGCACATCGTCGTGGCCCTGCTCGTCCAGGACGGTGTGCTCGAACTGGACCGCACGGTGTCCTCGTACTGGCCCGAGTTCGGCCAGGCCGGCAAGGAGCGGATCACGCTGCGGCAACTGCTCGCCCACCAGGCGGGCGTGATCGGCGTCGACGAGGTCTTCACCACCGAGGAACTCGCCGACGACGCGCTCATGGCCGGTCGCCTCGCCGCACAGGCCCCTTACTGGACCCCCGGGACAGGGTTCGGCTACCACGGGCTCGTCATCGCCGCCCTCACGGGAGAGGTGGTCCGCAGGGCCACCGGGCGGAGTCTGCAGGACTGGTGGGAGCTGCGTGTCCGCGCCCCGCGCGACGTCGACTTCTACCTCGGGCTTCCCGAGGAGCTGGAGCCCCGCTACCTGCCCGTGACGCCCGCGGTGCCCGGACCGGGCGCCGAGGAGCCCGAGGAGGAGCCGCGGAAGCTGGTGGACATAGCCTTCAGTACGGCCCACCTGCCTGACCTCTCCGTCTTCCCGAACTTCCGTCGCACACGTGCCCTCGGCCAGGGGTCGGCGGGTGGAGTGGCCTCCGCCCGAGGAGTGGCGGCCGCCTATGCGGCGGTGATCGGCGTCCTCGACGGCAGTCCCGCGCTGCTCGACCCGGACACGGTCGAGACGTTCACCCGGGTCCACTCGGAGGGCGTCGACCTGGTGGGCGGCGGCGAAAGCCGCTTCGCCCTGGGCTTCCAGGCCCTCGACGTACGCTTCCCGGTGCTGGGCCCGGACGCCTTCGGCCATGGGGGCGCGGCCGGCGCCATGGCGTTCGCGAGTCCCGCCCAGGGGCTGGCGTTCGCACACATCCGGAGCCGGTTCGCGCTGGGAGACAGCGCGAACCAGGAGAACACGTTGCTCATCGACGAGGCGATCTCGGCGGCCCGCGCCCAGAAGTAGTCACGCGTGGCGGGGGGAGTGGTGAGGGGCGCCCGCACCACGCCGCCCGCCCGACCACCGGAGCCTGTACGGGCGTCGGTGCCGGTGGCGGCCGGCACGTTTCACCGGGCCGGGGCAGGCCTGCCCGACCGGCCTCCGGCGACCTGCCACCGCCCCCAGGCGGTCACCTGCTGCCTGGCCGCTCACTCGGGTCGGCGACTCAGCGGTGCGTCAGCCGCCGCGACAAGGGCGCCGTACGACGCGGAGAACCAGCCCGTGGCCGCATGGGACGGGCATCAGCCGGGGCGCCCGGCCGCTCTCGCCGGCAGCGGCCTGACCGTCCCGTCCGCCGGTCGTTTCCGTTCACAGCTCCAGACCGGCGCGGACGAGACGGAACGCGGCCGCCGGGTCCTCGGCACGGGTGACCGTCCGGCCCACGACGACATGAGACGCACCAGCGGCAACGGCAGCACGCGGGGTGCCGGTCCGGGCGTGTTCGCCGGGAGACTCGCCAGGGAGCGCGACTCCCGGCGTGACGATCAGACTGCCGGCTCCCAACACACCACGCAGTGGACCGGCTTCCTGCGGCGACGCGATCACCCCGTGGCAACCAGCGCCTTTCGCCAGCCGGGCCAGCCGCAGCACCTGCTCCTCGGTCGAGCCGGTGACGCCGATGTCAGCGAGATCGGAGCTCGTCATGCTGGTGACGACGGTCAGGGCCAGCACCCGAAGCTGCGGAAAGTCGCGGGCCGCTGCAACAGCGGCGGCCAGGATGCCGGTGCCGCCCATACTGTGGACGGTCACCATGGAGACGCCCAGGGCGCCGGCGGCGCGGACGGCGCCGGCGACGGAGTTCGGGATCTCGAAGAGCTTCAGGTCCAGGAAGACCTCCTTGCCCTCGGCCACGAGGTGCTCGATCAGGTCCGGCCCGGCCGCCGTGAGCAACTCCATCCCGACCTTGTAGAAACGGCACTCCTCACCGAGCAGACCGACGACTTCGTCAGCCGCTCGGCGGTTGTCGAAGTCCAGAGCGACGATGATCCGACTGGTGGGCTCCACTGTGCGGTCGGCGAATGCCTGGAACGGGTCCGGTCGCGCTGCCCGCAAGGACAGCCTGGCCTCCGCGTTCCACGTGTCGAACTGGAGGAACACGCACGTGACGCGCAGACCGACCCGGACGACGTCCGGGACCGCTTCGGATCTCCGCCAGGACAGTTCCGGGGTCGTGATGAACCCGACGCCGGGGAAGACCGGGTGATCCGGGCCGTCGTCCAGCGCGACGAACACCCCGAACGGTTCGATCGCCGCGACTGTGCCGGAGAGGATCTCGTCCTGGCGCAGTGACTCCAGGAACGACCACAGTTCTGGATTCTCGGCCCGTCCGAACATGCCCGTCAGCCTTTCACGGTGTGCCGCGGGTCGTCCCGGAGCCGTGGTGGCTCCGTGGCTGCCGGACCTGTGCGGTCCGACGACTCCGTCCGTGGTGTCGGCGGCGGGCGATAGCCTCCCTGGGACAGCGGATTCCGGATGAGCAGGTGGGGCGGTGCCCAGCAGGGGAGCTGACGCCAAGCGGGGCAGCCGCGAAGGCGTTTGTGAATTGACCGGCGTACTGGAGCGGATCACCTACGCCAACGAGGAGAACGGCTACACCGTCGCCCGTGTCGACACCGGACGGGGTGCGGGTGATCTGCTCACCGTCGTCGGGGCGCTGCTCGGTGCCCAGCCCGGCGAGTCCCTGCGGATGGAGGGGCGTTGGGCCTCGCACTCGCAGTTCGGCAAGCAGTTCCAGGTCGACAACTACACGACGATCCTTCCGGCGACCATCCAGGGCATCCGCCGCTATCTCGGCTCGGGCCTGATCAAGGGCATCGGGCCGGTCATGGCCGACCGCATCACCACCCACTTCGGCGTCGACACCCTCGACATCATCGAGCAGCAACCGAAGCGGCTGGTCGAGGTCCCGGGCCTCGGTCCGAAGCGGACGAAGATGATCGCGGCCGCCTGGGAGGAGCAGAAGGCGATCAAGGAGGTCATGGTCTTCCTCCAGACCGTGGGCGTCTCCACCTCCATCGCGGTCCGCATCTACAAGAAGTACGAGGACGCCTCGATCTCCGTCGTGAAGAACCAGCCCTACCGGCTGGCAGCAGACGTCTGGGGCATCGGGTTCCTCACCGCCGACCGCATCGCCCAAGCCGTCGGCATCCCGCACGACAGCCCCGAGCGGGTCAAGGCCGGACTCCAGTACGCCCTGTCGCAGTCCACGGACCAGGGGCACTGCTTCCTGCCCGAGGAGCGGCTGATCGCCGACGGGGTGAAGCTGCTCCAGGTCGACACCGGGCTCGTCATCGACTGCCTGGCCGAACTCGCCGAGGACCCCGAGGGCGTCGTCCGGGAGAAGGTGCCGGGTCCTGAGGACGGGCAGCTGGTCACCGCCGTGTACCTGGTCCCCTTCCACCGCGCCGAGATCTCCCTGGCCGCGCAGGTGCAGCGACTGCTGCGCACGCCGGAGGACCGTATGCCGGCCTTCCAGGACGTCGACTGGGACAAGGCGCTGGCCTGGCTCGCGCGGCGTACGGGGGCGACGCTCGCCCCCGAGCAGGAGGCGGCCGTCCGGCTCGCGCTCAGCAGGAAGGTCGCCGTCCTCACCGGAGGCCCCGGCTGCGGGAAGTCGTTCACCGTACGGTCCGTGATCGAGCTGGCCCGTGCCCGGAACGCCAAGGTGGTGCTGGCGGCTCCCACCGGGCGGGCCGCGAAACGGCTCTCGGAGCTGACCGGCGCCGAGGCGTCCACGGTGCACCGGCTGCTGGAGCTGAAGCCCGGCGGGGACGCCGCGTACGACCGCGACCGGCCGCTGGATGCCG
Organism: Streptomyces sp. NPDC102402; assembly: GCF_044765765.1. Taxonomy (NCBI): domain Bacteria; kingdom Bacillati; phylum Actinomycetota; class Actinomycetes; order Kitasatosporales; family Streptomycetaceae; genus Streptomyces; species Streptomyces sp. NPDC102402. Next base: position 230,498 of record NZ_JBIWKR010000003.1, read on the forward strand.
ATCTGGTCGTCGTCGACGAGGCCTCGATGCTCGATCTGCTGCTCGCCAACAAGCTGATCAAGGCGGTGGCACCCGGTGCCCACCTCCTGCTGGTCGGCGATGTGGACCAGCTGCCCTCGGTCGGCGCCGGGGAGGTGCTGAGGGATCTGCTCGCCGAGGGCGGACCGGTTCCCGCGGTGCGGCTGACCACGGTCTTCCGTCAGGCGCAGAAGTCCGGTGTCGTCACCAACGCCCACCGGATCAACTCCGGAGTGCCGCCGCTGACCGACGGGCTGGACGACTTCTTCCTCTTCGTGGAGGACGAGACGGAGGACGCGGGGGTGCTCGCCGTGGATGTCGCGGCTCGGCGGATCCCCGCCAAGTTCGGTCTGAACCCCCGCCGTGACGTGCAGGTTCTCGCTCCGATGCACCGCGGCCCGGCGGGTGCCGGCCATCTCAACGGGCTGCTCCAGCAGGCCATCACCCCGGGGCGGCCCGGACTGCCGGAGAAGCGGTTCGGCGGCCGTGTCTTCCGGGTGGGTGACAAAGTGACCCAGATCAGGAACAACTATGACAAGGGTGAGAACGGGGTATTCAACGGTACGGTCGGTGTCGTCACCGCTCTCGACCCGGACGAACAGAAGCTGACGGTCCTGACCGACGAGGACGAGGAGATCGTCTACGACTTCGACGAACTGGACGAACTGGCCCATGCCTACGCGATGACCATCCACCGCTCCCAGGGGAGCGAGTACCCGGCGGTCGTCATCCCCGTCACCACCAGTGCCTGGATGATGCTCCAGAGGAACCTGCTCTACACCGCCGTGACCAGGGCGAAGAAGCTCGTCGTACTGGTCGGTTCACGCAAGGCCATCGGGCAGGCGGTCCGTACGGTTTCCGCAGGCAGACGCTGTACGGGGCTGGATTTCCGGCTCCGGGGCGGCGCGGCCGAAGGTCTCCCGGAAAAATGATCGATCAAAACGGTGGGAAACATCACTGAGCCCTTCCGGAACCGGGGTCCAGGGGGCAGGATGAGAAAGTTGACGGCACTCAGTGCCGCCAGTAGGTCCAATGGACGACCCCGAGTGCACTCTCCTGAGCCAAATGGGGGAGGGTGGAGACAGTCAGGGCACCTCGAAGAAGAGGCACTACGTCGGTGAGGGATGACGTGAGCGAGCACACCAACAACGCTGTAGTACTGCGGTACGGCGATGACGAGTACACCTACCCGGTGATCGACAGCACCGTCGGCGACAAGGGCTTCGATATCGGGAAGCTCCGGGCCAACACGGGCCTGGTCACGCTGGACAGCGGATACGGCAACACAGCCGCGTATAAATCCGCCATCACCTACCTCGACGGCGAGCAGGGCATCCTGCGGTACCGCGGCTACCCGATCGAGCAGCTCGCGGAGAGCTCGACGTTCCTCGAGGTCGCCTACACGCTGATCAACGGTGACCTTCCCAAGGTCGACGAGCTGTCGGCCTTCAAGAACGAGATCACCCAGCACACGCTGCTGCACGAGGACGTCAAGCGCTTCTTCGACGGCTTCCCGCGCGACGCCCACCCGATGGCCATGCTGTCCTCGGTCGTCAGCGCCCTGTCCACCTTCTACCAGGACAGCCACAACCCGTTCGACGAGGAGCAGCGTCACCTCTCGACGATCCGGCTGCTGGCCAAGCTCCCGACGATCGCGGCGTACGCGTACAAGAAGTCGATCGGTCACCCGTTCGTCTACCCGCGCAACGACCTCGGTTACGTCGAGAACTTCCTGCGCATGACGTTCTCCGTGCCGGCCCAGGAGTACGTGCCGGACCCGGTCGTCGTCTCGGCGCTCGAGAAGCTGCTCATCCTGCACGCGGACCACGAGCAGAACTGTTCGACCTCCACCGTGCGTCTGGTCGGCTCGTCGCAGGCGAACATGTTCGCCTCGATCTCCGCCGGCATCTCGGCCCTGTGGGGTCCGCTGCACGGTGGCGCCAACCAGTCGGTCCTGGAGATGCTCGAGGGCATCCAGGCCAACGGCGGCGATGTCGACTCCTTCATCCAGAAGGTGAAGAACAAGGAGGACGGCGTCCGCCTGATGGGCTTCGGCCACCGGGTGTACAAGTCGTTCGACCCGCGCGCCAAGATCATCAAGGCTGCCGCCCACGACGTGCTGTCCTCGCTCGGCAAGTCCGACGAGCTGCTCGACATCGCGCTCAAGCTGGAGGAGCACGCGCTCAACGACGAGTACTTCGTCTCGCGCAACCTCTACCCCAACGTGGACTTCTACACGGGCCTGATCTACCGCGCCATGGGCTTCCCGACCGAGATGTTCACCGTGCTGTTCGCGCTCGGCCGCCTCCCCGGCTGGATCGCCCAGTGGCACGAGATGATCAAGGAGCCGGGATCGCGCATCGGCCGCCCGCGCCAGATCTACACCGGCGAGGTCCTGCGCGACTTCGTCCCGGTCGAGGGCCGCTGACGCCCGTAGCACCGCTGCTGCACCCCGGCCGATCCGGCCGGGCATCTTCGCCCCGCGTACCGCGCTCGTACAGTCCGAGTGCGGTGTCCGGGGCGATTCGGCGTTCAGGCCCCTTGGACGGGCCGACGGGCGCTCCCCGCGTCCGGGGGGTGCCTCCGCCCGTAGGAGAGGCCCCGGCGTCCGTCGGGGTGCCTCCGCCCGCAGGAGAGGTCCCGGAGTCCGGGGCGCCTCCGCCCGTAGAGAGGCGGGGTCCGGTCGCGGCGGTGGCCGCCCGTACATGCGAGAAACGCCCCGCCGTCGATCCCCCCACGGGTCGACGGACAGGGCGTTTCCCATATCCCGGAGCGGATTCCCCCCACGGGATCCGGCCGGGCGTCTGAAGGGAGCCTGAACTCCCGTTATTTTTTCCGGTGGTGCGTATTCAGTTCGGTCCTGCTGTGCGGGCCGCCGGGGTACGTACGCACGGGAGGGCCGCTCAAAGCTCCCCGGTGCACGCGCCCCGGCCAACACTTGCCATGGAGCGTCCCCCAAGACACTCCATCGGACGTCCCCCAAGACATCCTTGGCATCGCACTCTTAGACTCACCAACCCATCAGATGGTTACCCTCAAATCGGTGTGATCTAAGTCTCTTTGTAGAAATTATGTGAAGGAGCGCAACCTCAGGCTGTTCGTCACGACGAAGACCGACGAGAACGCCATCGCCGCACCCGCGATCATGGGGCTGAGCAGCCCGAACGCAGCCAAAGGCAGTGCGGCCACGTTGTAGCCGAAGGCCCAGAAGAGGTTGCTTCTGATGGTGGACAGAGTACGCCTCGACAGGCGGATGGCGTGAGCGGCAACCTTAAGATCTCCACGAATCAGTGTGAGGTCGCTCGCTTCGATCGCCGCGTCGGCCCCGGTGCCCATCGCGAGGCCCAGATCGGCCACGGCGAGCGCCGCCGCGTCGTTGACTCCGTCGCCGACCATGGCGACGGACCGACCCTCGGCCTGGAGACGCCGGACGACCTCGGCCTTTCCCTCCGGCAGGACCTCCGCGTGGACCTCGTCGATCCCCACGGCGTGAGCCACGGAGTCCGCCGCCGCCCGGTTGTCGCCGGTCAGCAGGATCGGTTCGAGGCCCAGCGCGCGGAGCTCCGAGACGGCCTCCGCGCTGGTCTCCTTCACCGTGTCGGCCACCTCCAGCACGCCCCTGGCCACGCCGTCCCAGGCCACGACGACCGTCGTGCGGCCCTCGCCCGCCGCCTCGGCCAGCGCGTCGGCCAGGGAGGGCGGAAGGGCGATCCCGGCATCGGTGAGGAGCCGCGGCCTGCCGGCCACCACGTGGTGCCCCTCGACCGTGCCGCGTACCCCGAGACCGGGGACGTCCGTGAAGTCCACCGGTGCGGGCAGCGTCTCGTCCGTGCGGGCGGCCGCTCCGGCGGCGACCGCACGGGCCACGGGATGTGCGGAGGCGTGCTCCAGGGCGCCCGCGAGGCGCAGCACGTCGGACTCGGCCGTGCCGGGCGCGGTGTGGACACGCCCGAGCGTCATGCGGCCGCTGGTGACCGTGCCGGTCTTGTCGAGGACGACCGTGTCGATCCTCCGGACCGTCTCCAGGACTTCGGGGCCCTTGATGAGGATGCCGAGCTGGGCGCCGCGCCCGGTGCCGGCCATGAGGGCGGTGGGTGTCGCGAGGCCCAGGGCGCAGGGGCAGGCGATGATCAGTACGGCCACGGCGGCGGTGAACGAGGCCGTGATCTCGTCGGTGGCGAGCAGCTGGCCGACCAGCGTCCCCAGGGCGATCAGCAGCACCACGGGGACGAAGACCGCTGAGACCCGGTCCGCGAGGCGCTGAGCGGCGGCCTTGCCGCTCTGGGCGTCCTCGACGAGGGCGGCGATCCGCGCCAGTTGGGTGTCGGACCCCACGCGGGTCGCCTCGACTACCAGCCGTCCGGACACGTTGAGGGTGGCGCCGGTGACCGTGTCGCCCGGGGCGGTGTCCACAGGGAGGGACTCCCCGGTGAGCATGGAGGTGTCGACGGCCGAACGGCCCTCGACGACGGTGCCGTCGGTGGCGACCTTCTCGCCGGGCCGCACGACGAAGCGGTCGCCCACGAGGAGCCGGCCGACGGGGATGCGTAGCTCCACCTGCTCCACCTGCTCCGCCGCTTCCCGGCGGGGTGCCGCGGGGTCGTGGCCGGGCGCCGCGTGCGGGCGGAGGACCGTGACGTCCTTCGCGCCGAGACGGAGCAGCGCCCGCAGGGCGGAGCCGGCCTTCCGCTTCGCCCGGGCCTCCAGGTAGCGGCCGAGCAGGATGAAGGCGACCACCCCGGCCGCCACCTCCAGGTAGATGGCGGAGGCGGGGGCGGACCGGGAGGCGGCGACCTCGAAGCCGTGCCGCATCCCGGGGGCGCCCGCGTCGCCGAGGAACAGGGCCCACACCGACCAGCAGAAGGCCGCCAGCGTGCCGATGGAGACCAGGGTGTCCATCGTCGCGGCGCCGTGTCGCAGGTTCGCCCAGGCGGCCCGGTGGAAGGGGAGTCCGCCCCAGATGACGACGGGGGCCGCGAGCGTGAGGGAGAGCCACTGCCAGTTGTCGAACTGGAGGGCGGGGATCATGGCCATCAGGATCACCGGTACGGCGAGCACCGCCGAGACCAGGAGGCGCTGCCGCAGCGCGGCGAGGGACTCGTCGGCGGTGCGCTCGGCCGCGTCGCGGGGGTCGTCGGCCTCGTCGTCGCCGTCCGCCTCGCGGAGGCCGTCGCCGTCCCGCCCCGCGGCGTCGGCGGGCGGAGGGCCCTCGCCCACGGGGGGCGACGCGGGCGCGGGCCGGGCTACGGGCAGGGCCGTGTAGCCGGTCTTCTCGACGGTGGCGACGAGGTCCTCGATCGTGGTTCCGGCCCCGTAGGAGACACGGGCCTTCTCGGTCGCGTAGTTGACGGTGGCGGTGACCCCGTCCATCCGGTTGAGCTTCTTCTCGACGCGGGCCGCGCACGAGGCGCAGGTCATCCCGCCGATCGTGAGCTCGGCGGCGGACGCCTCCGTCGCCGGGGCCGCCTCGGCTGCCGTGGTGCTGGCCATGTGTGCGGACTCCTGGGTCGAGCAGTCGGGCCGTTTCCCCACCAGTATCCGCTTCAACGGCGACGGACCGGCCCGGCGGAAGACGGAGCGGGGGCGGGCTCCGGTCCGGGGTGGGACGGCGGACGGGTAGTCGGCCCGGCGCGCGCGGGGTGAGACGGCGGGACGGTGCCTCCGGCCGGTGGTGGGGCTCGGGCTCGGTCCGGTGGTGATGTGGCGGACCCGGGCGGCGGACCGGGTGGCTGGGCGGCGGCCCCGGGTGGCGGACCCGGCCGGCGGCCGGCCGTGGGCGCCGCCGGTGGTGACTCCACTCAGGCCGTGGGCGCCGCCGGTCCTGATGCCGTACGCCCCGATGCGGCCGGTGTCAGGCGCGGCCGACGAGCTCGTAGCCCGCCTCGTCGACGGCGGCCCGTACGGCGTCGTCGGTCAGTGGTGCCGCGGAGGCGACGGTCACCAGACCGGTGGCGGCCTCCGCCTTCACCGAGGTGACCCCGTCGAGCCCGGAGAGCTCCTCGGAGACGGCTCCCTCGCAGTGACCGCAGGTCATGCCCTTGACCTCGTACACCGCGGTGACGCCGCCCACCTGGACGTCGGCGGCCGAGTCGTTACGGGAGCCGGTGGACGAGCAGCAGGAGCCTGCGGTCCGGGGCGTGTCGGTTTCGGCGGTCATGGCGTTCTCCTCTTCGCGGGCGCGTGTAGGTGGTGCGGATGCGGCGCCAGGGCGCCGGGGAGCCCGGTGCGCCTACCCGTACGAGCGATTATACCCCTAGGGGGTATCGGTGCTCCCGGCCGGTGCCCCGTCGGGCGTGTCGCACACGAGGGGCTCCAGGTAGCGGTACATCACGGTCTTCAACTCGCGGATGTACGCCTCTCGTTCGGCGCCCTCGTGCGCCATGACCAGGTCGAGGCCGGCCTTGAAGAGGACGAAGGACATCTCGGCGGTGCGGGTCGCCCGGTCCGCCGGGAGCTCCGGCAGGAAGGTGCGGAGGAGCTGTTCCGTCCTGGTGAGCATGGTCGCGTGCAGGGCGTCGTGCTCCCGGGTGATCACGCCGGGGATCTCGGATCCGTGGGTGAGGACGGCGAAGGCCGGGTTCTCGCAGTTGAAGGCGATCAGTGGGTCGAGGACCGCGTCCAGCATCCTTTCGAGCGGCAGCTCGACGTGGCTGACGACGAACGCCGCTCCGTACGTCTCCCGCCAGCGGTCCATGAGGCGTTCGCCGAGCTCGATCGCGATCGCTTCCTTGTTGGGGAAGAACTGGTACAGCGTCCCCGGTGAGACGCCCGCCTCGCGGGCGATGGCGTTCGTGCTGGCGCCGTTGTATCCGCTGGCGCAGAAGACGTCGGCGGCGGCTTCGAGCAGCTGGGCGATACGGGCCTCGCCGCGCGCCTGCCGGCGGCGCGGCCTGCCGGCCGTGCCGCTCCCCGCGTCCGGGGCCTCCTCCGTACGGCTGCCGCTCCGCGCGGTCACGGCGGACTCCTCTGCTCTGTCCTCCGGCACGGTCGATCCCCAGCTTTCAAGACGCGGTTGACACATGCGAGAGGTCACTCGCATTCTGATGAAACACGAGCGGTTGCTCGTGTTTCCAAGTGTACGTGGCGATGGCCGGCCCATGCTGCCTTGCGCTGCCCGGGTCCCGGCGGAGGGGGCACCGCACCATGTCCGAAGTCAACAGCGCGGAGCGCGTCGGGGGATGGACGCGTTTCGTGACCGCGCGGCCGCGGCTCGCCCTGCTGGCCGCCCTGTTGGTCACCGCGCTCGCCGTGTTCGCGGGCGGCGGAGTGGCCGACCGGATGGGCAGTGGCGGCTGGGAGGCGCCCGACGCCGAGTCGACGTACACGACCCAGGTGCTGCAGCGGGAGTTCCCCGACTCGCAGCCCAATCTCCTGCTGCTCGTCGACAGCGGCAGTGCCCCGGTCGACGATCCCGCGGTGGCCGCCGAGGCGGCCCGGCTCGTCGAGCGGCTGTCCGCGGAGCCCGGCATCACGGGCGTCGGCTCGTACTGGCAGGCGAAGTCCCCCGCTCTGCGCTCCGAGGACGGGCATGAAGCGCTGGTCGCGGCCCGGATCGGAGGTGACGAGAAGGGCGCCGGGGACGTCCTCGACCGGATAGCTCCCGTCTACGCGGGCACGCACGGCCCGGTGGAGGTCTCCGTCGGGGGCCCCGTCGCCGTGCGGCACGAGATGCAGAGCATCATCCAGGAGGATCTCCTGCGGGCCGAGCTCATCGCCCTGCCGGTGACCCTGGTGCTCCTGGTCATGGTCTTCGGCAGCGCGATCGCCGCTCTGCTGCCGCTCGCCGTCGGAATCGTCGCGATACTCGGCACCAACGCGGTGCTGCGCGGCATCACCGAATTCACCGATGTCTCGGTCTTCGCCCAGAACCTCACCACAGCGCTGGGCCTCGGGCTCGCCATCGACTACGCCCTGTTCATCGTGCGCCGGTTCCGGGAGGAGCTCGCCGCCGGGGCGGAGACCCGGGTGGCGATCGGCACGACCCTGCGCACGGCGGGGCGCACCGTGCTCTTCTCCGCACTGACGGTGGCGGTGTCCCTGGCCGCGATGATGGTGTTCCCCCAGTACTTCCTGCGGTCCTTCGCCTACGCGGGCATCGCCGTGGTGCTGCTGGCCGCCGCCGCTGCCCTGATCCTGCTGCCGGCCGCGCTGATGCTGCTCGGCCCGCGGGTGAACTCCCTGGACCTGCGCCGACTGCTGCGCCGACGCGGGGCAGCGCCCTCCGGGGCGGCCTCCGAAGCGATGCCGGCCGAGGGGCAGGGTGCTGGTCAGGGCAGTGGGTGGGCCCGCTTCGCGGTGTTGGTGATGCGCAGGGCGCCTGTGTTCGCCGTCGTCACCACGGTCGGCCTCGTGCTCCTGGGGCTCCCCTTCCTCGGGGTGAAGTTCGGCACGGCGGACGACCGGCAGCTGCCGGCCACGGCCGAGTCCCGCGTCGTCCAGGAGCACATACGGGAAGGCTTCCCCGGCAGTCCCGGCGGCGGACTCGAAGTGCTCGCCGAAGGTGCGGCGAGAGCCGGCCAGTACACCGCTTTCAGGGAGCGGATCGCCGCACTCCCCGGAGTGCGCGGGGTCGACGGTCCTGGCATGGGGGACGGGGTCGCGTTCTACTCCGTCCTGCCCGAAGGGGAGGCCGTGGGGCAGGGGGCGCAGGATCTGGTCCGCGAACTGCGCGCCGAACCGGCTCCCTTCGACACCTCGGTCACCGGGGCGGCGGCCGTCCTGGTCGACTCCAAGGAGGCCATAGCGGACCGGCTGCCCTGGGCGGTGGGAATCATCGTCGTGGTGACGCTGCTCCTGGTCTTCCTGCTGACGGGCAGTGTCCTGATACCGCTCCAGGCCGTCGTCCTGAACGCACTCAGTCTGACGGCGATGTTCGGCGCGGTGGTCTGGGTCTTCCAGGACGGGAATCTGTCAGGTCTCCTCTCCTTCACGAGCACAGGTGACATAGAGACGACCCTGCCCGTACTGATGTTCTGCGTGGCCTTCGGGCTCTCCATGGACTACGGCGTGTTCCTGCTCTCCCGGATCAAGGAGGAGTACGACCGGACCGGCGACCACGAGCACTCGGTCACGTTCGGGCTGCGCCGAACCGGCGGACTGATCACCGCGGCCGCGGTGATCCTGGCGGTCGTGATGGTGGCTATCGGCACCTCGCGCGTGACCAACACGAAGATGCTGGGACTCGGGATCGCGCTGGCCGTCCTGATGGATGCCATGGTGGTGCGCAGCCTGCTGGTGCCGGCCGTGATGAAGCTGACGGGCCGGGTCACCTGGTGGGCGCCCGCACCGCTGCGCGCCTTCCACCAGCGGTTCGGGCTGAGCGAGGGGGAGCGGGAACCGGCCGGTTCCCGGGGCGACGGAGCGATACCCGAGGACGCCGACCGGGAGCGGGACAAGATCACGGCTGGGGCGTAGATTCGCCGGACCAGGGAATCCGGACGGCGCGAGCCGGGCCACGGGGGCGGACCGAAGTGCCGGACGGCGCGAGCCTGCTCAGGGACTCCGGACGGTGCGAGCCTGCTCAGGGACTCCGGACGGTGCGAGCCTGCTCAGGGACTCCGGACGGTGCGAGCCGGGCCACGGGGACGGACCGAAGAGCCGGACGGTGCGAGTCTGATCACGGGAGGCGGGGCGGATGCGGGCAGTGGTGTTCGAGGAGTTCGGGCAGGAGGCCCGGGTCCGGGATCTCCCGGACCCCGCGCCCTCGGCCGGGGGAGTCGTGGTCAGGGTCGAGACCACCGGGCTGTGCAGGAGTGACTGGCACGGCTGGATGGGCCACGACCCGGACATCACCCTCCCGCATGTCCCTGGGCACGAACTGGCCGGAGTGGTCGAGGCGGTGGGCCCCGACGTCCACAACTGGCGGACCGGTGACCGGGTCACGGTGCCTTTCGTCTGCGCCTGCGGCCGGTGCGCCTCCTGCGCGGCCGGCGCCCAGCAGGTCTGTGAACGGCAGACCCAGCCCGGTTTCACCCACTGGGGCTCCTTCGCCGAGTACGTGGCGCTGGAGCAGGCCGACGTCAATCTGGTCGCGGTGCCCGACGGGCTGTCGTCCGCCACGGCGGCGGGACTCGGCTGCCGGTTCGCCACGGCGTTCCGCGCCGTCGTGGGGCAGGGGCGGGTGGCCCCGGGAGAGTGGGTCGCCGTGCACGGCTGCGGCGGGGTCGGGCTGTCGGCCGTGATGATCGCGGTGGCCTGCGGAGCCAGGGTCGTCGCGGTGGACGTCTCCCGGCAGGCCCTTGAGCTGGCGAGGGCGTTCGGCGCGGCCGCGTGCGTGGACGCTTCCGAGCACCCTGCCGGCGCGGACGAGGCCGTACGCGAGCTGACGGGTGGCGGGGCGCAGCTGTCGCTCGACGCGCTGGGCTCCCCGGTCACCTGCGCCGCGTCGGTGCGGAGCCTGCGGCGGCAGGGCCGCCATGTCCAGGTCGGACTGCTGCCGTCGGCGGCCGGGGACCCGGTCGTGCCTATGGCGCGGGTGATCGGCCTGGAGCTGGAGATCCTCGGCAGCCACGGCATGGCCGCGCACGCCTACCCGCCGATGATGGACATGGTCCGGGCCGGAAGCCTGCGCCCCGATCTGCTGGTGACGTCCACCATCACTCTGGACGCCGCCCCCGCGGCCCTCGCCGCGATGGGCACCACGCCCGGAGCGGGCGTCACCGTCATCGAGCCGGCGAAGGGGGCCTGAGCTCCAGGGGCAGCCGGGCTCAACGGCCCCTGTTGCTGGGCCTGGACGCGATCCACGCGAGGACGGTGTCCACGTACCAGTGCGGCTTCCCGTTCCGGACGTCGTCGGGAGGTGGGAGGAGCCCGTGCTTGCGGTACGAACGGATGGTGTCCGGCTGCACGCCGATGTGCTCCGCAATGTCCTTGTACGACCAGAGTGTTCTGTCCGTCATGAATGACACCTCTCTGTACGTCCGTGCGCCTCTGTTCCGGTGAACGAGAGGGGCCCCGGCCGGGCAGGGGGCGTCGCGAGCCCGTGACACACGCTCAGCGGAACGCGGACATACGTGACGGAGGAGTGACTGCTGAGGCAGAAGTGAGCCAGGGGAGCCGGGGGAGTCAGGAGGACGGCCGCGCGGGCCCGCAGATGCGGAGGAACTCGCGGGTGCGGCGGGCGATGGGCAGCGGTTTGTCGGGCGGGCACGGATACATGTCCTGTTCGACGATGGCGAAGAGGTCGGTGCCCAGGGCGCGCGCGGCATCCAGCACGGGTTCCAGCGGGGGCACCCCGCCCGGCGGCTCACACATCACACCGCGTGCGACGGCCGGTCCGAACGGCACCTCGTTCGCCACGACATCGGCGAGCACCACCGGGTCGACCTGCTTGAGGTGCAGATAGCCGATCCGTTCCCCGTAGGTCCTGATGAGCTTCACACTGTCCCCGCCGCAGTACGCGTAGTGCCCGGTGTCGAGGCAGAGGGAGACGAGGTCCGGGTCGGTGGCGTCGAGGAAGCGGTTGACGTTCTCCTCGCTGTCGATGTGCGTGTCCGCGTGCGGGTGCACCACGATCCGCAGTCCGTACCGGTCCCGCACCTCGTGGGCCAGGCGTTCCGTCTGCGTGGTGAGGTCACGCCACTGCTCCGCGGTGAGCGTGCGGTCCTCCAGTACGTCGCCCGTCTTGTCGTCCCGCCAGAACGACGGGATGACCACCAGATACCCGGCGCCCATCGCCCGGGTGAGTGCCGCGATGCCCGCGACATGCTCCCAGGTCCGGTCCCAGACCGAGGGGCCGTGGTGCAATCCGGTGAAGACGGTGCCCGCGGAGACGGCGAGGTTCCGGCGGGCGGTCTCGTCCGCGAGCCGGGCGGGGTCGGTCGGCAGATAGCCGTAGGGGCCGAGCTCGATCCATTCGTAGCCCGCCTCGGAGACCTCGTCGAGGAATCGCTCCCAGGGCACCTGCCGCGGATCGTCGGGAAACCACACGCCCCACGAATCGGGTGCCGAACCGATGCGGATGCGGGCCGGAGAAGGTACGGAGGAGGTCATATCGCCCACACTCCAGCCCTCCGGAGGGAGTGTCAAGAGTTCGTCCGAATGTCCGGACAAAGTGTTGACAGGGTTCCGGGTGAGGGCTAGACCTGGGAGCGGCCGTCCGGCCGTGGCCGGCTCCCGGGGCGATGCGCCTGGCCGGAACACCGGGTCGAAGGGATGCGTATGCCTGAGCCGTACGACGTGATCACCATGGGGCGGATCGGGGTGGACATCTACCCGCTTCAGACCGGTGTACCGCTGGCCCGGGTCGAGACCTTCGGGAAGTTCCTCGGCGGCTCACCGTCCAACGTGGCGGTGGCCGCCGCCAGACTGGGGCGGCGCACGGCTGTGATCACCCGGACCGGCAGGGACGGCTTCGGCGACTACCTCCACCAGGCGCTGGGGGAGTTCGGGGTGGACGACCGCTGGGTGAGTGCCGTCGCCGCGTATCCGACCCCGGTCACCTTCTGCGAGATCTTCCCGCCCGACCACTTCCCGCTCTACTTCTACCGGCAGCCCAAGGCGCCCGACCTTGAGATCCACGCGGAGGAACTCGACCTGGAAGCGGTGCGGGCCGCCCGGGTCTTCTGGATGACCGGCACCGGTCTGTGCGCCGAACCGAGCCGCACCGCGACCCTCACAGCCCTCCGGGCCCGCAGCGCGGCAGTGGCCTCCGCGACGGCACAGGACATCCCCGGGCCTCCACTCGCCACCGTCTTCGACCTCGACTGGCGGCCCATGTTCTGGGGCGAGGCGAAGGACGGGCGCGAGGGGAAGGACGGGCACGAGGGGAGGGACGGGCACGAGGACGCCGCCCGCGCCCACTACCGCGAGGCGCTCGCCCACGCCACGGTCGCCGTCGGCAACCTCGACGAGTGCGAGATCGCCACCGGTGAACGCGAGCCCCACGCGGCCGCACGCGCCCTCCTCGCCGCCGGCCCCGAACTCGCCGTCGTCAAACAGGGACCGGCCGGCGTGCTCGCCGCCCACAGGGACGGCGCCGTCGCCGAGATCCCGCCCCTCCCCGTCGACGTCGTCAACGGGCTGGGCGCCGGGGACGCCTTCGGCGGCGCCCTCTGCCACGGGCTCCTGAACGGCTGGGACACGGAGCACGTCATGCGCTACGCCAACGCGGCCGGAGCCATCGTCGCCTCCCGCCTCGCCTGTTCGTCCGCGATGCCGTTCCCGCACGAGGTCGAACAGGCCCTCGCCGCCGGGGCGGTCGGCGCCGCCGCGGGAACCACCCCGTGACCCGGCCCGCCGCAGCAGGCCCCGCCGATCTCGTCCGTCTCCGAGCCCACCACCCCGAGGCCGTCGCCGAGGCCGCCGCCGGCCGCCGCAGACGCCCGCTCGTCGGCCCCACAGGACGCCTGATGATCATCGCGGCGGATCACCCCGCACGAGGCGCCCTCGCAGTCGGCGACGACGACCTGGCCATGGCCGACCGCTTCGATCTGCTGGAGCGCCTCTGCGTCGCCCTCGCCCGTCCCGGCGTCGACGGGGTGCTCGCGGGCGCCGACGTCCTGGAGGACCTGCTGCTCCTCGGCGCGCTGGAGGGAAAGGTGGTCCTCGGTTCCATGAACCGCGGTGGACTCGCGGGAGCCGCCTTCGAGCTCGACGACCGCTTCACCGGCCATCGCCCCGCCGACCTCGCCCGCCACGGCTACGACGCGGGCAAACTCCTGCTGAGGATCGACCACGACGACCCGGGCTCCCTGGACACCCTGCACACCGCCGCGCGGACGGTGGACGAGATGGCCGCGCTCCGGCTCCCGGTCTTCATCGAGCCGTTCCTCTGCCACCGCACCCGTAACGGGCTCCGCACCGACCTGGGCGCCACCGCCGTCACCACCTCCATCGCCATCGCCTCCGGCCTGGGCGGCACGTCCGCGTACACCTGGCTCAAGGTTCCCGTCACCGACGAGCCCGACGACATGGAGCGGGTGATGCGCGCCTCCACCCTCCCCGCCGTGCTGCTCGGCGGGGAGGTCGCCGGAGACCCGGACACGGCGTACGAGAGATGGCGCGGCGCGCTGCGGCTGCCGACCGTCCAGGGGCTGGTGGTCGGGCGGTCGCTGCTCTACCCCGCCGACGGGGACGTGGCGGGTGCGGTCGACACGGCCGTGGGACTCCTGTGAGCGGGACCATACGGCGGGTAGGGATGGAGCCATGACGACGACCGACGAGCAGCCGAGGCACCACCTCCGGGCCGGCCACGCGTCACGTGGCCCCTACGCCCTCGACATCGACCCGGAACGGGCCGGGTGGGAGCGGTCGAGTCTGCGCGTGCTGGAGCTCGAACCAGGTGGTGTTCATACCCTGGTAACCGGGGAGAGCGAATGGATCATTCTGCCGTTGTCCGGTGGCTGTACGGTGCAGGTGGCAGGTGAGATCTTTGAACTGCTGGGCAGGAAACACGTGTTCGGCGCAGTGACCGATTTCGCCTATGTCCCACGCGACGCACGCGCCCAGATCGCCTCCGGCGCAGGAGGCCGCTTCGCCCTGGCAGGAGCGAAGTGCGAGCGACGACTCCCCGCTCGCTACGGCCCCGCGCCGGAGGTACCGGTCGAGCTCCGCGGCGCCGGAACCTGCTCGCGCCAGGTGAACAACTTCGCCGCCGCCGACACGTTCGACTGCGACCGGCTCATCGCCGTCGAGGTCCTCACCCCCGGCGGCAACTGGTCCTCGTACCCGCCGCACAAGCACGACGAGCACCACCCCGGCACCGAGTCCGTCCTCGAGGAGATCTACTACTTCGAGGTCGAGGGCGACGGCCCCGGCTACCACCGGGTGTCACCGTCCCGACCCGGCGGCACGGACGTCCTCGCCGAAGTCGCCACCGGTGACGCGGTCCTCATCCCCGACGGCTGGCACGGCCCGTCCATCGCCCCGCCCGGCCGCATCCTCTACTACCTGAACGTGATGGCCGGCCCCGGCGAGCAGCGCGAGTGGCTGATCCGCGACCACCCCGACCACCGCTGGATCCGCGACACCTGGCCGGGCGAACCCGTCGACCCACGCCTCCCGCTCCACGGTCCGGAGGGCGCCCGGTGACCACACCCCGCGCCACGCCCGGCCCCGCGGGGAAGACCCGCAGGCTCACCACCGCCCAGGCGCTGATCGCCTTCCTCGCCCGCCAGTACACCGAACGCGACGGCCGGCGCCGACGCCTGATCGACGCCACCTGGGGCATCTTCGGACACGGCAACGTCGCCGGCGTCGGGCAGGCACTCGTCCAGGCCGGCCCCGCCATGCCCTACCTCCAGGGCCGCAGCGAACAGGCCATGGTGCACGCCGCCGTGGGCTACGCCCGCCAGTCGGGCCGGCTCTCCGCCCATGCCGTCACCACCTCCATCGGCCCCGGTGCCACCAATCTCGTCACGGGTGCCGCCCTCGCCACCGTCAACCACCTGCCCGTGCTGCTCCTCCCCGGCGACACCTTCGCGACCCGCCCCGCCGATCCCGTGCTCCAGCAGCTCGAAGTGCCCCACGCGGGCGACGTGTCGGTGAACGACTGCCTGCGCCCCGTCTCCCGCTACTTCGACCGGATCACCCGGCCCGAGGCGCTGATCCCGGCCGCACTCCAGGCCATGCGCACCCTCACCGACCCGGCGGACACGGGCGCCGTCACCCTCGCCCTGCCCCAGGACGTGCAGGCCGAGGCGTACGACTGGCCGGCGGAGTTCTTCGCGACCCGCGTCTGGAACGTACGCAGGCCGGCCCCCGACCCGTACGAACTCGACCAGGCGGTCCGCGCGGTGCGCAGCGCACGCCGCCCGCTGATCGTCGCCGGCGGCGGTGTCCACCACAGTGCGGCCGAGGAGACCCTCGCGGCCTTCGCCGCCGCCACCCGCATCCCCGTCGCCTCCACCCAGGCAGGCAAGGGATCGCTGCGCCACGACCACCCCGCCGACGTCGGCGGCATCGGCCACACCGGCACCGCCACGGCGGACGCGCTCGCCCGCGAGGCGGACCTGGTGATCGGTGTCGGAACCCGCTACACCGACTTCACGACCGCCTCCGGCACCCTCTTCGCCGACCCGGCCGTCCGCTTCCTCAACCTCAACATCACCGGCTTCGACGCCCACAAGCTGGCCGCCCTCCCGCTCGTCGCGGACGCCCGCACCGCACTCGACGCACTCGGCGAGGCACTCCGCACCGGGGGGTACCACGTCGATCCCGCCTACGAGAGCGCGTACACGGACGCCAAGGAGCGCTGGGAGCGGCGCGTGGACGCCGCCTGGGCCACCCCCGACCCGGACGCCCGCCCCACCCAGGCGCAGGTCCTCGGGCTGCTGGACGAGCTGGTCACGGAGGAGGACATCCTGATCAACGCGGCGGGCTCGCTCCCGGGCGACCTCCACAAGCTGTGGCGGGCCCGCTCCCCACGGCAGTACCACGTGGAGTACGGCTACTCCTGCATGGGATACGAGATCCCCGCCGCGCTCGGGGTCCAGCTCGCCGCACCGGACCGGCCCGTCTGGGCCCTCGTCGGCGACGGCACGTACCTCATGAACCCCACCGAGATCGTCACCGCCGTGCAGGAGGGCCTGCCGGTCAAGCTAGTGATCCTGCAGAACCACGGATACGCGTCCATCGGCGGCCTCTCCGAGTCCGTCGGCGCCGAACGCCTCGGCACCGCCTACCGCCACCGCGCCGAGGGCGGGGCCTTCACCGGCGCCCCGCTGCCCGTCGACCTCGCGGCCAACGCGGCCTCCCTCGGCATGCGGGTGCTGCGGGCGGAGACGGTGGGTGAGCTGCGCGTGGCCCTCGCCGACGCCCGGGGCGCGGACCGTCCCACTTGTGTCTACGTCGAGACCGAAACGGCAGACACAGTGTCGGGGCCCCCTCCGGCGCAGGCGTGGTGGGATGTTCCCGTAGCCGAAACCGCGACCCGCACGTCAGCGGTCGAGGCCAGGAAAGAGTACGACCGGCAGATCGCAGCCCGACGCCGCCACCTGTGAAGGAGACCCCGTCATGAAGACCGTCAACCACTGGATCGGTGGCAAGACCGTCGAGGGCACGTCGGGCAATTTCGGTCCGGTCACCGACCCGGCGACCGGCGCCGTCACCACCCAGGTCGCGCTGGCCTCCGCCGAGGAGGTCGACGCCGCGGTCTCCGCCGCGAGGACCGCGTACGAGACGTGGGGCACCTCCTCGCTCTCGGCCCGCACCGCCGTCCTCTTCCGCTACCGCGCCCTGCTGGACTCCCACCGCGACGAGATCGCGGCGCTGATCACCGCCGAGCACGGCAAGGTGCACTCCGACGCGCTGGGCGAGGTCGCCCGCGGCCTGGAGATCGTCGAGCTGGCCTGCGGCATCACCACACAGCTCAAGGGCGAGCTGTCGACCGAGGTCTCCAGCCGGGTCGACGTCTCCTCGATCCGCCAGTCGCTCGGCGTCGTCGCCGGCATCACCCCGTTCAACTTCCCCGCCATGGTGCCGATGTGGATGTTCCCGCTGGCCGTCGCGTGCGGCAACACCTTCGTCCTCAAGCCCAGTGAGAAGGACCCCTCCGCCGCCAACCTGCTGGCCGAGCTGGCCTCGGAGGCCGGCCTGCCCGACGGCGTGCTGAACGTCCTGCACGGCGACAAGGTCGCCGTGGACGGACTCCTCGCCCACCCCGACGTCGCCGCCGTCTCCTTCGTCGGCTCCACCCCCATCGCCCGCCACATCCACGCCACCGCCACCGCGAACGGCAAGCGCGTCCAGGCGCTCGGCGGCGCGAAGAACCACATGCTGGTCCTCCCGGACGCCGACCTGGACGCAGCGGCCGACGCCGCGGTCTCCGCCGCGTACGGCTCCGCCGGTGAGCGCTGCATGGCCATCTCCGCCGTCGTCGCGGTCAGTTCCGTCGCGGACGAACTGGTCGCGAAGATCCGCGAGCGCGCCGAGAAGATCAAGATCGGCCCCGGCAACGACCCCACCTCCGAGATGGGCCCGCTGATCACCGCCGCCCACCGCGACAAGGTCGCCTCCTACGTGACCGGGGCGGCCGCCCAGGGCGCCGACGTCGTCCTCGACGGCACCGGCCACACGGTCGAGGGCTTCGAGGACGGCCACTGGATCGGCCTGTCCCTCCTGGACAACGTCTCCACCGGCTCCGACGCCTACCGCGACGAGATCTTCGGCCCCGTCCTCTGCGTCCTGCGCGTCGAGACGTACGAGGACGGCGTCGCCCTGATGAACGCCTCGCCGTTCGGCAACGGCACCGCGATCTTCACACGTGACGGCGGCGCGGCCCGCCGCTTCCAGTTGGAGATCGAGGCCGGCATGGTCGGCGTCAACGTCCCCATCCCGGTGCCGGTCGGCTACCACTCCTTCGGTGGCTGGAAGGACTCCCTCTTCGGCGACCACCACATCTACGGCAACGACGGGGTGCACTTCTACACCCGCGGCAAGGTCGTCACCACCCGCTGGCCCGACCCGGCCGACGCCCCGGCGGGCGTGGACCTCGGCTTCCCCCGCAACCACTGAGCCACGACCGACCGCCGCGCCGGCCGTCCTGGACGGCCGGCGCGGCACCGTGACCGGTGCCGGCGGGACGCCCGCAGCGGGAAAACCCTTGGCACGGCGCACGGGCACCAGGACATCCTGTGTGCCATGACCGCACCGCAACACGAGGTCCGGGCCCGGCACACGGCGACCACGGTCACCGTCTACCAGGCCTACCGGCCGGACATCGGACTGCCCGCCGCCCGCGACGGGCGCTTCCCGTCCGCCTGGAAGCGCGACCGGATGACCTGGATCAAGCCCAGCTTCCTGTGGATGATGTACCGCTGCGGCTGGGGCACGAAGGAAGGCCAGGAGACCGTGCTGGCCGTCGAGATCACCCGCGACGGCTTCGCCTGGGCTCTGGAGAACGCCGAACTCTCCCACTACGTGAGAGGCGTGCACCCGGACCGGGCCACCTGGCAGCGCGGCCTGCGCCGCAGCCCCACCCGTGTCCAGTGGGACCCGGAGCGCGACCTCCACCTGAACCCGCTGTCGTACCGCTCCCTCCAGCTCGGGCTGAGCGGCGAGGCGGCACGGCGTTACGCCGACGAGTGGCTCGTCTCCGTCACCGATGTCACCCCGCTCGCCCGCGAGATCCACGGGCTCGTCAGGACCGGGGACCAGGACGGCGCGGCCCGGCTGCTCCCGGCGGAGACGCCGCTCACCGGCCTGGGCGCGCCCCGGCCCGTCGCGGCGGGCCTGTGAGCGCCGGGACCCGCCCGACGGCCCTGGTCACGGGGGCCGGACGGTCGGCGGGGATCGCGGCTTCCGTGGTGCTGGACCTTGCCCGGGCCGGATGGGACGTGGCCTTCACCTACTGGACCCCGTACGACGCGCGGATGGAGTGGGGCACGGACCCCGGTGCGACGGAGGGCATCCGGGACGCCGCGGCCTCGCTGGGGGCGAGAACGCTCGCCGTCGAGGCGGACCTCAGCGATCCGGCCGTGCCCGCCGCGCTCTTCGAGAGCGTCGAGCGCGACCTGGGGGACGTGACCGCCCTGGTGCTCTGCCACGCCGAGTCGGTCGACTCCGGGCTGCTGGACACCACAGTGGAGAGCTTCGACCGCCATTTCGCCGTCAACGCCCGGGCGACATGGCTCCTGATCCGTGAGTACGGGCTGCGCTTCGAAGGACAGCACGGCACCGGGCGGATCGTCAGCCTGACCAGCGACCACACCGCCGGGAACCTGCCGTACGGGGCGAGCAAGGGGGCGATGGACCGGATCACGCTGGCCGCCTCGCACGAGCTGGCCCACCTGGGCGTGACCTGCAACGCCGTGAACCCCGGCCCCACCGACACGGGGTGGATGACGCGGGACCAGAAGGCGGACCTGGCCCGCCACACACCCCTGGGCCGCCTCGGGATGCCGCAGGACTGCGCGAACCTGGTCACGTTCCTCTGCTCGGCGGAAGGCGGCTGGATCAACGGCCAGCTCCTGCAGAGCAACGGGGGTCTCGGCTAGCGGGCAGCGGACGTCGGCCGGTCAGCGGCCCGGGGTGAACTCCCAGGTCAGCATGGTGAACACCCCGTCGTCCGCCGCTCCCGCCGAGCGGTAGGTGGCGAGTGCGGCCTCGTTGTCGCGCTCCACGCCCACCCACACGTCGTAGCAGCCGCGCTCCCGGGCCTCGGCGACGAGCGCCTCCGTCAGCGCGCGTCCGATGCCCCGGCGGCGGTGCCGCTCGTCGACGGACAGCTCGTACAGGCACATCTCGGTGCCCTTGTCCGGGTGGAGCATCTCGATGCCCGAGACGAACCCCACCGGGTCGCCGTCCACGTACGCGATCAGCATCAGATGGCCACCCGCCGCCAGGAAGCGGTCCGCCCACTCGGGGCGGGGCGGGGCGTCGTAGAGGTGTGCGGCGGCGAGGAGTTCGCCGGTGGTGGTCGCGGGACGGACGCGCATCTACGGGCCTTTCGCGAGGCGGATGTACCACGTCCGGAGTACGAGGCGGTCACGACGTACCTCTCAGGGATGCGGGACACCTCACCCTGGCGGTATCCGGGGGGTGGGTGCGAGCCCCTTAGGGTCGAGTCATGGAGAAACCGACTTCCCGGTGGCGGCACCGGCTGCCCCGTACCCCAGGCCGGTGGGCCGCGGTCGTCGCCGCCCTCGCCGTGCTCGTGGGTGCCGGTACCTGGACCGCCGCCGCAGACGACAGTGCCCCGACCGTGCACCGGCAGGACCGGATGATGAAGATGAACGGGGTGTCGGTCGACACCTCGTACTTCACCACCGGGGGGTCCGGGCGCCGGCCGGCCGTCCTCATCGGGCACGGCTTCGGCGGCAGCAAGGACGACGTGCGCGCCCAGGCCGAGAAGCTCGCCGCCGACGGGTACGCCGTCATGACCTGGTCCGCCCGCGGATTCGGGAGGACCACCGGCGAGATCACGCTCAACGCCCCCGACGCCGAGGTCAAGGACGTCTCCGGACTCATCGACTGGCTGGCCGAGCGCCCCGAGGTGGAGCTCGACGCGAAGGGCGACCCGCGGGTCGGCGTCACCGGCGCGTCGTACGGCGGCGCCATCTCGCTGCTCGCCGCCGGGCACGACGACCGTGTCGACGCCATCGCCCCGGTGATCAGCTACTGGAACCTCGCCGACGCGCTCTTCCCGGACGGGGTGTTCAAGAAGCTCTGGGCCGGGATCTTCGTCAGCTCGGGCGGCGGCTGCGAGAGGTTCTCGAAGCAGCTCTGCGACATGTACGAGCGGGTCGCCGTCAGCGGCAAGCCGGACGCGGCCGCGCGCGAACTCCTGACGGAACGTTCCCCCGAGGCGGTGGCCGACCGCATCGACGTCCCCGCACTGATCGTCCAGGGACAGAGCGACTCGCTCTTCCCGCTGAGCCAGTCCGACGCCATGGCCGAGGCGGTCGAGGCCAACGGCGCCCCCGTCTCCGTCGACTGGATCGCCGGAGGCCACGACGGCGGCGACGACGAGGGGGACCGCGTCGAGGGCCGGGTCGGCGACTGGTTCGACCGGTACCTGAAGGAGGACAAGGGCGCCGACACCGGGCCGGGCTTCCGCGTGACCCGGACCGGCGGCGTCGACTCCACCGACGGCGCCGCACTGAAGCGCGGCGCGAGCAGCGACGCGTACCCCGGGCTGACCAGCGGCGGCCGGAAGATCCCCCTGACCGGCGCGGGGCAGCAGCCCGGTGCGGGGCAGCCGGGCATGACGCCCCGCGGGCAGGGAGCCTCGCAGGAGGCCCCCGCGGCAGGAGGCCAGGGAGGCGGGGGCCGGAGCGCCGCCCCCGGCGGACTCACCCAGACCTTCCGCAACCCCGCCGGGGCCGGCCCGCCCTCCATCTCCGCCGTTCCCGGCATCGGGGGAGGGCTCTCCCAGCTGTCCTCGCTCGGCGTCGGCCTCTCCCTCGACTTCCCCGGGCAGTACGCGCGCTTCGAATCCGCCCCGCTGGACAGCAACGTCCACGTCACCGGATCGCCCACGGTCCGGGTGAACGTCAAGGCGGACCAGGGCGACGCGGTGCTGTTCGGCAAGGTCTACGACGTGTCGCCGGACGGGAAGCAGCAGGTGCTGCCCTCCCAGCTCGTCTCCCCCTACCGGATCACACCCGATGAGCAGGGCAAGCCCGTCGAGCTGGCCCTGCCCGCCGTCGACCACGAGGTCGAGGCCGGCCACCGGCTCCGGCTCGTCCTCTCCGCGACCGACCTCGCCTACGCGTCACCCGCCGAGCCCGCGACGTACACCGTCTCCCTCGACGGGCCGCTGACCGTGCCCACCGCACCCGCCGTGAAGACCGCGGCCGCCACGCTGCCCTGGTGGATCTGGGGACTCCCGGCCGCCGCGCTGGCCGTCGCCGCAGCGCTCCTGCTCACCGCCCGCCGGCGCACCGCGACCCCGGCCCCGGACCCGGCGCTGGCCGAGGTGCCGCTGCAGATCACGGACCTGTCCAAGAAGTACGCGAAGTCCACGGAGCGGTACGCCGTCCGCGACCTCGGCTTCCGGGTCGAGAAGGGCCAGGTCCTCGGCCTGCTCGGACCGAACGGCGCGGGCAAGACCACCACCCTGCGCATGCTGATGGGGCTCATCACCCCCGACGCCGGTGAGATCCGCGTCTTCGGGCACGCGATCCGCCCCGGGGCGCCCGTGCTCTCCCGCGTGGGGTCCTTCGTCGAGGGGGCGGGCTTCCTCCCCCACCTGTCGGGCCGCTCCAACCTGGAGCTGTACTGGCAGGCCACCGGGCGGCCCGCCGAGGACGCCCACATCGACGAGGCCCTGGAGATCGCCGGTCTCGGCGACGCCCTGGCCCGCGCGGTGCGCACCTACTCCCAGGGCATGCGGCAGCGCCTCGCCATCGCGCAGGCCATGCTCGGCATGCCGGACCTCCTCATCCTCGACGAACCGACCAACGGGCTGGACCCGCCCCAGATCCGCGAGATGCGGGACGTGATGATCCGGTACGCGGCCGGGGGCCGGACCGTGATCGTCTCCAGCCACCTCCTCTCCGAGGTCGAACAGTCCTGCACCCACCTCGTGGTCATGGACCGCGGGCAGCTCGTCCAGGCCGGTCCCGTCGCCGAGATCACCGGCTCCGGCGACATGCTGCTCGTCACCACCGCCGACGAGGTCGCCGAGCCGGTCGTGGAGAAGGTGGCCGCGCTCCCGGGCATCGGCTCCGCCCTCCCGCTGGACGACGGCCACGGCCTCCTGGTCCGTCTCGACGGCGCCACCGCCGCCCAGCTGGTCTCCGAACTGGTGCGCCTCGACGTACCGGTGACGGGGGTCGGGCCGCACCGCCGCCTGGAGGACGCGTTCCTCACCCTCATCTCCCAAGGATCCGCATGAGCTCCTCGACAGAGATCCAGGCCCTCGCCGAAGCCCCCGGATACCGGGCCCGCCGCACCCTGCCGCTGCGTGTGGAGGCGATGAGGCAGCTGCGCAGGCGGCGCACCCTGCTGATGTTCGGGGTGCTGGCAGCGCTGCCGTTCGTCCTGATCATCGCCTTCGCGGTCGGCGGCACCCCCGGCGGCGGTGAAGGGGGCGGCGGCGGAGGCGGTTCGCGGATCAACCTCATGGACGTGGCGACGGAGTCCGCCGCGAACTTCGCGGCGACCTGCCTCTTCGTCTCCGCCGGCTTCCTGCTCGTGGTGCCGGTCGCGCTGTTCTGCGGGGACACGGTCGCCTCCGAGGCCAGCTGGTCCTCGCTGCGCTACCTGCTCGCGGCGCCCGTCCCCCGGGCCAGGCTGCTGTGGAGCAAGCTCGTCGTCGCGCTCGGGTTCAGTCTCGCCGCGATGGTGCTGCTGCCGCTCGTCGCCCTGGGCGCGGGAGCCGCCGCCTACGGCTGGGGGCCGCTGAAGCTGCCCACCGGCGGCGCGCTCACCACGTCCGACACCGTGCCGCGCCTCGCCCTGGTCGTCGCCTTCGTCTTCGTCTCCCAGCTCGTCACCGCCGGGCTGGCGTTCTGGCTGTCGACGAAGACGGACGCGCCGCTCGGCGCGGTGGGCGGCGCGGTCGGGCTGACCATCGTGGGCAACGTCCTGGACGCGGTCACCGCGCTCGGCACCTGGCGTGAGTTCCTCCCCGCGCACTGGCAGTTCGCCTGGGCCGACGCACTCCAGCCCGATCTGGAGTGGGGCGGGATGCTGAAGGGCGCGGCCGTATCGGTGACCTATGCCCTGATCCTGTTCGCCCTCGCCTTCCGGGGGTTCAGCCGTAAGGACATCGTGTCCTGACCTTGATGTCCCGCCGCGCCGGCGCCCCTCGTTGCACCATCGAGACGGTTCCGCAACGCTTCTGACGACTCCGCCCGGCCCCCTCACACGTCACATTCACAGATGCCGACGACGTGGGGGGTACGGATGGAACGCAGGGCGAGGACATTTCAGGGGGCGCTGGCACTACTGCTCGGGGGTGTCCTGATCACAGGGTGCGCCGCGTCGGGTGACGGCTCCGCGACGTCAGCCGATCGCAGTGCGGGCAAGGGCGGGCCGGCCGGGGGCAGGCAGCCCGCCCCCGGTGCCCCCTCCGCGGCACCCGGGCAGCGGGAGGACGGGGCGAGCGAGGTGGAGGACGGTACGGCCCGGGAGGAGGCGGCGCCCGACTACCTGTCGACCTTCGCGCTCGACGTGGACACCGCCAGCTACGGATACGCCCGGCGTACCCTCGGCGACGGGCAGCTGCCCTCGGCGGGCACGGTGCGCCCGGAGGAGTTCGTCAACAGCTTCCGCCAGGGCTACGAGCAGCCGAAGGGCAACGGCTTCTCCGTGAACGTCGACGGTGCCCGGCCCGGCGCGGGGGCCGCCGACTGGTCCCTCGTGCGGGTCGGCCTGTCCACCAGGGCCGCCTCCGACACCGGTGAACGCCCGCCCGCCGCACTGACCTTCGTCGTCGACATCTCCGGATCGATGGCCGAACCCGGCCGCCTCGACCTGGCGAAGACCTCGCTCGGCATCCTCGCCGACGAGCTGCGTGACGACGACTCGGTCTCCCTGGTGACCTTCAGCGGCGAGGCCGAGACCCGGCTGCCGATGACCCGCCTCCGGGGTAACCGAACCAAGATCAGGGACGCCGTCGAGGCGATGGAACCGGCCGACTCCACCAACGTCGCCGCCGGGGTCGAACGCGGCTACGACGAGGCGGCCGAGGGCCACCGCGAGGGCGCCACCAACCGGGTCGTCCTCCTCTCCGACGCCCTCGCCAACACGGGCGAGACCGACGCCGACGCGATCCTCGGCCGGATCGGTGACGCACGCGAGGAGTACGGCATCACCCTGTTCGGCGTCGGGGTCGGCAGCGACTACGGCGACGCGCTGATGGAACGCCTCACCAACAAGGGCGATGGCAACACCACCTACATCGCGGACGAGGCCCAGGCCAGGAAGGTCTTCGTCGACCAGCTGCCCGCCCACGTCGAACTGCGCGCCCGGGACGCCAAGGCCCAGGTGGAGTTCGACCGTGAGACGGTCGAGCAGTTCGAGCTCGTCGGCTACGAGGACCGCAAGGTCGCCGACGAGGACTTCCGCGACGACGGCGTCGACGGCGGCGAGGTCGGCCCCGGCCACACCGTGACCGCGCTCTACGCCGTCCGGCTCCGCGAGGGCGCCTCCGGCCACGTCGCGACGGCGACCGTGCGCTGGCTGGACCCGAGGACGCGGAAGGCGCACGAGGAGACCGGATCGGTGGAGACCGGTGCGATCGGCGGGAAGCTCTGGGACGGTGCGGGCGCACGGCTCCAGGTGACGGCCGTGGCCGCGTACTTCGCGGACACGCTGCGCGGCGGCGACCTGCCGGGTACGCCCCCGCTCGGCACCCTCGCCTCCCGGGCGAGGAAGCTGGCGTCCTCCACCGAGGACAGTTCCGTGGCGAAGCTGGCGACGGCGATCGAGCAGGCCGACCGGATCAGGAACGGCGGAAGCGACGAACCGCCGGCCGACGGCGGCGAGGGCGAGATCGGCTGACACGGCCGACGGGCCCGGCAGCGGATCGTCCGCCGCCGGGCCCGTTCCGTTCCCGCCACGACCGCACACGCACCGCTCAGGCCAGGTGGAACACCTCGCTCAGCGGGACCATGGCCTCGTCGGCGGCCTCCGACTGCTCGAAGAACTCACCCATCTCCCGCTGCCACCGGGCGTTGACGTCCGTCGCCGCCATCGCCTCCCGGGCGGCGTCGAAGTCCTCCGTCTCCAGATAGCCGACCAGCAGGCCGTCCTCGCGGAGGAACAGCGAGTAGTTGTGCCAGCCCGCCTCCGACAGTGCGGCGAGCATCTCCGGCCACACCGCGGCGTGGCGCTCGCGGTATTCGTCCTTGCGGTCCTCGCGGACCTTCAGCAGAAAGCAGACGCGCTGCATGGGACAGGCTCCCCCGGTCAGAAGTCGAACGTGTCGATGTTCTTGGAGTCGAAGACGGTCGGCTCACCCAGGATGACCTCGCCGTCCTTGCCGATCGTGTACTCGCCGAGCTTGCCCGCCTTGAACTTCTCGCCCTCCGCGCCGGTGATCTGCCCCGACGCCAGAGCGGCGGCCGCGTACGAGCCGAGGTAGCCGAGCTCCTCCGGGTTCCAGAGCGAGAACTGCTCGACGGTGCCGTCCTTGACGTACTTGCGCATCTGGTTCGGCGTGCCCAGGCCGTTGAGCACGACCTTGCCCTTGTACGAGGAGTCGCTCAGATAGCGGGCCGCCGCGGCGATGCCGACCGTCGTGGGGGAGATGATGCCCTTGAGGTCGGGGTAGGCCTGCATGAGGCCCTGCGTCTGCTGGAAGGACTTCTGGTCCGCGTCGTCGCCGTACGCGACCTTGACCAGTTGCATGTCCTTGTACTTCGGGAGCTTCAGCTCCTCCTTCATGTACTCGATCCAGGTGTTCTGGTTCGTCGCGTTCTGGGTGGCCGACAGGATCGCGACCTTGCCCTTGTAGCCGACCTGCTCGCCGAGGTGCTGCACCAGACTGCGGCCGATCTCCTCGGAGCTCGCCTGGTTGATGAAGAGCTGGCGGCAGTCCTTCGCCGTGTCGGAGTCGTACGCGACGACCTTGATGTCCTTCTTCATGGCCTGCTTGAGAGGACCGCACACCGCGTTGGGGTCGTTCGCCGCGATGAGGATGGCGTCCTGGCGCTGCTGGATCAGGGTGTTGATGTAGGAGACCTGGGAGGACGCGTTGGCGTCGGACGGGCCGACCTCCTTGCCCGTGCCGCCGTACTCCTTCGCCGCCGCGATGCCCGCCTCGTCGACGATCTTCTCGTACGGGTTGTTGATCTGCTTGGGCAGGAAGCCGAGCTTCAGGCCCTTCTTCAGCGGGGCGTCCGGGTCGGCCTTCGCGGAACTGCCGGCCTTCGCGCCACCGCTCTCCGTGCTGTCCTTCGTGGTGCCCGAACAGGCGGTGAGGGCGAGGGCGAGGGAGACGGCGGTGGCCGCGGTCGCGACGGCGCGGCGCCCAGCGGCATTGCGGAGCATCATGGCGGCGTGTGCCTTTCGGAGAAGGGAGGAGTAGGAGAGGGACTACTGCTGGGGGGCGGGGGTGTTCGCGGCCCGCCGGTGCCGTCGTTCGACGACCGTGGCGATGACCCGCGGGGTCAGGACGGACGCCACGAGCAGCAGTCCGGTCACGATGACCTGCACCTCGTTGGCGATGTCGTTGAGCGTGAGCAGGTTCTTCAGCACACCGATCAGCAGGACACCGGCGACCGCGCCGAACAGCGTGCCCTTCCCGCCGTCGAAGTCGATGCCGCCGAGCAGGACGGACGCGATGACGAGCATCTCGAAACCGAGTCCGTTGTCCGCGCGGGCACTTCCGTACCGGAGGGTGAAGACGACGCCCGCGAACGCGGAGAACAACCCGGTCACGACGAAGAGCAGCAGCTTGATCCGCTTGACCCGGATGCCCGCGAAGTACGCGGCTTCCTCCTGGGCGCCGATCGCGAAGAGCGAGCGGCCGAGCCCGGTGGCGTGCAGGACCACCGCGGTGACCGCGGCCAGGGCGACGAAGAGCAGCACCGGATAGGTGAGGAAGGTGCCGGGGACGGTCGTCGTGTCGACGGCCCAGTCCGAGTACACCTGCGGGAAGTCCGTCACCGCGTCGCTCCCCAGGGCCACCGAGGCCAGACCCCGGTAGAGCGCCAGGGTGCCGATGGTGACGGCCAGGGACGGCAGGCCGACCCTGGTGACCAGCCAGCCGTTGAGGAGGCCTCCCGCGACACCCACCAGCAGCACCACCGGCACGATCGTCTCGAAGGCCCAGCCGGCCTCCCACAGCGCGCCGGTCAGCGCGCTGCCCAGGCCCAGCATGGAGGCCACCGACAGGTCGACCTGTCCGGCGACGACCAGAAGGGTCATCGGCAGGGCGATGAGGGCGACCTCGGCGATGTCGTTGAAGGCGAACGCGAGGTTCTCGGCCGAACCGAACCCCTCCGTGCTGCCCAGCCCGACGACGAGGACCGCCACCAGCAGGACACCGACCGCGGTGTCCCAGCGCAGCGCCAGACCGCGGACGAGGGAGGCTTTCGGCACGGCCCGCGGTCCGGGAGCCGTCTTCGTGTCAGGCGCCGTGGTCATGACGGGCGTTCCTCTTCCTCAGGGCGGCGGTCATCCGCAGGTTCACGATCCGGTCGACACTGATGGCCAGCAGCAGGAGCGCACCCGTGATGGCGCCCTGCCAGAAGGAGTCCACCTTCAGCACGACCAGCACACTGCCGATGGTGGTGAGCAGCAGGGCACCGAGAGCGGCGCCCCAGACGGTGCCGGTTCCGCCGGTGATCGCGACCCCGCCCACGACCACGGCGCTGACGACGGTCAGCTCCCAGCCGTGCGCGTTGTCCGCGACGACCGTGCCGAAGCGGGCCAGCCACAGGGCTCCGGCGAAACCCGCGACCGCCCCGGAGAAGGCGTAGGCGGCGAGCACCCGGCGGCGGATCGGGATGCCGGCGAGCCGGGCCGCCTCGGGGCTCGAACCGATGGCGTAGAGCTCGCGCCCCGAGCGGTAGGCGCGCAGGAAGTACGCCGTCGCCGCGAGCAGGACCACGGCGATGAGCGGCAGGTACGGGATGCCGAGCAGGCTGCCGCTGCCGAGGCCCAGGACCGCGTCCGGCACGTCGGAGGCGCTGATCTGCTCACCCTGCGCCCACCAGTAGTCGACGCCCTGGATGATGTAGAGCATGCCCAGAGTCACGACGAGCGCCGGGACCCTGCCGAAGCTGACGAGGGCACCCGAGACGAGCCCGCAGACGATCCCGATGGCGGTGCCGAGCAGCATCACGGTCAGCACGCCGTGGTCGCTCCCGGCGACGAACTTGCCGCAGGCGAAGGCGGACAGGCCGACGACGGAGCCGACGGACAGGTCGATGTTGCGCGTGATGACGACGGCGGACTGGCCGACCGCGAGCAGTACCAGGATCGACGCGTTGAGCAGCAGGTCCTTGACGCCCTGGTCGGACAGGAAGCGCGGGTTGGCCAGGTAGGTGCCGAGGATCAGCAGGGCCAGCGCCCCGGCGATGGAGATCTCGCGAGCCCGGAAGACCGCGTCCACGAGCGAGGAGGCACTGCGCTCCGGCGCCTTCGCGGTGTCCGGGGGGCTCTCGACGGTGGCGGTCATGCCGTTGCCCTCTCGTTGCGTCCGGTGGCCGCGGCCATGACCGACTCCTCGGTGGCGCTCCCGCGCGGGATCTCGGCGACCAGCCGGCCCTCGTGCATCACGAGCACCCGGTCGGCCATGCCGATGACCTCGGGGAGGTCGGAGGAGATCATCAGCACCGCGAGGCCGTCCGCCGCGAGCGAGGAGAGCAGCCGGTGGACCTCCGCCTTGGTGCCGACGTCGATCCCGCGGGTCGGCTCGTCGACGATCAGCACGGCGGGGCCGGTCGCCAGCCACTTGGCCAGGACGACCTTCTGCTGGTTGCCGCCGGACAGCACGCCCGCGGTGTCGGTCAGCCGGCTGTACTTGAGCTGGAGGCGCACCGCCCAGTCGGCGGCCCGGTCGTGCTCCAGGGCCCGGCTGACGAGCCCGCGCTTGCGCACCTCGCCCAGTCCGGTGAGGCCGATGTTGCGCTCGATCGACATATCCATGACCAGCCCGCGCTGGCGCCGGTCCTCGGGTACGAGCGCGAGCCCGGCGTCCATCGCGGCGGTCGGCGAACCGGGGCGCAGGACCGTGCCCGCCACCCTCACCTCGCCCGCGTCGGCGCGGTCGACGCCGAAGACGGCCTGGGCGACCTCCGTGCGACCGGCTCCGACGAGTCCGGCGAGGGCGACGATCTCGCCGCGGCGGACGTCGAAGGACACGTCCCGGAAGACGCCCTCGCGGGTCAGCCGGTGCACCGACAGGGCGACTTCACCGACCTTCGCGTCCTGTTTGGGGTAGAGGTCGTCGAGGTCGCGGCCGACCATTCTGCGCACGAGGTCGTCCTCGGTGAGTCCGTCGAGCGGCTCGGAGGAGATCCACCTGCCGTCGCGCAGGGTCGTGACGCGCTGGCAGAGCTCGAAGATCTCGTCCAGGCGGTGCGAGATGAACAGCACCGCCGCCCCCTCGGCCCGCAGCGTGCGGACGACGGAGAAGAGCCTGGCGGTCTCGCTGCCGGTCAGGGCGGCCGTCGGCTCGTCCATGATCAGGACCCGGGCGTCGAAGGAGAGCGCCTTCGCGATCTCGACGATCTGCTGGTCGGCGATCGACAGCCCGCGGGCGGGCCGGTCCGGTGCCAGGTCGACGCCGAGCCTGCGCATCAGCGCGGCGGTGGCCTCGTGCACGGCCTTGCGATCGATCCGGCCCAGGGACCGCCGGGGCTGACGGCCCATGAAGATGTTCTCGGCGATGGACAGGTCGGGGAAGAGCGTCGGCTCCTGGTAGATGACGGCGATTCCGGCGTCCCGGGCGTCGGCCGGGCCGTGGAAGACGACGGGTCCGCCGTCGAGGAGCACCTCGCCACTGTCCGGGCGGTGCACTCCGGCGAGGGCCTTGATCAGGGTCGACTTGCCGGCGCCGTTCTCACCCGCGAGTGCGTGGGCCTCGCCGGGGAACAACCGCAGGGACACGTCCTGAAGGGCTCTTACGGCACCGAAGGACTTGCTCACGCCCTTCAGTGCCAGGACCGGGGCCGGGTCCGGGGCGGACTGGTTCATGGGAGCTCCTCAGCGGAGGGAGTGTTCCGCTCCAGATGCCGTGAAAGGTTTCAATGAGGTTGCTCGGAAGCTAAACGGGGATTGCGGGCACAGTCAATGGGTCGATGGCGAGAAGTTCCGGGGAGGAGAGTGATGTGCGATCTGAATGGGGGGAATGGGTGGGCGCCCTTGACAGGCTTCGGGGCGGCCCACTATCTTCACCGCTTTTGAATCGATTCATGCGAATCGCGCCGTGGCCGCGCATCGCTCCACCACGCGGGCGCGGAGGCGACGCCTCGCGGGGCCGCACCGGAGTTCCCGTCTCAGAAACCGGGGACGGGGCCGGTGACCGCCGGATGGTCCGGTCCGAGGAGGACGACGAGCCCCGCCCTGCCGGGCACGGGCGCCGGGACCCTGTGCCAGCCCGCGCGCCGGTAGAAGCGCAGCGTCGCCTCCGCGCCCCCTGACGTCAGCAGCCAGCACCGTCCGTCCGGGGCCGCCCCGGTGACCGCCGACAGCAGCGCCGCGCCCAGCCCGGTGCCGCGTGCGGCCGGGGTGACCGCCAGCTCGTCGACCTCCACGGCCCCGCACAGCCATGCCTCGACCCGGTCGGGCCCCAGTGCCTCGGCGACATGCCCGTAGCTGCGGCCGGAGGGGAAGACGCGGGGTGTGGTCCAGGCGGTCGCGAAGCCGCTCACGGTGTCCCCGTCGAGGCCCAGTGCGGCGGTGAACCCGGGGCGTCCGGCGTCGGCGGCGAGCCGCTCGGTGTACTCCCCGCCCGCCGAGGGGTCCTCGTTCCACGGCGGCGCCGAGAACACGTCGGAGTAGACCCGCCGGATCCCGTCGGCGTACGCCGGAAGGCTCCCGCTCCCGACCAGTCGCACCCGCATGACCGCACCACTCCCCGCCCCTGGACCGATCCGCACAGGACAGTACGCGCTCCTGTGACGCCCCGGGGGCCGGCCGCACGGCATCGGCGCCCGCGCGACGGCGGAACCGGAGCCGTCACGGTGGTCAGTGCATCCTGGTCACTTCGGCGGCTCCGGGGGGAAGCGGCTTGCGGCGCTGCCACTCCTGCGCCAGTTCGGTCGGGAAGCGGCGCCCGCTGCGGGCCAGCACCACACCTTCCACCAGCAGGAGTTCGTCACCGCCGCCGAAGCGCTCCTCCGCCGTGCCCAGCCCGCGCCAGCGTCCGGGGCCGCCGCGGCCCGCCGCTGAGCGCAGCCGGGTGGTGCCGTAACTGCTCCGGTCCAGGACGTGGACGAGCCCGTCGCTGATCCGCAGGGTCAGATGGACGCGGCTCAGACCGGTGGTCCGCTCGGGAGGGACCAGGCCGTGGAGCGCGATGCCACCCCGCCCCGGGGCCCGGCCGACCGGCACCGTGGTGCCGTTCTCCAGCGTGAACCTCGCCTTCAGCTCCCCGTCCAGCAACAGCTTCAGCTGGACCGTCGCCGTGCGCGGACCGTCGTCGACGAGGACGCCGCCGTGCATCTCACAGGTAGGGGCCGACCGGCGCATCCGGGGGAGCAGTGCCGCTGAGCCCCTGGTGGTGTCGTACAGCGTGCAGCGCCGTTCCTCACAGCGCCAGTTGCGGGACACCACGTCGAAGCGGGGCCGGCGGTGCGTGTCCAGCAGGCCCTGCTTCTTGAGGGCGTCCTCCTCCAGCTTCATGGAGATGGCGGAGGCGTGCGCGACGCCCATGTCGACGGGAGCGAGGCGTACGGTGCCCCCCGGGCCGGGGAGCGGCTCCAGGAAGTCGTCCGTGTTGCCCTGCAGCCAGGGGCGTTCGCCGCGGGCGCCGCGGAAGCGGTCGCCGGTGATGACGGGGATGCCCGTCAGCTCGCAGAGCTCCAGCAACCGGTCGTCCGCGTCGGGCAGCTCCTCGACCAGTCCGCGCCGGACCCAGCTTCCGAGCTGCCGGACGTCCCCCAGGTCGCTGAACTCCCGCCGCCCGCCGTGCCGCAGGCTCCTGTCGGCCACCAGGTAGAGCTTGACCTCCGGGTCGCGGGCCAGCGCCTTCGCGGCCTCGACGAGCAGACGCAGCCGTCGCAGGGAGCGGGCACCGGGTTCCCCGAGCCGCCGGTCGCGCACCACGTTGGACAGGTCCACGAGGAAGCAGGCCTCGTTGAAGTCCGTGGTCAGGTGGTCGTCCATGGGATTCCCCCTCCGCGCCGCCGGACGCTACTCGTCGATCTTCCAGAGGGTCAGCTTCGTCACGAGGTCCGGCAGTTCGTTGGCCAGGTCACCCTTGACCGAGTTCGGAAGGACATCGGTGATCTCCAGCATCGCGAGCGAGCCCTCGGCCGTCACCGTGCAGAGGATCATGCCCTTGGCGATGACCTCGCCCGCCTTCAGGTCCTCCGACAGGATGCTCGACGGCAGGGTGTCGGTGTCGGCGCCGTCCCGGCACTCCCGCGGACTCGTGCCCGTGCTCCTGCCCATCGGCGTGAGGAACTGCAGGTCGTCGTTGGACCAGTCCTGGTAGGTCATCTCCAGGTCCTCCTTCTCGCCGATCCTGCCGTTCGGGAACAGCTTCGGCGCGTCCAGGTCCACGTGCGTGCCGGTGCCGTACGCGGGAGCGCGGATCGTCAGCGGCTTGTCCGCGAAGACCTCGGTGTACGACGCCCCGGCCTCCGGCGCCGTGGACGCGTCCGGCGCGGCCGCGCCCGCCTCGGGAGAGGGCGAACCTCCGCTCGCCCCACTCGACCCGGTGGGACCCGCCGAGGTGCCCGAGCCCTTGGCGCCGTCGTCCGGGCGCGCGATCACCCAGGTCACCGTGACCGCGAGGACGAGGGCGACCACCGCTCCCGCCACGAGCAGGGCGCGCGGCAGGCGGCGGGCCGGAGCGGCGGGGAGCGTGGGCCCGGGAGGATTCACCGCGGGCGTCCGAGGCGCGGTGCCCGGCGCGTCCGGCGTCCAGGTGCCGGAGGGTGCGGGCTGCCCGCCGGCCGCCCCGGAGGGCGGTGGCACGGTGGCGCCCCAGCCGGTCCCCGCCGTGTCCTGGGCGGGTGCGGGCGGCTGCTGCCGGGAGGCCTGCTCCCGGCGGGCGATCTCCGCGGTGAGCTCCGGCGGCAGCCAGCCGCCGAAGTCGCGCAGCGAGCGGCCCGCCGCCCGCTCGCAGAGCCCGGCCAGCTCGGCCGGGGCGACGCGGTCCTCGGGGGCGGCGGTCAGGCAGCGCTCCAGGAGCGGGCGCAGCGCCTCCGGATACCCGTCCAGCCGGGGCGGCCGGTGGGAGGTGTTGGCGATCTGGGCGGCGATGGTGATGGCACCGCCCTCACCGTACGGATGCCGTCCGGTGGCGGCGAGGGCCGCGATCAGCCCGAGCGAGAAGACATCGGTGGCGGGGCCGACGGCGTCACCGAGCGCGTGCTCCGGCGACATGAACTGCGGAGTGCCGATCAGGCCGCCGCTGCGGGTGAGCTGGGTGGCGTCGGCGGCGCGGGCGATGCCGAAGTCGATGACGCACGGCCCCGCCGGGCCGAGCAGGATGTTGCCGGGCTTGAGGTCCCGGTGCACGACTCCGGCGGCGTGGATCGCCGCAAGGGCCTGCGCGGTGCAGCCGACGAGCTGGAACACCGCCGGGAGCGGCAGCGGCCCGTACGTCTCCAGCGCCGTGTGGAGCGCCACTCCGGGAACGTAGGCGGAGGCCAGCCAGGGCAGCGGTCCCGAGGTGTCGTGGTCGACGACGGGGACCAGGTGGTACCCCTGCACCCGGCGCGCCGCCTGCACCTCCTGCTCGAACCGGCGGCGGAATTCGGGGTCGTCACCGAACTCCTGCCGGATGAGCTTCAGGGCCACGGCCTGTCCGCCCCGCGTGTGCGACAGATAGACGGTTCCCATCCCTCCCTCGCCGATACGGGCGAGGAGCCGGTAGCCGGAGGTCTCGCGCGGATCCTGGGGGCCAAGAGGTCTGAAGATGTCGCCGTCGGTACTGATGGGGAGCCTCCCCTGCTCGTCCCTGCCAAAAATGCCCGAACGGGAGCCTACGACAGCCGATGGCCTGTCAAATCACTTCTTGTGAAAGTGAGTTCACACTTTCGGTGCGTCCCGGGAGGTTACGGCCGGCCCGGAAGAAGGTGTGCTGTGAACCAGCCCTGGGCGAGCTCCGCGACCCGGTCCAGGGCGCCCGGTTCCTCGAACAGATGCGTGGCTCCGGGGACGATCTCCAGCCGGTTCTCGCAGTGCAGCGCCTTCTGCGCCTGGCGGTTGAGGTCGATCACCGTCGTGTCGGCGCCGCCCACGACGAGCAGGGTGGGCGCCCGCACCCCGGACAGGCCGGCGCCGGCCAGGTCGGGACGGCCGCCACGGGAGACCACGGCGCCGATGCCCGAGTCCGTCGCGGCGGCGGCCCTCAGCGCCGCCGCCGCCCCGGTGCTGGCGCCGAACGAGCCGACCGGGAGGTCCACGCGGTTCCTCAGCCAGCGGGTGGTGCCGGCCAGCCGTCCGGCGAGCAGCCCGATGTCGAAGACGTTCGCGCGGTGGACCTCCTCGCCGGGCGTGAGCAGGTCGAAGAGGAGGGTGCCGAGGCCGGCGCGGTTCAGGGCCGTGGCCACGGAGCGGTTGCGCGGGCTGTGGCGGCTGCTGCCCGAGCCGTGGGCGAACACCACCACGGCGCCCGCGTCCGCGGGCAGCGTGAGATCTCCGGCGAGCCCCACCCCGCCCGCTTCCACCTCGACCTGCTCGGCCGTGACGGCGCCTCCCGTGGTCCGCGCCAGCAGCGCGACGACCTCCTCGTCGGAGGTCTGGGAGAAGTCCCTGTACCACTCGCCCACGGCGGAGAAGAGGCCCGGTGTGGAGAGGCACACGACCTCGTCGACGTCCTCGCGCAGCCGGGCGGCGGCGTCGGGCGACGCGACCGGCACCGCCAGCACGACGTGGGCGGCGCCCTGCGCCCGCACCACCTGGCAGGCGGCCCTCGCGGTGGCCCCGGTGGCGACCCCGTCGTCCACCACGACCACCGCCCGCCCCTTCAGCGCGAGGCGCGGCCGCCCTTCCCGGTACGCCCGGGCCCGCCGGAGGAGCTCGGCCTCCTCGGCGCGCTCGACGGACGCGAGGTCCTTCTCCCGGACCCCGGCGTGGCGGACGATCTCGTCGCTGACGACCCTGACCCCGCCCTCGCCGATGGCGCCGAACCCCAGCTCCGGGTGCGACGGCACCCCGAGTTTGCGGACGACGATCACATCGAGCGGGGCGCCGAGGGCCCGCGCCACCTCGTAGGCCACCGGGACGCCGCCGCGCGGGAGCCCGAGGACGACGGGCCGGCGCGTCTCCAGGTGGCCGAGAGCTTGGGCGAGCCGCCGCCCGGCGTCCGTGCGGTCGGTGAACAGCACAGTGGTTCGCCTCCAAGGAGGGAAGACCGGAACACACGCACCCCCACCTTCGAAACAATCCCATGCGCACCCGTTCGGCAAGTCGGGACAGCCGACGGCACGGAGGCGACGGGAGCGGCCCTGATCGGCATCGACGGCGTACTCACGGCGCCCCGGGCGCCGTTGCCCGGCACCGTGGAGGTGATGGAACGTTCGCGGGCTGCGGAAATCCCCCGGCGCCGGGCACCGGCACCACCTCACGGACGCGCGCCGGGATCGCCGGACGACCGGCCGGGGCGGTACCACCTGCCGGACCCCGAGAAGCGCGCCGGATTCGTGGGAAACCCATCGGATCCGCCGTGGACGTGAGTCCGACTCCGGACGCGTCACCCCGCATCCACCGCGGCCACCCGCAGGGGCGAGGTGGCATCGGGACGGCACGGATCCTCCCCGCCGTGGCCCGGGGCCGGTCCAGCGCTTACGTCCCTGCTACGACTGGCCCGCTAACGTGCCCCTGGCCAGCGAAAAGGCCCTCCGGGTCGGAGGGCCTCACAGTGGTGCGCGATGTGCGCCCCCGGCAGGACTCGAACCTGCGGCCAAGCGCTTAGAAGGCGCCTGCTCTATCCACTGAGCTACGGGGGCCGGGTGTCGGCCTGGTGTCCCGGAGGGCGCTGATTCAAGCCATCCGCGACGGTGCCGGGACAAGGATAGGGCTCAGATCGCCTCCTCCCGGTTGCTTCACCTGCGTGGCACGATGTGGAGGTTCGGTGAAGCGAACCGATAATCGCAGGTGGGTGCGATTCCTGCATCGCTTTTCGCGCCTCACGCCCCGGGTGTTGTGCACTCGTTATGCCTGCGCCCCACTCGTCCCCTCTGTCCCCTGGAGGGGATCCGCCGCGCAGGGGGGCTTATACGCTTCAAAAAGGCGTCAAAATTGGGCATTCTTCACATGTGGTAACCATGGATGTACGGCCCCAGCTCATCGACGCACTTTCCGCCCTGCGCGACCGTGTCGCTGCCGTGCGTCTTCCACTTCCGCTGCCGGGGGCCCCGCGCGCCCGGCAGACGCGGACCGAACTCCTCGCCCAGCTCGACGACTACCTCGTGCCCCGCCTCAAGGACCCCGAGGCACCGCTGCTCGCGGTGATCGGGGGATCCACCGGGGCGGGCAAGTCGACGCTGGTCAACTCGCTGGTGGGGTGCCGGGTCAGTGAGGCCGGAGTGCTGCGCCCCACGACGCGCACCCCCGTACTCGTCTGCCATCCGGACGACCACCACTGGTTCGCCGGGGTGCGGGTGCTGCCGCAGCTGACGCGGGTGTGGCTGCCTCCGGGGCAGGTCCCGGACCCGGACGGGCTCGACCACATCGGCCCCGACGGCGAGCGGGACGACACCGTGCTGCGGGTGGAGACCGCGGCCACCCTGCCCCGGGGACTGGCGCTCCTGGACGCTCCCGACATCGACTCCCTCGTCGTGGGGAACCGGGTCCTGGCCGCCGAACTCATCTGCGCCGCCGACGTGTGGGTCATGGTGACCACGGCGTCCCGGTACGCGGACGCCGTGCCGTGGCATCTGTTGCGTACCGCCAAGGAGTACGACGCCTCCCTGGTCACCGTCCTGGACCGGGTGCCGCACCAGGTGATCGCCGAGGTGTCCCGGCAGTACGCGGCCCTGCTCACCCGGGCCGGCCTGGGCGAGGTGCCCCGCTTCACCATTCCGGAACTGCCCGAGTCCGCGGGCGGCGGCACCGGACTGCTGCCCACCACCGCCGTGGCGCCCCTGCGCGCCTGGCTCACCCACCGGGCGCAGGACCCGGCGGCCCGTCAGCAGGCCGTGGGCCGCACGGCGTCCGGGGTCATCGACTCGCTCAACGTGCGGATGCCCGAACTCGCCGGGGCGGTGGCCGCCCAGTACGCGGCGGCCGTGCGCCTGACCGGTGTGGTCGAGGAGGCGTACGGCAAGGAACTGTCGCGGGTGCGGCGGCGGCTCCGGGACGGTGCGGTGCTCGCGGGCGGCGCCCGCACCCGGTGGCGCGGATACCCGCTCTACAGCTCCGCCGGAGAGCTGCTGGACGCCCTCGTGGAGAGCCTGGTGGCCCTGTTGCAGTGCGCGGTGGCGGCGTCCGACGAACAGATCCGCACGACCTGGCAGCGCGATCCGGCCACCGGGAACTTCCGGTTCGAGGAGGCGGGCCGGGAGGCGGGCGGCTGGGGGCCCGCCGAGGACGTCCAGGGCCGGATCGGCATGGCCGTACGGCGGTGGAGGCGGGTCCTGGAGGAGCTGGCCGAGGAAGAGGCCCGACTGCTCGAACGCAACGCCGCACCCGACGCCGAGACGGTGGCGGCGCTGCTGGCCGCCGCCCTCCTCGGCGGGCGCCGCGCCAGGGGCGCCGGGGAGCAGCTCGCCGAACGGATCGGGGCCCAGGGCGCGCTGCGGCTCCGCGACAAGGGCGGGGCCCTGCTCACCAGTTGCCTCGACCAGGTCATGCACGGCGAACGCGACCGGCGGCTCGCCCCCCTGGACGCGCTCGAAGTCGCCCCCGAGCCGCAGGCCGAACTGATCGCCGCGCTGTCCGTACTGCAGAAGGAGAGGTGGCAGCGATGACTGCCGTCACTGACCAGGGCCGGGACCACGGGCAGGGGCCGGAGCCGGAGCGCGACGGCACGGAGGAGCCCCGGGAGGGGGACGGGCGGCGCTGGGACGACGGGCTGATCGCCCGCCGTGCCGCCGACGCCGCGCAGGAGCGGCCTCTCCGGGCCGAGCCCGGCGCCGAGGACGAGCCCGGGCCCCAGGTCGAGGCGTACGGACTGCCCGGCAGCCCGCTGCGGCCGCGGCTGGACGCGCTGCGCGAACTGGTCGGGCTCTCCCGCGCCAGGCTCGACGGGGACACCCTCGCCGAGGCGGGGCGTGTGCTCGACGAGGCGTCGGCCCGTCAACGGCTCTCCTCCCGGCACACGGTCGTCGCCATCGCCGGGGCGACCGGGAGCGGGAAGTCCACCCTCTTCAACGCGCTCGCGGGCGTCCAGATCTCCGACACCGGGCTGCGCAGGCCGACCACCTCGGCCCCGATCGCCTGCAGCTGGACCGACGGCGCCGCCGGGCTGCTCGACCGGCTGGCCATCCCGGGCCGGCTGCGGCGCAGGCCGGTGCAGGGCGGCACGGCCACCGACGAGGCGCTCCAGGGGCTCGTCCTGGTGGACCTGCCCGACCACGACTCGGCGGCCACCGGGCACCGGGACCAGGTGGACCGGGTGCTGGCCCTCGTCGACGCGGTGATCTGGGTCGTCGACCCGGAGAAGTACGCCGACGCGGCCCTGCACGAACGCTATCTGCGACCGCTCGCCGGGCACGCCGAGATCTCCTTCGTCGTGCTCAACCAGATCGACCGGCTCTCCGGGGAGGCCGCGGACCTGGTCCTGGACGATCTTCGCCGGCTGCTCGACGAGGACGGCATGGCGGTGGGTGAGCACGGCGAACCGGGCGTCACGGTCCTGCCCCTGTCCGCGCTGAGCGGAGCCGGTGTGGGCGACCTGCGCGAACTGCTCGGCAGATTCGTCCAGGACCGTACGGCGGCGGCCCGCAGGCTCTCCGCGGACGTGGACGCGGCCGCCGCACGGCTCCGTCCCGTGTACGTCGCCGAGGGCAGGCCGGGGCTGGGGGAGCGGGCCCGTGAGGAGTTCACCGACCGGCTCGCCGAAGCCGTCGGCGCCTCGGCGGCCGGGCAGGCGTCGGAGCGCGAGTGGCGCAGGAACGCGGGGCGGGCCTGCGGGACGCCCTGGCTGCGGCTGTGGCGCTGGTACGAGTCCACCAGACAGCTGGGCGGCCTGGACCTGATGGCCCAGGCCCTCGCGCCGCCGGAGGAGGAGCTCACCGCCCGGCAGCGGGTGGAGCAGGCCGTGCGGAAGCTGGCGGACGACGCGGTGGACGGGCTGCCCACGCCCTGGGCGCAGGCCGTGCGGGAGGCGGCGGTGAACGGGGCGAAGGGGCTGCCGGAGGCGCTGGACGAGCTTGCCCGGAACGCGCAGGCGGGAGCCGTCGGCCGAGGCCGCGGGGGGAGCCGGGACACCGGATCCACGCCTGCGGGTACGACTGTCAAGGGCGTGGAGACGGGCCGGGGGAAGCGCCGTCCGGGCCACACGGCCACCGCTCCCGCCGCGTCCGCGGGGGCTCCGGGAGGCCGTGCCGCCAGGCCGCCGCGCCCGGCGTGGTGGCCTGCGGCGGTGCTCGCGCAGGCCTCGATGACGCTGCTCCAGGTGTTCGGCGGCCTGTGGCTGCTGGGTCAGATCGTGGGCGTCCTCGAACCCGGGCTGCTGATCCCGGCCCTGCTCATGCTGGCCGGGGTGGTGGGCGGTCCACTCGTCGAGTGGTCGTGCGCGGCCGCCGCACGGGGGCCGGCCCGCCGGTACGGGCAGGAGACGGAACGGAGGCTTCGCGAGGCCGCCGCCGGCTGCGGCCGGGCCAGGGTCCTCGACCCGGTGGCGGCGGAACTGGCGCGCTACCGGGAGGTGCGGGAGCGCTACGTGGCGGTGACGGAGTTCTCCACAACCGGCGGATGATCCACAGGCTCCCGCGGGATTTCCGAGTCCGGTCCAGCATGGGGTGCGGACCGGACAGACGCACCGGGCCGCACGTCGTCCCACCGCATCGGGGCGGGACGGACGACGGGGCGGAAAGCGTACGGAATGTGGCAGGGAATCGGGGGACGGGAAATGAACGAGACCTTGGTGACGCTGGTGGGAAACGCCGCGACGCCGGTGGACTTCCGCGAGACGGCGACCGGATCGACGGCGCGATTCCGGCTGGCGGTGACGCCCCGGCGGTGGGACCGGGAGCAGCAGAGCTGGACGGACGGCCGCACCGGTTTCTACACGGTGTGGGCCCGGCGGACACTTGCGGCGAATCTGTCCGGATCGGTGTCGGTCGGTGAGCCGCTCGTCGTGCACGGCCGTCTGAAAGTGCGCGAGGAGGAGCGGGACGGGGTGTGGAGGACCTCGGTGGACGTCGAGGCCGTGGCCGTGGGGCATGACCTGACCAGGGGGACGGCCGCGTTCCGGCGGGTGGCCAGGGCCGACCCGACACTGACTGCGCCTACGCATCGTCAGAAACCGGCCACGGAAATGGCATCGATGTCCTGAAGGGGAGCGGGCGCGCCGAACGGAGCGATAACGATTACGAGTCGGAATGCTTATGTGACGGCATGAAGGGGGATTCCCCTTCGCTCGCTCCTTACGATTCCCCAGTACTCATGCGGCACTTGAGTTTGCTGGCGAGACACCTCCCACACGCGCCCCAAGCGTGAAGGTCTCGCCCGGAGGGGAATTCTGTGTTTTCTGTGTCTTCAGCATCCACTTCGTCGTCGACGGCGGCGGTGGAGGGCTCCCCAGGGGGCCGGAGCAAGGGTCACGGCCGCGGTCTCGTCAGGACGGCCGCCGCGGTGCTGGCCACCGGGCTGGTCGCTGCGGGAACGATCGTCGGAGCGACGGCCGCCACGGCCGCGCCGACGGACGAGACGGGCCAGCACCATGGTGGTGCGGTCGCCGTGCTGGACGGTCTGAAGACCTACGGCACCGCCGAGCTCAACACCGGTGAGGGCAAGAAGCCCCAGGAGCTGCCCGCCGGCCTGTTCGAGATGAAGGTCGACGGCGGCGGCACCATCCAGACGTACTGCATCGACTTCCACACGCCCACCAAGGACGGCGCGAAGTACCTGGAGACCCCCTGGGACCAGTCTTCGCTCGGCGCCAACCAGGACGCCGGCAAGGTGCGCTGGATCCTCCAGCACTCCTACCCGCAGGTCAACGACTTCGCGGCGCTCGCCGAGAAGGCCGGTACCGGCCCGCTCGACGAGAAGACCGCCGCCGCCGGCACCCAGGTCGCCATCTGGCGCTTCTCGGACAAGGCCGACGTGACGGCCAAGGACGCGAACGCCGAGAAGCTCGCCGACTGGCTGGAGGCGAACGCTCAGAACGTCGCGGAGCCCAAGGCGTCCGTGGGGCTGTCTCCCGCCGCGGTCTCCGGCAAGGCCGGGGAGAAGCTGGGTCCGGTCACCGTCCACACCGACGCCGGCAACGTCTCGGTGGCACCGCCCGCCGACGCCGCCGCCAGCGGGGTCCAGGTCACCGACAAGGCCGGCAAGCCCGTCACCGAGGCTGCCGACGGCACGGACCTGTACTTCTCCGTCCCCCAGGACGCCACCGACGGTTCCGCCTCGCTCTCCGTCCAGGCCTCGACCTCCGTGCCCGTGGGCCGCGTGTTCGCCGGGCTGATCAAGAGCCAGACGATGATCCTCGCCGGCTCCAGCGAGTCCACCGTCTCCGCGACGGCGACCGCCACCTGGGCCGACAAGGGCGCCGTCCCGGCGGTGACCGCCGAGAAGAACTGCGCCAAGGGCGGCGTCGACATCACCGCGAGCAACACGGGTGACGAGGCGTTCACCTTCGAGCTCGCCGGCACCGAGCACACCATCCCGGCCGGCGAGACCCGCACGGTGACCGTCCCGGTCGGCGAGGACGAGGCCTACGACTTCACGATCACCGGCCCCGGCGGCTTCAGCAAGAACTTCAAGGGTGTCCTGGACTGCGAGACCGCCGGTACCCCCGCCCCGGGTGACGACGTGACCACCCAGACGGGCTCCGAGCCCACGCCCGCCGCGAGCGCCCCCGGTACCGAGGGTGACCTCGCCGCGACCGGCGGCTCCAGCGCCACCCCCGTCATCGCGGGTGTCGCCGTCGCCCTCGTCGTCCTCGGCGGCGGCGCGATCTTCTTCCTCCGCCGGAAGAAGACGCAGAGCAGCGGTGAGTGACTGAGCACGGGCGCAGCGGTAGGGCGCCGGTGAAGTGCCTGGTACGGACGTCCGTACCAGGCACTTCGCGTTCCCCGGGCCGCTCCGGGCGGCCCGGCGGACGCGCCGGGCCCGTACCGGGGACCGGACGGGTTTCCTTCCGGGTGCGGACGTCAGGCAAGATGGGTGTATCTGCCCACACCTCTATTGCTGCCGGACGGTTTCTCTTGGCTGAGTTCATCTACACCATGCGCAAGACGCGCAAGGCGCACGGCGACAAGGTGATTCTCGATGACGTCACCCTGAACTTCCTGCCCGGCGCGAAGATCGGTGTCGTGGGGCCCAACGGCGCCGGCAAGTCCACGGTGCTGAAGATCATGGCGGGCCTGGAGCAGCCGTCCAACGGTGACGCGTTCATCACGCCCGGGTTCAGCGTCGGCATCCTCATGCAGGAGCCGAAGCTCGACGAGTCGAAGACCGTGCTGGAGAACGTCCAGGACGGCGCCGCCGAGATCATGGGCAAGCTCAAGCGCTTCAACGAGGTCGC
Source organism: Streptomyces sp. NPDC102402 (assembly GCF_044765765.1). Lineage (NCBI taxonomy): Bacteria > Bacillati > Actinomycetota > Actinomycetes > Kitasatosporales > Streptomycetaceae > Streptomyces > Streptomyces sp. NPDC102402. The sequence goes on from NZ_JBIWKR010000003.1 coordinate 274,167, forward strand.
CGAGCTGATGGCGACGGACTACTCCGACGCGCTCATGGACGAGATGGGCAAGCTCCAGGAGGACCTGGACCACGCCAACGCGTGGGACCTCGACGCCCAGCTGGAGCAGGCCATGGACGCCCTGGGCTGCCCGCCCGGCGACTGGCCCGTCAACAACCTCTCCGGCGGCGAGAAGCGCCGTGTGGCGCTCTGCAAGCTGCTCATCGAGGCCCCGGACCTGCTCCTCCTCGACGAGCCCACCAACCACCTCGACGCCGAGTCGGTGAACTGGCTGGAGCAGCACCTCTCGAAGTACGCGGGCTGCGTCATCGCCGTGACCCACGACCGGTACTTCCTGAACAACGTCGCCGAGTGGATCCTCGAGCTCGACCGCGGCCGCGCCATCGCCTACGAGGGCAACTACTCCACGTACCTCGACAAGAAGGCCACCCGCCTCAAGGTCGAGGGCCGCAAGGACGAGAAGCGCCAGAAGCGGCTCAAGGAAGAGCTGGAGTGGGTCCGCTCCAACGCCAAGGGCCGTCAGACCAAGTCCAAGTCCCGTCTCGCCCGCTACGAGGAGATGGCGGCCGAGGCCGACAAGATGCGGAAGCTGGACTTCGAGGAGATCCAGATCCCGCCGGGCCCGCGGCTCGGCTCCATCGTCGTCGAGGTCGAGAACCTCTCCAAGGCCTTCGGCGACAAGGTCCTCATCGACGACCTGTCGTTCACGCTCCCGCGCAACGGCATCGTCGGCGTCATCGGTCCGAACGGCGCGGGCAAGACCACGCTGTTCAAGATGATCCAGGGCCTGGAGACCCCCGACTCCGGCGCCATCAAGGTCGGCGAGACGGTCAAGATCTCCTACGTCGACCAGTCCCGCGCCAACATCGACCCGAAGAAGACCCTCTGGGCCGTCGTGTCGGACGAGCTGGACTACATCAACGTCGGCCAGGTCGAGATGCCCTCGCGGGCCTACGTCTCCGCGTTCGGCTTCAAGGGCCCGGACCAGCAGAAGCCGGCCGGTGTCCTCTCCGGTGGTGAGCGCAACCGCCTGAACCTGGCGCTGACGCTCAAGGAGGGCGGCAACCTGCTGCTCCTCGACGAGCCCACCAACGACCTCGACGTCGAGACCCTGTCCTCGCTCGAGAACGCGCTGCTGGAGTTCCCCGGGGCAGCGGTGGTCATCTCCCACGACCGCTGGTTCCTGGACCGCGTCGCCACGCACATCCTGGCGTACGAGGGCGACTCCAAGTGGTACTGGTTCGAGGGCAACTTCGAGTCGTACGAGAAGAACAAGATCGAGCGCCTCGGCCCGGACGCGGCCCGCCCGCACCGTGCCACGTACAAGAAGCTCACGCGAGGCTGATCGAGTTGGCCCGTCACATCTACAGCTGCCCGCTGCGCTGGTCGGACATGGATGCCTTCGGCCACGTCAACAACGTGGTCTTCCTCCGCTACCTGGAGGAGGCGCGCATCGACTTCATGTTCCGGCTGGCGCCGGGGGACGGCTCGCCGTCCTTCTCGGGCGGCTCCGTCGTGGCCCGGCACGAGATCGACTACGTGCGCCCGCTGGTCCACCGGCACGCGCCGGTGACCATCGAGTCCTGGGTCACGAAGATAACGGCCGCGTCGCTGACCATCGCCTACGAGGTCAAGGACCCCGAGCAGGTCTACGTGCGCGCGTCGACGGTCGTCGTGCCGTACAACCTGGCCGAGGAGCGGCCCCGGCGGATCACCGCCGAGGAGAAGCTCTTCCTCCAGGAGTACCTCGACCAGGAGCCCGCCGTCGCATGACAGTGCCCGTACGGTCGCCGCGGTTCGCCGACGCGAGGGAGGCGGCGGACCTCGCCGCCTTCCTCGGCCGGCTGCTCCACTACGACCGGGCCGCCGCCGTCCGCCTCCAGGCGGGCGGCGGCGCGCTGGCCGTGTTCGGCCGGCCGCCGTCGTTCGAGGTCCTCGCGATCCGCACCGTCCGGCTGTCCGGCGTGCACGACTTCGACGTCACGGTCTCGGCCGGTGAACTCCTCGAGGCGCTCGACACGGAGGGATCCGGGGAGGCGCCCGGCGTGAACGCCCTGCCGGCGCCCGTCACGGGGCCGCCGTGGGCCGGGATGCTGCCGCCGCGCGGCGGCTGGCGGGAACGACCCGGGCTCCCGGGCCCGCTCGAACTGCGTACCGGGCTCACCGACGCCGTGGCCGAGTTCCGCGCCCGGGACGCGGCACTGCCCGAGGACCGGCGCACCCGCGCGGAACGCGACCTGATCGGCCGCGACATCTGGTCCCGGAGGGTCGGGGACACGGAGCTCCCGCTGCGTGCCGTGCACGCAGCGCAGTCCCTCGGCTTCCTGCGTCCCGCACCCGACTTCCCCGTGGCGCTCCTCACCGCCGGCCCCTGGCTGCGGCTGCGCACGCCGTTCGGATCGGTGGCCCTGCGGGGCGAGGGCGGCGGCCTCGGCGCGCTGGCCGTGTCGGTCGGGACCGTCTGAACACTCCGACGTCCCCTGGCCCGCCCTGGCCTGATCTTCAACCTCGAGGTTGAAGATCAAGCTAGTCCTCCCGCGCGTCCGGCCACACGCCGATGTGGTCCCGCTCCAGTTCCAGCATCACCCGGTGCTCCATGCCCAGCGCCTCGGTGTATTCGGCGGGAAGCTGCAGCCGGCCCGCCCGGTCGAGCATGGCGTACTCCCGTGCCACCTGGGACTCCTGCCCCGTCGCCGCGTCCACCTCGGTGCGCCGCAGCACCTCGGAGGACGTCCGGCCGTCGCGGATCGCGACCGTGCGGCGCACCTCGTCGGCCACCGCCTGGTCGTGGGTGACGATCACGATCGTCGTGCCGAGTTCCTCGTTCGCACGGCGGAACGCGGCGAACACCTGCTCGCCGGTCGCGGAGTCCAGCTCGCCGGTCGGTTCGTCGGCGAGCAGCACCGAAGGGCTGTTGGCCAGGGCCACCGCGATCGCCACCCGCTGCTGCTGGCCGCCGGACATCTGGGCGGGGCGGCGGTCCCGGCAGTCCGCGACATCCAGCATCGCCAGCAACGACTCGGCACGTGCCGCCCGTTCACGGTTCCGGCCGCCCCCGCTCAACTGCATGGGCAAGGTGATGTTCTGCGCGGCCGTCAGATACGAGAGCAGATTGCGCGAGGTCTGCTGCCAGACGAAGCCGACGACGTCGCGTCGGTAGCGCAGCCGCTCCTTCTGTCCCATCGCCAGCAGGTCGCGGCCCGCCACCTTCGCCGATCCGGCCGTGGGGACGTCCAGCCCCGCCAGGATGTTCATCAGGGTCGACTTCCCGCTGCCCGACGCGCCGACCAGGGCCATCAGCTCGCCCTCGGTCACCAGCAGATCGAGCCCCTGGAGCGCCTGCACCTCCACGCCGTCCGCGGAGAAGACGCGGACCAGCCGGTCGCAGGCGATCAGGGCGTCGTGCCCGTACGACGGCCGGTCGCGGCGCGCCGCGGCCCGCTGTTCGAGCTCCGCCAGAGTGGTCTCGGTCGACGATGTCACCGGGTGTCTCCTGCCCTGAGTTCCTTGATCGATCCACGGCGGCTCGCCCACCAGGCCTGGACGCCCGCCACGGCGGCCGCGAGCACGACCACGCCCACCGCCGGGAGCACCAGCGACCGGAGATCGGCCCGCAGGGAAGCGGTCCGGGCGGTCGAGGGGTCGCCGTCTGCCAGTGCCAGTGCGGCGAGGTCGATGCCGGGTGCGAGCAGGGCGATGGTCGCCCAGCCGACGAGGAGCCCGCCGAAGGCCGCCAGCAGCGCCTGCGGCATCGCCTCGAAAGCGAGCAGCCTCCGCCCCTGCCGGGTGGTGAGCCCCATGGTGCGCAGCCGGGCCAGGAGCGTGGTGCGCTCCGGAGCCGTCTGCAGGAGGGACAGGAGTACGGCGAGCAACGCGTATCCGGCGCCCGCCACGACCGCCGCCCCGTAGATCCTCTCGGCGCCCGACTGCATAGGGGTGTCCACGAACCTCTCGCGCTCCGCCGACCGCAGCCTCACCGTGAATTCCGGCCCCGCCTCCCGTGCGGCGGCCCGCAGCTGCCGGGCGTCCGGCGAGCCGCCGGTGAGCAGCAGGGTCGTGGGACTTCCCTGGGCGAGCGCCTTCGCGTCGACGATCAGGAAGTCGGAGTCGCCCACCGCGGAGGTGAGCGGGAGGACGGCGGTGACCCGCACCCTGAGGTCCCCCGCCTGCGACCGGATGGTGTGCGGCCGCAGGCCCAGGCGTTCCGCGAGCGCGGGCGAGGCGATCGCGGGAAGGACCCCGCTCTGCCCCGGTGAGTTCCTCAGCGCCGCCGAGGGGAAGGCCGGCAGCCCGGTGTCCCGGGCCAGTCGCGCGTACGACTCCGGTTCGACGCCCATGAGGGTGGCGCGCTTCGTCTCCGACGTCACGTCCAAGGCGGCCGCGAGCGGGGTCCTGTACTCGATGCGCACGGGTGCGACGTCCTCGACACCGTCGACCGCCCGCACCCGGCGCACCGTGCCGTCGGAGAGCGGAGCGGAGCTGCCCTCCCCGCTGACCCGCGCGTCCGCGCCGACGGCGCGCAGCGCCGCTTCGTCGCGGGCGTCCGCGACCCCCGTGAGCACCGAACCTCCGAACCCCGCGGTGGTCAGCGCGATCAGAAGGGCCAGCAACGGCAAGGTGCCGCTCGACGATGCCCGGCCCGCGCGGGCCAGTGACAGGAAACCGACCGCTCCGCGCAGCCGGGCCACGGGGCGGGCCGCCAGACGCAGCGGCAGCGGATACAGGCGTACGAGGACGAGTGCGGCGATCAGCCCCACCAGGACGGGCGCGGCGCTGACCAGCAGATCGGAGCCGGAGCCCGTCGTCGTGCCGCGGCGGCGCAGCGCCGCCACCGCGCCGACCGCCAGGACGAGCAGGGTCAGCTCGGCCACCGTACGGCGCCGGGAGGGCCTGGCGGCCGTCACGTCGTCCCGGGCGCCGTGCAGCAGCGGCCTGCGGTGGTGCACGGCCGTACGGAGCGGCAGCACCGCGCAGACCAGCGCGGCGACGGTGGCGGCCCCGAGCGCAGCGGGCGGGAACCGGGCCTCGCCGACCACCAGGACGGCCAGCAGCAGGCCGAGCGCGGCCGCGGGCACCACCACCACCGCCGTCTCGGCGAGCAGGCGTCCACCGATGCCGGGCAGCGAGCCGCCCCGGGAGCGCAGCAGGGCCAGTTCGTGGTGGCGGCGGGCGCCGATCAGCCCGCCGGTCATCAGGAGGACGACGGCGGCCACCGCGCCGATGCCCACCGCGGCGACCGTGACGACGGGGCCGATGGCGTCGCGCATCGAGGAGTAGGAGCCGAGGATCGCGTCCAGGCCGGTCGTGAGCGTGGTGTTCGGGCCGGCGATGTCGCGCAGCTCCAGCAGCCCGGGACCGTTCTCCACCGCCGCGACGGCGGACTCCAGCCCGGGCACCTCGGCCGCGGTCAGCCCCGCGGCATCCGGTGCCAGGCGCCAGTACAGCTCGGTTTCCCCCATGGTGGCGAGAAGGGCGGGCCCCGTGTCCGGTGGCAGGAGCAGCGTTCCCCGCCAGTAGAAGACGGGCGTCGGCGACCCCGGGTCCCTGACCAGCGACGGGGCGCGGAACAGCGGGTCGATCGTCCAGTAGCCGCTGTCGGGGTGCCGGGGGGCGACGATGCCGGTGACGCGTACGGTGAGCGGGTCGCCGCGCTGGGTGGGCACCGCGACGGTGGCGCCCGGCTCGATCCTCAGGTCCTCGGCCGTGTCCTCGGTGACGGCCGCCTCCACCTCACGGGTCTCCAGCGTCATCGTGTCCCGCGCCACCGGCCAGCGGCCGGACCGCAGGGTGGCGTGGTCGGGGAGCCCCGAGGGCGCGGCGTAGGTCAGCAGGGGCGGCAGCGCGTCGGGACGGGGCAGCCATTTCTCGTCCGCCGCCAGGGGCTTCGTGGTGTGCACCCCGTACGAGGACTCGGGAACATCGGCGCGCAGGGGGTCGGGGAGCACCTTCACCAGGGCGTCCTGGGCCGACGCCAGGGCCTTCTCCCGCATGGCCGCCTCACGGACCGAGGGCGCCTGCCCGAGCGCGGGCGGCAGGGTCGTCACCTCCAGCACGCTCTGCCCCTCGGGCGCGGCCGTGATGTCGTGCCGCAGTGCCTTCGCCTCGTAGGCGTCCACCGAGCGCGGGAACACGGCCGCGAGGAAGGCGGTCAGCAGGACCAGCACGGCGAGCGCGGCGGAGGTACCGGGGGCGGTGCGCAGCCTCGTGCGCACCCAGGGGGCGCAGGCGGCCTGGATCTTGGTGGCGTTCATGTCAGTTGTCCCCCTGGTGGCGCAGCGACACCGCAGGATCGGCGCGGCGCAGTGTGACCGCGGCGACCGTCAGCAGCGGCAGCACGGCGACCGAGGCGAGCAGGACGGCGACCTGCCCGGCCGGCAGCCGCACCAGTACGTCCGGCACCGGCCTGGATGCCTGCCCGGTCAGCACGACCAGCGGCACGACGGCTCTGGTGAGCACCGCCCCGAGGGCCAGTCCGATCAGCAGGGCCAGAGTGATCAGCACGCCCTGTTCGGCCGCCATCATCCGGGCCAGCCCGCGACGTGGCGCCCCCAGGGCGCGCAACACGGCGAATTCGGCGGCCCGTTCGCGCTGGGAACCCACGAGGCCCACGGCGAACCCGACGGCGGCCAGGGCGGCGGCCACCACGGCGACGGCCAGCATCACGGACTGCGGCCCCGCACCCAGCGGGTCGTCCGCCAGCTCCCTCGCCACCTCGTCCCGAACCCGCACCTGCGCCGGATCCGTCCCGGGGAGCCCACGCAGGGCCGCCGCCACCGCCGGGCCGTCGCCGGGCGCCGTGCTCAGCCACCACTCGGTGGGCGCGAGGGTGGCCCCGGACCGGTGGGCGAGCACCTCCGACACCGCCCTGAGGTCCAGCAGCAGGCTGCCGCCCGGCTTCGTGGCCGAGGCCTCCGAGGCGCCCCCGGGCGCGCCTTCCAGAGCGTCCGGGGCCGCGCCGGTGCCGGTCGTCGGCAGCTGCCGCACCGCCTCGACCAGTTTCACCCGGACCGTGTTGCCCGCCAGCGTGAGGTCGACCTCCTGGCCGAGCTCCGCCCCCGCGGACGTCAGATACGCGTCGGTGGCCACCGCCTTCAGCGCGGGGGCGGCCGGACGGGCCGCGGTGATCCGCAGGGTGCTGACCGGATCGGCGGAGTAACCGCCCGGCCGGGTGTACCCGGTCTCGTACCGGAAGGCCGGTGCCGCTCCTGAGGCCGCCACCGCCTCCGGCGTCCCCGCGGCCTGCTCCTCGCCGGCCGCGGCCATGGTCGCGGCAGCCCGCCAGCGCACCCCGTCCGATGGGGCGGCCGGCTTCTCGTCGCCGCCCCCGGTGGCCGCCCTGAGCCTGCTCAGCGCGACCAGGCGTGTCTCGGCGCGTCCCTCCGGGACGTCACTGTCGATCTCGAAGCCGGTCACCGACAGCTCGGCGGCGGCCGACACGGGGAAGGAGAGGGTGTGCGCGCGTCCGTCGACCTTGACCGTCCCCGCCCCGACCCGGTAGCCGACGCCGTAACGGTCCTCCAGCAGGACGCTGACCATCGGTGCCGAGCCGGACGGTGACCTGCCGCCGGGCGACGAGGTGTCCTTGATCCGCAGATCGAACAGCACCCTGTCACCGCCCCCGGGCAGGAGGACCCCGGGCCGCGCCGTCCTCGGCGGTGCGATCGCCTCGAACAGCTCCCGCGGCGACGTCCCGGAGAGGTCCTCCCGCATCAGCATTTCCTCGTCCGCGTGGCCGGTGTCCAGCGCGAGCACTTCGGCCGTCCGCCCACCGGAGAGGTCCGCCGTCGTACGGAACGCCGGAGCCGCCTCCCGTACACCCCGCAGACCGGTGTACGCGGCGGCCTTCGCCGGATCGCCGGACGGCGCGCCCACCACGCGGATCGACGCACCCGAACGGAAGTCGGCCTGGTCACCCTGCGAGCGGTCCCAGGACGCGCTCTGGCCGATGGCCAGCATGCCCATCGCGACCGACAGGACCAGCAGCAGCACCGGACCCGCGCCCCGCAGCGGCCGACGGCTGAACTGCCAGCCCGCCAGGGCCGCGGGCAGCCCCCGCCCGCCCGCCGCGCGGCGCTCCGCGAGCCGGGCGGCGGGCGGCAGCAGGCGCAGGGTCAGGACGGTGCCCGCGAGCAGGGCCAGCGCGGGTGCGGCGACCAGCAGAGGATCGATGCCCAGCCGGCCCTGCCGGTCGCCGCTGAGCGCCCCGCCGCCGGACGCCCCGGTCTGCCGGTCCAGCTGCCAGTAGGCCACCCCGGCGATGAGCAGCAGCCCGATGTCGGCTCCCGCCCGCACCGGAGTGGGCAGCGCCGCGGCCCGGGCGCCGCGGCGTCCGCCCATGCCCGCCGTGAGCGCGGGCGCGACCACGGCGAGCGCGCACGCCAGCGCGGTGAGACCCGCCACCAGCCAGACCGTGCCCGTCGCCCCGCCGTCGAGCCGCAGCCCGATCCGGCCGAGGTCGCTCCGGTCCGCGAGGAGGCGGGTCAGCGGACCGGCGAGCAGCGGTGCGGCGACGGCGGCGGGCACCGCCAGCAGGATCGCCTCGACGGCGGCCAGCGAGGCGATCCTGCCCCTGGAACCGCCCCGGGCCCGCAGCAGTTCGGTCTCGCCGCCGCGTTCGCTGCTCAGCAGCCGGGCCACGAGCAGCAGGGCGTACCCGGCGAGCAGGACCAGCTGCACAGCGACGATCATGATCGTGGAGCGGGACACCAGCAGCGCCCGCTCGATCTGGCCGATGACGGCCGGCAACGAGGTCCGCACCGTGGCCCCGTCCCCGAACACCTCGGACGCGGACAGCGCCTTGGGCCCGTCCGTCGCAGTCCGGTGCAGGGCCTCGGTCCGGCCGGTCGTCACCGTGCGGAAGTCGGCGGCGGCCAGCCACGACACCGGACCTGCGCTGACCCGGCCGGAACCGAGCACGGCCGGGTCGGCCAGCAGTGGGCCGTAGGTGGTGAAGACGACGGTGCGGGCGCCGCGCCCGCCGAGAGGGTCCAGCCGCCAGTACGGGTCGTCCAGGTCGGACGCCTCGTAGAGACCGGTGACCTCGACCCGCAGCGGTGCCTCGCTCAGCCGGTCGGTCAGGGTGATGCGGGAGCCCGGTTCCAGTTCGAGCGCCTCGGCGGCGGTACGCGGCAGTGCCACCTCTACGGGCTGCTCCGCGTCCCCGTCCCCGGCGTCCGGCATGCGTCCCGCGGTCAGGCGGACACGGCCGCGGTCGAGCGAGGCGAGATGCGTCAGATCCGGCTGGCCACTCTTTGCGGCGGAGGCCTGGAGGCCGCCCGGCAGCGCGTACGGCCCTGAGCTCTCCAGCCTCCGCACGGACACCGGCAGCCCGTCGAACGTGTCCCGGGCAGCCCGGCGCACCGCGGCGTCGGCCTCCTCGCGCTGTCCGAGGCCGACATCGGCGGAGACGAAGAGGGAGGCCTGCTCGGCGGAGCGGTGGGTGAGGGCGTGGCGGAGGGCGGCGTCACCCACCGAACCGGAGAACGCGGTCAGCGCGGCCAGGACACAGGTGGTGAGCAGCACGGCCAGGACGGCCGCGGCGAGCAGGAGCCGGTGCGCGCGTGCCCGCAGAAGGACGAACCCCGTCACCTGATCCCCCGAACCTCAGCAGCCGCACGCCTCTCACGCCCCCCGGCGTGCTCCGGATGCTTTCAGAGTGCACCGGCTTCTGGAAACCGCCTGCGCGTGCACCTTGATGGGATCGTGACCGTTATGCGGCTGCGGAGCACCGGATTCCGCACACGGGGTCAGCCGGCGGTGTTGACCATCGAGGCGGCGGCGTAGGTGAGGTAGTCCCACAACTGCCGCTCCTGCTCCGGGGGAAGACCGAGCTCGTCGAGGGCCACGCGCATGTGGCCGAGCCAGGCGTCGTGCGCCGCCCTGTCCACCTGGAACGGGGCGTGCCGCATCCGCAGCCGGGGGTGGCCCCGCTGGTCGCTGTAGGTGCGCGGCCCGCCCCAGTACTGCATCAGGAACAGCGTGAACCGTTCCTCGGCCGGCCCCAGATCCGCCTCCGGGTACATCGGCCGCAGCAGCGGGTCCTCCGCGACGCCCTGGTAGAAGCGGTGCACCAGGCGCCGGAAGGTCTCCTCGCCGCCGACCTGCTCGTAGAAGGTCTGCTCCTGAAGCGTGTCGCGCGGAATCTCTGTCACCCGTCCATCGTCGCAGACGCACCGGCCGAGGACCGGGGTCCTAGGACCCCGGTCCTCGAAGCCCCGGGCGCCGGGTCAGTCGCGACGGACCGTGATCGTCGTCCAGGCTCCGACGTGAACCTGGTCGCCGTCCTGGAGCGGGACGGGGACATAGGGCTGGATCGGGTCCTCGGCGCCGTTGAGCGTGGTGCCGTTGGTGGAGTTCTGGTCGACGACGGCCCAGCTGCCGTCCGGCTGCTGCACCAGCACGGCGTGCTGGTGCGAGACGCCCGGGTCCTCCGGCGGCACGGCGAGGTCGATGTCGGGGGACTCGCCGGTGCTGTGCCGGCGGCGGCCGATGGTGATCTGGCCGCCGGTGAGCGGAAGGCGCTGCTCCGGTGAGTACGCGGGCAGGTTCAGCCCGGTCGCCTCGGGGCCGCTGCGCTGCATCATCGCCAGGAAGTAGTCACGGTCCGGCGCGATGACGGCCGTCCAGCTGCCGGGACCCTGGTTCGGTCCGCCCTGGGCGGGGCCCTGGCCGGGGAACTGCTGCTGCGGCGGCTGAGGCGCCTGCGGGGCCTGCTGGAACCCCTGGGGAGGCTGCTGCTGCCGTGAGGGCGGCGGCAGCATCCAGTCGTCGTCCCCACCGGTCTGCGGCGGCTGCGGACGCTGAGGCGCGGGCGGCGCGGACTGCTGCTGGAACGACGGCGGCGGCGGCCCCTGCCGCTGCGGCTCGAACGGCGGTGCGCCACCCGGCTGCCCGGGTCCCTGCGGCTCGAACGGCGGTGCGCCACCCGGCTGCCCGGGGCCCTGCTGGCCAGGGACCTGCTGCCCCGGTCCGCCCTGCGGTTCGAACGGCGACGTCCGGCCGCCCTGCTGACCCGGGCCCTGCTGCCCCGGTCCCTGCGGTTCGAACGGCGACGGTGCGCCGCTCCGAGGCCCCGGACCTTGCGGGCCCTGTCCCTGCTGACCGGGACGGCCCTGCGGGTCGAACGGCGACGAGGACTGCGACTCGAACGGCGACGGGGACTGCTGCTGGAACGACGGTGGCGGCGGCGGCCCCTGCTGGAAGGAGTGCGGGGGCGGCGGCGGGCCCGGGCGGCCCTCCTGCTCCGGCGAGAGGGGTTCGGCGGGCCGGTTCATCTGCGAAGGCCGCGAACCCTGGTACTCGAAGGGGTCCCGCTGCTGCTGCTGCTGTTGCTGCGGCGGAACCTGCTGCGCCTGGAAGCCCGGCGGCAGGTTCAGCCCGGGCGCCGGTCCGCCGGCGCCGCCCTGCGGTGCCAGCGGGGTGTACGAGGTCGCCGTGTTCGTGAGGAAGTTCCAGCGGCATTCCTCGCAGTACGGCGCCATCGCCTCACGCGGGGTGCGGCACTGCGGGCAGAGCTCGGCCTGCGCGGTCGGCTGCCCGGAGCCGGGGCCCTGGGGATAACCGTAGCCGGGCGCGGGTGGCGGGGGAGGCGGCGGCGGGACCGCGCCCGCGGGCGCGTCCGTCCCGGCCATGCGATGTCCGCAGACCTCGCACCAGTCCTCGGAACCCGACTGGTGTCCGTTCGGGCAGGTCGGCATGTCGGCGCTTCCCCCTCTCCTCGTCCGGCCCGGAGGCCGCCATGCTGGTCGGTGCACCGCCCGGCCGGCCGGTGCGGCTCTCGGTGCGGCTGTGTCGTTGTCGTTCGTGTCGCTATTTCTTGACGCGAACTGTCTTGGTCGAGCGCGTTTCGAGTGTCATCTCGTCCGCTTCCGCGACCCTCGCTTTCAGTCGCACAGTACCGGTCGCCGCGTCGACGACGTCGACCACCTTCGAAAGCAGTTTCGCAGTATCCGCGTTTCCGGAGGCCGACGCGAGCTGCACCGCACGGCCCAGTTTCGCCGTAGCGCCGTCGAAGTCTCCCGATTTGCGGGCATCCAGCCCCTGCTGGATGACCTGCGCGAGTTCGGCCTGCCCCGTGTAGTGCGCCACCTGGGGGTTGATCGAGGTGGACGCGGCCATGTCGTCCGTCCACACGGCCCGCACGAGTCCCTGGGAGAGGGTCTGCGGGGCGCCGCCCTCCGCCGTGGACGGCAGGATCAGCGAGACCCGGGCCGCCAGCATCTCCTGGCCGATCCCGGCCTCCGGGACCCTGACGCACACGTGGTAGTCCCGGGACTCGTCGCCCCAGGAGCCCGTCGGGTAGTCGCCGGCCCGCGGTCCCGCCCCGGTGCGGCGGCCGGTCAGTTCGACGACCGCGGGGGCCACCTGCTTCACGAACACGATCTCGACACCGACAGGCGTCCAGAGCCGCAGCGCCACGTCCGCGACCTCCTTGCCCATGGCGTTCTCCATCATCTCCCTGAAGTCCGCGGCCAGGCCGGCCGGATCGGCGACGATGTCCGCCGTGCCGAGCAGCGCCGAGGCGATCGCTGTGACCTCTTTCACCTCCCAGTCGGTGCCGACACCTCTCGCGTCACAGGTGAAACGGCCCGCGCAGGAGTCGAGGGCGGCCCGCAGATCCTCCGGGGACTCGTGCTCGTTGCGCCCGTCCGTGAGGAGGATGCCGTGCCGGATGTCCACCTCGGCCGCCCCCAGCAGCCGGTCGGCCAGCCGCAGCCAGGTCCCGATGGCGGTTCCCCCGCCCGCGCTCAGCCGCCGCAGGGCCTCCTTGGCCTGCGCCTTGGTCCGCGGATCGGCCGTCGCCAGCCCCCCGTTGCCGGGATACACGTCCTGGGCCACATGCGTCCCCGCCACCACGGCGAACCGTGTGCCGTCCCGCAGGGTGTCGATGGCCGCCGCCGTCGCGTCGCGCGCGTTGCGCATCTTCGTCGGCGGGTACTCCATCGAGCCCGAGCAGTCGACCATGAGCACCACGGCTGCGTCCGGCGCCCGTCCGGGGACGCGTACGCGGGGGTGGGCACCGTCGGTCAGCGGCACCCCGCCCGTCGTGCCCCCGCCGGTGGACGTGACGGTGACGATCGCGTTCACGTCGCGGCCGCCTTCGGGGAGGAACGCGTTCTGGTAGACCTCGACGGAGAACTGCGGCACGCTGGATTTGGAGAACTTGGCCATCTGATCGGCTCCTTGAGGCTCCACGTCTGTCAGACGGAGACTGATGTGCGGACGAGGACGGGCGTACGGACGGCGTTCAGGGCGACGCGACCGGGCGCGCGGGAGACGGCACGGGGACGGGCCGGTCCGCCGGTGGACCGGGGGCGGCTCAGGCCGATCCTGCCCCTCGGGCCGCGACGGCGAACGGCAGCAGCGCCACTGTTACGTTGTCGTGGCCACCGCCGTCGAGCGCGTGACCGACCAGCACCTGAGCGCCGTGCAACGGCCGTTCGAATCCGTCGGGCGGCACCGCCGCGGCCATCTCCGCGGCGGACTCCGCGTAGTTCCACAGGCCGTCGGTGCACACCACCACCAGGCCGGGCCGGTCCGGTTTGAAGGACGCGGTGTGCGGCTCCAGGTCGTACGCGTCGGCGCCGAGCCACCCCGTGATGGCGTGGGCGCGTTCGTCGGCGTACGCCTCCGCCTCGTTCATCAGGCCGGCCGCCACCATCTGCGCGGCCCAGGAGTCGTCCTCCGTGAGCCGGGCCGGCGGGTCGGCGCGGTCCTCGGGGACCCAGTAGACACGGCTGTCGCCGACCCAGCCGACGACCAGCAGGCCGCCCGCCATGATCGCGCCGACCAGGGTGCAGGCCGGGGCGTTCTGGTGGCGGTGCTGATCGTGCTCCAACGCCTGGCCGGGGTCCTGGGCCAGTGCGTTGACGGCCTCCGACGCGGCGAGGATCGCCTCGTGCATCGCCTGCTGCGGATGCGTCCCCCGCGGCAGCGAATCCAGCAGCGCCTCGTTGGCGGCGCTCGCCGCCGCGGCCGACGCCTCGTCGGGACGGCTCGCGGACGAGACGCCGTCGCAGACGATGGCGACGACCGCCGGCGAACCGTCCGGCAGGGCGGTGGAGGACACCGCGAAGGAGTCCTCGTTGCGGTGGTGGCGCAGGCCCCGGTCACTGACCGCCGCCACCGAGCCGAGCTCCTGTTCCATGTGGTCACGCTCGCGTGGCTGGGCGTGGCCGCAGTTCTCGCAGTAGCCGTCGGGGTCCACATGGCCCGAGCGGCAGGCCACGCAGACCTTGGCTCCGGCCGCCGAGGCACCCGCCGTGGCGTGCTCGACGGTGCGGGGGTCGGGCGCGGCCAGTTCGAAGTCGCCCGAGCTGCCGTCCGGGCTCCCCGGGGCGGCGCCGCCCGGCTCGTCGACCCGGACCGCCGACCGTCCGACGGTGGGCAGGGGCTTGCCGCCCGAGTCCACGCCGGGAAGGTCGGCGGGGCGGTGCGTGGGCGCCGGCAGGTCGGAGCTGTCCGTCTCGGAGGCGGGCGGCCACTCCACCGGAGCGGCGGCGGGCGCCGCCGCACCCTGCGCGGGCACCGTGATGGCGACCGTCGGACGGTCGCCCGGCGGCGTCGGCACGGCCGAGAGGTCGTACCCGCACGCCCCGCAGAACAGGTCGCCCGAATCCAGCGGTTCCTCACAGCCGGGGCACCCGGGCAAGGGTGCCTGCTGGTGGATCTGTGACATCTTCACACCCAGGTCCGGGGGCGGAAACGGTTGGCCCGTTCCACCAGTTCGATCCTCTCGTCGCCCCGCTGCGCGAGCCGGGCGAGCATCCGGTACGAGCGTTCGAGGCCGAACCTGAGGCCCCGCTCGTCGAGCTCGCTGCCCAGCACCGTCCTCCGGGCCGCGGGTGCGGGGGAGGACGGAGCGGCCGGCTGAGCCGTGGGACTACCGGAGAGTACCCAGTCAAGTGCCTTACCCAGTACCTCGGTCGACAACCGCTCACGTCTCACCGCGTCCAGGCCGTACTCCTGCAGGGCGTTCACCTGGTCAGCGGCCGCGGACAGGTCGTGGATCAGCGGCTCCTGGGGAGCCCGCCCGCGGAGCCGCGCCCGCACCGCGGCCACCCGCGCCGCCGTGTAGTGGATGGACGACTCCGGTACGGACTCCAGGGTGCGCACCGCCGCCTCCCTGTCGCCGGCCGCGATCTGCACCCGGGCCAGACCGAAGGCCGAGCTGACGAAGCTGGGGTCGGTCGCCCACACCAGGCGGTAGTACTCCGCGGCGTTGTCCAGCTGCCCCAGCACCTCCGCGCAGACCCCCAGCGCGAGCTTCGGCGCGGGTTCGCCCGGGAACGCGTCGTAGACCGCGTCGAAGGAGAGCGCCGCGTTCTCGTGGTCACCGGTGACCAGTGAGGTGATCCCCCGGTACCAGACGACCCGCCAGTCGTCCTGGTGCCGCGACTCCACCGTCGTCAGTGTGTGCATGGCGGAGGAGAGTTCGTTCATCTCCAGGCCGGCCCGCAGCTCCCGCAGTCTGGTCTCCAGCGAGGCCGCGGGAACGGCGCGCAGCGCGGAGACCAGCTCGGCGGGCGCCGAGGCCATCACCCCCGCCAGGAAACCGGCGTTGGGGTCGTTCGGGTCGACCCGGGGGACCGGCAGGGCCAGCGAGGTCGCCCGTGCGTCGAAGGCGGCGAGGCGGGGACCCGCGCCCGGGTACACCGCCGGGAGGGCGACCGGCTCCACGACCGGCGCGCGGGGAGCGGGGACGGCCGGCGGGGGCGGCGCGTACGCCGGCCCGCCGCTCCCGGCTCCGCTGCCGGTGCTGCCCCGGACATGGGTGTCGGGCGCGTACAGCGGACCGGCGCCCGCCGGTGCGGCCCGCGGGACTGCGGAGGCGGCGGCGGGCACGGCAGCCGGGGTGGGAGCGGGAGGAGCCGGGGCGGCGACGGCCGCTCCCCGGCGGCGCCCGAAGCGCCCCGTACCGCCGGACCGGTCCGCCCGGACGCCGAGCAGGGACACCTCGCCGGTCAGCTCGGCGAACAGCTCCGTGTCCGTGAGGCGCAGTTCCGTGCCGAACAGGGTCGAGAGCGCCGGGCGCGGACGCCCTGTCTGCAGCGCGACCACCTCCCGCAGCACACCCGTCAGCTGCTCCGCCATCTCCGCGGCCGAGGAGAACCGGCGGGCCGGGTCCGGGTCCGTGGCCCTCACCAGCAGCCGGTAGAACGACTCGTACCTCCGGAACACCTCGATGTTGTCCGGATCGGGCAGCGAGTCCACGAAGATGTTCGTGTACCCCTGGAAGTCGAAGGTCAGCACCGCGAGCGTCCGTGCCACGGTGTAGAGGTCGGAGGCGACCGAGGGGCCTGCCTCGGCCACCTCGGGCGCCTGGTAGCCGACCGTGCCGTAGATGGCCGACTCGTCGTCGTCCATCCTGCGGACCGCGCCCATGTCGATGAGCTTGAGCTGGTCCTCGGTCTGGATCGCGTTGTCGACCTTGAAGTCGCAGTACAGCAGGTTGCGGCTGTGGAGGTGGCCGAGGGCCTCCAGCGCCTCGATGCCGTAGGCGCAGGCCTGCTCGACCGGCAGCGGGTCCCGCTTCCCGGCCGGGGTCCGGCGCTCGTTGGCGATCTCCTTGAGTGCCTTGCCGCCGACGTACTCCATCACGATGTAGCCGTCGAGCGAACCGGTGCGCTGGTCGAGATGCTCCACGAAGTTGTAGATGCGGACGATGTTGGAGTGCTCGATCTCCGCGAGAAAGCGCCGCTCGGAGATGGCCGCCGCCATGGCGTCCTGGTCCCCGGTGTCCAGCAGGCCCTTGAGGACCACCCAGCGGTCGGAGACCGCGCGGTCCACCGCGAGATAGACCCAGCCGAGCCCGCCGTGCGCCAGGCAGCCGGCGACCTCGTACTGCCCGTGCACGATGTCACCACCGCGCAGCTTGGGCACGAAGGAGTACGGGTGACCGCACTTCGTGCAGAACCCCTCGGTACGGCCCGGGCGCTCCCCCCGGGACCGGCCCACCGGCGCGCCGCAGTCGGAGCGCGAGCAGAACCGCTTCCGCTCGGGGACCTCGGGGTTGTCCATCACCGCGGTCTGCGGTTCCGGCCGCGGCACGTCGGGGACGAGCACCAGGCCGGCGCCGAGCCTGCCGCGTCCGGAGGCGGAGCTCGTCGAGGAACCCGAGGAACGCACCGACACCGAGCGGGACGTGGACCGCCCGGACAAGGAGCGGGAGAGCCGCCCGGAGACCGATCGGCGGGAGGTCGAGGAGCGGGACGAGGAGCGTGCGGACGCCTGCGAACCGGTCCGCTGCGAGGTGCTGCTGCTTCCCCTGCCGCCCGCCGCCCTTCCGCCGCCGGCGATGCCGGTCGGCGGCGAACTCACCATGCCCGTGGGCGACACGACCGGCGCGAGACCGCAGGTGTCGCAGTACAGCTCGCCGCCGCCCATGTCCTCGTAGCGGCCCTCGCACGCGGGGCGCTGGCACTCCGTACTCATGATCTCTCCCCCTGTCCGTCGTGCCCGTCCGGACGGCGCGGTGTCAGTAGGTCCGTGGCGGCCCGCTGGTAGCGCAGCACCGCCTGTTCGGCGACGCGCAGATCGCAGGGTGCGCTCCACAGCATCCGCCGGGCGGCGTCGTACCGCTCGATCAGGAGGGGGTCCTCGGCCAGACCGTGCCGGGCCACCTTCGCCTTGTACGCGTCCAGCCTGCCCCGCAGCTCCGCGCGGACCGCGAGGGGCGCCGTGACCGACGTCAGCGACTCCCGGGCGCGCAGCAGTTCGTCCTCCGCCTCCCGCTCCAGCGAGTCCAGCAGGGGTGAAAGCCGGTTCCACTGGGCGTGCCTGCGGTATTCGGAGGCGACGGCCAGCCTCTCCTGGAGCGCCGTCGGCGGTCCGCTGACGGCCGGGACCTCCGACGCCGCGATCTTCGCCAGCACCTCACCGCGCGCGGAGCGGGCCTCCGAGAGCGTGCGGTCCGCGCGCGACAGGACGTCACGCAGCTGGACCAGGCGCTGCTCGGCGTCCTGCCGGACCGCGAGCACCGCCTCGATCTCCCGGCGTACGTCCTCCAGGGCACGGGCCGCCCGGTCGTAGCGCGCGGTGTCGGGACGCCCGCCGCCCGGTGCCGCGCTGCCGGGGCCCGGCAGCCAGAACGCGAGCGGATCGGAGATCACCTGCACCCGCAGCGTGGTCAGCTCCTGGGTGATCGACTCCAGGTCGTCCCCGGCCGGATGCTCCCCGGGCCGCACCCCGACGGAGTGCGCCAGGGACCGTGTGCGGCGCAACTCCGCGGCGAGCAGGTCTATCCGCGCGGGCAGCGCCGA
This sequence comes from Streptomyces sp. NPDC102402, assembly GCF_044765765.1. NCBI lineage: Bacteria > Bacillati > Actinomycetota > Actinomycetes > Kitasatosporales > Streptomycetaceae > Streptomyces > Streptomyces sp. NPDC102402. Next base: position 292,427 of record NZ_JBIWKR010000003.1, read on the forward strand.
CCACACGGAGTCCGCGGCGACGACCATGTCCAGCGAGTGTGCGTACAGGTCGTTCATCCGGGCGACCAGCTCCTCCAGCGTGAACCGCTCGGAGAGTCTGGCCGGACCGCCCGCGGAAGGCCCCGGGCTGACCGCTCCCGGGTTCGCGACGGTCACGCTGTCGCCCCGCAGCACGTCGGTGAGGGCCATCAGGTCGTCCTTGCCGGGGTAGCGGCGCCCCGCCCGGATCTCTCGCGCCCTGGCGAGCGCCCCCGCGTAGGCGTCGAAGTACCCCCAGAGCAGGGTGATCGACTGATCGGCCGCGGCCCAGCGCTCCTTGGTGACGCCGGACAGGTCGGCGCCCTCCAGGAGCCGGCGTCCGGCGTGGTCCTGCAGAGCGAGGAGCGAGGTCTCGATGGCCTCGTGCTCCGCACCGAGCCGGGCCAGCGCACGGTCCGCCTCGTCCCGGTCCATGACCGGGCCGGGGGGCCTCCCCGCGAAGCCGGGGAAGGATCCCGCCACGCCCATCGATCACCTCTCCGTATCAGCCGCCGGGCCCGGGGGGCCCGGACAGGTTCAGTTGCTCCGGTACTTGGGTGCCGGGGGACCCTTGATCCCGGGCAGCCCCTCGGCCAGCCATGTGCGGTAGGACGTCATCCAGGGACTGTCCTCACCGCCCTGGCGGTAGCCGTTCAGCACGCGGTTGACGCGCGCCACCAGGTCGTCGGCACCGAGCTTGGCGGCCACGCCGTAGTACTCGGTGGTGAAGGGTCCGTCGCCCTTGAGCTCCACCGCCGGGTCCTGGGCCGCCTGCCCGGCCGCCAGCGCGTTGTCCGTGACCACGGCATCGACCTCGCCGAGCTGCAACCGCACCAGGCAGTCCAGCTGGTTGGGGACGGTCAGCTGGTCCTCGTCCTGCTCGGTGTCCTCGTGCTCGTCCTCGAACACCGCCCCGAAGGACTTCTCCTTCAGCGCGTCGTACGCCGTGGAGCCCTCCGCGGTGCACACCCGCTTACCCTTCAGCGACTCGTCGTATCCGTCGATCCCGGACTCCTTGGGAGCCAGGACCTGCTGGCCGGCCTGGAAGTACGCCGTCGAGAAGGCGACCTGGCCGACGCGCTTGCAGTTGATCGTCATCGTGCGGACGACGACGTCGACCTTGTCGTTCTCCAGGGCGGAGATGCGCTGGTTGGTGGGTATGGCACGGAAGATCACCGCGTCCCGGTCACCGAGGATGTCCTCCGCGATGGCATGGACCAGATCGATGTCGAAGCCCTCGAGCGTGCGGCTCTCCGGATTCCGGTAGCCCCATTGGAAGCTGTTCTGGTCCACACCCGCGATCAGCTTCCCGCGCGCGCGGATCCTGTCGATGCTCGGCCCGCCCTCGCCCGACGCGGGCACGCTCGCCTCCGGGTCCTCGCACTTCTCCGCGCTGGCCGGCACGGCCGGGGCGGCCCCCCGCGCCGCGCTCCGGCCGCCGAACGTCCCGTCGCCGTGGGCCAGCGGCAGCAGGGTGAGCGAGGCCGTGACCGCGCAGGCCACCGCCATGCACGTCACCCCGCCCCAGCCACGCAGCCTGCTCCGTGCGGCCCAGCCCCTCGCCCTGGTCATCGCTCGTCCCCTCACCGGTACTCCGCGAGCCTGCGGTTGACTCCGGCGATCGCGGCGACCGCCCCCACCAGGGCCAGGACGGCGGCCCCGGCGGGCAGCCCGTCCAGGGCCCCGCGTCCGCTCTCCGCCGAGGCGTCGAACTCGCCCTGCTCATGGGCGAGAGCCCGCTCCAGCGCGTCGTCGACCTGCTCGAAGGACTCGCCCGTGGTGCCCTTCGGCCCGATGATCTGCTTCAGCGCGGCGTCGTACTCACCCTGGTCGTCCGTCGTCCGGGCCTTCTTGTGGCGTTCCTGCCACTCGGACATGCTGCTGATGGCGTCCTTCACCGGTTCGCTCCCCGTGTCGTCGCCGGCGAGCCCCTCCGCGTCTTCGAGCTGTGCGCCGAGGGCCTTCATACCCGTGCCGTAGTCGTTCTCGTACTTGTCCCGTGTGCCGTCCGGGGTGAGGACGGCGCCCCGGGCGACCAGCGTGAGGTTCTCGTTCGCCCGTGCCTTCAGGGAGTTGATCCGGGCCTTGTTGAGTACGTCGAGCGACTCCTGCCCGTTGACCATCGCGCCGTGCAGCTCGGCCCTGGCCACCGCGTGCCCCACGGCCAGCCACAGCAGCACCACCGTGGCCGCGGCCGTCGCCGCGAGCAGTCCGCGGTTGAAGACCCGGTGCGTCCTGCGGTAGTTGCGGCGCTGCGTCCACACCAGCGCGGCGAGCGCCACGAGTCCGGCGGCCAGCGAGAGGAAGGGCCACCGCCGCGCGTCGGCCGAGTCCGTGCCGAGCCGGCCCGTCTCCGCGGCGTACAGCCGCTCGGCGGCGGGGAGGAGTTCGTTGGTCATCTTCTGGTTGGCGTACCGGAGGTAGGCGCCGCCGAGCGGCAGTCCCTGCCGGTTGTTGGCCCTGGCCCGCTCGATCAGGCCCGTGTACTCGGGAAGGAGCTCGCCCAGCCTGGTGATCTCCTCGTGCGAGGAGGTCGAGGCGTCGGTGCTTCCCGCGGCCTTGACCAGGAGCCGGGACGCCTCCTTGATGTCCGCCTCGTACCGCTCGTGCACGTCCTCGGGCTCCTGCGCGCCCTCGAGGAAACCACTCGCGGCCATCGTGTCCGCGTCGGCCAGCGAGCGGTAGATGCTCGCGGCGTCCGCGCTCAGCGGCTGGCTGCGGGTCACCACGTCATCGGCGGACGAGGCCCGCCCGGAGATCTCCAGGAAGGTGATCACCCCGAACACCACGACCAGCAGGGCCAGTACGGCGCCGATGATCTGCAGCCTGCCCGGCTCGGTCGTCGCGGCGGCGCGCAGCCGGGCGACGGCGACGGACCGGACGCCACGGCGCTGCGCGGGCACGGCGGCGGGCGCGGCCGACTGATCCGGCCCGGGCTCCCGCAGCGCGGACCCGCTCGGCGGGTATGTCACTCGACCTCCCCCTCGGTCACTGACGTCGGCACCGGCCCCCGGCCGATCGGGGAACCGGTGCCCGGCCAGAAGTATGGCCGCAGGGAACGGCATTCACCAGGAATCCCTGGATCCCGCACCGGATCGATCTCCCCCCATGATGAACACGATCGGGACAACTGATCGGTTCCCGTGTGGAAGGGACGTCTCCCGGCGGCGGACCGGGTGACGCCCCACCTCTGTGACCGGGGCGTCAGGCGTAGTGCGCGCGCAGCGTGCGGTGCGCCTCGGCCGGGGCCCCCGTGTGGTCCAGGCCGAGCAGGGCGGCGCCCAGGACGGGAGGCTCCGTGACGACCCGGACCACCGCCTTCGGGGCCCGCTCCGAGAGGAGCCGGGCGATGCCGTCGTCCAGCCGGGGGTGCCGTGCGGCCAGCACGCTGCCGCCCAGCACGACCGGTACCTCCTCGGACAGCAGTTCCAGCCGCCCCAGCGCCACCGTCGCCATGGAGACGACCTCGCCGGCCAGCCGGTCCACCAGGGCGCTCGCCACGGCGTCCCCGGCCGCGCTCGTCGCGAACAGCACCGGCGTCAGCTCGTGCCGGCGCCCCGCGGGGATCAGCCCCCGGTGCAGCGCCTCGATCAGCTCGTACATCGAGCCGAGACCGAAGTGTCCCGGCAGCGTACGCACCAGTTCCGTCGGCTCCCCGCGGCCGTCCTCGGCCCGCGCGGCGAACCACAGGGCCTCCTCGGCGAGCCCCGAACCACCGCCCCAGTCACCCGATATCCGGCCGATCGCCGGGAACCGGGCCGTACGGCCGTCCGGGACCATGCCCACGCAGTTGATCCCGGCACCGCAGACGACGGCCACCCCGCGCGGCTCGTCCAGCGCCGCCCGCAGGATCGCGAAGGTGTCGTTGCGCACCTCCACCGTGCGGCCCCAGCCCCGGGCGAGCAGGGCCTCGGCCAGCTCGGCCTCCTCCACGGGGAGGTCGGCGTTGGCCAGGCACGCCGACACGTGCTCCACGCTCCCGACGGGCGCTCCGGACGAGGCCAGGGCCTGTCCGATCGCCGAGGCCAGGACGTCCACCGCCGTCTCCACACCGACGACGGGCGGCTGGAAGCCGCCGCCGCGCGCCGTGGACAGGACGGTGCCGTCCTCGCCGATCAGTGCCACGTCGGTCTTGCTGTTGCCCGCGTCGATGGCGAGGACCGAAGCGTTCACGCCCACGCCAGGTGCTCCCGGTTGTGCGCGATCAGCCGGTCCGTGAGGGCCTCGGCGTACTCGAACTGTCCGACGAGCGGATGCGAGAGCAGCGCCTTGAACACCCTGTCCCGGCCGCCCCGGAGCGCCGCGTCCAGCGCCAGGTCCTCGTACGCCGTCACGTTGGCGATGAGCCCGGCGTACAGCGGGTCGAGGGCCGGCACCGCGAGCGGGGAGGCGCCCGTGCCGTCCACCCGGGCCTGGGTCTCGATGACCGCGTCGTCCGGCAGGAAGGGCAGCGTGCCGTTGTTGTACGTGTTGACCACCTGCACCGCGGAGCCTCCCCCGCCGAGCAGCGAGGCGGCCAGGTCCACGGCCGCCTCCGAGTAGAAGGCCCCTCCCCGCTTGGCGAGCAGCTCGGGCTTCTCGTCCAGCGCCGGATCGCCGTACATGGCCAGGAGCTCCGTCTCCATCTTCGCGACCTCCGCCGCCCGGGACGGCTTGGTGCCGAGCTCCCGGACGACCTCGTCGTGCGCGTAGAAGTACCGCAGGTAGTACGACGGGACCACGCCGAGGCGGTCGACGATCTGCCGGGGCATGCGCAGGTCTCCGGCGATCGCGTCTCCGTGCTCCGCGAGCAGCTTCGGCAGGACGTCCTCGCCGTCCGGGCCGCCGAGCCGCACCCCGAGCTCCCACGACAGGTGGTTGAGCCCGACGTGGTCCAGGTGGATCTCGCCCGGAGCCACGTCGAGGAGCCGGGCGAACTTCCGCTGGAAGCCGATCGCGACGTTGCACAGCCCGACGGTCTTGTGCCCGGCCCGCAGCAGGGCGCGGGTCACGATGCCGACCGGGTTGGTGAAGTCGATGATCCAGGCGTCCGGATTGGCGCGCCGGACCCGCTCGGCGATGTCGAGGACGACCGGAACCGTGCGCAGCGCCTTGGCGAGGCCGCCCGCGCCGGTGGTCTCCTGGCCGACGCAGCCGCATTCCAGCGGCCACGTCTCGTCCTGGTTGCGCGCCGCCTGCCCGCCGACGCGCAGCTGGAGCAGCACCGCGTCGGCGCCCTCCACGCCCGCGTCCACGTCGGAGGTGGTGGTGATCCGGCCGGGGTGCCCCTGCTTGGCGAAGATCCTGCGCGCCAGTCCGCCGACGAGCTCCAGCCGGTCGGCCGCCGGATCGACGAGCACCAGCTCCTCGACGGGCAGGGTGTCCCGCAACCGCGCGAACCCGTCGATCAGTTCGGGTGTGTAGGTGGACCCGCCACCCACTACTGCGAGCTTCATGTCAGCCCTTCACTCCAGTCAGTGTGACGCCTTCTACGAAGGCCTTTTGTGCGAAGAAGAACACGACGATGACCGGCGCCATGACCAGCAGGGTCGCGGCCATCGTCAGGTTCCAGTTGACCGCGTGGGCGCTCTTGAAGGACTCCAGGCCGTAACTCAGGGTCCAGGCACCGGGGTTCTGCGCGGCGTAGATCTGCGGTCCGAAGTAGTCGTTCCAGCAGTAGAAGAACTGGAAGAGCGCGACGGCGGCGATGCCCGGCTTGGCCATCGGCACGACGATCCGCAGGAGCGTCCGGAGCTCACCGCACCCGTCGACCTTCGCCGACTCGATGTACTCCTGCGGGATGGTGAGCAGGAACTGCCGCAGCAGGAAGATGGAGTAGGCGTCCCCGAACGCCATGGGGATGATCAGCGGCCACAGCGAGCCCGAGAGGTGGAACTGCTGCGACCACACCAGGTACATCGGGATGACGATGACCTGGGGCGGCAGCATCATCGTGGAGATGACGAGGATCATCGCGGTACGCCGGCCGCGGAAGCGGAACTTGGCCAGGGCGTAGGCGACCGGCACCGACGAGCACACCGTGAACACCGTGCCGAGCAGTGCGTACATCAGGGAGTTGCGCCACCAGTCGAGGAACCCCGGGGTGTGGAAGACGGTCGAGTAGTTCGACCAGTGCCAGGAGTCAGGCCACAGGTCGCCGCTCATCGCCTGGCTGTCGCTCATCACCGAGGTGAGGAGGACGAAGACGAACGGCAGGACGAAGAAGAGGGCGAGTGCCACGGCCACGGAGTGGACGGCGATCCAGTTCAGGACGCGCCTGCGCCGGTGGGAGGCCGCGTCCGCGCCGCGCTGCCGGCTCGTCACGGGAGCTTCCGGCCTGGTCAGGGTGGTGCTGGTCATCTCAGTCCTCCGCCGGAATGAGGCCGACGCTCTTGCGCATCAGCAGAAGGGTGACGCCCATGGCGATCGCGAAGAGCACGAGGGAGAGCACGCACGCGGCACCGGTGTTGAAGTTCTGGAAGCCCATCGAGTAGACGAGCTGCGGCACCGTCAGGGTGGAGTGGTCCGGATATCCGGGCTGGATCACCGTGCCGGGGCCGATGGAGACGCCCGAGGCGAGCTTCCCCGCGACGAGGGCCTGCGTGTAGTACTGCATCGTCTGCACGACGCCGGTGACGACGGCGAACAGCACGATCGGGGTGATGGCGGGCCAGGTGACGAAACGGAACTTCGTCCAGGCACCGGCACCGTCGAGATCGGCGGCCTCGTACTGCTCCTTCGGCACGTCCAGGAGCGAGGCCATGAAGATGACCATCAGGTCGCCGATGCCCCACAGGGAGAGCAGGACCAGCGAGGGCTTCGACCAGTTCGGGTCGTTGAACCAGCTCGGGCCGCTCACGCCGATCCACGAGAGCATCTCGTGGACCGGTCCTGTGGACGGGTTGAGGAGGAAGACGAAGGACACGGTGGCCGCGACCGGCGGGGCCAGGTACGGGATGTAGAAGGCCGTACGGAAGAGCCCCACACCCGTCTTGATCTTCGTGATGAGCAGGCCGATCCCGAGGCCGAAGACCACGCGCAGCGCCACCATGACGACGACCAGCCAGAGGGTGTTCCACAGGGCCGGGCCGAACAGCGGCATCTGCTCGAACACGTACCTCCAGTTCCGCAGCCCCACGAAGGTGGGCGCCTTGATCTGGTTGTAGTGCATGAACGAGAAGTAGACGGTCGCGATCAGCGGATATCCGAAGAAGACGGAGAAGCCGACCAGCCACGGGGAGAGGAATCCCAGGGTGCGCAGCCGCTCGCGGTTCCGCTTGCGGCGCAGAGGGGCGTTGCGGGGGGCCGGTTCGGCCCTCCGGCCGGCGGACTTCGCCGAGGTGGGGAGGGAAAGTGCCATGACCCGGCTCCTCAGTTCTCCGACTGGACGTTGTCGGCGTCGATCTGGTCGTCGAGGTCCTTGAGGGCCTTGTGCAGGTTCTTCGTCCTGCCGGCCTCGACGGACTGCGAGAAGTCCCCGAACGAGTTGATGTACTGCCCGCCGTTGTTCGAGGGGGGAACGGCCTGGCTGTGGGGGTTCTGCGCGATCGAGATGAAGGCGCGGAACGCCGGATCGGCGTCCAGGTCCGGCGATTTCAGCGCGTCGAACGTGGACGGCACGTTGTGGATGGCGTTGGCGAAGTGGACGACCGCCCCGGTGTCGATCGTCAGGTACTTCACCAGTTCCCAGGCCGCGTTCTGGTGCGTGCTGCTGTGCGCGATGCCCGCGACGGTGCCGGTGAGGTAGCCGCGCCCGTAGGTGTCGGCCTGGTCGTCGGGGACCGGCAGCGGGGCCACGCCCCAGTCGAAGTCCGCCTTGGCCTCGTCGAGCATCAGCCCGCGCCACTCGCCGTCCAGGTGCATGGCGAGCTTGCCGGTCAGGAAGCCGTTCTGGGACGACATCTCGTCGCCGAACGTGGCGCGCAGCCGCTCCATGGCGTGGTAGCCGCCCTGTGCGTCGGAGAGACCGCGCATGGTGGAGAAGAACTCCTCGGTCTTCGGCTCCTCCGCGAGCCGGGCCCTGCCCTCGTCGTCGAAGTACCTCGGCCCCCACTGCGCGAACATCCGGTCGGGGGAGTTCTGGTAGAGCTGGAAGTTCGGCATGAAGCCGGCGCGTTCGAGGGAGCCGTCCTTCTTCTTCCTCGTCAGCTTGACCGCGTCGGCCTTCATCTCGGACATGGTGCGCGGGGGCCGGGTGATCCCGGCCTCCTCGAAGGCGTCCTTGTTGTAGTACATGCCGAACGCGTCGGCGAGCAGCGGCGTCGCGCACTGGACGCCCTCGTACCGGGTGTAGTCCAGCAGGGTCGCGGGGAACACCTTCGTCTTGTCGATCCCGCTCTTCTTCATGAAGGGGTCGAGATCCACCCACATGCCGGAGGAGCAGTACTGCCCGACGTTGTTGGTGGTGAAGGACGTGACGACGTCGGGTGCGTCACCGCCGCCGGCCCGCAGCGCCTGGTTGATGGTCTCGTCGCTCACGTTGCCCGTGGAGACGACATGGATGTTCGGGTGGAGCCTCTCGAAGCGGGCGATGTTCTCCTTGATCGCCTTGGCCTCGCTCGGCGCCGACCAGCCGTGCCAGAACTTCAGTGTGACGGGTTTCGTGGGGTCGTCGGTGTCACTGCCGGTGCTCGGGTTCGCGCAGCCGGCCAGCAGCAGTGCGGCCGCGCCGAGCGCCACCGGCACACGGGTACGGATATGCCATCGCGCCATGTCGGACTTCCTTAGCGGGAGGGGGAGGAGGTGGAACACACGGACGGGAGGGTTCTGGAGCGGCGGGCATGGAGGTGCCGTACGGGCCACCGGACCGGGGACGCCGCTGCGGGGGGACGGGTGGTTCAGACGGTGTCGAAGACGCTGTCGCGGGCTTGGGCGAGGGCGGTGCGCAGCGCGCCGGTCAGGATCGGGTTCCCTTCGATGTCGCTGATGCGCAGCAGGGGCCTGGGGAGCGCCAGGCCGGTCAGCTCCGTCTCGACCAGCGTGCGGAGTGCCTCTCCGCCCGCCTGGGCCACGCGGCCGGAGAGCACGACCAGTTCGGGATCGACCACGGCGACCACGGCGGCGAGCCCGGTGGCCAGCCGGCGGGCGACCTCGGCGCGGACGGCCTCGTCGGCGAGCGCCTCCGACAGCGGCCTGCCCCCGGCCAGCGCGCGTATGGCGGGGCGGGAGACGAGGCTCTGGAAGCCGCCCCCCGCGTCCGGGCCCGCCCAGTCCCTCTCGCCGCCGCGGGCCAGCGGGGCGCCCGGCAGCGGCATGTAGCCGATCTCCCCGGCGCCGCCGGTGGCGCCGCGCAGGAGCGAGCCGTTCAGCACGATCGCCGCGCCCACACCCTCGTCGAGCCAGGCGAGGACGAAGTGGTCGTGGTCCTGCGCGGCGCCCTCGTACTGCTCGGCCACGGCGGCGAGGTTCACGTCGTTCTCGATGACGACCGGCCTGCCGACGACCTCGGCGAGGTCGGCGACGAGGGTGCGCGAGTGCCAGCCGGGCAGATGGGGTGCGTAGCGCAGCCGGCCGGTGTGCGGGTCGATCGCGCCCGGGGTCCCGATCACCACGCCGTCGAGGTCGTCGTGCCCGAGGCCGGTCCCGCGCAGGGCGCCGTCCACGGCCTCGGCGACGAGCTGGGCGGTGCGGTGGCGTACGTCCTCCGCGACGGCTTCCGCGTCCACGCGGCAGGAGCCGATCACGGTGCCGGTGATGTCGGCGACGACGGCGTCGATGCCGGTGTGCCCGACGGCGAGCGCCGCGACGTGGCCGGCGGCCGGGTCGATCTCGTAGAGCACCGCCCGGGGGCCCGGACGCCCGCTCTGGCTGCCGGTCGAACGGACCAGGCCGGCGTCCTCCAGCCGTGCGAGCAGCTGGGAGGCGGTGGGCTTGGAGAGCCCGGTCAGCTCCCCGATGCGGGTACGGGTGAGGGGGCCCTGGGCGGCCAGGAGATCGAGCGCCGCCCGGTCGTTCATGGCGCGCAGGACACGGGGGGTACCCGGGGTGGTTCCGGCCATGAGCGACGCGCTCCCTCTGTTAGGAAACTTTCCTATTCGTTGGGAGGAACGTAGGACCCGTGTCACCGGGTCGTCAATGGGGTCAGGTGACACGGCTGCCGAAGTGTTACCCGGACCGGGGCGCGGGCGCGCGAAAGGGGCGCCCCGCGGTCTCGCGGGGCGCCCCTTTCGCGCGGGTCCTACTTCGTCAGGTTGGGCGGCGGTATCGGGGTCGCCGCCAGCGACTGCGGTGACGTCGTCGAGGCGTACGCCGAGGGGGCCGCCATGGCCGCCGTCGGGTCGGCGACGGACTCGCCGTCCGTATGGAGGGGGACGGCGCCGATCATCCGGATGCCGGCCGCGTCCAGCGACCGCTTGATCCGCCAGCGCAGCTCCCGCTCCACGCCCAGGGACTTGCCCGGCATGGTCTTCGCCGTGACGCGCACGGTCATCGAGTCGAGCAGCACCGCGTCCAGGCCGAGGATCTCCACCGGGCCCCACAGCCGCTCCGACCAGGGCTCTTCCTTGGTCATGGTCTCGCCCGCCTCGGCGATCGCCTGACGCACCAGGTCCAGGTCCTCCGTGGGGCGGACCGTGACGTCGACACCGGCCGTGGACCAGCCCTGGCTGAGGTTGCCGATCCGCTTCACCTCGCCGTTGCGGACGTACCAGATCTCGCCGTTGTCGCCGCGCAGCTTGGTGACCCGCAGGCCGACCTCGATGACCTCGCCGGAGGCGACACCCGCGTCGATCGTGTCCCCGACGCCGTACTGGTCCTCGAGGATCATGAAGACACCGGAGAGGAAGTCGGTGACGAGGTTGCGCGCGCCGAAGCCCAGCGCCACACCGGCGACTCCCGCCGAGGCCAGCAGCGGGGCCAGATTGATCTGGAAGGCACCCAGGATCATCAGGGCGGCCGTGCCGAGGATCAGGAACGACGTGACCGAGCGGAGCACGGACCCGATGGCCTCGGAGCGCTGGCGGCGGCGTTCGGCGTTGACCAGCAGGCCGCCGAGGGCCGTCCCCTCCACCGCCTGGGCGCTGCGGTTCATCCGGTCGATGAGGTTGGTGAGAGCGCGCCGGATCAGGTAGCGCAGCACGATCGCGATGGCCGCGATGAGGATGATGCGGAGACCGGTGTTCAGCCAGGTGGACCAGTTCTCCTCGACCCAGCCCGCGGCGTTCCCGGCCCGCTCGGCGGCTTCGTCCAGAGAGCCCCCGGCCCCGGGTGACGGAGCTGCGGCCAGGAGGGCGGACAAGGACACGGCGAGGACCTCCAGAAGGGACGACAGCAGACCATCCACAGTAACGAAGCCGGGGGAGTGGTTCGTTGCCGTTCGGGAGCGAGATCCACGTCTCACCCGGCGGCGCACGGACCGTGTCCCGTATCGCACAGGGGCCGGACGCCCTGCTGGAGCACCTGTTCCGGTGTGTCCGGGGCGTGCCCGCGGCAGGGGGTGAGAAAAATCCTTCCGGCCCGTTACCCGCACGTGGTGGCGCTCGGACCAGGCATGAGGGGAGACTGAGAGCGGATCGTCCCGGCGCGAGCCACGCGTCGCCGGCGTACAAGGAGGCATCCACGTGCCGCACGTCCTGGTTCTCAACGCTTCGTACGAGCCGCTCGGCGTCGTACCTCTCCGCCGCGCGCTCGTCCTCGTCCTCGAGAACAAGGCCATCTGCCTCGAGGAGTCCGGCGCCTTCCTGCACAGTGCCACCAGCGCCGTGCCCGCGCCCAGCGTCGTCCGCCTCAAGCGGTTCGTGCGGGTGCCCTACCGGGGGCCCGTCCCTCTGACCCGCCGGGCGCTCTTCGCGAGGGACGGCGGTCGGTGCGTGTACTGCGGCGCCGCCGCGACCAGCGTCGACCACGTCATCCCGCGCAGCCGCGGCGGGCAGCACGCCTGGGACAACGTGGTGGCGGCCTGCCGCCGCTGCAACCACGTGAAGGCGGACCGCCATCTGCCGGAGCTGGGCTGGCGGCTGCGTCACCAGCCGGCGCCGCCCAGCGGTCTGGCCTGGCGGATCATCGGGACCGGACACCGGGATCCGCGCTGGCTGCCCTACCTGCAGCCGTTCGGCGCGGACGACGTGATGGCCCGGATCGACGGCGTTTCCGCCTGAGGACCCTGGCCTTCGGGCCCTCGGTCCCTCAGTCGGTGTCCGGGTCCTCGTCGGCCACGGCATAGGCCTCGACCGACCACAGCGAGTAGCCGTACTGCGTGGCCCGGCCGTCGCCCTGGATCCGGATGAAGCGGGTGTCCTTCGCGTCCATCCGGACCGCCTCACGCCCGCCCCCGCCCTCCCGCACGGTCGCCGCCGTACGCCAGGTGCGGCCGTCCGGGGAGACCTGCACGCGGTAGCGGGACGCGTAGGCGTCCTGCCAGCGCAGGACGACCTGGCCGAGCCGCACCGGCGCGGGCAGCTCGGCCTGCCACCAGGCGCCGTCCTCGACGGGTGAGGACCAGCGGGTCTCCGGATCGCCGTCCGAGGCCGCCGTCGCGGGGAAGTCCGGGGTCTCGTCACCGGACGAGGACGCCTCGGCCGTACGCACCAGATCGGGGCCCGCCGTGCGCGGGAAGGCCCGTACGGTCAGCGTGCTCTCCTGGCCCCCGAAGCTCAGCGGCACCTCGTACTCACCGGCCGGGGTGCCGGCCGGGACGGTGATGTCCACGGGGACGTCGGTGCGCGAGCCGCGCGTCACGGTCGTCTGCTTCGGCACCTTCACCTCGATGCCCTTCGGCGCCCTGGCCCTCAGCTCTCCCTTCACCTCGCCGGGCCGTCCGCCGGCCAGCCGGGCCTCGACCCGCTGGCTGCCGCCGCCGATCACGGCGTCCGTCCTGTCGCGGACGAGGGCGAGCCGGGCGGCCGGTTCGTCACCGAACCACGGCACCAGCGCCCGGACCTCCGGGACGTCGGAGGAGGGGGCGGCGGTCCCCGGGGCGCCCGGGGCCGGAGGACCGACGAGGAGCGGGCGGGCGGAGGGGGTGGCGACCCGGACGGCGTCGGCCCGCAGACCGCCCGCCTCCGTCTGTGTCCAGCCCTCCGCGGACAGGGAGCCGAGCCTGTGCCATCCCTCGCCCGGCACATGTGCCTCCAGGACCGCGTCCGCCGCTGCCTCACCCGGACGGGCCAGCGTGGTGACGGCCTCCAGCGGGCGGGCCCGGTCGAACCGGAGGGTGTGGCCGTGTGCGTCCCGGCTCACCGTCCCCGCGTCACGGGCGGTGCCGTTCCAGGCGTCGGCCTCCTCCTGGACCCGGTCCAGGAACGGGTCCAGGACGCCCTTGCCGACCTCGGCGGTACTCGCCCCGATCTCCTTGCGCAGCGCTTCGAGGGCCAGCTGGGCCCGCCAGGCTGCAGCCCCGTCGCCGCGTTCCTGGGCCTGCCGCAGATCGACGGCCAGTTCGCCCGCCCGGCCGTATCTGGCCAGTTGTCCGGTCCAGGGCCGCACCTCGTCCCGGAGCCGGCCGCTCGCGAGGGTCCCCAGCCGCTCGGGTGCCTGCCGCATCACCCCGAACGCGGTCCGCAGCTCACGCGCGGCCCGGTCGCGTCCCGCCGTGTCCGAGTCCGGACGCGACGCCAGGAACGCGGCCAGCAGCGGCCGGAGGTACGCGGACTCGTCGCCGCCCAGCACCGAGGCGGCGCTGTTGCCCGCCAGGGCGCCCAGGGCCGCCCGGGCGGAGGCGTCCCCGTCCGCCAGGTCGTCCAGGGCGGCCTGCCAGGACTCCTGCGGCCGGTACTGCTTCGGGTTCCAGGCGAAGTCCGCGGCCGTGAACAGCGGGATACGGGACGCCGACGGCTGCTCCATGGCGTTGGCCAGCAGGGCCGCGGACCCGCCGGCCACCGCCGGATCGCGGCCGGTGTACGGGCCGAGGAAGATCCGGCCCCGCGCGTAGTCGTTGACCGGGTAGTTGTCCATGGTGACCAGGGGGCGGCGGAAGGCGGCCCGCGCGCCGGCCAGTTCCCGGCCGGTGATCGTCCTCGGCACGACCCCGACACCGGTCCAGGCGACCTGCACCCGGTGGTCCAGCTCCGCGGCGAGCGCCGTGCGGTAGGCGGTGGCGCCGTCCTGGTAGTACTCGGTCGGCATCACCGACAGCGGCTCAGCGCCCGGGTACCGGTCCGCGAGGTGCCTGGCGACCGCGCTCGCGACCCGGGCCTGCGCCCTCGCCGCCGCCTCGGGCCCGCTGCCGAACGTCTCCGCGTCCTGGTCGCAGTGCCATTCGCTGTAACTGACGTTCTGGAACTGCAGCTGGAAGGCCCGCACACCCAGCGCCCACATCGCGTCGATCTTCCGGTTCAGCGCCCGTACGTCCGTGTCCGAGGCCATGCACATCGCCTGCCCGGGGGAGACGGCCCAGCCGAGCGTCACGTGCTCGGCCCTCGCCTTCGCCGCCAGCGCGCGGAAGTCGGCCCGCTCCCCGGCGGGGTACGGCTCACGCCACCGGGTCTGCCGGTACGGGTCGTCGCCGGCCGCGTAGAGATAGCGGTTCTGCTTCGTGTGCCCCATGAAGCCGAGCTGGGCGAGCCGCTCCTCCTGGCTCCACGGCTGCCCGTAGAACCCCTCGGTCGTGCCGCGCACGGCGGTCCCCGGCCAGTCGCGGACGACGGCCCCGGCGACGGCGCCGTCCCGTACGAGCTGGCGCAGGGTCTGGACGGCGTGGAACAGGCCGTCCTCTCCGACGCCGTCCGCGGCGACGGTGGGCCGGCCCCCGACCGTGCCCACGGCGAGGCGGTAGCCCCCGGACGGCAGGTCGGAGCGCTCGGGTGCGCGCAGGGCCCGCAGCGCCCTGCCCGCGTCCGTGCCGCCGAGGCGGATCACCGGGCCCTCGCCGGGCAGCGCGCCGTGCACCGTCCGGACCCCGGCCTCGCGCAGCAGTGCCCTGAGCGCGTCCACGGCGTAGGGATCGGCCCGCGCGTCGGCGAGGAGGGTCACCTCGGACCCCAATGGAACGGACCGTCCGGAGGGTTCGAGGGACTGCGGCCGCGGCCAGACGGCGGGCAGCCGCGCGTCGTAGGCGCGGTCCGTGCTGGTCGCCGCGGGGCCGCCGGGCGTGACGGGAGCCGCGACGGCGGCCGGAGCGAAGGGGCCGAGCAGCCCGCCGATCACGGCGACGGCGACGGCCGTCGCGTGCCTCCTGCGCCCGAGCTGCACGCCGTACTCCTTCGTCCTGACCTCGCCCGGCAGTGACGTCCGAGCCCACCACCCGGGCGGGGGGGGTGTCAATGCGCTTGGCCGCTTCGGGCGAAATGCCCGATGTGTTGGCTGGCGTGGCGCCCTCGAATCCGGGGAAGCGTGATCGAATGGCCGAAAACGGCCCATAGCCGACGCATCGGGGAACGGAATGTGACCCACGGCACGTTGGGCTCGTTGTCATAACGCCTATGTCACGTCCATGCCTGCTCGCGCGCCTGCTGGGTAGGTCTGCTGTGTCCTGTTGTCCATGGCCAGGAGGCCCACGTGCCCGCTTCCGCGCAGCTTCTGCTCTCCGCCCTCTCCAAACAGGTACCGAGCCCCATGGGACCCGACCCGCTCGCATCCAAGAAGTCCCCGACCTTCACCGCCCCTCCGATGATCAGCGAGCTGCCGCTCGTCGATGTCTCCCCCCTGACCGGTGAACCCGCGTTCGCCGACAGCGCTCCGCTCACCAGCGAGCCCCCTCTCACCAGCGAGCCCCCGCTCGCCGACGCCACACCTCTCACGAGCGAGCCACCGCTCGCCGCCGTCGCCCCTCTGACCAGCGAGCCGACAGCACCCGGCACCGCAGGGGGCATGGAGTCCCCAGGAGTCTGAATGGGCTTGTCCCGGCTCGCCGCACTGCACGGCGTCGCCACCTCCTTCTCCCCGTCCCCGGACGTCACGGTGTCCGTCCCCGACGACACGGTCTCGGCCGTGCTCGCCGCGCTGGGCGTCGACGCCGCCACCCCGGCGGACGTACGGAGGTCACTCACCGCAGCCGAATCGGCAGCGGCCTCCCGACTGCTCCCGCCGACGGTGGTGGCCTGGTCGGGAGAGCCGCTGCCGGCCGCGCTCACCGCGATCCCGCCCGGCACCGTCCTCACGGTCGAGCCGGAACCGGACGCCGACGGCGCGTCCAGGCCCCTGCGCATGCGCGTGCTTCCCGCACCCGCCCCGACGGCGGACACGCCGACCACACCCTCCTGGTGGACCGAACCGCCCCTGGGGGTGCACCGGCTGACCGTCCGTACCCCGGACCGCCACTACGCGAGCGCCACGCTCGTCGTCGCTCCGGACCGCGTACCCCAGCCGCCCGCCCGCACACACGGATTCCTCGTCCAGCTCTACTCGATGCTCTCCACCCGCTCCTGGGGCATGGGCGACCTCGCGGACCTCGCCGACCTCGCAGCCTGGGCGGGCAGGACCCTGGGGAGCGGGTTCGTCCAGATCAACCCCCTGCACGCCGCCGTGCCCGGCAGGCCCACCGACCCCTCCCCGTACCGCCCCTCCTCGCGCCGCTTCCCCGACCCCGTGCACCTGCACATCGAGTCCATCCCTGAGTACGGCCATGTCCCCGAGCCCGGCAGGGCGGCCCTGGACGACCTCCGCCAGGAAGCCGCGGCACTCCGGGAAGCCGTCCTGAACAAGGGTGCGCTGATCGACCGGGACGCCGTCTGGGAGCTCAAGAAGCAGGCGCTGGAACTCATCCACCAGGTCCCCCTGACGCCGGGCCGCCGCGCCGCGTACTGCGACTTCCTCGCCGCACAGGGGCAGGCCCTGGAGGACCACGCCCTGTGGTGCGCCCTGGCCGAGGCGCACGGCCCTCAGTGGCGGGCCTGGCCCGAAGGGCTGCGTGACCCCCGCTCCCCGCAGAGCACCCGCGCCCGCGCCGAGCTCCTGGACCGGGTCGACTTCCACTGCCGGCTCGCCTGGCTCACCGACACCCAGCTCGCGACCGCGCAGGCGGCCGCCCGCGACTCCGGCATGGCCGTCGGTATCGTCCACGACCTCGCGGTAGGCGTCCATCCCGACGGCGCCGACACCTGGGCCCAGCAGGACGCCTTCGCACACGGCATGTCCGTCGGCGCGCCACCCGACGCCTTCAACGCCCACGGCCAGGACTGGGGGCTGCCCCCCTGGCGGCCCGACGCCCTCGCCCGATCGGGCTACGCCCCCTACCGGCGGCTCCTGCGCGGCCTCTTCGCCCACGCCGGAGCGCTGCGCATCGACCACGTCATGGGCCTCTTCCGTCTCTGGTGGGTGCCCGAGGGGCGACCGCCCACCGACGGCGCGTACGTCAGCCAGGACGCCGAGGCCATGCTCGCCGTCCTCGTCCTGGAGGCGCACCGGGCCGGTGCCGTCGTCATAGGGGAGGACCTCGGAACCGTCGAGCCCGGGGTGCGCGAGGCGCTCGCCCGGCGCGGAGTGCTGGGCACCTCCGTGCTCTGGTTCGAGCGGGACTGGAACGGCACCGGGCGTCCGCTCGCCCCGGAGCGGTGGCGTGAGGACTGCGTGGCCACCGCGACCACCCATGACCTGCCCTCCACCGCCGCCCGCCTGACGGGCGAGCACGTGACGCTCCGCCACCGGCTCGGCCTGCTCGCCCGGGACCTCGAACAGGAACTGGCCGAGGACGCCGCCGACACCGCCGAGTGGCTTGCCTACCTGGCCCGGCTCCGGCTGCTGCCCGAGGGCGACGGCGACGAGGAGGCGGCCGTGCGCGCGGTCCACCGCTTCCTGCTGCGCACCCCGGCCCGGATGACCGGGGTCTGGCTCCCGGACGCCGTGGGCGACCGCCGCCCGCAGAACCTCCCCGGGACCTGGGACCAGTACCCCAACTGGCGCCTGCCCGTCGCGGATGCGGACGGCCACCCCGTCAACCTGGAGGAGATCACCGCCTCGCCCCGGCTGCGGAGGCTGATGGCCGTCATGCCGGACGGCGGGAGGTCCCGTACGGCACCCCCGGGCGAGCGCCCCTCGTAGGCGTTCGCTACGTTTGCACCGTGGACAAGAAGAACGCTATGCGCGCCGGAGCCGTCGCGGCCGGTACGACGCTGATGATGCTGCTCATGTCGTCCCCGGCGCTCGCGCTCACCCGCGACGACGGTGACGACCCGGGTCCGGGTCTGAACGTGATGGAGACCCTCGGCCTCTACGTCGCGGCACCGATCGTCCTGTTCCTGGTGATCACGGGACTCGTCATGGTCCTCGACAAGTCCAAGAAGCAGGCCTAGACAGCTGCTCCGCGTGTGCGCCGCCGGTACGAAGTGCCGCGCGGCGCACCGGCATGTCCGGGCGACCGGTAGGTTTCGGCCATGACCGAGTGGGACGTCAAGAAGCTCCGCATCCTGCGCACCCTGCGCGACCGGGGCACGGTCACCGCCACGGCCGAAGCGCTGCTCATGACCCCGTCGGCCGTCTCGCAGCAGCTCACCAACCTCGCGCGGCAGCTCGGTGTACCGCTCCTGGAAGCGCAGGGCCGCCGCGTCCGGCTCACCGACGCCGCGCATCTCGTGCTGCGCCATGCCGAGGCGGTCTTCGCCCAGCTCGAGCAGGCCGACGCCGAGCTGACCGGCTATCTGCGGGGCGAGGCGGGCCAGGTGAGGGTCGGCGCCTTCTCGACGGCCGTGCCCGCCCTCGTGGTGCCGGCCGTGCGGCTCCTGCGCGCCGGGGCGCGACCGGGCCCCGAGGTGCGCGTCAGGGAAGCGGAGGCGGCCCAGGCGTACGAGCTGCTGTCCGCCGGGGAGGTGGACCTCGCCCTCTCCCTGGCCGCCCACGCGCCGACGGCCCGGGACCCCCGCTTCACACGGCTGCCGCTCCTGGCCGACCCGCTGGACGTAGCGCTGCCCATGGACCACCGGCTCGCCCGCGCCCCGGGCCTGCGGCTGGCCGACCTCGCCGCCGAACCCTGGATCTTCGGTGGCTCCGGACCCTGGTCGGAGATCACGAGGGCCGCGTGCGAAGCGGCGGGGTTCGTCCCCGAACAGGCCCACAGCGCCTCGGGCTGGACCGCGATCCTGGCCATGGTGGAAGCCGGGATGGGCGTCGCGCTCGTACCCCGGATGGCGTCCGCCGCCGACCGGTCCGGTGAAGGCGTGGCCATGCGGGTCCTGGAGGCGGACCGCCCGCTGCGTCATGTGGTGGCGGCCGTACGGCAGGGGGCGGAGCGGGGTCCGGCGGTGGCACGGGTGCTGACCGCACTCCAGCGGGTGGCACGGTCGACCGTCCAGGGCGACACCGATCAGGACGCGACCGTCCAGGGCGACACCGCCCGGGGCGGAACCGTTCAGGGCGACACCGCCCAGGACGGAACCGTTCAGCAGAGCTGAAAGAACCGTACGAAAACTTTCGATGGACCTGATGGGTCGGCGTGGGGGACAGTCGTCCCATGACCACCGACGCGAACGAGACCGCATTCCAGGACACCGACCCCCACGCGAACGACGCGGCCCCCTACGGCGGGGGCGACCCCTATGCCGACTACCGTCACGCCACCGGCGTCGACTTCACCGAGCTCGTCGACCTCGCGGACCGCCGCCTCGGCGCGGGCGTGATCGCCGCCAACGACGAGTTCTTCGCCGAGCGCGAGAACCTCCTGATCCGCGAACCCGCAGTCTTCGACCCCGAGCGCTTCGGCCACAAGGGCAAGATCATGGACGGCTGGGAGACCCGCCGCCGTCGCGGCGCCGACGCGGAGCACCCCTTCCCCGCCCCGGGAGAGCACGACTGGGCCATCGTCCGGCTCGGTGCCCCCGGGATCATCCGCGGCCTGATCGTCGACACCGCCCACTTCCGCGGCAACTACCCGCAGCGCGTCTCCGTGCAGGCGACCGCCGTCGAGGGCGCCCCGGGCCCCGAGGAGCTCCTCGCCGACGACGTGAAGTGGGAGGAGATCGTCCCGGAGACACCCGTACGCGGCCACGCCGCCAACGCCTTCGAGATCACCGGTGACCGCCGCTACACCCACATCCGGCTCTGCCAGCACCCCGACGGCGGCATCGCCCGCCTCCGTGTCCACGGAGAGGTCGTGCCGGACCCGGCCTGGCTCACGGCCCTGGGCACGATCGACCTGATCTCGATCCTGAACGGCGGCATGTTCGAGGACGCCTCGGACCGTTTCTACTCCTCACCGGCCCAGATCATCCTGCCCGGCACCTCCCGGAAGATGGACGACGGCTGGGAGAACCGCCGCCGCCGGGTCCGCGACACGAACGACTGGGTACGCTTCCGGCTCCCCGCCCAGGGCGCGGTACGCGCCGTCGAGATCGACACCGCCTACCTCAAGGGCAACGCGGCCGGCTGGATCAGCCTCCAGGGCCGTGACGGCGACGACGGCGAGTGGTTCGAGATCATCCCGCGCACCCGGCTCCAGCCCGACACGGTGCACCGCTTCGTCCTGGACGCCGAGGCCGTGGTCACCCACGTCCGCCTCGACACCTTCCCCGACGGCGGAGTCGCCCGGATGCGGCTCCACGGCACCCCGACGGCAGCGGGCACCCTCGCGCTGACCCGCCGCTACGAGGAGTCGCTGGTCTGACCCGCACCTCCCGAGACACCCGCCCGGCGGGCGGCAGCGCTCCGGCGCCTGCCCGCCGGGCGGTTTCCACGTACGGCCGCCCTGCCCAGGGCGTGGCGTGACGCCGGCGTCACGAGGGCGTGAACGGCGCGAAGGGGGCGTCCCGGCCGGGACGCCCCCTTCACGCGCGGTGGCGCGGGACCGCTACGCGGTGGCGCGGGACCGCTACGCGGTGGCCGCCGCCGCGTCCGCCGCCTGGGCCTTCAGGGCGCGCTCCACACCCGAGCGGGACTCCGACATCAGCCGGCGCAGGGCCGCGCTCGGCTGCGCCGATTCCAGCCAGGCGTCCGTGGCGTCCAGGGTCTCCTGCGAGACCTGGAGGGCCGGGTAGAGGCCGACCGCGATCTGCTGGGCCATCTCGTGGCTCCGCGTGTCCCAGACGTCCTTGACCGCCGTGAAGAACCGCTCGGTGTAAGGCTCCAGGAGCTCACGCTGGTCGGTCTGCACGAATCCGTCGATGACCGACTCCTGGAGGGAGTTCGGCAGCTTGTCGGACTCGACCACCGAGGCCCACGCCTCGGCCTTCGCCTCCTCGGTGGGCTGCGCCGCACGTGCGGACGCCGCGTGGCGCTCACCCGCGGCCGTCCTGTCGCGCTCGTACTCGGCGGCGATCTCCTCCTCGTCGATGAGGCCCGTCGCCGCGAGGCGCTGCACGAACGCCCAGCGCAGCTCCGTGTCGACGGCCAGGCCCTCGATCACCTGGGTGCCGTCCAGCAGCGACTGAAGGACGTCCAGGTGGAGCGGGCTGCGGGCCGTCGCGGCGAAGGCGCGGGCCCACGCCAGCTGGTGGTCACCGGCCGGCTCCGCCGCACGCAGGTGCGCCAGCGTCGCCTCGGTCCACTGGTTCAGACCCGCCTCGCGCCACTCCGGGGCGGCGTAGAGGTCGAGGGCCAGCTTCACCTGGCGGTGCAGCGACTGCACGACGCCGATGTCCGACTCCTTGCCGATCCCGGAGAGGACCAGCGCCAGGTAGTCACGGGTCGCCAGCTCGCCGTCGCGCGTCATGTCCCAGGCCGAGGCCCAGCTGAGCGCGCGCGGCAGGGACTCCGCGAAGTCGCCCAGGTGGGCGGTGACGACCCGCAGCGACTCCTCGTCGAGACGGACCTTCGCGTAGGACAGGTCGTCGTCGTTGAGCAGGACGACCGCCGGGCGGGCGGTGCCCGCCGGGAACGGCACGGTCGTCCGCTCGCCTTCGACGTCCAGCTCGATCCGGTCCGTGCGGACCAGCTTCCCGGCCTCGTCGAGGTCGTAGCAGCCGATGGCGATCCGGTGCGGGCGCAGCGTCGGCTCGCCCTTCGCCCCGGCGGGGAGCGCGGGGGCCTCCTGCAGGACGGTGAACGAGGTGACGTGGCCGTTCTCGTCGGTCTCGATCTCCGGGCGGAGGATGTTGATCCCGGCCGTCTCCAGCCACGCCTTCGACCAGGTCTTCAGGTCACGGCCGGAGGTCTCCTCCAGCGCGCCCAGAAGGTCCGACAGGCGCGTGTTGCCGAAGGCGTGCGCCTTGAAGTACGCCTGCACGCCCTGGAAGAACGCGTCCTTGCCGACGTACGCCACGAGCTGCTTCAGGACCGAGGCGCCCTTGGCGTACGTGATCCCGTCGAAGTTCACCAGGACGTCGTCGAGGTCCTGGATGTCCGCCATGATCGGGTGCGTCGACGGCAGCTGGTCCTGGCGGTACGCCCACGTCTTCATGGAGTTGGCGAAGGTCGTCCAGGAGTGCGGCCAGCGCGAACCCTCGGCGTCCGCCTGGCAGGCGATCGAGGTGTACGTGGCGAACGACTCGTTCAGCCAGAGGTCGTTCCACCACTCCATGGTCACCAGGTCGCCGAACCACATGTGGGCCAGCTCGTGGAGGATGGTCTCGGCCCGCGTCTCGTACGCCGCGTCCGTGACCTTCGAGCGGAAGACGTACTGGTCGCGGATGGTGACCGCGCCGGCGTTCTCCATCGCGCCGGCGTTGAACTCCGGGACGAAGAGCTGGTCGTACTTGGCGAAGGGATAGGCGTAGTCGAACTTCTCCTGGAACCACTCGAAGCCCTGCCGGGTGACCGCGAAGATGTCGTCCGCGTCGAGGTACTCGGCGAGCGAGGGGCGGCAGTAGATGCCGAGCGGGACGGACTGGCCGTCCTTCTCGTAGCTGCTGTGCACCGCGTGGTACGGGCCGGCGATCAGGGCCGTGATGTACGTGGAGATGCGCGGCGTCGGCTCGAAGGACCAGACGTCGTCCTTCGGTTCGGGCGTCGGCGAGTTGGAGATCACGGTCCAGCCCGACGGTGCCTTCACGGTGAACCGGAAGGTTGCCTTCAGGTCGGGCTGCTCGAAGCTGGCGAACACCCGGCGGGCATCCGGCACCTCGAACTGGGTGTAGAGGTAGGCCTGCTCGTCGACCGGGTCGACGAAGCGGTGCAGGCCCTCACCCGTGTTGGTGTACGAGCAGTCGGCGACGACCTTGAGCTCGTTGGCGCCGGCCTGGAGGTGCTTCAGCGTGATCCGGGAGTCCCGGAAGACGGCGGCGATGTCCAGGTCCTTGCCGTTCAGCACGACGTCGTGGACCGCCGGGGCGACCAGATCGATGAAGGTCTCGGCCCCGGCCTCGGCGGAGTCGAAGCGCACGGTGGTGACGGACCGGTAGGTGCCGCCCTCCTGCGCGCCGGAGAGGTCGAGATCGATCTCGTACGCGTCCACGGTCAGCAGGCGCGCCCGCTCCTGTGCCTCTTCGCGGGTCAGATTCGTGCCAGGCACGCGGTCATCTCCTTTGATGTGCGGTGTTTTCGCCATCCTTCCACGTGGGGCGGGCGCAGCGCGATGTCCGTTTTCCGCCGGACCGCCGCGGGCGTTCGGGCCAGCCTTGGACCATGACCGCATACGAGGCACGAGCCATCGGGCCGGACGCCCTGAAAGAGCTCCGCACGACCGACGACGCGGGGCTGCCCTGCGTCCCGTACACGGCGACGGAAGGCGGTGAGCCCTTGCGGTGCTGCCTGCGCGCCGCCCGGCCGGGGGAACGGATCGCCCTGGTCTCCTACGCGCCGCTGCGCCGGTGGGCGGCGGAGACCTGGGCGCGCCCCGGGGCGTACGACGAACAGGGTCCGGTCTTTCTCCACGCCGAGGAGTGCGAGGGACCGGCGGGGGACCGGCCCGGCTATCCGTTCTCCCGGGCGGGCGCCCTGCGCACGGTCCGGCGCTACGACGCGGACGGCAGGATCGTCGGAGGCCGGCTGCTGGAGATCCCGGCCGAGGAGGAGCGGGGCTTCGACGAGGCGATGACGGAGGCGTTCGCCGACCCCGAGGTGGTCCTGGTGCATGTGCGGGCCGTGGAGTACGGGTGCTTCCACTTCGAGGTGCGGGCCGGCTGACTCCGGGAACCGGTCCCTCCGGCAGGACGGTGCCATGAGGATCATCCTGAACCTGCCGCGGGAGGACCTCGACTTCCTCGACGCGTATGCGACGGCGGCCGGGTTGCCGTCCCGGTCCGCTGCGCTCCACGTGGCGGTCGCATTGCTGAGAAAGGCCGATCAGGAAGCAGACCGCGAGACGCGGTGACAGATGCCCGGCACATCGCGGAAGGGGTGGCCCCCGGACTCCGGTGGCCACCCCTTCACCGTACGACGGCTCAGCCCTTGAGCTCCGCCGCGACGAGCTCCGCGATCTGGACCGCGTTCAGAGCGGCGCCCTTGCGCAGGTTGTCGTTGGAGACGAACAGCGCCAGGCCGTGCTCGACGGTCTCGTCGTTCCGGATACGGCCGACGTACGAGGCGTCCTTGCCGGCGGCCTGGAGCGGGGTCGGGATCTCGGAGAGCTCGACGCCCTCGGCGTCCTTCAGCAGCTCGTAGGCGCGCTCGACGCTGATCGGGCGGGCGAAACGGGCGTTGATCTGGAGGGAGTGGCCGGAGAAGACCGGGACCCGGACGCAGGTGCCGGAGACCTTGAGCTCCGGGATCTCCAGGATCTTGCGGGACTCGTTGCGGAGCTTCTGCTCCTCGTCCGTCTCGAAGGAGCCGTCGTCGACGATCGAACCCGCGAGAGGCAGGACGTTGAAGGCGATCGGACGCTTGTAGACGTCCGGCTCGGGGAAGTCGACCGCGCCGCCGTCGTGCGTCAGCTTGTCCGCGTCGGCCACGACCTTGGAGGCCTGGCCGTGCAGCTCCGCGACACCGGCGACACCGGAGCCGGACACCGCCTGGTAGGTGGCGACCGTCAGCGCGTCGAGCTGGGCCTCCTGGTGCAGGGGGCGCAGCACGGGCATGGCGGCCATCGTGGTGCAGTTCGGGTTGGCGATGATGCCCTTGGGGCGGTTCCTGATCGCGTGCGCGTTGACCTCCGAGACCACCAGCGGGACCTCGGGGTCCTTGCGCCAGGCGGAGGAGTTGTCGATCACCACGGCGCCCTGGGAGGCGACCTTCTCGGCCAGTGCCTTCGAGGTCGCGCCGCCCGCGGAGAACAGCACGATGTCCAGCCCGGTGTAGTCCGCCGTGGAGGCGTCCTCCACGGTGATGTCCGTGCCCTCGTACGTGAGGGTGGAGCCCGCGGAACGGGCGGAGGCGAAGAGCCGCAGCTCGGCGACGGGGAACTTCCGCTCGGCCAGGATGCTGCGCATGACTGTGCCGACCTGACCGGTGGCGCCGACGATTCCGACCTTCACAAGAACTCCCTCACAGACTGCGAACGGGCACGGTTGCCGGTCCATGATGCTTATGTCCATGGCCCCCATGTCCAATCCATTGTCCGCCAGGCGGACGGACCGCGCACAGCGCTGTGGGGCGGGTGCCCTTGCGAGCCCCCGCCCCACAGTGTTCCGGTGTCGTGCGGATCACACCGTCGCTACGGCTACGGCGTGACCTTCTCGATCACGACGCTGCCGGTGCCCGCCGCGGTGCCGCGGGTGTTCACGAGCTGGACCTCACCGAAGAACTGCCGGCCCTCGGGAGCCGCTCCGGCGACCACGACCTCGGCGCCGACCTGGGCGGACGCGCCGTTGACCAGGTTCACGGCCTTCGACTCGTCGACCTTGATCGCGCCGAGCGACGGGGCGTAGTAGACGTCCCGGTAGTCGTACTCGGTGGTGCCCGCCGGGACGGAGTAGCCGTCGATGACGACGGTGTACGTGCCGGCGGCCGGCTTCACCAGGCTGACCGACTCCTCCGAGCCCGCCGTCGTCGAGGCACCGACCTCGGTGTCGCCCTTGTAGACGTACAGGTCGATGTCGGCGTTGGCGTCCGAGGTGTTGCCGATGGCGACGTCGAGCTTCTCGACGCCCTCACCGATGGTGACCGTCTTGGTGTACTCGCCGCCGGTCGAGATCGACGGGCGCTCGACGTCCGCCGAGCCCAGCGAGCCGCCCTTGAGGGAGCCCTTCAGGTCACCGGCGTTGTTGGTGACCGTCCAGTTCACCGCGGCCGGGGTGCCGATCTTCGCCTCGGCGATGGTCTGCACCGCCGGGTCGAAGGTGGCGCCCAGCAGCGAGACGTCCAGCTTGTACGGGTTGTCGAGCAGCGGCGACGTACGGCGGGACTCGACCTCGATCTCCCAGACGCCGGGCTGCGGGTCCTTGTAGGAGCGCGTGTCCGGGCGGCAGGTGTTGGCCGGGTTCTCGTAGTTCGGGTAGCAGTTGATCGTGGAGCTGTCCTCCACCGCGACCCCGTAGGGGTGGATGGAGATGAACCGCGTCTGGCTGCCCGAGCGCAGGGCGCTCATCGCGACCTCGAGGGTCTTCGCGCCCTCGGGGACGTTCAGGAAGTACGACGTGGTGCCGTTGCGCTGCACCGAGCCGGTCGTGGAGAACGCGTAACCCGGCTTCACCAGGTCCTTGGCGACGACCACCGTGGAGAGGATCTGCTGGTCGATGCCGGAGGTCTTCTTGTCGTCCACCTGGAGGATCGCGCTGTGGACGCCGTCCTTGGCGGGCTTCGCCTTGACCTTGATCTTCACCGGGGTGCCGAGCGGCAGCGAGACGTACTCGGGGCTGCTCAGCCCGAACGTGCCGTCGTTGTTCTTCCACGACAGCTTGTGCCGGACGTCGCGGTCCGGGCCCGTGGTGCGGGTGACGGTGATGTCGTAGTACTTCGTCTGGCCGGCCTTCAGGCCGCCCTCGCGGTCGTACAGGCCGGTGCCGAAGCCCGGGTCCTTCAGCGCGAAGTCGATCGCGGTGTCGACCGGGGCCTTGACCGAGTACTCGTGCGCCGGGGCGCCCTGCTTCTCGATCTGCTTCCAGGCGCCGACGATGTCGATCAGACCGGCACCCTGGGCGTGCGCGGGCACGTCCTTGATGTGGGTGGCCGTGCTGGTCAGCGCCGTCCGCAGGTCGGCCGGGGGCAGCTCGATGTGCTTCTGCTTCGCGGCGGACAGCAGCAGCGCGGTGGCGCCGGCGGCCTGCGGCGAGGACATCGAGGTGCCCTGGAGCATGGAGTAGCCGGCGGGGAGGGTGTAGCCCGCCTCCTTGACCGGACCGCCCGGGAACCAGGTCTGCGTGGTGTTGATCGACGCACCCGGTGCCGTCAGGGTCGGCGTGAAGCCGCCGTCCTCACGCGGGCCGCGCGAGGAGAAGGGCAGCATGTCGTACTTCTTGGTGACGTTCGAGCCGTAGTTGGCGGCCCAGGTCTCCTTGGAGATCGACGCGCCCACGGAGATGACGTGGTCGGCGAGGCCGGGGTCACCGATGGTGTTGACGCCCGGGCCCTCGTTGCCGGCCGAGATGACCAGCTGGACGCCGTAGATGTCGATGAGCCGCTTGTAGAGCTCGGCGCGCGCGTTGTTGCCGTCGTTGAGGGGCGGCAGGCCGCCGATCGACATGTTGACGACGTCGACACCGCGGTTGACGACGAGGTCGATCATGCCCTCGGTCAGCGCGATGTTGGTGCAGCCGCCGGACCAGGTGCAGGCACGCGAGGAGACGACCTTGGCGCCGGGCGCCGCACCGTTCATCTTGCCGCCGAACAGGCCGTTGGCCGCGGTGATGCCCGCGACGTGGGTGCCGTGCTCGCTCTCGATGACGCCGATGCTGACGAAGTCGGCCTTGGCGCCGGTCGCGTCGTAGACGACGTCCTTGCGGGTCTCGACGACGAACGGGATGCGCTCCACGATCTGCGTCGCCGGGTTGTCCGTGCCGAAGTAGCCGACCTGGTGCTTGTCCTTGTACGGCTTGAGCGCGGCTTCGTCGCCGAAGTCCGCGTCGTTGTCCAGGTCCACCCGGACGGTGCCGGCGGCCGCGTCGTAGAGCACGGCCCAGACGTCGGTGGTGTCGCCGTCCCGGTTCAGGTCCCCGGCCATGTCGCCACCCCTGGTGGCGGCCTCGGAGAAGAGCTGGATCTTGTAGGACCCCTCCGGCGCCGAGTAGGTGCGGCCACCGATGGTGAACGTCGGGCCGGCCACGGCGGCGGTCATCCGCAGCCAGGTGCCGTCCGCGTCGTCGACCGGGTCGGTCGCCGTCACCCAGTCGACGATCTTGCGCTCGCCGGTGGTGGTCTTCTGGAGCGCGGGGTGGCCGAGGTCGACACCGGAGTCCAGGACACCGATGGTGATCCCGCGGCCGTCGGCCTTCGGGTGCTGCTTCACGAAGTCGACCGCGCCCGTCTCGAAGGACGGGTTGTACGGGTTCTTCGCCGGAGTGTTCCTGCCCGGCGCGGCGTAACCGCCGGTGGACTTCGGCTGCTTCGCTCCTGCGGCCCGGTCGCCCGCGGGCGTCGGGTCGTCCAGCTCGATCTCCTGCTTGAGATCGATGCCCTGGACGGAGGAGAGCTTCTGCGCCGCCTTGATGGTGGCCTCGGCGGTCGCGGTCGGCACGGTCGCCCGTACGTAGCCCAGCTTGTCGTACGTCTTCCCGAGCACGGACCCCTTGACGGAGTCCAGCTGGTCGGCGACCTGCTCGGTCGCACCTGGGGCGGTGGCGACCATCATCGTGATGTTCTTCTCGCCCTCGGCCTCGGCCTTCGCCAGCACATCGGCGTCGGCCTCGCCCAGCTTGTCGCCCTTCGCGCTCGTGGCGGCGGGCTTCACGGGAGAGGTCGCCGGGTCGTCCGCGGCGAAGACCGGGGCGGCGCCGGAGGCGGCCAGCGCGGCCGCCAGACCGGCGGCGGCGGCTATGCGCGCCGCGCGTCTCGCCCCGGGTATGGAGCTGGGGGATTCCTTGGTCATCAGCATCCCTGTTTTGTGAAAGATGGAGAGAGTCCGGAAATCGGTACCGGATGACCGCTCAGCCTTTCGTAAAAGACAGGGGTTTGTGGAGAGTTGACGGGGACGAGAAAGTCACATGGCGTAGATCCGCCACCGTGGCCATCGCGCCACTCACCGCGGCAGGACCACCATGTACGCGGCCGGTTCCCGGTCCTCGGCCGCCATCATCGCCGTACGCAGCACGACCGACAGCTGCGCGGTCGATTCGCGCAACTGCTTCGGCGACACCCGCACCACCGTGACCCCGAGCCGCTCCAGGTGCTCTCGCTCCGCGGCGAAGACCACGTGCTCCTCCCGGGGTGAGCGGCTGCCGAGTTCGAGCGCGACAGCCTGCTGCGGCCAGTACGCGTCCACCCCTCCGAGGGAGCCGCCGCCCGGAAGGGACAGTTCGACGTTCCACAGCGGCTGGGGCAGGCGGTGGGCGCGCACCATCGTGTACAGCCTGCCCTCCGCCACCGCCCTGCCCTCGACGAGCAGCGCGTCGACGGCGTCCACCACATGGGCGCGGCCCAGCAGCTTGGCGGCGTTCAGCTCCCGCACGACCGCGGCGGGGTCGCAGTGCCCGCCCCGCACCGCCTCCGTAAGGATCCGGCGCACCGTCGGGGCGTCCGTCAGCACGGCCACCGCATCGGCCAGGGCGCGCTCCACAGGGGCCAGCGGCACCCCGAGCCGGCGCTGCGGCCGGGGCAGGGCCGCGGACCGGGTCACCTGGACGAAGCGGGTGGAGCGCAGCCGCCTGGTGCGCGGCACCAGCACGTCGATCCGGTGCAGCGCGATCCCGGGGGGAGCGGAGCCGAATCCGTACAGGGAGAGGGCCGCCAGGCCCGTCACCATGGCCTCTCCGTAACCGTGACCGGACTGCGGGGGCACGGTCCGCCGGGCGCCGGCCGGGGGACGCCCGCCGTAGAGCAGGGCGCCGCGCACCCGGTCGTCGTCCGTGGGGGACCCGGGGTGCAGGAGGTACACGCCGGGGAGCAGCAGTTGCCAGGGTCCGCCGGGCAGGCACTGGGCGGCGGTCTGGGCGGCACTCACGCCGCGGGCGCGCAACTGCGCGGCCGACTGCACACGGTGGCCTTCGTGGACAGGGCGCGGGGACAGCGGGGTGTTCCGGTTCATGCCGGGGAGGTTCCCGCAGGCTCGTGGCGCGATAACCCGTGTTACACGTCCGTCGACATTCCAGGACAACGCCGTACTGAAGTACGGCAGTTCGAATGCCGAAAAGAGCGGTCGCGGCGGGGATTGTGCGGCGCGCGCCCCGCACGCGTGTGCGGGGCGCGCGCCGGAACCTCACGCCCTCGCGTCGCGCTCCTGACCCCGCAGCGCCCGCGCCAGATCGTCCCGCGCCTCCAGGACGAGCCGCCGCAGCGCCGGTGCCGCGTCCGGGTGCGAGGTCAGCCACGCGTCCGTCGCGGTGAGGGTCGCGGGGTCGTCCTGCAGCCCGGGGAAGAGGCCCTTGACGACGTCCATGCCGATCTGGATGGAACGCTCGGCCCAGACCCGCTCGACCGCCTCGAAGTACGAGGCCGTGTACGGCGCCAGCAGCTCCCGCTGCGAGGGCTGCTCGAAGCCCGCGATCGTCGCCCCGACGAGCGCGTTGGACAGCTTGTCCGACTCCACGACCGCCGCCCACGCCTGCGCCTTGACCGCTGCCGAGGGGCGCGAGGCCAGGCACCGCACGTGGTGCCGCTTGCCGGACGCCGTGTCGTCGCGGGCCAGCTCGGCGTCCACGGCAGCCTCCCCGGCCCTGCCGTGCGAGGCGAGCGGGGACAGGAACGCCCATCGCAGCTCCTGGTCGACGTCCAGACCGTCGATCACCGCCGAGCCGTCGAGCAGCTCGCCCAGCAGCTGGAAGTCCGCGTCCGACGCCGCGACGGCGGCGAAGAACCGGGCCCACGTCAACTGGTGCTGGCTGCCCGGCTCCGCGCGCCGCAACTCGGTCAGCGCACCCTCGGCCAGTGCCCGGCCGCCCTCCTCGCGCCAGGCGGGAGCGGCGTAGTGGACGAGCGCCGACCGTGCCCAGGCGTGCAGCATCTGCAGCACGCCGATGTCCGACTCGCGGCCGGCGAAGGACAGCACCAGGGACACGAAGTCCCGGGCCGGCAGCAGGGCGTCCCGTGTCAGGTTCCACAGCGCGGACCAGCACAGCGCCCGGGCCAGCGGGTCGGTGATGTCACCGAGGTGCTCGCGCAGGGTGGCCAGGGACACCTCGTCGAAGCGGATCTTGCAGTACGTGAGGTCGTCGTCGTTGACCAGGACCAGGTCGGGCCTCTCGGACCCGGCCAGCTCCGTGACCACGGTGCGCTCCCCGGCGACATCGGCCTCGGCGCGCGCGTACCGCACCAGCTCGCCCTCCGGGGAGAGCCGGTACAGCCCGACCGCGACCCGGTGCGGGCGCAGCTCCGGGTGGGAGGCGGGGGCCTCCTGGAGCACGGCGAGCTCCGCGATCCGGCCCTCGCCGTCGTACGTCACCACCGGCGTCAGGACGTTGACCCCCGCCGCCTGGAGCCACGCGCGTGACCAGGCCGTCATGTCGCGCCCTGAGGTCTCCGCCAGCACCGAGAGCAGGTCGCCCAGCTGCGTGTTCCCGTACGCGTGCTGCTTGAAGTAGCGGCGCGCGCCCTCCAGGAACGCGTCCCGCCCCACGTACGCCACGAGCTGCTTCAGCACCGAGGCGCCCTTGGCGTACGTGATGCCGTCGAAGTTCAGCTTGGCGTCCTCCAGGTCACGGATGTCCGCCGTGACCGGGTGGGTGGACGGCAGCTGGTCGGCGCGGTAGGCCCAGGCCTTGCGGTTGTTGGCGAAGGTGATCCAGCCGTTGGTGAACCGGGTCGCCTCCACCATCGAGAACGTCCCCATGAAGTCGGCGAAGGACTCCTTCAGCCACAGGTCGTCCCACCACTGCATGGTCACCAGGTCGCCGAACCACATGTGCGCCATCTCGTGCAGGATGACGTTCGCGCGGCGCTCGTACGAGGCCGAGGTGACCTTCCCGCGGTAGATGTACTCCTCGCGGAAGGTGACGAGGCCGGGGTTCTCCATGGCGCCGAGGTTGTACTCGGGCACGAACGCCTGGTCGTACTTCCCGAAGGGGTACGGGTAGTCGAAGTGGTCGTGGAAGAAGTCCAGGCCCTGCTTGGTGATCAGGAAGACGTCGTCCGCGTCGAAGTACCGCGCGAGCCCCTTGCGGCACATCGCGCCGAGGGGGACCTCCAGCTTCGTACCGTCGTCGAACGTACGCGTGTAGGTGTCGCTCACGTAGTGGTACGGACCCGCCACGACCACCGTGATGTACGTCGAGATCGGCAGGGTCTCCGCGAACCGGTGGACCTCGCCCTCCCGCGACTCCTCCGCGCCGTTGCTCCAGACGTGCCAGCCCTCGGGCGCGGTCACCTGGAAGCGGTAGGGCGCCTTGAGGTCGGGCTGCTCGAAGTTGGCGAAGACACGCCGCGCGTCGGCCGGCTCGTACTGCGTGTACAGGTAGACCTCGCCGTCCTCCGGGTCGACGAAGCGGTGCATGCCCTCGCCGGTCCGGCTGTACGCGCACTGTGCGTCGACCACCAGGACGTTCTCACCGTCGGCGAGGTCCTCCAGCGCGATCCGGGTGCCGTCGAAGACGGCCCCGGGGTCCAGGTCCCTGCCGTTCAGCGACACCGCGGTCACCGAGGGCGCCAGCAGATCGGCGAAGGTGGAGGCCCCCGCGCGGGCGGAACGGAAGCGGATCGTGGTCTGCGAGCGGAAGGTGCGCGGACCGGCCTCGTCGCCCCCGTCGGGCTCACCGACGGCGGAACGGAGGTCGAGGACGACCTCGTAACCGTCGACGGTCAGCAGCTCGGCCCTCTCGCGGGCCTCGTCGCGGGACAGGTTCTCACCGGGCACGGAGCACTCCTTTGTGTCTCGTTCGAAGACCTTTGATCCTCCCATGCGGGCCCGGAAGGCGACGCACGGGAATGGCGGGAGGGTCCCGACGCGTTCGCAGACTCAGGTGCAGACCGACCTCATGAGGAGAGACATGCCCGAGAACAGCACGACCGGCGGCAAGGTCCCGGCCGACTTCTGGTTCGACCCGCTCTGTCCCTGGGCCTGGATGACCTCCCGCTGGATGCTGGAGGTGGAGAAGGTCCGCGACGTGGAGGTGCGCTGGCACGTCATGAGCCTGGCCGTGCTCAACGAGCCCAGGCTCGACGAGCTGCCCGAGGAGTACCAGGACATGATGCGCACCAAGGCGTGGGCGCCCGTCCGTGTGGTCGTCGCCGCTCAGCAGAAGCACGGCGACGAGATCGTCGGCCCGCTGTACACGGCCCTCGGCACCCGCATCCACAACAACGGCGAGGGCCCCACCCGCGAGGCGATCGCGGGCGCCCTGGCGGACGTCGGCCTGCCGGCCGAACTGCTGGAGTACGCCGACTCCGACGCGTACGACAAGGAGCTGCGCGCCTCCCACCAGGAGGGCATCGACAAGGTCGGCCAGGACGTCGGCACCCCGGTCATCGCCGTGCCCGGCGCCGACGGCGAGCAGATCGCCTTCTTCGGCCCGGTCGTCACTCCCGCCCCGAAGGGCGAGGAGGCGGCGAAGCTCTGGGACGGCACGCTGCTCGTGGCGTCGATCCCCGGCTTCTACGAGATCAAGCGGACCCGCACCCAGGGCCCCGTCTTCGACTGACCCGACCGGCAGCAGCGCAAGACCCCTTCCGCCGGTGCGGGCTCCGGGCCCGCACCGGCGGATCAGGGGGCGCGGCGGATGCGGATCGGACCGCGGGCGTCCTCCGGCCCGACGGGGCGGCCGCCCTGGGTGATCTCTACCTCGCCGGCCGTGACCAGCCGCCGGGCCGCGCGGCGGGCCGGCTCCATGAGCGCTCGCCAGCCTTCGTCGTCCCCTTCGTACACCGCCCTCGCGGCATCGGAGGGGCAGATCGTCGCGGTCGGTCCCCGGCGCTCCAGCAGCTCCAGGACCGCCTGCTCCAAGCGCCGCTCCGTCTGCCGTGCACTCTCCGTCATACCGCCAGTGTCACACCGGGCAACGGGACGCGCGGCCACCGCACCGGCCGTTCAGGGCGCCTACCACTGCCCCGAGGGGACCGGCCGCTGCTCGGGGACGAGGCTCTCGCGTACGGCGACGGCCGCGGCCTGCGTACGGTTCGGGCAGTTCATCTTGGCCAGGATGTTGGCGACCAGCCGTTTGGCGCCGTGCTCCGAGATCTTGAGCCGCCGCGCGATCAGCTTGTTGCTCAGGCCCTCCACGAGCAGCACCAGCGTCTCCTGCTCCCGGGACGTCAGTACGGCGACGTGCCCCCGCCTGCCGGCCGAAGGATCGGTGGAGCGTCTGAGCAGGCTCCGTGAGAACTCGGCGGGCATGGGGAAGCCCCCGGCGCTCATCTCCCGCAGTGTCAGCGTGAACGCCTCCGCCGACAGCGCGTGTTTCAGCAGGATGCCGTGCACGGCGACCCCGGTGAGGGAGTCGGGTGAGGCGGCCATCTGCTCGTCCAGGACCAGCAGGACCTTCGCACCCTCGGCGCCTGCCCGGTTGGCCGTCCGGCGCGCCCAGTCCTCCCGGGGGCAGGACAGCAGGAGGACCCCGACATCGCTGAAATCGATGGCCGCGGCGGTCTCCGGCTCGTACGCGAAGTCGCGGACGGACGCGACGCCCGGCGTCTGGTCCAGTAACGTCCGGACACCGACGCGGAGAGCTTCGCTTCTGGTCAGCACGGCAACGGTGATGGCGGCAGCGGGCATGGCAGTGGTCCCCCTAGACGTCTGCTTCCGCTGACCGGCCGAGCGGACACCCGTCGACCGGGCGACTCAGCGGTGGCGGACCGGCCCTGCGGACCGGTCCGCCGTTGAACGCACGGGACATCAGTTTCGCCTCGGGGGAAGGCGGGCGCAAGCGCTTTCTACAATCGGGGGCGGCGGTCACTCCACGTGGACACGGCCGTCCACACGGCGCGGCAGACCCAGCGGGTTGGCGTCGCGCAGCTCGGCGGGGAGGAGCGCGTCAGGCATCGACTGGTAGCAGACGGGCCGCAGGAAGCGCGCGATCGAGGCGGCGCCGACCGAGGTGTGCTCGGGGGAGGTCGTGGCCGGATAGGGGCCGCCGTGGTGGCTGGCCCAGCCGACGGCGACACCGGTGGTGAAGCCGTTCCACACGATCCTGCCGGTCGTGCGTCCGAGCCTGGACAGCAGCCGCGCGGCCAGGGCGGCTTCGTCGTCCGACGGGTCCGCGGCGTCCACGGAGCCCGCGGAGTGAACGGCGGCCGAGAGCTGTCCGCCGAGCCGGTCGGCCACCGCCGTGAGTTCCTGGACACCCTGGTATTCGGCCATGACGACGAAGGGCCCGAAGCACTCCTCCAGCAGCGGTGACTCCACGAAGAGCAGCTGCCGGGCCTCGACGGTCAGGAGGACGGCCCGGACCGCGCGCTCCTCGTCGGTCGCCGAGCCCTCGACGAGGCCCGTCACCCCGGGCAGTGACGACAGCCGCCGCACGCCTTCGAGGAACCCGCGGCGGATCCCGTCGTTCAGAAGCCAGGCGGGGGCGAGTTCGGTCACGCTCCTCGCCACCGCGGCGCGCAGCTCGGCTCCGTCCTCACCGGCAGGGACCAGGAGCAGTCCGGGCTTGGTGCACACCTGACCGTGCCCGAACGAGAAGGACTGGGCGAAGCCCCGCGCGATGTCCTCGGCCCGTTCGCGCGCCGCGCGGGGCGTGACGAAGATCGGGTTGAGACTGCTGAGCTCGCCGTGGAACGGGATCGGCTCCGGACGCGAGGCCACCAGATCGTGCAGGTGCCGGCCGCCCGAGAGGGAACCGGTGAAGCCGACCGCTCTCACCTGGGGGTCGAGGACCAGGGCACGTCCGGCGTCGAACCCCCAGACGATGCCGACGGTCCCGACGGGCGCGCCGGCGTGTGCCACCGCCCGCGTGACCGCGCGGAACGCCGCGAGGCAGGTCGCGGGGTGCGAGGGATGGGCCTTGACCACGACGGGGCAGCCGGCGGCGAGAGCCGACGCGGTGTCCCCGCCCGCGACTCCGAAGGCCAGCGGGAAGTTGCTGGACCCGAAGACGGCGACCGGGCCGAGCGGCAGCATCATGCGCCGCATGTCGGGACGCGGCGGAACGGCCGCGGGATCCGCGTGGTCGATCGTCGCGCCGACGTGGGAACCCTCGTGCAGTACGTCGGCGAAGAAGCGCAGCTGTGCGCATGTCCTGGCCAGTTCACCCGTCAGGCGTTCCGCTCCCAGCGCGGTCTCCCGGTCCGCGGTCTCCACCAGAGTGGTGCCGTCGCTCTCGAGTTCGTACGCGATCCGCCTCAGCAGATCCGCCCGGCCGTCGAGCCCCAGCGCGGCGAGTCCCTCCGCGGCCTCGGCGGCGGCCAGGCAGACACGGGAGACGGCAGGGCCGTCCGAGTCCTCCGCCACCATCTCCATCGTCACTCCGGTCCGGGGGTCCATGGAGTACACATCGCTCATCGGGTCGCCTGCCTGATTCTCGGGACTGCCTGTCGGGTAGGCCTTCGACCCTCCTCCGCGGACCCCGCGCCAAGGAGCTCCTCTCGGCCGGTCTTCCGGGGTGGCCGTCCGGGCAGTGGCCGGTCGGCGCCCCACACGGCCACGTCCGAAGAGCGGCCGGGCGGCCATCCCGCCGGCCCCTGTCGTGCCCCGAGGCTTGCCCATGTCACGCAACAGGCCGGGCATCTCCGGCACACACGAGTCGGAGGCGCAGTGACCGAGACCGGTAAGAGCAGACGGAGGTTCCTGCAGTCGGTGGGAGCCGCGGGCGGGGCCGGGGCGCTCTGGGCGGCGATGGGTGCGCTGGGCCTGGCCCCGGCCGCGGGGGCCGCGGAGCCGGGGGCGGCGTTCTCGCCGCCCCGCCGGGGCGACTTCACGGGGCGCGGGCCGGGGCGGGTCATCATCCTGGGCGCGGGCGTCGCGGGCCTCACGGCGGCGTACGAACTCGGCAAGGCCGGCTACGACTGCCGCGTCCTGGAGGCCAAGGGCCGTCCCGGAGGCCGCAACTGGACCGTCCGCAGGGGCACCGAGGAGCGTGAGATCGGCGGTGAGGTCCAGCGTGCCGGGTTCTCGGAGGGCGAGTACCTCAACGCCGGACCGGCGCGCATCGCGCAGCACATGGTCACTCTCGACTACTGCCGCGAACTCGGCGTCGCCATCGAACCGTTCGCCAACCAGAACGCCGACGCCTACGTCTACCTGGACAAGGTGGGCGCACCGGTCCGGCACCGTACGGCCAAGGCGGACACCTACGGCTACGTCTCGGAACTGCTGGCCAAGGCCGTCGACAGGAACGCGCTCGACAAGGAGCTGACGGGCGACGACCGGGAGCGGCTGCTCGCCTTCGCCGAGGACTTCGGCGACATCGGGGGGCGGGCGGACGGCTGGGCGTACCGCGGCAGCACGCGCCGCGGCTACCGCACACCGCCGGGCGCCGGTGACGACAGCGGAGTCCTCTACGGCGCGCCGCCCTCCATGGGAGAGGTCTTCGCGCAGGGCACCGGACGGTACATCTCCTTCGAGTTCGACTACCTCCAGGCGATGATGATGTTCCAGCCGGTCGGCGGCATGGACCGGATCGCGCAGGCCCTGGTGGAGCGGATCGGCGACGCGCGCATCAGCTACCGGGCCACGGTCGACGGCATCGTGGACCGCGGCACCGGTGTGGAGGTGCGCTACACGGACTCACACGGCCGGAACCTCGCCGAGCGCGCCGACTTCTGCGTGGCCGCACTGCCGCCGCACGTCCTGGCGCGCACCACCCACAACCTCGGGGCCGAGGTGCAGTCGGCGCTGGAGCGTCCGGCACCGCTGGCGGTGGGGAAGCTGGGCCTGGAGTACCGGCGCCGCTGGTGGGAGGAGGACCACCGGATCTACGGCGGAATCACCGAGACCGACCTCCCCCTCACCCATGTCTGGTACCCGTCCCACGGCTACCAGGGCAAGCGCGGAGTGGTGGTCGGCTACTACCACTACCGGGACGACGCCCTGGAGTTCGGCAGGCTGCGGCCGGCCGAGCGGATGGCCCGGGCCGTGGCCCTCGGGGAACGCATCCACGGTCGTTCCTACCGTACGGAGCTCTCCGGCGGATTCGCCGTCGCCTGGCACCGGATACCCCATATCGAGGGCGGCTGGATCGAGTGGCCCGAAGACTCGGACACCGCCTACAGCCTCCTCAACCGGCCGGCGGGCCGTGTCCACTTCGCCGGCGACTGGCTGACCCATCACATCGGCTGGCAGGCCGGAGCCATCGACTCCGCCCGCCGTGCGGTGACCTCGCTGCACGCCAGGGCGGTGGGGGCGTGACCCGCCCCGGCGCCCTGCGCCGCTTCCTGGGGGCGGTCTCGGGCCTGCTGCGACGGCTGAACCACCGGCTCGAGGAGCACTACCGGCCCACCCACCACTTCTGAGGCCGCTCATGCGGCCGCCCGGACCGTCCGTCCTCCGTACCCGTCCTGCCCCCTGACACGAAGGAAGCTTCCGTGCTGTCCACCGAAGAAGAAGAGCTGTTCGGCGAACGCGGCTACGCCCGACGCGAGTCGGCGACGATCCAGGGCGGCCGCCACGTCCGCATGGGTGTCAACCCGCCGCTCATCACGCCCATCTACATGACCGCCGCCTACGAATTCCCTGATGCGGACATGGCGGCCGGCCTCTTCGGACTCCAGGGGAACGGCCACGCCTACACCAGGCTGGGAAACCCGACCCTCAACGTGCTGGAAGAGCGCATGGCCCAGATCGACGGAGGTGTCGCCGGACTGGCCACCGCGTCAGGGCACGCGGCGGTGACCCTGGCGATCCTCAACCTCGTCGAGGCCGGGGACAACATCGTCTCCTCCAACGAGCTCTTCGGCGGCATCTGGAGTCTCCTGGGCGCCACGCTCAAACGGCTCGGCATCGAGACGCGGTTCGTCAGCCCCGCCGATCCGAAGAACTTCGACGACGCGACCGACGACCGGACACGCCTCTACTTCGGCGAGACGCTGCCGAATCCGCGCCTGAGGATCTTCCCCATCGCGGAGGTCGCGGAGATCGGGGAGCGGCACGGCATCCCGCTGATCATGGACAACACTCTTCAGCCGTTCACCTGCCGTCCCTTCGACCACGGCGCGGCCGTCACGGTGTACTCCGGCACCAAATACCTCGGCGGCCACGGATCCGCGATCGGCGGGATCATCGTGGACGGTGGCACCTTCGACTGGGACAACTCCCCGCGCCACCCCCAGATGACGAAGCCCGACCCCGCCTACGGGAACGTCGTGTGGGGAGAAGAGTGCCGCAAGCTCCCGGACACACGCGGTCGCAGCAGCTATCTGTTCAAGGCGCGCGAGACCCTGCTGCGCGACCTCGGCCTGTGCATGAGCCCCTTCAACGCCTTCCTGATCCTTCAGGGCATCGAGACCCTGCCGCTGCGCATGCCCGCCCACGCGGCCAACGCCCTGGTCGTCGCCCAGTTCCTCCAGGGCCACCCGAAGGTCGACCTCGTACGCCACCCGAGCCTCACCGAAGGCACCGAGGCCGAGCAGGTCAAGCGCTATCTGGGCGGGGAGTTCGGGCCCATGGTCATGGTGGAGCTGAAGGGCGGCCGGACAGCCGGAGCCAGGTTCATCGAGGCGCTGAAGCTGTTCTCGCACGTGACCAACGTCGGTGACGTGCGCTCGCTCGCCACCCACCCGGCCTCCACCACCCACGCCCACCTGCCCGAGAAGGACCTGCTGGGCGCCGGCATCACCCAGGGGTCGATCCGGCTGGCCGTCGGTCTGGAACACCCCGACGACCTCGTCCACGACCTCGAACAGGCCCTGGCCGCCGTCTGACCCGGGCAGGCCCACAAGGAGGGAGAGATCTGGTGTTCCTGGACTGGCCCGCACCGAGCAGCGGGCACGTGTCGCTCGCCGCACCCTTCCCGCCGGACCGTCCGCTGCTCCTGGCCTCCGGGCAGAGCCTCGACACGGTTCAGGTGGCGTACGAGACGTACGGACGGCTCGACAGCGCCGGGGACAACGCGGTGTTCATCTGCCACGCGCTGACCGGCGACTCCCATGTCGCCCGGCACGACTCCGACGACGTGCCGGGCTGGTGGGAGACGATGGTGGGGCCGGGCCGGCCTGTGGACACCAGCCGCTACTTCGTGATCTGCGCCAACGTACTGGGCGGCTGCGCGGGGACCACAGGTCCTTGGCTGCCCGGGCCCGGCGGGGCGCCGACGGGGGCACGCTTCCCAGAAGTCACGGTCGGCGACATGGTGACGGTCCACCGTGAGCTGCTCGCCGGCCTGGGCATCACGCGTCTGCACGCGGTCGTCGGAGGGTCGCTCGGGGGCATGCAGGCCCTTGAGTGGCTGCTGCGGTACCCGCAGGACGCGGACGGATTCATGGTCGTCGCGGCCACCGCACGGCAGAGCGCGGACAACCTCGCGTGGAACGCGGTCGCCCGCCACGCCATCCGCAACGACAGGGGGCACCCCGGCCCGGGAGCGGGGTCCGGGCTGGGGACGGCCCGGATGATCGCCCATCTCACCTATCTGTCCGAGCGCTCGCTGGAACGCAAGTTCGGCCGTGCGCCGCGCAGAGCCGGCACCCGCCGCCACCCGCCGTCCCCGGAGCGCGGCGATTACGCGGTCGAGGGCTATCTGGAGCACCAGGCGGAGAAGTTCCTGCGCCGCTTCGACGCCGAGAGCTACCTCCGTCTGCTGGGCGCCATGGACCGGTTCGACGCCTTCGCCGGCGCCGGCCGGCCACGCCAGGCCGGACCACCCCCCGAGGTGTTCCTCTACAGCTTCACCCAGGACCGGCTCTTCGGACCGGCACACAGCGAGCACATACAGGCCGGGCTCGCGGCCAGGGGCCAGGCCGCCCGTCATCTGAGGAACGACGCCGACGACACCGGGCACGACGCCTTCCTGCTGGACGTGCCTTCCTTCCTGCGCGCGTCGGAGGAGTTCCTCGGACGTCTCGGCACCCGGCGCCGGTCGCGGCACGACGGGCTGGTGCCCCGGTGAGATCCCTGCTTCCCACCACCCGAACCCAGAGGAAGAAATCATGAGTTCCAGCCACCGCATCGGAGTGGCCCAGGGGACCGCGCTGTACGTGGGAGCGGTCCTCGGCGGCGGAGTCCTCGCCCTGCCCGCACTGACCGCACGTGAAGCAGGCCCGGCGTCCCTGGTCGCCTGGGCCCTGATGGTCGCGTTCTGCGTCCCGATCGCCGGCGCCTTCGCATCCCTGGGAATGCGCTATCCCGACGGCGGTGGCGTGGCCACGTTCGCGGCCAAGGCGTTCGGCCCCCGCACCTCGGCCCCGGTGGGATGGCTCTTCTACTTCGCCGTACCGGTGGGCACCGCGAGCGCCGCCATCGTCGGAGGTTCCTACGTCGCCGACGCCCTCGGCGGCGGCTATCCGATGTCGCTCGGCGTGGCGGCGGTCCTGCTGCTGGCGGCGTACGTGAGCAACTGGCTCGGACTGAAGCTCTCCGGCGGACTGCAGCTGCTGCTCGTCGGCCTGCTCGCCGCGCTGATGGTCGCCGCCGTCGTGGTCGCCGCGCCGGACTCCCGGGCGGAGCACTTCACCCCCTTCGCCCCGCACGGCTGGTTCGCGGTAGGCCATGCGGCGACGCTGCTCTTCTTCGCCTTCTCCGGATGGGAGGCCGTCTCCCACCTGTCCGGGGAGTTCTCCGACCCACGCCGGCAGCTCCCCGTCGTCACGGCGCTGACCGTCGTCACCGTCGCGGTCCTCTACCTCGGCGTGGCCACCACCTCGATGGCGGTGCTGGGCTCCGGCCCCGACCGCTCCTCGGTACCGCTGACCCTCCTCCTGGAACGCGGGATCGGCAGCTCGGCGAGCGCCGTGACGGCCGTGGCCGCCGCCCTGCTCACCTTCGCCACGGTCAACGCCTACATCGCCGGCGGTTCCAGGCTCGGCGCCGCGCTCGGCCGCGACGGGGACCTGCCCCGCCGGCTGGGCAAGGGCAACGGCGCCGGTGAGATCCCCCGGCGCAGTCTGCTGGTCCTCGCCTCGCTGACCGCGGTCCTCCTGGCAGCCGCCGCCGTGCTGGACATCCGGCTCGACCCGATCATGACGGCCGCGTCGGCCTGCTTCGTCGCCGTCTACATCGCCGGGCTGTCCGCCGCGGTCAAGCTGCTCCGCGGCAGCACCTTCGGCCGCGCCGGTGCCGTGGTCTCCCTCGCCGCCGTCCTCGTCGTCTTCTGCTTCTTCGGCTGGTACCTCGTACTGCCAGCCGCCCTGGTCCTCGGCGCGAAGGTCTTCCAGCGATACAGGGCACGCACGGACGACGACGGGGCGGACACCGCCGTACGGGACGCCGGTGACCAGGACGGCAAGGTGACCGAGCAGGCCGCCGCCGGCTGACGGACACGGGACGCACGACCATGCGGAATCAACGGGGGAGAACCGGATGAAACCA
Source organism: Streptomyces sp. NPDC102402 (assembly GCF_044765765.1). Classification (NCBI taxonomy): domain Bacteria; kingdom Bacillati; phylum Actinomycetota; class Actinomycetes; order Kitasatosporales; family Streptomycetaceae; genus Streptomyces; species Streptomyces sp. NPDC102402. The sequence goes on from NZ_JBIWKR010000003.1 coordinate 334,515, forward strand.
TCGGCCCAGCGCATCGCCCTGCTCGGCCACGGCACCGTGGGTGCCGAGACGGCCCGCGCCCTGACCGGGCGCACCCAGGAACTGGCCGCCCGGATCGGCGCGCCCGTCCAGCTCGTCGGCGTCGCCGTGCGGAACCGGCGCGAGTTGCCGGGCATCGACCGGAGACTGGTCACGACGGACGCGTCGGCGCTCGTCTCGCGCGGCGACATCGACGTGGTGATCGAACTGATCGGCGGCGTCGAACCGGCCCGGTCACTGACCGTCGCGGCCATGGAATCGGGTGCCGCGGTGGTCACCGCGAACAAGGCCCTGATGGCGCGGGACGGGGTGGACCTGCACCGCACCGCGGAGAAGCACGGCGTGGAGCTGTCCTACGAGGCCGCCGTCGCGGGAGCCGTACCGCTGCTCCGCCCGCTGCGCCAGTCCCTGGCAGGGGACCGCGTCCGGCGGGTGACCGGCATCGTGAACGGGACGGCCAACTTCGTCCTGGACCGGATGACCACGTCCGGCGGGACCTTCCAGGGAGCCCTGCGCGAAGCCCAGCGGCTGGGCTATGCCGAGGCCGATCCCACCGCCGACGTCTCGGGTGCGGACGCCGCGGCGAAGATGGCGGTCCTCACCCGGCTCGCCTTCGACACCGAACTGCCGGTCGCCGACGTCCACTGCGAAGGCATCGCCCACATCAGACCGAGCGACATCCAGCACGCCCGCGCCGACCGGTGCGTGCTCAAGCTGGTCGGGATCTGCGACCGCACCGCCGAGGGCGTCTGCGCGCGGGTCCACCCCATGCTGCTCCCGCTCGACCACCCGCTGGCCTCCGTCCGGGGCGCGTACAACGGCATCCTCGTCGAGGCGGAGGCGGCAGGGGAGCTGATGTTCCACGGCCGTGGTGCCGGCGGGGCCGCGACCTCCAGCGCGGTGCTCGGCGACCTCGTCGAGGTCTGCCGCAACCGGGTCAACGGGACGGCCGGTCGCGGGCCGGCCTTCTCGGCACGCCTGCCCGTCCGCCCGCACGCCCAGGTGGCGACGAGTCACGTCGTCAGCATGCTCGTGGAGGACCGGGCCGGAGTGCTGTCACGGGTGAGCGCCGTCTTCGCGCGACACGGGGTGTCGCTCGGAACGGTGAGGCAGGAGGGTGTGGAGACGATGGCCCAGCTGACCGTCTCCACCCACCCCGCCTCGGACGCCGCCCTGGCCGCGGTCTTCGCGGAGCTCGACGGGCTGTCCTCGGTACGCGGCATCACCCGCAGCATCCGCAGACTCGAACGGGAGAAGGAACCGGCGCGGTGAACCCCGGGCCGCGGCCGGCGCGCGGGAACGGCCGCGTGCCACCTGATGAGCCGACCGGGGCATCCGGTCCCTCATCCCTCACAGCAGCACGAGCATCAGGAGACGGCATGGAAGCTCCGACCACCTCCGGCGCCGTACACGCCCGGCACCCGGTGTGTACGTCCTCGGCCGCGGGAACGGTCCGGGAAGCGGCACTCGCCGCCCGGTCCGCGGCCACTCGCATGGCCACGACCTCCGGCGCGCAGCGCGACGCGGCGCTGGCCGCGATCGCCGCCCGGCTGACCGCCCGCACCCAGGAGATACGGGCGGCGAACCACCGGGACCTGGAGGCGGCCCGCGCCGCCGGGAAGCCGGAATCGGTGCTCGACCGCCTGGTGCTCGGTGCGGAGCAGGTCGCGGCACTGGCGGACATGGTCCGCGAAGTGGCCCGGCAGGCGGATCCGCTGGGAAGCGCGGTGGACGGCCACGTCGCGCCGAGCGGCCTGGAGGTGCGCAGGATCCGGGTGCCCCTGGGCGTGGTCGGCATGATCTACGAGGGCCGTCCCAACGTGACCGTCGACGCGGCGGTGCTCTGCCTGAAGAGCGGCAACGCGGCTCTGCTGCGGGGCTCTTCGACCGCCCGGCACACCAACGCCGCGCTGATCGACGTCGTCCGGGAGGCCCTGTCCGGCACCGCGGTCCCGGTCGACGCAGTCCAGCAGGTGCCCGGGACGACACACGAGTCGGTGCACGAACTCATGTCCCTGCGCGGCCTGGTGGACGTCCTGGTCCCCCGTGGCGGCCGGGAGCTGATCCGGAGCGTCGTGCACCGGGCCGCCGTCCCGGTGATCGAGACAGGCGTGGGGAACTGCCACGTCTACGTCGACGAGCACGCCGATCCGGACATGGCCCTCGCCGTCCTGCTGGACGCCAAGACCCAGCGGCCCTCCGTCTGCAACGCCGCGGAGTCCCTCCTCGTCCACGCCTCCGTGGCGCCGGTCTTCCTGCCGCGTGCCCTGGCGGCCCTGGCCGGCCGGCAGGTGACGGTGCACGGCGACGACCGGGTGCGGGCGTACAGCACGGCGGTGGTGCCCGCCACGGACGAGGACTGGGGGCGGGAGTACCTCTCCCTCGACATCGCGGCGGCCGTGGTCGGGTCGCTGGAGGAAGCCGTCGACCACATCCGTCTGCACGGCAGCGGCCACACGGAGGCGATCGTCACCGACTCGCAGGCGGCCGCCCGCCGGTTCGCCCTGGCGCTGGACACCGCGGTCGTCGCGGTGAACGCCTCCACCCGGCTCGCAGACGGTGCGGAACTGGGCCTGGGGACGGAACTGGGAATCTCCACCCAGAAGCTGCACGCCCGTGGACCGATGGGCCTGACGGCTCTGACCACCACGCAGTACGTGCTGCTGGGTGACGGCCATGTCCGGGGTGACTCCGGGCCGGCGCCGGGACTCAGCTGCGACGTCCTCGGCGGGCCTGCCTGACCCACACCCTCCCGGGGCGCCGGTGACGCCCGGGGAACGGTCCGGAGGAGCGGCGGGCCCGGGGCGGATCCCGCACCGGGTCCGCCCCGTCCGGCGCGGCACGGCGGTCATGTTTCCGCGCGGTCAGGGGCTTGCCGAAAAGATGAACATCGTTCAGGATCTGGCCATGTCAGCGGCCGGTTCCGATCACCACGCGACCCCACCCCTGCCGCGCACCGTGCGGATCGGGTACGGGCTCGGCTCGCTGTGCACCGGCACCTTCGCGACCGTGCCGGGGCTGATCCTGCTCTACTACCTCACCAACGTCCTCGCCGTGCCCGCCGCCGTCGCGGGCGCCGCCGTCTTCCTGCCCAAGGCCTGGGACGTCCTGATCAATCCGCTGGTCGGCGCGCTCTCCGACCGCAGCCGGCTGCGCGGCGGGCCACGCCGGCCGTTCCTGCTGATCGGCGCCTGCACCCTGCCGCCGCTCTTCGCTCTCATCTTCGCCGCGCCGCCGCTGAGGGGCGCCCCGGCAGCCGGTTACGTCGCCGTCCTGTTCCTGCTCGCCGCCACCGCGTACGCCGTCTTCCAGGTGCCGTACGTGACCATGCCCGCCGAGATGACCGACGACCCGCACGAACGCGGACGGGTCCTCGGCTGGCGGGTGGGATTCCTCGGCGTCGCGATCCTGCTGTCCGGGGCGCTGGCCCCCGCGATCGCGCACGCCGACGGAGACACCCCGGAGAGCTACCGGCTGATGGGCGCGGCCGTCGCCGTGCTGCTGGCCCTCGGCATGTTCGGGGCGTGGGCGGCCACCCGCCGCGCCCCGGAGGCCGCCCGCAGTGAGGCCGAACCCTCCCTGCGAGCCCAGCTCGCCGCCGCCCGCTCCAGCACGCCGTTCCTGTATCTGGCCGGCATGTGGACGCTGCAGGCCCTCGCCATCGGCGTGATGCTCGCCGGTGTCCAGTACTTCGCGACGTACACCCTCGGTTCGGCCGGCGCCGTCACCCCGCTGTTCGCCTGCCTCATCGGCCCGCTGGTCCTCTTCATGCCGCTGTGGAACCGGCTGGCCCGGCACAAGGGTGTGAGGTACGCCCAATGGTGCGCGTCGCTCCTCTACACGGCCGGCGCTCTGCTCCTCGCCTTCACCGGTGCAGTCGGCCCCGCCGTCGGGTACGCGGCGGTCGTCCTCGTCGGAATCGCCTATGCCGGGCTGCAGTTGCTCCCCCTGACGATGCTCGCGGACACCCTGGCCGCCGACGCCGTCACCACCGGCCGGCGCAGGGCCGCGACCTTCACCGGGCTGTGGACGGCGGCCGAGACCCTCGCCTTCGCCCTGGGCGCGGGGCTGTTCGCCCTCGTCCTGGCCGTGACCGGATTCCGCTCCTCCGACGCCGCGCACCAGGTGGACCAGCCGGACGCGGCACTGACGGGCATCACCGCGGGGATGAGCCTCCTGCCCGCCGTGCTCGCGGCGGCGAGCCTCCTGCTCCTGCACCGCTACCGCGAGACACCGACCGCCTCCCGTCCCCTCCAGGAAGAGCCCGCCCGTGCCGACTGACCCCGCCCTGCCCGAAGGCCGCGCCGCCGCCGACGTGCTCACCGAACTGCGCGCGCTGCGCCGGACGGACGCGCCCACCCGTGGGGGCCGCACCTTCGCCTACGTCTACGACGCGGGTCTCGACGGCCTCGACGAGCTGGCCGCCGAGGCGTACACGACGTTCGCGACCGTCAACGGGCTGGACCCCACGGTCTTCCCCAGCGTGGCCCGGCTCGAGAACGACGTGGTCGGAGCCGCCGCCGCACTGCTCGGCGCGCCGGGTGCCCAGGGGACGTTCACCAGCGGCGGCACGGAGAGCATCCTGCTCGCCGTCAAGACCGCCCGTGACCACGCCCGGACGGTACGCGGGATCACCGGACCCCAGCTGGTGCTGCCGTCCACCGCCCACGCGGCCTTCCACAAGGCCGCCGCCTACCTGGGCGTGGAGACGGTCGTCGTCCCCGTCGACCCCGCCACCTTCCGCGCCGACGCCGACGCCATGGCCGCCGCGCTCACCGACCGCACCGCCCTGGTGGTCGCCTCCACCCCCTCGTACGCCCACGGAGTGATCGACCCCGTCGCCGAGATCGCCGCGGCGGCCGCCGCACGCGGGGTGCTCTGCCACGTGGACGCCTGCATCGGCGGCTGGATCCTGCCCTATCTGCGGCGTGCGGGGCGTGAGGTGGAGCCCTTCGACCTCTCCGTGCCCGGCGTCACCTCCCTCTCGGTCGACCTGCACAAGTACGCGTACGCGGACAAGGGCGCCTCCGTGGTCCTCTACCGCGACGCGGAGCTCCGCCGCCACCAGTACTTCGCGCACGCCGGCTGGCCCGGCTACCCCGTGGTCAACCCGACCGTGCAGGGCACCAAGTCCGGTGGTCTGCTGGCCCAGGCCTGGGCGGTCCTCCAGCACGTCGGCGAGGAGGGGTACACCGCCCTCGCCGGGCGGGTCGCCGAGGCGTCGGACCGGCTGCTCGCCGGGCTGCGGTCCACCGACGGCATCCGGGTCCTCGGTGACCCCGCCGCCGGGCTCGTCGCGTTCACCGTCGCGGGGGAGGACGGCGGGGCCGCCCCGGACCTGAGCCTGCTCCTCCACCTCGCCGACGAGATGCGCGAGCTCGGCTGGTACCTCCAGCCGCAGCTCTCCTTCGACGGCCTGCCGCCCAACCTCCACCTCACGCTCACCCCCGCCACGGTCGGCCAGGTCGACGCCCTGCTCGGCGACCTCGGGACCGCCCTGGCGAAGGCCCGCGCCCTGGAGCCGGTGACGGTCGACCCGGACCTCGCCTCGTTCGCGGCCGGGCTCGATCCGGACGCCCTCGGTCCGGACGAGGTGGCCGGCGTCCTCGCCTTCGCGGGACTCGGCGAGGGCGCCGGACTGCCCGGCCGGATGGCTCCGGTACTCGTCCTGCTGGACGCCTTGCCGGGTGCGCTCAAGGAGCGGCTGCTCGCCGAGTTCATCGGGTCCGTCTTCCGGATCCGATGATCTCCCGGACATGGGAGAACCCCCGCGAGTCATGTCCTCGCGGGGGTTCTCCGTTGATCCGCCTGCCGGGTGAAGGTTGAGAAGACGATCACGAGGCAGGACGCTCGGTTCGCTCCGTCAGGTCAGGGAGCCAGCAGCAGCACGTCCGCGCGCTCCTTGGCGGCGGCGTAGCGCTTCGCCACGTCCTGCCAGTTGACGACGCGCCACATGGCCTCGATGAAGTCCACCTTCTGGTTCTTGTACTGCAGATAGAAGGCGTGCTCCCAGGCGTCGAACACCAGGATCGGCACCGAGCCCTGCCCGACGTTGCCCTGGTGGTCGTAGACCTGCTCGACGATCAGCTTGCCGCTGACCGGCTCGTACGCGAGGACGCCCCAGCCGGAGCCCTGCGTGGTGGCCGCGGCCTTCGTCAGCTGGGACTTGAAGCCGGCGTACGAACCGAAGGACTCCGCGATCGCGTCGGCCAGGTCACCCACACCGTCCGCCGCGAGGGGCTCGCCACCGCCGTCGCCGCTCATATTTTGCCAGTAGATCGAGTGCAGGATGTGGCCGGAGAGATGGAAGGCGAGGTTCTTCTGGAGGCCGTTGATCGCGCCCCAGGCGTCCTTGCTCCGTGCCTCTTCCAGTTGCTCCAGGGTGTCGTTCGCACCCTTGACGTACGCGGCGTGGTGCTTGTCGTGGTGGAGCTCGATGATCTGCGGGTTGATGACCGGTTCGAGCGCCGCGTAGTCGTACGGGAGTTCCGGAAGCGTGTACGTGGCCATGGGGTCGAACCCTCCAACTGCTAACTGGTGGTTATTGCATGTCCTTCGCAATTGCAGGCTAGCAGGAGGAGGGCCCGAAGGTGATCAGCCGTTCGCCCTAGGACCGCAGGGCGTCGCGGGCGATCGCCGCCAGATCGGGGAAGTCCGTCACGACCGCGTCCACGCCCCGGCCGAAGTGGAAGGCGTACTCGGCGAACGCGTCACCGAAGTCGTTCGGCGCGGTGCCCTTCCGGTACTCGGCCGGGAGGTACTGGTTCTCGGCGCGGAAGGTGTAGGCCCCGACCTTCAGCCCGGCGGCGTGCGCGTCCTCCAGAAGGGTGAGCGGAGGGACCAGCGAGGACTTGTCGGGGCCGATCCACCCGGCGTACGAGGCGATCTCGCGCAGCCCCGCCGGCGTCCTCATCTCCTCGTAGGTCACCGGGTGGCCGTACGGTCCGCCGCTCGTCCCCAGCGCCTGCCAGAGGGGGAGACCGAGGCGCGCGGCGGCCACCTCGCGGAGGCTGGACGGCTCGAAGGACTGGACGACGCAGTCGCGGGCCGTCAGCCGGTTGCGGCGTACGAGCCTGATGAGTTCCGGCTCCAGGGGCAGGCCGGCCGAGCGGAAGTACGTCGGATGCTTGGTCTCCGGGAAGACCGCGATCCGGCGGCCGTGCTCCTTCGACAGGGCCCGGGCCAGGTCGACGACCTCCTGGAAGGTCATGATCCGCTCGCGGCCGTCGAAGACCGTGTTGCGGTTGCGGACCAGGGGCAGCCGTTCCACCGCGCGCAGCGTCTTCAGCTCGGCGAGGGTGAAGTCCTCGGTGAACCAGCCGGTGACGGCGCGGCCGTCCACCGTCTTCGTCGTGCGGCGGCCGGCGAACTCCGCACGGGCGGCCACGTCCGTCGTGCCGGAGATCTCGTTCTCGTGGCGCACCACCAGGACGTGGTCCTTCGTCGGGACGAGGTCCGGTTCGATCCAGTCGGCCCCGGCCCGCACCGCGAACGTGTATGCGGACGCGGTGTGTTCGGGCCGCCACCCGGCGGCGCCCCGGTGGCCGATGACGAGCGGGCCTCCGCGCTTCTCCTGCGGTTGGGACGCGGTGGCCGGAGCCGCCGCGGCGGCGGAGACCGCAGCGGTGGCAAGGAGGATCGAGCGGCGGCGCGGGTGCTGGAAAGCCATGCGGGCTCCTCGGTGGACGGACGGGAGCAACCACCGAAGCACGACAGGGCGCAAAGCGCAGGACCGCCTCATGTGCGGTCGTGGGTAAGGTCGTTGGTAGTCGAGGAGGAGACCTGCGATGCAGCTTCGGCCGGGGCGGCCCGAAGAGGCCGCCGTGCTGACGGGCCTGGCCCTGCGTTCCAAGGCCCATTGGGGCTACGACCAGGCGTTCATGGCCTCCTGCCGCGACGAGCTGACGGTCCGTCCCGGCGACACGGCCGGCGGTCGCGCGGTGGTCGCGGAGGAGGACGGCCGCGTCCTGGGCTTCACCACTCTGTCCGGGGAACCGCCCGCGGGCGCGCTCGCCATGATGTTCGTCGAGCCGGACAGCATCGGCCGGGGCGTGGGCCGGCTCCTGTTCGAGCACACCATGGCGCAGGCCCGCCGACTGGGCTTCGTACGGCTCACCATCGACGCCGACCCGCACGCCGAGCCGTTCTACACGGCGATGGGCGCCGTCCGGATCGGAGCCACGCCCTCCGGCTCGATCCCGGGGCGCGAACTGCCGCTGCTGGAGCTCGTCCTCGGATGACGGCCACGCGGGGCGGCACTTCCGTGGCGGGCAGGGCCTGGGTCCGGCGGGCCCGGCCGGGCGCTCAGCTCTCGGCGGGCGCCCGGCGCTCCGCCCGCTTCTGCCGCACGAGGCCGGTCACGACCAGCACCGCGGTCAGTGCTCCGGTCGCCAGGAGCTGGTCGCGGGTGTCCGGCTGCCGCAGCATCAGGACGAAGATGCCGGCCATGGCCGCGAGCGCCACGATCGTCAGGACCGGGAAGAGCCACATCCGGACGACGAGCCGGTCCGGGGCCTCGCGCTCCAGCCGCTTGCGCAGGATCAGCTGTGAGACGGCGATGAAGATCCAGACGACGAGGATCACCGCGCCGATCATGTTCAGGAGCCACGGGAAGACGTCGTCCGGACGCCAGTAGCTGAGCAGCACGCACAGGAAGCCGAAGGCGGAGGAGGCGAGCACGGCGTTGCGCGGGACGCCCGAGGAGATCCTGCCGAGCACCTTGGGGCCCTGGCCGCGGGCGACGAGGGAGCAGGCCATGCGCGAGGAACCGTAGATGTTGGCGTTCATGGCCGAGAGCAGGGCGACGAGGATGACCACGTTCATGATCTCCGCGGCACCGCTGATGCCCAGGTGGTCGAGCATCGCGTAGAACGGCCCGACCTCGGCGACCTTCGGGTCGTCCCACGGCACGAGGGTCACGATGACCGCCATCGAGCCGATGTAGAAGACGGCGATACGCCACATCGCCGTACGCACCGCCTTGGCGACGCCCTGCACCGGGTTCTCGGACTCGGCCGCCGCGATGGTGACCGTCTCGAGGCCGCCGTACGCGAAGACGGAGGCGAGCAGTCCGATGATGAGGCCCTCGGAGCCGTGCGGCATGAAGCCGCCGTCCCCGGTGAGGTTCGAGGTGCCGGGCGAGTCGGTGCCCGGGAGCACACCCAGGATCGCGAGGACGCCGAGCACCAGGAAGAGCGTGATCGCGACGACCTTCAGCGCGGCGAACCAGAACTCGAACTCACCGAAGTTCTTCACGGCGGCGAGATTCGTGCCGAGGAAGATCACCATGAACAGGGCGACCCAGGCCCACTCCGGTGTACCGGGCAGCCAGCCCGTGACGATCTGCGCGGCGCCGATGCCCTCCAGGCCGACGGCGACACAGAGCAGCACCCAGAACGACCACCCGGCGGTGAAACCCGCCCAGGGGCCGATCGCCCGTTCCGCGTGGACGGAGAAGGAGCCGGACGCGGGATCGGCCGCCGACATCTCTCCGAGCATCCTCATCACGAACATGACCAGCAGCCCGGAGACCGCGTACGCGATGACGATGGAGGGGCCGGCCGCCGCGATGCCCGCACCCGAACCGACGAACAGCCCGGCGCCGATCACACCGCCCAGGGCGATCATCGAGAGATGGCGCTGCTTGAGTCCGTGGGTGAGCGCGGAGTCGGCGGTGGGGGTGGCGGCGTCCGTGGGGGGCGGCGCGGAGGTCCGGGACATGGACAGGCTCAGTTCACTGGTCGGGACGGGGTCGGTCCACAGTCTGGCCATCCGCCCCGCTCACGGGGAACAACTGTCCGCTATACGGTCACCAGGCTCACACAAGGTGCTCACCCGCCTACGCCTTCGCCCGCAGTTCCCGTACGGCGGCCACGAGCAGCACGAGCGCGGTGGCCCCGGCCGACCACAGCACCTGTGGACGGGCCGCGTCGTCCGTCAGCATCAGCAGCAGGACGGCCACCAGAGCGGCCAGGGTCGCCCAGGTCAGATAGGGGAAGCACCACATCGGCAGCTCCAGGGCGCCCGGTGCCTCCCGCTCCAGCCGGCGTCGCAGCCGCAGCTGCGAGGCGGCGATCAGGCCCCAGACGAACAGCAGGACCGCGCCGACGGAGTTGAGCATGTAGAGGAAGACGGTGTCGGGCCACAGGAGATTGAGCAGGACCGAGACGAAGCCGAAGGCCACCGAGGCCAGCACGGCCCGGCGAGGCACCCCGCCGCCCTGTCCGCCCGACACCCGGAGCAGGCCGCGCGGCGCCTCGCCGCGCTCCGCCAGGGAGAAGATCATCCGGGACGAGCCGTACAGATTGGCGTTGAGTGCCGAGAGCAGGGCCACGAACACCACGATGTTCATGATCTGCCCGGCCGACGGCACCCCGATCGAGTCCAGGACCTTCACGTACGGGCTGAGGCCGGCCTGCTGCGCGGTCCACGGCAGCACGGTCACGATCACCAGCATCGAACCGACGTAGAAGAAGAGGATGCGCACCACCGCGCTGCGCACCGCACGCCCCACGGCACGTGCCGGGTCGTCGGTCTCGGCCGCCGCGATCGTCACGACCTCCAGCCCGCCGAAGGCGAACACCACCGTGAGGACACCGGAGACCACCCCGTCCCAGCCGTTGGGCAGGAAGCCGCCCTGGGCCGTGAGGTTGGTCAGCCCCACCGGGCCGGTGTCCGGGAGGATCCCGAAGACCGCCAGCAGACCCAGCACCAGGAAGGCCACGATCGCCGTCACCTTCAACGCGGCGAACCAGAACTCGAACTCGCCGAAGTTCTTCACGGCCGTCAGGTTGGCCACGGTGAACACCACCATGAACAGCAGCACCCAGAGCCACTGGTCCACCGCGGGCACCCAGCCGTGGGCGATCTGCGCGGCGGCCGTCGCCTCCACGGCGAGCACCACCACCAGCATGAACCAGTAGAGCCAGCCCACACTGAAGCCCGCCCAGCGGCCCAGCGCGCGCTCCGCGTGGACCGAGAAGGACCCGGACACGGGCATCGCCGCCGACATCTCGCCGAGCATCCGCATCACCAGCATCGCGAGCGCGCCCGCGATCAGATACGAGACGACGACGGCGGGTCCGGCGACCGCGATCCCGGCGCCCGAACCGACGAAGAGCCCGGCACCGATCACCCCGCCCAGGCCGAGCATCGTCAGATGGCGCTGCTTCAGGCCGTGGGCCAGAGGCTCGGAGCGTACGGGGGAGTGCGTGGGGGGCGCGTCGTGCATGAGCTGCGGATCACTCTCGGATCATTTATGGGGAACCTACAGTCTCACGGGAGAACGCCCCTTCCCCAACGGTGGGCCGGGCACACCCCCACCTCAGTGACCAGCATCACGCTCACGCCTGATTGCGCAACGCTCTTTGTCCGAACCCGACTAACCCCTCAACCGCCGCTTTGTGGGCGGCTGATGGTGATCAGGGGATGTCGTGTCGGCTAACGTCACCCCCGGGGCGCGCCCGGAGGATCAGGGCGGCCCCAATCCCTCCCTGCCTGCCGACCTCACCCGCGGAGTCCCGATGAGCACTGCTGCCGCCCCCGTCCGTTCCGGAGCGGTCCTCGCCGACCTGCTGCCCGCAGCCCGGCACCGCTACGCCGTGGACACGGCGCTGGTCGTCGGCGGCGCCGCCCTCACCGGCATCGCGGCCCAGATCGCCGTGCCCGTCCCCGGCTCCCCGGTCCCCGTCACCGGCCAGACCTTCGCCGCGCTGCTCATCGGTACCGCGCTCGGCGCCCGCCGGGGCTTCCTCTCCCTCGCCCTGTACGCGCTCGTCGGCATGGCCGGCATGCCGTGGTTCTCCGAGGGCACCTCGGGCCCGGGCGGCGCCTCCTTCGGCTACGTCCTCGGCATGCTGCTCGCCGCCACGGTCGTCGGCGGCCTCGCCCGCCGGGGCGGTGACCGGTCCGTCCTGCGCACCGCGGGCACGATGGCGGCCGGCTCCCTGATCATCTACGCCGTGGGCGTCCCGTACCTGGCCCTCTCCACCGGGATGTCGATGAGCGCCGCCGTCGCGGCCGGCCTGGTGCCCTTCCTGATCGGCGACGCCCTCAAGGCGGCGCTGGCCATGGGCGCGCTGCCCGCCTCCTGGAAGCTCATCGGGCGTCGCGGCTGACGCCGTAGGCACCACCGAAGAGGCTCGCCGGGTCGTATCGCGACACCAGACCGGCGAGCCTCTCGCGCGTCCCGGGCTCGTGGCAGTCCCGGTACGTCTCCGGGCGGTCCCCGCCGCCGAAGGAGAAGTTGAGCGAGCGGCCCAGGGCGTACGGCGCCGTCTCCCCGGCCACCTCCGCGTACAGCGCCCGGACCGACGCCACGTCCGTGCCGTCCAGTGGTGAGAGCAGCCGCAGCAGATACCCCGCGTCGCGGTGGGGCACCGCGCTCTCCTCGGCGGGGAGGGCGGCCAGGGCGCCGCCCAGATGGTTGAGCTGGACCACCGTCATCATCGGGGCCCCGGGCCCGGTCAGCTCCAGCGCCCGTGCCGCGGTTCCGGCGTCCAGACCGCGGAGCATCACGCCTTCGCCGTAATAGGCGTGCGGGAACGGCGGGTCGCTGTGGATGGTGTGGCTGTCGGCGTACGGCATCTCCCGCAGCGAGTCCGAGAGCGTCGGCCCGACCGCCCGCAGCGGCGCCACCAGCGCCTCACCGCCGGCAGCCTCACCGGTGTACGCGACGCGCACCGAGACCACGTACCGGCCCCGCAGCGACCCGGGCAGCTGCGGCACGTCCGGGTAGCGCAGCGCCGCCACGGAGGAGGTGCAGGTGTCCGGAACCGTACGGGTCCACTCCAGCCAGTGGCGCAGCACCTCGGGGGCCGCGCCCCCGTCGAAGGCGAGCGAGCCCCCGTACAGCCGCCCCACCGCCACCAGTCCGGTCTCCAGCCCCGTCACGACGCCCAGCCGGTGCCCGCCGCCCCGCAGCCCCCAGAAGAGGTCCGGTTCGCTCTCCGGGGTGACGTGGCGCAGGACGCCGTCGGCGGTCACCACGTCCAGCGAGCGGACGTGGTCGGCGGCGTAGCCGAACTCCCTCGCCAGGATGGGCAGCCCGCCGCCCAGGGTGTACGAGACGGCGCCCACCCCCGGGGACGAGCCGTTCAGCGGCGCGAGCCCGTGCGGCGCCGCGGCCGTGATCACCCCGCCCCAGGTCGCGCCCGCCCCGATGCGGGCGGTGCGGCGCGCGGGGTCGACCTCCACGGTGTCCATCAGACCGGTGCTGATCAGTACCCCGCCCTCGACCGGGCCCGGCAGGCCGTGCCCGGTCGCGTGGACCGAGACGGGCCGGCCGTGTGCGGCGGCGTCCCGCACCGCGGCCACGACGCCGGCCGCGTCGCGAGGCCGGACCAGGAGATCGGGGCGGAGGGCGAAGCCGGTCTGGAAGCTGTCGACGGCTGCGGGGGTGGCGGTCATGAGGAAGGCTCTCCGTTCGCTCGCGGGATCGCGGGGCGAGGGAGAGCCTTCCGGGTATACCTGACATCCGCCGTCAGGTATGGGTGGCGGTCACTCGACCGGCGCCGCCGCCTTCGCCTTGCGGCCGCGGGCGTCGCGCACCAGCGAGACCCCCACGACCAGGGCCGCGACCAGCAGCGAGAGCAGCACCTGCTCGCGCCCGGCGTCGTCGGTCAGCATGTAGACGAGGACGAAGGAGATCATCGCGATCGTCGCCCAGGTCAGGTACGGGAAGAGCCACATCTTCACGATGAGCTTCTCGGGCGTCTCGCGCATGATGATGCCGCGCATCCGGAGCTGGGTGAAGCAGATGACCAGCCAGACGAAGAGCGCGACCGCCCCGGAGGAGTTCAGCAGGAACGCGAACACGGTGTCGGGCCACTGGTAGTTGAAGAACACGGCGACGAAGCCGAACACGACGGACGACAGGATCGCCGCCTGCGGCACACCGCGCTTGTTCACCTTGGCGAACGCCTTCGGGGCGTCGCCCCGCTGTCCGAGGGAGAAGGCCATGCGCGAGGCCGTGTAGAGGCCGGAGTTCAGGCAGGACAGCACGGCGGTCAGCACGATGACGTCCATGACCTGGCCGGCGTGCGGGATGCCGATGACGTTCAGCGCGGCGACGTACGAACCGTCCTCGACGATCGAGGGGTCGTTCCACGGGAGCAGGGTGAGGACGACGAAGATCGAGCCCAGGTAGAAGATGGCGATACGCCAGATCACGCTGTTGGTGGCCTTGGAGACGGCCCGCTGCGGGTTCTCGGACTCGCCGGCGGCCAGCGTCACGATCTCGCTGCCCATGAAGGAGAAGACGACCATCAGCACACCGGTGAGGATGGCGCCCGGCCCCTCGGGGAAGAAGCCGCCGGTGTCCGTGAGGTGGGAGAGACCCGATCCCGCGCTGTCCGAGCCCGGCAGCACACCGAACACGGCGAGCAGGCCGACGATGACGAACGCGCCGATCGCCACGACCTTGATCCCCGCGAACCAGAACTCGAACTCGCCGTACGAGCCGACGGAGACCAGGTTGGTCGCGGTCAGCACCACCATGACGATCAGGGCCCAGGCCCACTGCGGGACGCCGGGGACCCAGCTCTCCAGGATCTTGGCACCCGCCGTGGCCTCGACGGCGAGCACCACGACCCAGAAGAACCAGTACAGCCAGCCGATGGAGAAGCCGGCCCAGCGGCCCAGGGCCCGGTCGGCGTAGGCCGAGAAGGAACCGGAGCTCGGCCGGGCCACGGCCATCTCACCGAGCATCCGCATGACGAAGACGACCATCGCGCCGACCAGCGCGTACGACAGGAGGATGGCCGGTCCGGCCGCGGCGATGCCGGCGCCGGAACCGACGAAGAGGCCGGCTCCGATCACTCCGCCGATGGCGATCATCGAGAGGTGACGGTTCTTGAGACCGGCCTGGAGCCCGTCCGGGGAGTCCGGCTTTCCCGGCTCTCCGGGCTGTTGGCCCGGCCCAGCCAGAGTCGTCTGCGACGTCATGGATCGAATCCTTACGTTTTCTGATCACGTGTGTCGGGTGTTGCCTGCGCGGGGGTGGTGCGGAGGCAAGAGCACGCATTCAAGCCCGACCCGGACCAGAAGCGGAACCCCTGAATCCGTTTCCTTGACCCGATCGTTGCCCGAGTGGCCTTGCCCACAGACCCCGGGCGCAACGGCCCGGCCGGCCCCGACCCCGCTGACGGTTACCCCGCCCGTTCCGTGCCACACTTCGCTCCATGCGCGTGTACCTCGGCTCCGACCATGCCGGCTTCGAACTGAAGAACCACCTCGTCGAGTGGCTCACCGCCCACGGCCACGAGGCCGTCGACTGCGGTCCCCACATCTACGACGCCCAGGACGACTATCCGCCGTTCTGCCTCCGCGCCGCCGAACGGACGGCCGCGGACAAGGGCAGCCTCGGCATCGTCATCGGCGGCTCGGGCAACGGCGAGCAGATCGCCGCGAACAAGGTCAAGGGCGTCCGTGCCGCGCTCGCCTGGAGCGAGCAGACCGCCGAGCTCGGCCGTGAGCACAACGACGCCAACGTCGTGGCCATCGGCGGGCGGATGCACACGGTGGAGGAGTCCACCAAGTTCGTCGAGATCTTCCTGGCCACCCCGTACTCGGGTGAGGAACGTCACACGCGCCGGATCGAGATGCTCTCGGCGTACGAGAGCACCGGCGACCTCCCCCCGATCCCGGCCCACCACCCGCAGCAGGGCTGAACCGCCGCACCCGCCTCCCTCGTGCCGCCGGGAACACTCCCGGCGGCACGAGCGCGTTACCAGGAGAACCGCCGTGCCCGAGGGGCATACGATCCACCGACTCGCCGCGGACCACCACGAGCGGTTCGCGGGCGGCCCGGTCCGGGTGAGCAGCCCCCAGGGGAAGTTCTCCGACAGCGCGGCCCTGCTCGACCGCCGGACCCTCACCGGCGTCGACGCCCACGGCAAGCACCTCTTCCTCGGTTTCGAGGGCTCGCTATGGATCCACATCCACCTCGGCCTCTTCGGCAAGCTCGGCTTCGGCACGGCCCCTGCGCCGCCGCCCACCGAGACGGTCCGGCTGCGCCTGCTCAACGACGCCCACCACGCCGACCTGCGCGGCCCCACCACGTGTGCCCTGATCACCGGACCCGAGAAGCGCGCGATACACGACCGGCTCGGCCCCGACCCGCTGCGGGACGACGAGGACGGCGAGCGCGCCTGGCGGCGGATCTCCCGCAGCCGCGTCACGGTCGCCGCCCTGCTGATGGACCAGAAGGCCGTCGCGGGCGTCGGCAACGTCTACCGCGCGGAGGTCCTCTTCCGGCACGGAATCGACCCGTACCGCCCGGGCAAGGACCTCTCGCGGGGGGAGTGGGACGCGATCTGGAGCGATCTCGGCACGCTCATGCGCGAGGGCGTGCGGAACAACCGCATCGACACGGTCCGCCCCGAGCACCTGCCCGAGGCGATGGGCCGCCCCCCGCGGGTCGACGACCACGGCGGCGAGGTGTACGTCTACCGCCGCGCCCGGCAGGCCTGCCACATCTGCGGCACCGAGGTCCGCACGGCCGAGCTGGCCGCCCGCAACCTCTTCTGGTGCCCGGCCTGCCAGCCCTCGGTCTCCGGCCGGTAGGGCGGCCGGAGACCGCCCGGGCTCAGAACCCGTGCGGGCACCACGGCTGCACGTCCGTGGAGAACGCCAGGGCCGCCTCCCGCAGCGCGTCCGCCCGCAGTTCGCGCACCTGCCCGGCCGCCGCCAGCGTCGTCAGCGACACCCCGCCCAGATAGGCCGCTCCCAACGCGTTCACGGACAGGGCCAGTTCCGGCTCGTCGTCCGTCCGGCGGCAGGCGGCGGCGCCCTTCGCGTCAGCGGTCAGCCGCCAACGCCCCGCGTTCCAAGGGCAGAAGGCGTCCTCCACGTCCAGCACCACGTCCAGCGGGGCCCGGTAGCTCCGGGCCTCCAGTGCGGCACCCAGCTCGACCAGGCGCACGTACAGCCCGTCCCGCAGCCGCACCTCGCAGCGCCGGACGTCGGAGACCAGCCGGAGCACGGCGTCGTCCACCGGCCGGTTGTGGCACTCGATCACCGAGGTCAGGTCGATCCCGGACAGGTAGCTCCACAGCGCCGCGTACGAGGCGGGGTCCAGTGCCGCCAGGTCACGCACCGCCACCGTGCCCCGGGGTCCGGCGTCGTCCCACGCGGGCCTCAGGTGGAAGGTGACGTATCCCGTCACCTCGCCGTCGCGCTCCGCGAGGACGCACTGCAGCGGTGAGCCGCCCTCGCGCCTGCTCTCCGGGTCCTTCACGGGCATCCGCTCCCAGCCGGGCCGGCGCAGGGGAGTGCCGGGCCGGGCCGCCGCGAGCCGCCCGTACACCGCCTCACAGGCGCCGAGCGCCTGTTCCGGGGACGACCGGCGTACCCGTACCGCGTCCGTGCCCGGGGGCAGTGCGAGACGGACCCGGGAGGTGTCGATCCTCAGGTTCATCTCGGACGTGGCCGCGCCGTAGCCGAACCGGCCGTAGATGACGGGCTCCGACGCCATCAGCACCGCGAGCGGCTCTCCCCAGGAACGGACGTCGTCCAGCTGGCGCCGCATCATCGACGTCAGCAGCCCCTGCCTGCGATGGGTCGAGGAGACGCTCACCCCGGTGACTCCCGCGGCCGGCACCGCGGCTCCACCGGGCACGGTCAGGCGGAAGCTGTACGCGGCCGCCGTCCCCACGCAGTCGGTGCCGTCCCAGTGGGCGATCGCACGCGGGGGCTCCGCCAGGGCGGCCCACAGTTCGCGGCTCTCGGGCGCGAAGGGAACGCCGCCGAACGCCAACTCGAGACAGCCGAACCAGGCATCCCGTTCCGCCGCCGACAGCATCCGCAGTTCCGTAGTCATGAGCCCTGCCTACCAGGGCCGCGAAGCCCTGGCGAACCCGTTTCGAACACATTGTCACCGGGTCCCCCTGCACCGGAGGCCGTCGGGTGGATAAGGTCCCCAGCAATGGCCCGTCGCAGAGGAGCAGACACCTACACCGCCCGGTGGCGAAGATCAGCACACCGGGCGCGCATCGCGCTGCGCCGGTCCGGCGTGGACTACTTCCGCGGAGACGGCTCCGACTGGATAGCCCTGGCCGGCCTGCTGGTCATCATTCCGGTGGTCACCTGCGTCACGTTGATCAACCCGGTCTGGTGCTCTCCGGCCGCACTGGCGCTGCCGATCGTCGCCGGAGGTCTGCTGCTCCGGCCGGCCAGCCTGCTCAGCCTCTACGCGACCGCCGCCGCCGCCCTGATCGTGGAGTCCATAGCCCTCGGCCCCTACGCGGACGGGCCCGCCCGGGTCACACCGGGCACCGTCCTGGTCGTGGCGGCCTGCGGGTTCTTCGGGCTCGTCCTGGCCCAGTTCCGGGCGAGGGTCGGGGTGCCGTGGCGTCGTGGCGGCACGATGCTCTTCGACCTGCGCGAGCGGATCAGGGTCCAGAGCGCCCTGCCCCGGCTGCCCGAGGGCTGGCACCGGGAGATGGCGCTCCGCCCGGCGGGCGGCCAGTCCTTCTCCGGAGACTTCGTCGTCGCCGCCCGCACCAACGGCGGCCGCACCCTGGAAGTCGTGCTCACCGATGTCTCCGGAAAGGGCATGGACGCGGGCTCCCGCGCGCTGCTTCTGTCCGGCGCCTTCGGCGGCCTCCTCGGGTCCCTGCCGCCGCACGGTTTCCTGCCGGCGGCCAACGGCTATCTGCTGCGCCAGGACTGGGACGAGGGGTTCGCGACCTCGATCCATCTCGTCCTCGACCTGGAGTCCGGCGACTACGAGCTCCTCTCGGCCGGTCATCCGCCCGCCCTGCAACTGCACGCGGGCAGCGGCCGGTGGGAGGAGAAGGCCGCCGAGGGCCCGCTGCTCGGTGTGTACGACGCCGCGCAGTTCGACGCGGTGAAGGGATCGCTGGCGCCCGGGGACGTCCTGATGCTCTTCACGGACGGCCTGGTGGAGGCATCCGACCGGGACATCGCCGACGGCATCGACCGGCTGACCGGCGAGGCCGACCGCTACGTCGCGACGAGTTTCGAGGGCGCGGCCTGGCATCTGATCGAGGCCTGCGCGAAGGACGTCAACGACGACCGCGCGCTGCTGCTGCTGTCCCGTCACGCCTGAACCGCGCGAAGCGGCCGAAAAGGCGCAGATGTCAACGTGCTGCCGGGCGTCACCCGTACGTGCGGATCTGCCGGGTGCGCGGCCGAGACCGGCACCCGGGGCGTCCGCACCTCAGACCGGAACCGTCTCCCTCTCGTTGTCCGGGTCCCGGGCGCTCCCTCCGGGCAGGATCCGGGCGAGCCAGTGCGACCTGCCGGCCGCCAGTGGTGACAGGACCGCGAGCAGGAGCACATATCCGGCGATGAACGGGGAGAGGCGTTCGTCCAGTCCCGCACCCGCAGCCATCGTGGCGAGGATCAGCGCGAACTCGCCGCGCGCCAGCAGCGTCGTGGAGATGTTCGCCGTGGCCTTCGGGCCGAAGGCGTAGATCCTGGCGGTGGCCATCCCGGCGCAGACGTTCATCACCACGGTCACCGCGACGGCGGCCAGCACCGGCCACAGGACGCTCGGCAGGTCGCCGGGGTTGATGGACAGCCCGAAGGCGAAGAAGAAGATCGCGCCGAACGCGTCGCGCAGCGGATGGACCAGCTTCAGGATCCTGGGGCCCGAGGCGGTGCTGCCCAGCATCAGGCCGACCATGAAGGCGCCGATCGCGTCGGCGACCCCGAACCACTCCGAGACCCCGGCCACGAAGACGGCGGCGCCGAGGAAGGAGATGACGAGGAGTTCGTCGTCCCTGGTGTTCATCAGCTTGCCTATGAGCTTGGTGCCGAACCGGGCCACCACGGCGAGCAGCAGCAGGAAGCCGAAGGCCTTGCCGCCGTCGAGCACCGCCGCGCCGAGGCTGTCCGCACCGGACAGGATCGGCTGCAGGGCGGCCAGATAGAGGGCGAGGAAGACGTCCTCGACGACGATGATGCCGAGGATCGGGCGCGTCTCGGGACTGCCGATCCGGCCCAGGTCCACCAGGACCTTCGTGACGATGGCCGACGACGAGATGCCGAGCACACCCGCGAGGACCAGCGCCTCCGAGGTGCCCCAGCCCAGAGCGAAGCCGAAGCCGAGGCCCGCGCCGACGTTCAGCGCGAGATAGGTGCCCCCGGCGAGCGCCATCCTGCGCCCGCCCTTCTTCAGGTCGTCCAGATGGAATTCGAGGCCGAGGTAGAAGAGCAGCAGGACCAGGCCGAGCGCGGAGAGCATCTCCAGGTCGTGGGGATCGTCGAGAAGGACGACCCCGGGCGTGTGCGGGCCGAGCAGGATCCCGGCCAGGATGAACAGGGGGATGGTCGGTAGTCCGATGCGGCCGCCGACGCGGGCGAGGACGGCGGCGGCGAGGAAAGCGCCCCCCATGGCGATGAGCGTGTCTGCGTGTCCGATGAGCCTGTCTCCTTCGTCGGGTCAAGAGAGCGTCAAGGAATCGTCAGTAATTAGTTTACCGAACGATTCGGGATGCAATCGTGCCCCTTCTGAGTGAGGCGGTGCCCGGCGTACAGTCGGCCCATGCCGACCCCGGATCTGACCCTGTCCCAGGTGGAGGAAATCGCCCGCGAGGCCCATCGCGGGCAGACCGACAAGGCGGGGCGCCCGTACGCCGAGCATCTGGCCGCGGTGGCCGAGGGGGTGCGGATCCGGGGCGGCGGCGAGGAGCAGATGGCCGCGGCCTGGCTGCACGACGCGGTAGAGGACGGCGTGCTCTCCCGGCAGTGGCTGGACGAAGCTCCGCTGTCCCCGCGGGTCAAGGAAATGGTCCTCGCCGTCACCAAGCGGGACGGCGAGGACCTCTTCACGTACACCGGGCGGATTCTCGCCACGCCCGGCGCGCTGCTGATCAAGGAGTCGGATCTCGCGCACAACGCGGACCCCGACCGGCTGGCGGTCCTGGAGCCCGCCACCCGTACCCGGCTGACCGAGAAGTATGCGCAGGTACGCGGGCTGTTGGGACTCGACAGGGTGTGAACCCCGCCGACCGGCGGGATCCAGCCAACCCCGGGACGGGCTGACGCGCCGACGGGACCGGCCCCGGAGAGAGGGGGCCGATCCGGACAGGCTCAGCGCTTGGCGGGGCTCCTGCGGAACGCCCAGTTCATGTCCGGCTCGGTGGCGAAGCGCATCACGCGCCGGACCGGGGGACTGCAGAGCAGGGTCACGGCGACGGCCGCGACGAGAGAGACGACGACCAGGCCCGCGGGGCCCCTGAGCCACTCGTAGCGCTCGAACAGGTCGTAGTAGTCGGCCCCCCTGATGAGGAACCCGTGCAGCAGGTAGCCGCAGATCGTCCCGGCACCCAGAGCGGTGAACCACATGTGCCGGCGCGGCACCCAGGCGAGGAACGCGACGGTGAGGACCAGTGCGCATCCGAACATCGCCAGGGTCATCACGGCGCCCGACCACCAGGGGAAGTCCATCTCCTGGGCGCTGTTGCTGCGGTAGAACCAGCCGAGCTGCATGCGCGGTGCGGCCCAGTAGGCGAAGAGCAGCGTTCCGGCGAACAGCGGAACGGCTGCCATCCGCACCTCGCGGCGGCGGATCATCTGGAAGTGCTCCGGCTTCATCAGCAGGCCGAGCACGAAGAAGGGCAGCAGCTGGCAGACGCGCTGCAGGTCCAGGTCGTCACCGATGCCCGGCGTCACCGACGCGAGTACGGCGATGGCGAGTGCGACCGGCAACGGGTGCCTCAGCGACTGCCAGATCGGTGTGGTGACCCGCCAGATGAACAGGGCGATCAGGAACCAGGTCAGGAACAGCGGGTCGAGCAGGGTGATGGGCGCGTCGTCCACGCCGCCCGCGAACCGCTTGAAGAGCGAGTACGCCGTCTCGAAGAGCACATAGGGCACCGCGACGCCGGTGACGAGGCGCTTCACCCGGGACGGGCTCATGTCGAAGGACCGAGAGAAATACCCGGAGACAAGGATGAACGCCGGCATGTGGAACGTGTACACGACCATGTACAGCGCTCGCGCCGTGCGACTCCCGTCCATGACCGGCTCCCACGCGTGCGCCACGGCGACGAGCACGATCGCGAGGTACTTCACATTGTCGAAGTACGCGTCGCGTCGCTTGGCCGAAGCGGGTGCGGCGGTGCGGGACGGAGAGGCCTTGGCGGTGGGGGAGTTGGCTCCCGGAGCCGTCAGGGTCTGCTCGTGTCTCGGCTCCGACTCCCGGCTCTCCGGGGTGATCGGGGCCCTCTGAATTTCGCTCGGAGCTTGGGACATCTCATGCACCTTAGACCCGTCGATCGGCATGCGTAAAACTCTGAAGAGATATCGCGTGTTCCCGGCCATTCGAAAGTGAAACCACCGGCAACTGTCCCTTACGTGATGATTCATACCGCTTAAATGGGGCATATCGGTGGGTGGTTGGTGAGAGTGAAATTCGTCGCACGAACTCATGGCGAATCGCTGTGAATAAAGTGTGGGGAAACGGAAACGATCACATCGGCGGATATTCGAACTCCACTGCGCACAGCGGGTTCACAGACTTCCGCTTCCCCCGCCTCGCGCCCCGCCGTGCGCCGCCCGCGCCGGATCGCACACGGGCGCGCGCGGGGCCCGAGGATGGCGCGATCCGGCCATGTCTCTCCTTCACCCGGCAGCAGCGAGAGGGGAGTTGGTGGCACGATGGGCGCGACGGAGGTGTGCCGGGCCGCACGCCACCGGGCCGGCAAGGCGGACCGACCAAGGGTGTGATCAGTCGTGGCCATTTCACTGTCTGTGGTGCTTCTGCTGGGGATCGTCCTGGTGGTGTTCATCCGCGGCGGTTCCCTCAAGGGCGGACCGGCGGTCGTCGCCGTCCTCTTCGGCTTCTTCCTGGCTTCGACCGGCATGGCGCCGTCGATCAACAGATTCATGAACTCGATAGCCGACACGATCAACCAGATCAGCTTCTGAGGTCGTGCGCAGGGGGCCGGTCGGCGGACGTCCGCCCGCCGGCCCGGAGGCGTGCGGCCGCGCGGGGAGGCCGGGGGGCGTGCGGCCGCGCGGGGAGGCCGGGGGGCGTGCGCCGGTCCGGAAATCGCTCCGCGCGAGGCTCTCGGCCCGTGCGGCCGGCCGGTGGAAAAGCGACAGGGCCAGGTCGTAGGAGGAATCCTGCGACCTGGCCCTGAGCCGTTGGAGCGGGCGACGGGAATCGAACCCGCGTAGCTAGTTTGGAAGACTAGGGCTCTACCATTGAGCTACGCCCGCGAGCATCGCACCACGGGTCCGGCAGGACCGCGGTACGGACAGCATCGTAGCGGGTCCGGGATGGTGCGCGCACACCCGTATCGGCGTGCCCCGCGACGCCGTCGGTGACCGGCCGCGCAAAGCGGCCGACGCAGCGCTCGTCTGCATGTACCCTACGTGTCGCACCGACGGGGTGTGGCGCAGCTTGGTAGCGCGTCCGCTTTGGGAGCGGAAGGTCGTCGGTTCGAATCCGGCCACCCCGACCACCAGCAAGATCGCATTGTGGGAGTCCTCCCCCTTGCCGTTACTATGCAAATTGCGTGCCCGTGTGTCTGATGTACCGGGCTCGATCCGCGAAGCCGCCTCTCGGCGGCCCAGCAGAACCCCAAGAAGTCAGCCACCAAGGAGACCGAACCGTGAAGAGCGCCGTGGAGACCCTGAACCCGACTCGGGTTCGGCTCAGCATCGAGGTGCCCTTCGAGGAGCTCAAGGACAGCCTCGACGCGGCGTACAAGAAGATCAACCAGCAGGTCACGGTGAAGGGCTTCCGTAAGGGCAAGATCCCCAACCGCGTCATCGACCAGCGGTTCGGCCGTGGTGCTGTGCTGGAGGAGGCCGTCAACGACGCCCTTCCGAAGTTCTACACCGAGGCTGTCAACGAGGGTGAGCTCAACGTTCTGGGCCAGCCCGAGGTTGACATCACCGAGCTCAAGGATGGCGAACTGCTGGCCTTCACCGCCGAGGTGGATGTCCGTCCCGAGATCGAGATTCCGGACTACTCCGGCATCGAGGTCACCGTGGACGCACTCGAAGTCACCGATGAAGAGGTCGAGAAGGCCGTGGAGCAGCTCCGCGAGCGCTTCGCATCGACCAACCCGGTCGAGCGCGCCGCCGCCGAGGGCGACGTCGTGACGATCGACCTCGAGGCCAAGGTCGACGGAGAGGTCCTCGAGGACGGCGTGGCCGCGGGTGTCTCGTACACCATCGGTTCCGGCGAGCTCCTCGAAGGCATCGACGAGGCCGTGACCGGCCTGGAGGCCGGTGGCGAGGCCACCTTCACCTCCGAGCTGAAGGGCGGCTCCGCCGAGGGCAAGGAAGCGGAGGTCACCGTCAAGGTCACCGCCGTCGCCGCACGCGAACTGCCTGAGCTGGACGACGACTTCGCGCAGATGGCGAGCGAGTTCGACACGCTCGCCGAGCTTCGCGAGGACAGCCGCAAGCGCCTCGAGAACACCAAGCAGTACGACCAGGCCACCCAGGCCCAGGAGCGCGTCCTCGAGGAGCTGCTGAAGCTGGCCGAGGTCCCGATCCCCGAGAAGCTTCTCGCGGACGAGGTCCAGACCCGCAAGCACAACCTCGAGCACCACCAGCTCGGCCAGATGGGTCTCGACCTCGAGAAGTACCTCGAGATCCAGGGCAAGACCCTGGAGGAGTTCGAGAACGAGACCTCCGAGCAGGCCGTCAAGGGCATCAAGACCCAGTTCATCCTTGACGAGCTCGTCAACAAGGAGAAGCTGAACGTCAACCAGGAGGAGCTCACCGAGCACCTCATGCGGCGTGCGCAGTCCTCCGGCATGAGCCCCGACCAGTTCGCCCAGGCCGTCGTCGAAGGCGGCCAGGTGCCGATGCTCGTCGGCGAGGTCGCCCGCGGCAAGGCGCTCGCCGTCGTCGTCGAGGCCGCCAAGGTCATCGACACCAACGGTGAGATCGTCGACCTCGAAGACGATGAGGACGCGGTGGAGGCGGCCGAGGAGGCCCCCGAGACGGCCGAGGCCGCCGAGGGCACCGAGAAGGCCGAGGAGAAGGACGAGAAGAACGAGGCCTGAGCCCCGCTCCGCTCGTTGACCTGATCCGCACGGCGGGCCCCGGACGTTCGCGTCCGGGGCCCGCCGTCGTTCGCCCGGGACCCTTGTGCGGACTGCTCACCTTGCGCTCCCAGCGAACAGTTGGGGAACCGGGATGGCGTTGTCCCACCTGCGCGTTAGGGTCCATGAAGAGGAAGGGTCGGGTAGTCCCGGCCCACCGGTACGAAGACGCTGAGACGGCCGGAGCCGTCAGAGACGAGCAGGTGGATACGTGACGAATCTGATGCCCTACGCCGCCGGAGAGCCGTCCCTCGGTGGAGGCCTCGGTGACCAGGTCTACAGCCGACTGCTCGGCGAGCGCATCATCTTCCTCGGTCAGCAGGTCGACGATGACATCGCCAACAAGATCACCGCACAGCTTCTGCTCCTTGCCGCGGAACCCGACAAGGACATCTACCTCTACATCAACAGCCCCGGCGGTTCGGTGACGGCCGGCATGGCGGTCTACGACACCATGCAGTACATCCCGAACGACGTGGTCACCATCGGTATGGGCATGGCGGCCTCGATGGGCCAGTTCCTGCTCACCGGCGGCACGGCGGGCAAGCGCTTCGCGCTCCCGAACACCGACATCCTCATGCACCAGGGTTCGGCCGGCATCGGCGGTACTGCCTCGGACATCAAGATCCAGGCGCAGTACCTGCTCCGTACGAAGACCCGGATGGCCGAGATCACGGCCCTCCACTCCGGTCAGACCGTGGAGACGATCATCCGCGACGGCGACCGCGACCGCTGGTACACCGCCGAGGAGGCCAAGGACTACGGCCTCATCGACGAGATCATCTCGGTCGCGTCGGGCATCCCGGGCGGCGGCGGCACCGGCGCCTGATCCAGGCGTGCACCACCCCGCACCCTCTCGTACGCCGAGACCTCCAGCCCACAGATACGCCACCAGGATGGTGAACACCCACATGAACAACTTCTCCGGCGCCTCCGCGAGCGGTCTTTACACCGGCCCGCAGGTGGACAACCGCTACGTCGTCCCGCGCTTCGTGGAGCGCACCTCGCAGGGTGTGCGTGAGTACGACCCGTACGCGAAGCTCTTCGAGGAGCGCGTGATCTTCCTCGGCGTGCAGATCGACGACGCCTCGGCCAACGACGTCATGGCGCAGCTGCTGTGCCTGGAGTCGATGGACCCGGACCGCGACATCTCGATCTACATCAACAGCCCCGGCGGCTCGTTCACCGCGCTCACCGCGATCTACGACACGATGCAGTTCGTGAAGCCGGACATCCAGACGGTCTGCATGGGCCAGGCCGCCTCCGCCGCCGCCGTCCTGCTGGCAGCGGGCACCCCGGGCAAGCGCATGGCGCTCCCGCACGCCCGTGTGCTGATCCACCAGCCGTCCTCGCAGACCGGCCGTGAGCAGCTCTCCGACCTGGAGATCGCGGCCAACGAGATCCTGCGGATGCGGACCCAGCTCGAGGAGATGCTGGCCAAGCACTCCACCACCCCGCTGGAGAAGATCAGCGAGGACATCGAGCGCGACAAGATCCTTACCGCCGACGACGCACTTGCGTACGGTCTGGTGGACCAGATCGTCTCCACCCGTAAGACCACAGCCGGCGCGTCCGTCTGACGTCGGTCTTTCCCCTTGGCACATTCCACTCGCACGGCCACGGCCGTGTGAACCGTGCCAAGGGGGGCCCGAACGGGGGGCCAGGCAAGGTACCGTCGGATAGAGGCACCAGGAGCCGCTGAACCAGGCTGCTCCCAGGCGAAGGGGAAGCACCTCGTGGCACGCATCGGTGATGGCGGCGACCTGCTCAAGTGCTCGTTCTGCGGAAAGAGCCAGAAGCAGGTGAAGAAGCTCATCGCGGGACCCGGTGTGTACATCTGCGACGAGTGCATCGATCTCTGCAACGAGATCATCGAGGAGGAGCTCGCCGAGACCTCCGAGGTGCGGTGGGAGGAGCTCCCCAAGCCGCGCGAGATCTACGAGTTCCTCGAGGGGTACGTCGTCGGGCAGGAGCCCGCGAAGAAGGCCCTCTCGGTCGCTGTGTACAACCACTACAAGCGGGTCCAGGCGGGCGAGAACGGCGGCGGCGCGAACCGCGACGACGCCATCGAGCTCGCCAAGTCCAACATCCTGCTGCTGGGCCCCACGGGCTCCGGCAAGACGCTCCTCGCGCAGACGCTGGCACGCATGCTCAACGTCCCGTTCGCCATCGCGGACGCGACGGCGCTGACGGAGGCCGGCTATGTCGGTGAGGACGTCGAGAACATCCTGCTGAAGCTGATCCAGGCCGCGGACTACGACGTCAAGAAGGCCGAGACCGGGATCATCTACATCGACGAGATCGACAAGGTCGCCCGCAAGAGCGAGAACCCGTCGATCACGCGCGACGTCTCCGGCGAGGGCGTGCAGCAGGCCCTGCTGAAGATCCTGGAGGGCACCACCGCCTCCGTACCGCCGCAGGGCGGACGGAAGCACCCCCACCAGGAGTTCATCCAGATCGACACGACGAACGTCCTGTTCATCGTGGGCGGCGCCTTCTCGGGCCTGGAGAAGATCATCGAGTCGCGGGCCGGCGCCAAGGGCATCGGCTTCGGTGCGACGATCCGCTCCAAGCTGGAGATCCAGGCGAGCGACCAGTTCCAGGAGGTCATGCCGGAGGACCTGGTGAAGTTCGGGATGATCCCCGAGTTCATCGGCCGTCTCCCCGTGCTGACCTCGGTCCACAACCTGGACCGCGAGGCGCTGCTCCAGATCCTGGTCGAGCCGCGCAACGCGCTGGTGAAGCAGTACCAGCGCCTCTTCGAACTCGACGGCGTGGAGCTGGACTTCGAGCGCGAGGCGCTCGAAGCCATCGCCGACCAGGCGATCCTCCGCCAGACGGGCGCGCGTGGTCTGCGCGCCATCATGGAAGAGGTCCTCCAGTCCGTGATGTACGAGGTCCCGTCCCGCAAGGACGTGGCCCGCGTCGTCATCACGCCGGACGTCGTCCGCAACAACGTCAACCCGACCCTGGTCCCGCGCGAGCCGCGCACGATCGGCAAGAACGACGGCGGCCGCCACGAGAAGTCCGCGTAGCGGCAGGCGACAGCGCACGCGAAGGGGCGCCCGGCCAATGGCCGGGCGCCCCTTCGGCGTTGTGGGATCAGATCTTGGTACGCGAGGTCTTGTACAGCTTGGCGGCGAGGGCCGCCGTCTCGTCCTGGGTCATCGGCTTGTTCGTCATGGCGCCGCCGATGTCGAAGCCGATCACCACGCCGACGGTGCTGTAGTCGGCCCAGACGCAGACCGGCATGAGCATCTCCTTGGGCCCTCCCGCAGGAGTGCCGTCCGCCTTGTCGTTGACGATCTTCACGTTCTGGCACTTCATCAGCGCGCCCTCGAAGCCGGCGGGTGTCGCCTCCTCCGGGCTGCCGACCAGTGACCCCTCGGCGTCCTCGCTCATCGCCGCCTGCCTCTCGGCGTTCTTGAAGGAGCCGTCGATGACCTGCGCGGGGTCCTCGATCTCGCCCCAGACGCCCTGGAAGATGAGCATCTTCGTGGTGAGCGGGTTCTTCGCCATGTCGCCGCTCATGTACTGGGCGCCGACCTCGTTCGGCTTCTGGACCCCCATGGCCTCGGCCTTGGTCTTGTCCTGCCCCGTCATCGCGGCCGAGGGCTGCGCCTTGCTCGTGTCCTGCTTGTACGACTCCACCGCCGCCGCCGGCGTGATCTTGTACCCCTTGGTGGAGTCGGCGACATCACTGTTGCCGGAGCCGCCCGAGGTGAGGAAGTACACCCCGCCCGCGACGACGGCCAGCGCCACCACGGCCGCGCCGATGATCAGGCCCGTCTTCTTCTTCGGGGCACCCGGCTGCGGTGGCATGCCGGGGTACGCCTGCTGGCCGCCGTACGGCGGCGTGGGCGGCTGCTGGCCGTAGGGACCCGGCTGCTGGCCCTGCGGGTAGCCGTAGCCCGGCTGCGGGGGCTGCTGCTGCGGCGGGACGCCCTGGGGGGCCTGCTGCGGGTAGCCGTAGCCGGGCTGGCCCTGCGGAGGCCCCTGCGGGGGCTGCCCGCCGTACGGGCCCGGCTGCTGCCCGTACGGTCCGGGCTGCTGGCCGTACGGACCCGGCTGCTGGCCGTACGGTCCGGGCTGGCCCTGCGGCGGCTGCTGGCCGTACGGGCCCGGCTGGTTGTGGCTCATTGCGCTGTCCCCTCCAGAATGCTTATGCGTTCCGAACATCCTGGCGGAAGCGGCGCTCGCGTAGGGCACCGGGACGTACACCGTTACTGAACAAACCGGTTTCAGTGCATGACTGTGACGCCCCTAAACTGTGTGCCGTGACCGAGAACGCAGCGCAGCAGCCAGCCAGCATCCCCGAACTGCCGACCCAGTACGCGCCGGCCGAGGTAGAGGGGAAGCTGTACGAGCGCTGGGTGGAGCGCGGTTACTTCACGGCCGACCCGGAGAGCGAGAAGCCTCCGTACACGATCGTCATCCCGCCGCCCAACGTCACCGGTTCCCTCCACCTGGGCCACGCCTTCCAGCACACGCTCATGGACGCCCTCACCCGCCGCAAGCGGATGCAGGGGTACGAGGCGCTGTGGCTGCCCGGCATGGACCACGCCGGCATCGCCACCCAGAACAAGGTCGAGCAGCAGCTCGGCGAGGAGGGCAAGTCCCGCCACGACCTGGGGCGCGAGGAGTTCGTCGAGCGCGTCTGGCAGTGGAAGGAAGAGTACGGCGGCAAGATCCTGGGCCAGATGCGCCGCCTCGGCGACGGCGTCGACTGGTCCCGTGAGCGCTTCACCATGGACGAGGGGCTGTCCGCCGCCGTCCAGACGATCTTCAAGCGGCTCTACGACGACGAGCTGATCTACCGCGCCGAGCGCATCATCAACTGGTGCCCCCGCTGTCTCACCGCGATCTCCGACATCGAGGTCGACTACCAGGACGACGACGGAGAGCTCGTCTCGATCCGGTACGGCGAGGGTGAGGAGACGCTGGTCGTCGCCACGACCCGCGCGGAGACGATGCTGGGCGACACCGCCATCGCCGTCCACCCGGACGACGCCCGGTACGCCCACCTGCTCGGCAAGCGGATCAAGCTGCCGCTCACGGACCGCACGATCCCGGTCGTCGCGGACCACCACGTCGACCCGGAGTTCGGCACCGGCGCCGTCAAGGTGACCCCGGCCCACGACCCGAACGACTTCGCGATCGGCCAGCGCCACGGCCTGGAGTCGATGACCGTCATGGACGAGCGCGGTGTCATCACCGTTCCCGGACCGTTCGAGGGTCTCGACCGCTTCGAGGCCCGGTCCGCGATCGTCGGCGCGCTGCGCGAGCAGGGCCGGATCGTGGCCGAGAAGCGTCCGTACGTCCACTCCGTCGGCCACTGCTCCCGCTGCCGCACGACCGTCGAGCCCCGGCTCTCGCTCCAGTGGTGGGTCAAGGTCGAGACCCTCGCGAAGGCGGCTGGTGACGCGGTCCGCGACGGGCGGGTCGCGATCCACCCCAAGGAGATGGAGCAGCGGTACTTCGACTGGGTCGACAACCTCCGCGACTGGTGCATCTCGCGCCAGCTCTGGTGGGGCCACCGCATCCCCGTCTGGTACGGCCCCGAAGGCGAGGTCGTCTGCGTCGGCCCCGACGAGCAGCCGCCCACCGGTGAGGGCTGGACCCAGGACGCCGACGTCCTGGACACCTGGTTCTCGTCCGGCCTCTGGCCGTTCTCGACGCTCGGCTGGCCCGAGGAGACCCCGGACCTCAAGAAGTTCTATCCGACGGACGTCCTGGTCACCGGCCACGACATCATCTTCTTCTGGGTCGCCCGGATGATGATGTTCGGCCTGTACGTCATGGACGGCGAGGCCCCGTTCAAGACGATCGCGCTCACCGGTCTGGTCCGTGACGAGCGCGGCAAGAAGATGTCGAAGTCCTTCGGCAACGTCGTCGACCCGCTGGACTGGATGGACACGTACGGCTCCGACGCCGTCCGCTTCACCCTCGCCAGGGGCGCCAACCCGGGCACCGACGTCCCGATCGGTGAGGACTGGGTCCAGGCCTCCCGCAACTTCGCCAACAAGATCTGGAACGCGACCCGCTTCGCGATGATGAACGGCGCGACGGTGGAGGGCGACCTCCCGCCCGTCGAGCAGCTCTCGGCCACCGACCGCTGGATCCTGTCCCGGCTGAACAAGACCGTCGCCGACGCCGACGCGTTCTATGAGGACTTCCAGTTCGCCAAGCTCAGCGACGCCCTCTACCACTTCGCGTGGGACGAGGTCTTCGACTGGTACGTCGAGCTGTCCAAGACGACGTTCTTCGCGGGCGGTGAGCAGGCCCAGGTCTCCGCCCGGGTCCTCGGCGAGGTCCTGGACGTCACCCTGCGCCTCCTGCACCCGATCGTCCCGTTCGTGACCGAGCAGCTCTGGACGACGCTCACCGGTCAGGAGTCCGTCGTCATCGCCGACTGGCCGAAGGACAGCGGCTTCCGGGACGACGCGGCCGAGAAGGAGATCGAGCTGGTCCAGCAGGTCGTCACCGAGGTCCGGCGCTTCCGCTCCGACCAGGGCCTCCAGCCCGGCCAGAAGGTCCCGGCCGAGCTGACCGTCACCGGCACGGTGCTCGCCCCGCACGAGGCGGCCATCCGCCAGCTGCTGCGCCTGCAGCCGGCCGGCGACGGCTTCCAGGCGACGGCCACGCTGCCCGTCGCCGGAGCCACCGTCGCCCTCGACCTGTCCGGCACGATCGACGTCGAGGCGGAGCGCAAGCGCCTCACCAAGGACCTCGGCGCCGCGGAGAAGGAGAAGGCCCAGGCCACCGGGAAGCTCGGCAACGAGGCGTTCCTCGCCAAGGCACCGGACAACGTGGTCGACAAGATCCGCGGCCGGCTCGCCAAGGCGGAGGCCGACATCGAGCGGATCGCCGCCCAGCTGGCGCAACTGCCCCAGGGCTGATCACCTGAGGACGAAGCCCCCGTACCCCCGACCGACCGGGAGTGCGGGGGCTTCGCCGTGACCGGGGAGCGCGGTGCCGGGGCTCCTCCACGCCCGGGGAGGCACGGCGGCGGGCGCTGCGCGCGATGTCCGTGGCCATCCGTAGACTGGCCCCGTGAGTGAGCCCCGCCCTTCAGACCGGCACGACGCGTCAGATCCCGACGACACCTTCGCGGAGATCGTCGACGAAGAGACCCAGCGCGACCCCGACCTGGCGGTGATCGAGGCCGGGAGCCGTACGCTGCGCGCCCAGTCGGGCCCGCCGCAGGGCGAGGCCGTCCCCGACCGCCCGGCCGACCCCGAGACCGACCGGGCGCTGCGCGAGGTGGAGCAGGAGCTCGCCGGCCGCTGGGGCGAGACCAAGCTCGAGCCCTCGGTGACCCGCATCGCCGCCCTCATGGACGTGCTGGGCGAGCCCCAGCGCGCCTACCCGTCGATCCACATCACGGGGACGAACGGCAAGACCAGCACGGCCCGGATGGTCGAGGCCCTGCTGAACGCCTTCGAGCTCCGCACCGGCCGCTACACCTCCCCGCACGTCCAGTCGATCACCGAGCGGATCAGTCTGGACGGCGCGCCCATCGCGGCCGAGCGTTTCATCGAGACGTACGACGACATCAAGCCGTACGTCGAGATGGTCGACGCCCAGCAGCCCTACCGGCTCTCGTTCTTCGAGGTCCTGACGGGCATGGCGTACGCGGCGTTCGCCGACGCGCCGGTAGACGTCGCGGTCGTCGAGGTCGGCATGGGCGGCACCTGGGACGCGACCAACGTGATCGACGCCTCGGTCGCGGTCGTCACCCCCATCTCGCTGGACCACACCGACCGTCTCGGCTCCACCGCCGGCGAGATCGCCACGGAGAAGGCCGGCATCGTCAAGCAGGACGCCACGGTGATCCTGGCCCAGCAGCCGGTCGACGCCGCGCAGGTCATGCTGAAGAGGGCCGTCGAGGTCGACGCCACGGTCGCACGTGAGGGCATGGAGTTCGGCATCGTCTCCCGCGAGATCGCGGTCGGCGGCCAGCTGCTGACCCTGCGGGGCCTGGGCGGCGAGTACGACAACATCTTCCTGCCGCTCTACGGGGCGCACCAGGCGCACAACGCGCTGGTGGCGCTGGCCGCGGTCGAGGCGTTCTTCGGCATCGGCGCGGAACAGGCCCGCAGTCTCGACGTGGAAGTGGTCCGCAAGGCCTTCCTCTCGGTGCTGTCCCCGGGCCGCCTGGAGGTCGTCCGGTCCAGCCCGACCGTCGTCCTGGACGCGGCGCACAACCCGGCGGGTGCCCTCGCGGCATCGGAGGGCGTGTCCGAGGCCTTCAGCTTCTCCCGGCTGATCGGGGTCGTCGGCGCGAGCGACGGCAAGGACGTCAGGGGGCTCCTCGAAGCCTTCGAGCCGATCTTCGCCGAGATCGTCGTCACCCAGAACTCCAGCCCCCGCGCCATGGACGCCGACGCGCTCGCCGCGGTCGCCGTCGAGGTCTTCGGCAACGACCGGGTGCAGGTCGAACCTCGCCTGGACGACGCGCTGGAGGCGGCCATCACCCTCGCCGAGGAGGAGGCCGAATACGCGGGCGCCGGAGTCCTGGTGACCGGATCCGTGATCACGGTCGGCGAGGCCCGGCTGCTGCTTGGAAGGCGCTGACCTGTGCGTACGCTCTGTGCATCGACGCTGATCGGTGAGTTCTTCGTCATCGGCTTCGCCGGACTCGTGGCGATGAAGTCCGAGGACATGTCCATGGGCACGGTCTGGACGGTCTGCGGCATCGGCATGCTGCTGTCCGTCCTGCTCTGCGGTGTGCTCACCCGGCCCGGTGGTGTGCAGCTCGGCTGGGCGCTCCAGGTCCTGCTGGTCCTGAGCGGTTTCTTCGTCCCGATGATGTTCATCCTGGGCGTGATCTTCGCTGCCCTGTGGTGGGCCTCGGTGCACTACGGCCGCAGGATCGACGAGGCGAAGGCGCGCTGGGCCGCCCAGGCCGAGGCTCAGGAGAGCTCGCAGGCTCCGGCCCGAGGATGACACTGCGTAAACCCGGCCGTAGGCAGGCCGGCGCACCCCTGTAATCTCGCCTCACCCGCACCGAAAGCCCGCAAGGAGCCGCACATGACTCAGCGCACCCTCGTCCTTCTCAAGCCCGACGCCGTCCGGCGTGGGCTGATCGGCGAGATCGTCGGCCGCATCGAACGCAAGGCCGGCTGGACGATCACCGCGCTGGAGCTGCGCACGCTCGACCAGGAGACCCTGGAGCAGCACTACGGCGAGCACAAGGGCCGGCCGTTCTACGAGCCGCTCGTCGAGTTCATGGCCTCCGGCCCCGTCGTCGCTCTGGTGGCCGAAGGCGAGCGGGTGATCGAGGGCGTCCGCGCCCTCGCCGGCCCCACCGACCCGATCGCCGCCGCGCCCGGGTCGATCCGCGGTGACTTCGGCACGATCACCCGGGAGAACCTCATCCACGCCTCGGACTCCGAGGAGTCCGCGGAGCGAGAACTCAAGCTCTTCTTTCCCGGACTTTCCTGACTTCGGCTCCGCCAATCAGCGCTCATGACCTGGGGCGACCGAAGTAATTCGGTCGCCCTTCGGCTTAGGGTCACGTATCGCGGGAACGCATCCCCCCGACGTATCGTCACCATGGGTGGAACGGGCAGCCGTTCCGCTCGCCATGGCGAAGGACCCTCGCGCTGTGTCCGTGCATACGGCACTACGATGGAAGCTTCCACGCCCGCAGCGCCAACCCTCGCCTACTCAAAACAAGCCATTCTTCGCTTCTTGGGAAGGCCCGACGCATCCTCATGGGGAACAAGGGGAACTCAATGTCGTTCATCGGCCGTGACATGGCTATCGACCTCGGGACTGCCAACACGCTGGTGTACGTCAGGGGGCGCGGCATCGTTCTGAACGAGCCGTCCGTCGTGGCCATCAACACCAACACCGGCGGAATCCTGGCGGTCGGCGCCGAGGCAAAGAAGATGATCGGCCGCACACCGGGCAACATCGTTGCCGTGCGGCCCCTGAAGGACGGCGTGATCGCCGACTTCGAGATCACGGAGCGCATGCTCCGCTACTTCATCCTCAAGATCCACAAGCGCCGCTACCTGGCCCGTCCGCGGGTCGTCGTCTGTGTGCCCTCCGGCATCACAGGGGTCGAGCGACGCGCCGTCATCGAGGCGTCGACCCAGGCCGGCGCCCGACAGGTG
The DNA here is from genome assembly GCF_044765765.1 of Streptomyces sp. NPDC102402. NCBI lineage: Bacteria > Bacillati > Actinomycetota > Actinomycetes > Kitasatosporales > Streptomycetaceae > Streptomyces > Streptomyces sp. NPDC102402. The sequence goes on from NZ_JBIWKR010000003.1 coordinate 369,691, forward strand.
CACATCATCGAAGAGCCCATGGCCGCGGCCATCGGCTCCGGCCTGCCGGTCCACGAGGCCACCGGGAACATGGTCGTCGACATCGGTGGCGGCACCACCGAGGTCGCCGTGATCTCGCTCGGCGGAATCGTCACCGCCCAGTCGATCCGGGTCGCCGGTGACGAGCTGGACAACGCGATCATCCAGCACATCAAGAAGGAGTACTCCCTCCTCCTCGGTGAGCGCACCGCCGAACAGATCAAGATCACGATCGGCTCGGCGTTCGAGATGGAGAAGGACGAGCACACCGAGATCCGCGGACGTGACCTGGTCTCGGGCCTGCCCAAGACCGTGGTCATCTCCGCGACCGAGGTCCGCAAGGCCATCGAGGAGCCGGTCAACGCGATCGTCGACGCCGTGAAGACGACGCTCGACAAGTGCCCGCCGGAACTCTCCGGCGACGTCATGGACCGCGGCATCGTCCTCACCGGCGGCGGCGCGCTCCTGCGGGGACTCGACGAGCGGCTCCGCCACGAGACGGGCATGCCGATCCACATCGCCGAGGACCCGCTGGACTCGGTGGCGCTCGGATCCGGCAAGTGCGTCGAGGAGTTCGAGGCGCTCCAGCAGGTGCTGGACGCCCAGCCCCGACGCTAGGACACGATGTTCCGCCGTACGGGCACTGCCGTCCCGTACGGCGGAACGTCGCTATACAGGCACGAACATTCCGACGAGGAAGGCACGGCCGCCGCACGTGAGGGACACACGAGAGAGCCGGCTGCTCCTGGTGCTGCTGATCGCCATCGCATTCGCCCTGATCACGGTGGATATCCGCGGTGGTGAGGAGTCGCCGGTGGACGGCGCCCGGCAGGCCGCCGCCACGGTCTTCGGACCGGTCGAGAACGGCGTCTCGGCGGCGGTGGACCCGGTGGGCAACGCCATCGGCGCCGTACGGGACTCCGGTGACCGGCACGACCGGATCGCGGCCCTGGAGCACGAGAACGCCACGCTGAAGACGAAGCTCGGCAGCGACGACCGCAACATCAGCAAGGTGCGCCAGCTCGACACCATGCTCAAGAGCGCCGGTGCCGGCCAGTACGGCATCAAGGCCGCCGAGGTCATCGCCATAGGAGCGGCCCAGGGCTTCTCCTGGACCATCACCATCGACGCCGGGGCTGACGACGGCCTGACGCGTGACATGACCGTGCTGAACGGCCAAGGGCTCGTCGGCAGGGTCACCACCGTCGGCCCGAGCACCGCGACCGTCCTGCTGGCCAACGACCCCGACTTCACCGTCGGAACCCGGCTGGAGAAGACCGACGAGCTGGGCTTCGCCACCGGACAGGGATCACGGCCGCTCTCGGTCCAGTTCCTCAACGGCAAGGCCGACGTGAAGAAGGGCGACCGGCTGGTCACCTTCGGCTCCAGCAAGGACAAGCCCTTCGTCCCCGGGGTGCCGGTCGGCGAGGTCGTCCGCGTGGACCCGTCCGGGGGCGACCTGACCCGGACGGTCTACGTCCAGCCGTTCGTCGGCTTCACCAAGCTCGACATCGTGGGCATCGTCGTCCAGGCGCCCCGCGAGGACCCCCGCGACATGGTGCTGCCGAAGCAGCCCAAGAAGCCGGAGAAGCCCAAGCCCACCCCGACCGTCACCGTCACGGTCCAGCCCAACGGCGACCTCGTGGACGCCGAAGGGAAGGTCGTGGGGAACGTCAACGAGAAGCCCGGCTCATCCGCCTCCCCGGATGCCGCGGGCGATGCCGACACGGCCGCCGGCGACGCGGCGAACGAGCAGGAATAGAGCTGATCTCCATGCGCATCAACAGGATTCTGCTCTCCGTCGCCCTGGTCGTGGTCGCCCTCGTCATCCAGGTCGCCGTACTCGCCCGGCTCCAGCTCCCCGGTGCCACCCCCGATCTCGTGCTTCTCGTCGTCCTCGGGCTCGCCTTCGTGTGGGGACCGGTCAGCGGCGCCTTCATCGGCTTCGGCGCGGGCCTCCTCGCGGACCTGGCACCGCCCGCCGACCACGCCGCCGGGCGCTACGCCCTGGTGCTCTGCATCATCGGCTACGTCGCCGGAATGGCCCGCCCGGAGAACGGCCAGCTCAAGTCGGCGTTCACCCCGATGGCCTTCGTCGTCGTCGCGGCCCTCGGATCGACCCTGCTGTACGCCGGTGTCGGCGCGCTCGTCGGTGACACGGCCGCCCGCCATGTGGGGCTGGGCAGCCTGCTCTTCACCGCCGCCGTGTACGACCTGCTGCTCGCGCCGTTCACCGTTCCGCTGATCATGGCGCTCGCCAGACGCACGGAGAACGACCCGGTCGCCGACAGCTCCAGCGGCGACGTCGCCGCCGGCTGGCTCGCCTCGGGCACCGGGCTGCGGATCGGCAGCCAGCGGGGCGGGATGCGCCTGAGGGCGGCCCGCAGCCGCGCCGCACGCGCAGGAAGGATCAAGGGGGTCAAGCGACTGTGAGGCCGTACCGGCACCGGACGAGCACCGGGGGCGCCCACCCCCGTACCCCCGGCCGACCCACCACCACCGGGGGCGCCCTGTGAGCAACATCCCGGAGACCGGACGGACCCAGCGGGTCCAGATCCGTCTCGTCGTCATCCAGGTCCTCGTCTTCTCCCTGCTCCTGACGCTCGGCGGCCGGCTCTGGTATCTCCAGATCCGCAACGGCCAGGAGTACACCGACGAAGCCAAGAACAACCACGTCCAGCAGGTCGTGCAGCCGGCCGTCCGGGGAGCCATCCTCGACGCGCGGGGCGTGCCCCTCGCCGACAACGAGACCCGCCTCGTGGTCTCCGCGAGCCGCACCGAGCTGATGAAGATGAAGGACGACGGGGTCGCCGTCCTCACCCGGCTCGCCGACGTGCTCGACATGAAGCCCAAGGACGTGCAGGACAAGGTCCGGCTCTGCGACGCGAAGACCCCGCAGCCCTGCTGGAACGGCTCGCCCTACCAGCCGATCCCCGTCACCGACGAGGCCACCACCCAGCAGGCCCTCACGATCCGTGAGCGTGCCGAGGACTTCCCCGGTATCACCGCCGAACCCACCGCCGTGCGCCGCTACGCCGCTCCCGGCAAGGCCAACACCGCCCAGGTCCTCGGCTACCTCTCGCCGGTCACCGACGAAGAGGTCACCAAGGCCCAGGACTCCGACTCGCCCTACCTCCGCTCCGACCAGGTCGGTCGCTCCGGCCTGGAGCGGACGTACGACAAGGAGCTCCGCGGCAAGGCGGGTGTCACCCGGTACGAGGTCGACAACCTCGGCCGCGTCATCGGCGAGGCGCAGAACGACGAGGCGGAGCCCGGGGCGAGCGTCGTCACCTCGATCGACGCCCGGGTCCAGGCCGTCGCCGAGTACGAGCTGAACAAGGCGATGGAGACGGCCCGCAAGGAGATGGACCGCAACACCAACGAGCTGTACAAGGCCGACTCCGGCGCCGTCGTCGTGATGGAGGCCAAGACCGGCCGCATCGTGTCCATGGCCTCCCTGCCGACCTACGACCCGAACGCCTGGATCGGCGGTATCTCCGCCAAGGACTACGCCAGGCTCACGGGCAAGAAGTCCAACTTCCCGCTCCTGAACCGGGCCATCCAGGGCACCGCCGCACCGGGGTCGATCTTCAAGGTCATCTCCTCGACCGCGGCCGTCAACGCCGGATACGACTTCGACGGCAACTACCCCTGCCCGAGCTCGTACTCCATCGGCGGCCAGGTCTTCAAGAACTTCGAGTCCCAGGGCTACGGCAGCATCAACCTCGGGCGCGCGCTCGAGGTCTCCTGCGACACGGTCTACTACGGCCTGGCGCACAAGGAGTGGGCGAAGGACGGCGGCAACAGCCCGAAGAAGAAGCCGGCGGACTGGTTCTACAAGACCGCCCACCAGTTCGGCCTCGGCAAGGAGACCGGCATCGACCTCCCCAACGAGGTCTCCGGCCGCGTCCCCGACCGCCAGTGGAAGCAGGACTTCTACGACGCCAACAAGGCGTCCTGGTGCAAGCAGGGCAAGAAGGACGGCACGTACGTCGAGAAGATCGCGTACGAAGGCTGCATCGAGGGCAACAAGATGCGCGCCGGTGACTCCGTCAACTACTCGATCGGCCAGGGTGACACCCTCGTCACCCCGATCCAGATGGCGACGATCTACGCCGCGATCTCCAACGGCGGCACCCTGTACGACCCGACCGTCGGCAAGGCGATCGTCAGCGGCGACGGCAGGTCCGTCCAGGAGATCGCGCCCCAGGCCCACGGCAAGCTGCCCTTCGAGGGAAACACGCGCGACAAGATAGACGAAGCCCTCGCGGGAGTCGCGACCCGGGGCAGCGCCGCCTGGCGATTCGGCGGATGGCCCCAGGACAAGATCCCGATGCACGCCAAGACGGGCACGGCCGAGGTCTACGGCAAGCAGACGACCTCCTGGTTCGCCACGTACACCAAGGACTACTCGATCGTCATGACGATCTCCCAGGGTGGTACGGGTTCCGGCGCCTCCGGACCCGCCGTGCGCAACATCTACAACGCGCTCTACGGGCTCGACGCGAGCGGAAAGCAGAACCTCAAGAAGGCGCTGCTGCCCGCCCCCCAGAAGGCGCTGCCGAAGATCAAGCCGGACGGCCAGATCGAGTCGCCCAAGATCAGGCCGTACGTCCCCGCGCCCGTCGACGACGGCACGCAGGCTCTCGCGGGTGCCCTGCCGGCGACCGTCGGGAGGCGTGACTGATGGCCGGATTCTCCGTCTCGCGCTACGGCCCCGAGGACCGCTCCCTCTGGGTCAGGCTCACCGCCCGCGACTCCGTCGTGCGGCGGCTGGACTGGCCCCTGCTCGGCTCGGGCGTCGCGCTGTCCTTCGTCGGCTCGCTCCTGGTCTGGTCGGCGACCCGGGGCCGGGACTCCCTCACCCACGGCGACCCGTACTACTTCCTGTTCCGGCACGCGCTCAACACCGGCATCGGCCTGGCGCTGATGATCGGCACCATCTGGCTCGGGCACCGCACCCTGCGGGGAGCGGTGCCGGTCCTCTACGGACTGTCGGTCGTGCTCGTCCTCGCGGTCCTCACCCCGCTGGGCGCCACCGTCAACGGCGCGCACGCCTGGATCCTCCTTCCCGGCGGCTTCTCCCTGCAGCCCTCCGAGTTCACCAAGATCACGATCATCCTCGGCATGGCGATGCTGCTCGCCGCCCGTGTCGATGCGGGCGACCAACTGCACCCCGACCACCGGACCGTCGCCAAGGCGCTCGGCCTGGCCGTCGTGCCGATGGCGGTGGTCATGCTGATGCCCGACCTCGGCTCCGTGATGGTCATGGCCGTCATCGTGCTCGGTGTGCTGCTCGCCTCCGGGGCGTCCAACCGCTGGATCTTCGGACTCCTCGGGGCGGGCACCGCGGGCGCCCTGGCCGTGTGGCAGCTCGGGGTGCTGGACGACTACCAGATCGCCCGCTTCGCGGCCTTCGCCAACCCGGCGCTCGACCCGGCCGGTGTCGGCTACAACACCAACCAGGCCCGTATCGCCATCGGTTCCGGCGGGCTCACGGGCACCGGGCTCTTCAACGGTTCCCAGACGACCGGCCAGTTCGTCCCCGAACAGCAGACCGACTTCGTCTTCACCGTCGCGGGGGAGGAGCTGGGCTTCCTCGGAGCCGGGCTGATCATCTTCCTCCTCGGCGTCGTCCTGTGGCGCGCCTGCCGGATCGCCCGCGGGACGACCGAGCTGTACGGGACGGTCGTGGCCGCCGGCATCATCGCCTGGTTCGCCTTCCAGTCCTTCGAGAACATCGGGATGACACTCGGGATCATGCCGGTGGCCGGGCTTCCGCTGCCGTTCGTGTCGTACGGGGGTTCCTCGATGTTCGCCGTCTGGGTGGCGATCGGACTGCTCCAGTCGATCAAGGTGCAGAGGCCGATGTCGGCCTGACGGATTCCTTCCGCCCTGCATGTTCGACCGCGGAGCGGAAAGATTCGTCCTATGGCGGACACCAAGCGTGAGGTCGAGCGAAAGTACGAAGCGACTCCCGAGACCCGGCTGCCGGACCTGACCCGTGCGGCCGGGGTCTCGGCCGTCGTCCACCGCGGCCTCACCGAACTCGACGCCGTCTACTACGACACCGAGGACTTCCGGCTGGCCGCCAGCTCTCTCACCCTGCGCCGCAGAACAGGCGGGGACGACGCCGGCTGGCATCTCAAGATCCCCGTCTCCGCCGGTGTCCGCGACGAGATCCAGGCCCCCCTCACCGACGCCCTGCCGGACGCGATCGGCGGGCTGCTCCGCTCCCGGGTACGGCACGCACCGGTGACCCCCGTCGTGCGGATCCTCTCCGCCCGGGACGTCCACCACCTCCTCGACGAGGACGGCGCCCTGCTCGCCGAGGTGAGCATCGACGAAGTTCTCGCGGAGCGCCTCACCGAGGAGGGGCACGGCACCACGGCTGCGTGGACCGAGATGGAGGTCGAACTGGCCGACGACGGCGACCCCGCCCTCCTGGACGCCGTGGAGCGACGGCTGCGCAAGGCCGGTGTCCGGCCCTCCGCCGCGCCGTCCAAGCTCTCCCGGGCCCTGGCCGACACGGCTCCCGGGAAGCGGCGGCGGACGAAGGAGGAGCGCCCCTCGCGCACCGCGGGCGACCACGTCCTCGCCTACGTACGCCACCAGGTCGCGGCACTCGTCGAGCTCGACCCCGCCGTACGCCGCGACCTGCCCGACAGCGTGCACCGCATGCGGGTCGCCACCCGCCGGCTGCGCAGCGCGTTCAGGACGTACCGCCGGCTGCTCGACCGGACCGTCACCGACCCGCTCCGCGACGAGCTCAAGTGGCTCGCCTCGGAACTCGGGGTCGACCGCGACAGGGAGGTCCTCGAGGAACGGCTCCGCTCCCGCGTCGCCGAGCTGCCGGCACCCCTGGTCCTGGGCCCCGTGGACGCCCGGCTGGAACTCACCTTCGCCGCCCGGCGCACGGGCTCTCGGCGACGGGTCGCCGACGTCCTCGACGCGGAGCGCTATCTGGCGCTGCTGGACGCCCTGGACGCCGTCCTCACGGACCCGCCGCTGCTCCCCGGCGCCGCAGGGGCGCCGGGTGACGTCCTGCCCCGCGCCGTGCTCAAGGACTACGAGCGCCTGGCCGGCCGTGTGGGACACGCCCTGGAACAGCGGCCGGGTGAGCGGCGCGACGTCGCCATGCACGAGGCGCGCAAGGCCGCCAAACGCGTCCGTTACGCCGCCGAGGCCGCCAGGCCGGCCCTGGGCAAGCCGGCCAAGAGGTTCTCCAAACGGATGAAGTCCGTGCAGTCGGTGCTCGGGGACCACCAGGACAGCGTCGTGGCCCGGGAGGCCCTGCGGACCCTGGCGGTCCAGGCCCACGGCGCGGGGGAGTCCGCCTTCACCTGGGGGCTCCTGTACGGCGAGGAGGAGGCGGCGGCGGAGGCGAGGGAACGCGAACTCCCCGAGGTGTGGGCGCGGGCATCGCGCCCGGGACTGCGGGCGGCGCTGAAAGGCTGAGCACCGGGTTACGCTTGATGGTCACCCCTGCCAGCTACGAAGGTCCTCAGATGTCTGCCGAGTCGGTCTTCCCGCAGCTCGAAGCTCTGCTCCCGCATGTGCAGAAGCCCATCCAGTACGTCGGCGGTGAGCTGAACTCCACCGTCAAACCGTGGGACGAATGCGACGTCCGCTGGGCACTCATGTACCCGGACGCCTACGAGGTCGGGCTCCCCAACCAGGGCGTCATGATCCTCTACGAGGTGCTCAACGAGCGCGAGGGCGTCCTCGCCGAGCGCACGTACAGCGTGTGGCCGGACCTCGAGGAGCTGATGCGCGAGCACAAGGTGCCCCAGTTCACCGTGGACAGCCACCGCCCCGTCAGCGCGTTCGACGTGTTCGGCCTGAGCTTCTCCACCGAGCTCGGCTACACCAACATGCTCACGGCCCTGGACCTCGCGGGCATCCCGCTGGAGTCCAAGGACCGCACCGTCGACCACCCGATCGTGCTGGCCGGCGGCCACGCCGCGTTCAACCCCGAGCCGATCGCGGACTTCATCGACTGCGCGGTCATCGGCGACGGCGAGCAGGCCGTCCTGGAGATCACCGAGATCATCCGCGCCTGGAAGGCCGAGGGCCGGCCCGGCGGCCGTGAAGAGGTGCTGTTCCGCCTCGCGCGGACCGGCGGCGTCTACGTCCCCGGCTTCTACGACGTCGAGTACCTCCCCGACGGCCGTATCGGCAGGGTCGTGCCCAACAGGTCCGGGGTCCCGTGGCGCGTGTCCAAGCACACCGTCATGGACCTCGACGAATGGCCGTACCCGAAGCAGCCGCTCGTCCCCCTCGCCGAGACCGTCCACGAGCGGATGTCCGTCGAGATCTTCCGCGGCTGCACCCGCGGCTGCCGTTTCTGCCAGGCCGGCATGATCACGCGCCCCGTGCGGGAGCGAAGCATCACCGGCATCGGCGAGATGGTGGAGAAGGGGCTCAAGGCCACGGGCTTCGAGGAGGTCGGCCTCCTCTCGCTCTCCTCCGCGGACCACTCCGAGATCGGTGACATCGCCAAGGGCCTCGCGGACCGCTACACCGACGACAAGATCGGCCTCTCGCTGCCGTCCACCCGCGTCGACGCGTTCAACGTGGACCTGGCCAACGAGCTGACCCGCAACGGCCGCAGGTCCGGACTCACCTTCGCCCCCGAGGGCGGCTCCGAGCGCATGCGCAAGGTCATCAACAAGATGGTCTCGGAGGAGGACCTGATCCGCACGGTCTCCACCGCGTACGGCAACGGCTGGCGCCAGGTGAAGCTGTACTTCATGTGCGGCCTGCCCACCGAGACCGACGAGGACGTCCTCCAGATCGGTGACATGGCGGTCAACGTCATCGCCAAGGGCCGCGAGGTCTCCGGCCAGAACGACATCCGCTGCACCGTCTCCATCGGCGGTTTCGTGCCCAAGCCGCACACGCCCTTCCAGTGGGCCCCGCAGCTCAGCGCCGAGGACACCGACGCCCGGCTGAAGAAGCTCCGGGACAAGATCCGCGACGACAAGAAGTACGGCCGCTCCATCGGCTTCCGCTACCACGACGGCAAGCCCGGCATCGTCGAGGGCCTCCTGTCGCGCGGTGACCGCCGGGTCGGCGCGGTCATCCGCGAGGTCTACGAGTCCGGCGGCCGTTTCGACGGCTGGCGTGAGCACTTCAGCTACGACCTCTGGATGAAGAGCGCCGGCAACACGCTGCCCTCCTTCGGCGTCGACGTCGACTGGTACACCACCCGCGAGCGGACGTACGAGGAGGTCCTGCCCTGGGACCACCTGGACTCCGGCCTCGACAAGGACTGGCTCTGGGAGGACTGGCAGGACTCGCTCGACGAGACCGAGGTCGAGGACTGCCGCTGGACGCCGTGCTTCGACTGCGGGGTCTGCCCGCAGCTCGACCTCGACATCCAGATCGGCCCCACCGGCAAGAAGCTCCTGCCGCTGACGGTCGTGAAGTAGACCTTCCGGGTGACGGCCCGGTGACGAACGCCCGGCCCGGGAAACCCCGGGCCGGGCGTTCGCGTCTTCCCGCGCCGTCCTGGCCTCGGCCCGCGAGACCATGGGCGCGGCGCGCCGGGGCGCCCGGCGCGCACCGGTGGGAGCACCGCAGGTCACGGACGTGCGGGAACTCGAGGGGTCCGCTGCGCGTACCCTGGGTAGGACAACGACTGTCCCCAGTGCGGCGCCCGCGCCCGAGATCTCCCTGCCTGCCGGCAAAACCGGCGGACGGGGGTGAGCCGGAGCGGCACCCCGGGGCACCCTGTACTTCGTGGGCGGCACGCCACCGCGGCCGCCCCGCACCGAGGAGAAGAACCACTGGGCAAGCGACAGCCCGAAGGCCCGCCGCCCGCACCGGCGGTGCAGCGCATCCGACTGCGCTACACCAAGCGGGGCCGCCTCCGGTTCACCAGCCACCGAGACTTCCAGCGTGCCTTCGAGCGGGCGCTGCGCCGCTCCGAGGTGCCCATGGCCTACTCGGCGGGTTTCACCCCCCACCCGAAGGTGTCGTACGCCAACGCCGCCCCCACGGGTACGGGCAGCGAGGCCGAGTTCCTGGAGATCGCCCTCACCGAGGCGCGGGATCCGGACGTCCTGCGCACCCTGCTCGACGCGTCGATGCCCGAGGGCCTCGACATCATCGACGCGGTGGAGGCCCGTACCTCCGGCCTCGCCGACCGGCTGACCGCCTCCGTGTGGGAGATGCGGCTGGACGGTGTGGCCGTACAGGACGCGGAGAGGGCCGTCGCCGCCTTCCTGGACGCCGAGACCGTCGAGGTCCAGCGGCGCGCGAAGAACGGCGTGCGCACCTTCGACGCCCGGGCGGCCGTCGCCGGTCTGCAGGCGCTCGATCCACAGCCTGATAGGTCCGGCGACAGGCCCTGTGCGATACTGCGCCTGGTAGTGCGGCACGTGACACCCGCCGTACGACCCGACGACGTCCTGTCCGGTCTCCGAGCTGTGGCCGACCTAACGCCGCCGGTCCCCGCTGCGGTGACCAGGCTGGCGCAGGGGCTCTTCGACGAGGAGTCCGGCACGGTGACCGACCCGCTCGCGCCCGACCGCGAGGCAGCCCCGGCCGTATCCACGGCCGATCCGGCAGCCGCCGCGACGGTGCCGGAAGGTGCAGGTTCCGCGTAAGGCGGTCGTTGTAGCGCAGCCCTTGGACTCGGGAGCCACCTGGGTCGGGCCGCGCACCGCCCCATAAGACTTTCGCCAGGCCGTGCGCAGCGCGTACGGAACCGGCGAGCCAGACATCAGCTCCCGTGCGGCGCCCGCGCCCCGGACGGCGGTAGCGCGCACATCGCGCGCATCGCGTCGGACCGGATCAGGCGTGGCGCCCGGGAGCGCGACGGGAGAACCGCCCGCATGCACGAGCCGAACGAGTCCGGTAACACCGGAAACCCCGCACACGCGGAAGACAACAACGCCCCCGGGGACAAGCTGCCGCCGCGCCGCAGGCGCCGCGCGGCCTCCCGCCCCGCCGGCCCGCCGTCCGGTGCGCCGGGCGCGGTCGCCGCCGAGGACGTCACGCCGGCCGCACCGGCCGCTGCCGCCGGGACACCCGAGCCCGCCGACGAGGCCGCGCCCCCGGCGCGTGCGCGCCGTCGCGCCGTCCGTAAGGCGACCGCTCCGGCGGGTGCGCCGCAGACCGCCGAGGTCGTGGAGACCGTGGCCGGGACCCCGGTCGCCGAGGCCGCCCCGGCCGAGCCCGCGGAGCCGGTGGAGACCGCGCCCCCGGCGCGTGCGCGCCGTCGCGCCGTCCGTAAGGCGACCGCCCCGGCGGGCGCCCCGCAGACCGCCGAGGTCGTGGAGCCGGTCGTGGAGGCCGCCCCTGACGAGGAGGAGGCCGAAGAGGCCCCCGTCGTCGAGGCTCCTGTGACCGAGGCACCCCGCCGTCGCCGCGCCACCCGTAAGGCCACCGCTCCGGCGGGCGCCCCGCAGACCGCCGAGCCCGTCGTCGAGGACACCGCCGTGGCCGAGCCGGCCAAGGCACCCGAGTCCGCCCCCGCCGCGGAGCCGGCCGAGCCCGCCGCGCCGCGCGGCCGTGCCAGGCGCCGTGCTTCGGCACCGGCCGGTACGCCGCAGGCCGCCCGGACCACCGACGCCCCGGCCGTGACCGTGGCGGAACCCGTCGCCGAGCCGGCCGTCGAGCCCGCCCGCGCCGAAGAGGCCGACGAGGCCGCGCCTCCGGCACGTGCCCGCCGCCGCGCTTCCCGCAAGGCGAGCGCCCCGGCCGGCAGCCCGCAGCCCGTCGAGGAGGCCGCAGAGGTCGCCGCCGAGGCGGCCGAGAGCCTTCCCGCCGCCGTCGCCGAGGAGCTCGCCGCCGAGCCCGAGCAGGTCGAGGAGGCCGCGCCGCGAGGCCGTCAGCGCCGTCGCGCCACCGCTGCCGCGGGCCGTCCCGAATTCACCGGCAAGGCCGAGGAGCCGGCTCGCAAGGGCCGTCGCGCCACGCGCCCCGCCGTGGCCGTCTTCCAGGCCCCGGTCTTCGCCGAGCCGATGTTCCAGACCCCGGAGAGCGCGGCGGCCGCCGCTGCCGCCGCGGGTTCCGCCCCGGCGTACGACGAGAGCGACGAGGTCGAGGAGCGGAAGCCGCAGGAGCGGGCGCCGCGCAAGGCCGAGGCCGAGCGGCAGGCTCCCGAGGCCGCCGCCCCCGCTGAGGCCGCCGAGTCCGCGCCCCAGGGCGGTTCGCGCCGTCGCCGTCGCCGTCGTGGCGAGGCCGTCGAGACCGAGCCGGCCGCGGCCCCGGTCACCCTTCCGGCCGAGGCCGAGGCCCCCGCCGTCGTGGAGGAGGAGCACGAGGCCGAGCCCGAGACGGACGCCGAGCACGAGGGCGATGAATCGGACGAGTACGGGGACCGCCCCTCGCGCCGTCGCCGTCGTGGCGGCCGTCGCCGCCGTCGCGGTGAGGCCGGCGACTCGGACGACGTGGAGCAGCAGGACGACGCCGCGGACCGTTCCGAGGACGAGGCGCAGGCACAGGACGACGACGAGGACGACGAGCACGAGTCCTCCTCCGGCTCCAGCAGCAGCCGTCGCCGTCGCCGCCGTCGCCGCCGCAGCGGGGACGCCTCCGGCGAGGACAACGGCACGGGCACGGACGACCCGGAGCGTACGGTCGTCAAGGTCCGCGAGCCGCGCAAGAAGGAGGCCGAGCGCGAGCCCGGCACCGGCTTCGACGAGGTCCAGTCCATCAAGGGCTCGACCCGTATGGAGGCCAAGAAGCAGCGCCGCCGCGAGGGGCGTGAGCAGGGCCGCCGCCGCGTCCCGATCATCACGGAGGCCGAGTTCCTGGCCCGTCGTGAGGCCGTCGAGCGTGTCATGGTCGTCCGCCAGAGCGGCGAGCGCACCCAGATCGGCGTGCTCGAGGACAACGTGCTCGTCGAGCACTACGTCAACAAGGAGCAGGCCACCAGCTACGTCGGCAACGTCTACCTGGGCAAGGTGCAGAACGTCCTGCCGTCGATGGAGGCCGCCTTCGTCGACATCGGCAAGGGCCGCAACGCCGTCCTGTACGCCGGCGAGGTCAACTTCGAGGCGCTCGGCATGGCCCACGGGCCGCGCCGCATCGAGACCGCGCTGAAGTCCGGCCAGTCCGTCCTGGTCCAGGTGACGAAGGACCCGATCGGCCACAAGGGCGCCCGCCTGACCAGCCAGGTCTCGCTGCCCGGCCGCTACCTGGTCTACGTGCCCGAGGGCTCGATGACCGGGATCAGCCGCAAGCTGCCCGACACCGAGCGGGCCCGGCTGAAGACCATCCTCAAGAAGATCGTTCCCGAGGACGCCGGTGTCATCGTGCGCACCGCCGCCGAGGGCGCGAGTGAGGACGAGCTGCGCCGCGACGTCGAGCGGCTGCAGCAGCAGTGGGAAGAGATCCAGAAGAAGTCGAAGAGCACCAGCAGCTCCAACGCGCCGACGCTGCTCTACGGCGAGCCGGACATGACCGTCCGGGTCGTCCGGGACATCTTCAACGAGGACTTCTCGAAGGTGATCGTCAGCGGTGACGACGCCTGGGAGACCATCCACGGCTACGTCTCGCACGTGGCACCGGACCTGACGGACCGGCTGTCGCGCTGGACCTCCGAGGTCGACGTCTTCGCGACGTACCGCATCGACGAGCAGCTGATGAAGGCGCTGGACCGCAAGGTCTACCTGCCGAGCGGCGGCTCGCTGGTGATCGACAAGACCGAGGCCATGGTCGTCGTCGACGTCAACACCGGCAAGTTCACCGGGCAGGGCGGAAACCTCGAGGAGACCGTCACCAAGAACAACCTGGAGGCGGCCGAGGAGATCGTGCGCCAGCTGCGGCTGCGCGACCTCGGTGGCATCGTCGTCGTCGACTTCATCGACATGGTGCTGGAGTCCAACCGCGACCTGGTGCTCCGGCGCCTGCTGGAGTGCCTGGGCCGCGACCGGACGAAGCACCAAGTCGCCGAGGTCACCTCCCTGGGCCTGGTCCAGATGACCCGTAAGCGGGTGGGCCAGGGTCTGCTGGAGTCCTTCTCCGAGACCTGTGTCCACTGCAACGGTCGCGGTGTGATCGTCCACATGGAGCAGCCCACGGCCGCCGGTGGCGGTGGTGGCAAGCGTTCCAAGAAGCGCGGCCGCGGCGGAGCGGGTCACGAGCACGAGCACGCCCAGGACCACGAGCACGCCGAGCAGCCGGCCGAGGCCGAGACCGAGGCGGAGGTGGCCGCCGAGGTCGCCGCTCCGGTGGCGCTCCCCGAGCCGGAGTTCGTCGCCGACGAGGAGCTGTACAGCAGCCCCGCCGAGGCCGAGGCGGCGGCGTCGCGCGGCCGTGGCCGCCGGCGCGCGACCCGCAAGGTCACGGCTCCGGCCGGTGCCCCCGCCCCGGTGGCCGAGGCCGCCCCGGTGGCCCAGGCCGCCGAGGAGGAGCCCCTGCCCGAGCCGGTCGTCGAGACCCCGGTGGAGGCGCCCGCCGCCCCCGAGGCCGAAGCCGCGCCCCCGGCCCGTACGCGTCGCAGGGCGACCCGGAAGGCGACCGCCCCGGCGGGATCGCCCAAGCACGCCGATGTGACGCCGCCGGTCCAGCCGGCCGAGCCCGCGGCGGAGCCCGCCGCGGTCGAGGACCCGGTGGTCGAGGCCCCGGCGCCCGTCTCGGCCCAGGAGCCGGAGGCATCCGAGGAGGAGGCCGCTCCGGCCGCCCCGCCGCGCGCCCGTCGCCGGGTGACCCGCAAGGTCACCGCCCCGGCCGGTTCGCCGTCCGGCGCCGATGAGGCCGCGGTCGTCGTGGTCGCGGGCACCGACTCCGAGGCGCCCGGCGAGGAGGCTTCGGAATCGGAAGCTCCGGTCAAGAAGACGGCCGCGCGGAAGACCGCGAAGAAGGCCACGGCGAAGAAGGCGGCCACCAAGAAGACCGCCGCCAAGACGGTCGCGAAGAAGACCGCGGCGAAGAAGACGACCACGAAGAAGGCAACGGCGAAGAAGACCGTCGCCGCCGAGCAGTCGTCTCCCTCCGCAGCCGCCTCCGCCCGTACCGGAGAGGGCGAGTAGCCGAGCCGCTGACGGCCGCGCACCACGCGGCCGAGCCCATGTATGTGTCCCGCCCCGAGCACTTCGGGGCGGGACACGTGCGTTGTACGGGCCGCCGGTCCCTGGCGGAGGCAGAACCTCACCCCTGCGCTACATATGTCCATATGTGTCATGATTCGATGCATCCCTGGAATGGCAGGGCGAGGAGCGCGCGATCCGCGTACTCGTCAAGGAGGTCGTCGATGGCGAGCATCAACGAGCAGCCGGTTCCCGCAGCCAGTCCCGTCATCGGAGAGGCCGAGATCGAGGCCGTGGTCCGTGTGATGCGCAGCGGCCGCGTCGTGCAGGGCCCCGAGGTGGCGGCCTTCGAGGAGGACTTCTCCGGTCTGGTGGACGGGCGGCACTGCGTCGCGGTCAACTCCGGCACCTCGGCCCTCTACCTGCTGCTCCTCGCCCTGGGCATCGGCAGGGGCGACGAGGTGATCGTCCCCTCGTTCTCCTTCGCGGCGTCCGCGAACGCGGTACGGCTCACCGGTGCCGACGTGGTGTTCGCCGACATCGAGCGGGGGAGCTTCGGCCTCGACCCGGCCGCGGTCGAGGCGGCCGTCACCCCGCGCACGGCCGCGGTCATGCCGGTGCACCTCTACGGCCATCCGGCCGCGATGGGCCGCCTCATGCGCGTCGCCGACAGACACCGGCTCGCCGTGGTCGAGGACGCCTGCCAGGCGCACGCCGCGGCACTCGACGGGACCCCGGCCGGCGCGTTCGGCGCGGGGGGAGCCTTCAGCTTCTATCCGACCAAGAACATGCACTCGATCGAGGGCGGCATGGTCACCACGGCCGACCCGGCGCTCGCCCGCACCCTGCGACTGCTGCGCAACCAGGGCATGGAGCAGCGCTACGCCAACGAGATCATCGGTGCCAACCTGCGGATGACCGACGTGTCGGCCGCCGTCGGCCGTGTGCAGCTCGGAAGGATCGGGGCCTGGACCGACCGGCGCCGCGCCAACGCCGCCTACCTCGACGCCCACATCACGGTCCCCGGCGTCACCACGCCGCCGGTCGCCGAGGGGGCCCGGCACGTCTACCACCAGTACACCGTGCGCATACCCGGATTCCGGGACGCGGCGACGGCGGAGCTCGCCGAGGCGGGCATCGGCCACGCGGTGTACTACCCGACGCCGATCCACCGGCTCAAGCCCTACTGGGAGCCGGACCAGAAGGCCGGCCGCCTCTGGGACCTCCCCGAGACCGAGCGGGCCGCCGCCGAGGTCGTCTCGCTGCCGGTGCACCCGTCCCTCACCCAGGCGGACCTGGAGCGCGTGGCCGCCGCCGTCAACGCTCTGGAGGTGGTCCTGTGAACGCCGGGCTGCGGGCCGGTCTGATCGGCCTCGGATCCATGGGCCGCCACCACGCCCGTGTCCTCGTCGCCCTGGAGGGCGTCGAGCTGGTCGGCGTCGTCGACCCGCTGGGCGACAAGAACGACTGGGCGCAGGGGGCACCCGTCCTGCCGGACGTCGAGGACCTCCTGGCGCTGGGCATCGACTACGCCGTCGTCGCCTGCCCGACGGGCCTGCACGAGGAGGTCGGCCTGAGGCTCGCCGAGGCCGGGGTCCACGTGCTCGTCGAGAAGCCGCTCGCGGACTCGGTCGAAGGCGCGCTGCGCCTCGTGGACGCCTTCGAGTCGCGGAACCTGACCGCGGGCGTCGGCCACATCGAGCGCTGCAACCCCGCCCTGCGCTCACTCCGCAGCCGCCTGGAGACCGGCGAACTCGGAGACCTCTACCAGGTGGTCACCCGGCGCCAGGGGCCCTTCCCGCACCGCATAGCCGACGTCGGTGTGGTCAAGGACCTGGCCACCCACGACATCGACCTGACGGCCTGGATGACCGGCCGGAGCTACGTGTCGATCGCGGCCCACACCGTGTCGAAGTCGGGCCGCCCCTACGAGGACATGGTCAGCGCGGTGGGCCGGCTCTCCGACGGGACGATGGTCAACCACCTGGTCAACTGGCTGAGCCCGCTCAAGGAGCGGTTCACCTCGGTCACCGGCGAGCGGGGCTGCCTCATCGCCGACACCCTGACAGCGGACCTCACGTTCTACTCGAACGCGTCGGTGGCCACCGAGTGGGAGGCGCTGCGAGCGTTCCGCGGGGTCTCCGAGGGCGACATGATCCGCTACGCGATCGCCAAGCGGGAGCCCCTGCTCGTCGAGCACGAACTCTTCCGCGACGCCGTACAGGGCCTGTCCTCCGACATCTGCACGCTGCGGCAGGGACTGCGCACCGTGGAAGTGGCCGCCTCCCTGCTCGACTCGGCCAGGACGGGCCGCACCGTGGTCTTCGAGACGGAGGAGGCGGTTCCCCATGGCGCCTGACCTCTCGGGCACAGCGCCGGAGCCCCGGCGACGCCGCGGCAGGATCGTCATGCTGGTCGAGAACGGCGTGAAGGGCGATTCCCGGGTGCAGAAGGAGGCCCGGTCCGCCGCGGCGGCCGGCTGGGACGTGGTGCTCCTGGGGAAGTCCCCCGAGAAGAAGGCGAAGAGCTGGAGGCTGGGGGAGGCGCGGGTGCGCCTGCTGCCGGTCGCGACGCCCCTGCACCGCCGTCGGCACGAGTACCGCCGGGCGTTCCTGCGTGCGCCGCTCGCCTACCCGCCGGGGCCACTGGCCGAGTACCGCAAGCAGCGGATGAAGGCGTGGCGCGCCGAGCTCAACCTCCAGGTCATCGAAACCGGGCGCAGCGGCTCGGCCGTCGCGAGGACGCGGCTGCTGCCGACACGGCTGCTGTCCCGGGGCATGGGCAGGTGGGTCCGGCTGCGCGCCCGGCACACCGCCGCGCTGGAGCGCCGCCGCAAGGACATGGACACCCCGCTCGACCGGTTCACCACGGCCTTCTGGGTCCGGGCTATGGGGGAGAGGGCCTGGCGCCGGCTCGATCCGGGTCTCTGGGACCTGGAACTCGCCTACGGGAAGGTCATCGACTCCCTCGAACCCGACCTGATCCACGCGAACGACTTCCGGATGCTCGGCGTGGGCGCGCGCGCCAAGCTGCGGGCCGAGGCCAAGGGCCGCACCGTGAGGCTCGTCTGGGACGCGCACGAGTACCTGCCCGGCATCAAACCCTGGAACCCGCACCCGCGCTGGCACGTCGCCCAGTGCGCCCACGAGCGGGAACACGCGAAGTACGCCGACGCCGTCACCACCGTGTCGGCCACCCTCGCGCGGATGCTGGCCGAGCACCACGGGCTGAGCGCACTCCCGGAGGTGGTGCTCAACGCGCCCGACGCCGTGGTTCCGCCGGACCGGGCCGCCGAACCCGTCCCCGATCTGCGGGCGTTGTGCGGAATCGGTCCGCGTGTACCGCTGGTGGTCTACAGCGGGTCCGCCGCCCCCCAGCGGGGCCTCGACATCATGGTCGAGGCGCTGCCCCACCTCCCGGCCACGCACGTCGCGTTCGTCGTCCCGCGCGGCAACTCGCCCTACATGCAGACACTCAGGGCGCGGGCGACCGCACTCGCCGTGCAGGACCGGGTGCACATCCTTCCGTACGTGCCGCACGACCAGGTGGTCCGCCACCTTGCCGCGGCGGACGTCGGGGTCATCCCGATCCACCACTGGCCGAACCACGAGATCGCCCTGATCACCAAGTTCTTCGAGTACTCCCACGCCCGCCTCCCCCTCGTCGTCAGCGACGTACGGACGATGGGAGGGACGGTCGCCACCACGGGGCAGGGCGAGGTCTTCACCGCCGAGGACGTCCCGGACTACGTACGGGCGGTGAGCGCGGTCTTCGCCGACCCGCAGCGCTACCGGGACGCCTACGACCGGCCCGGCATGCTCACGGAATGGACCTGGGAGGCGCAGGCCGCGGTCCTCGACCGCGTGTACTCCCGGCTCGTCGAGGGCGCCCGCACCCCGGTGGGCGGTGGACGGATGGCCCCGGTGACCTCATGACCACGTGCCCCGACGTCACCGTGATCGTGGCGGTGTACAACACGATGCCCTACCTGACCGAGTGCCTGAACTCCCTGGTGGGGCAGAGCATCGGGCGGGAACGCTTCGAGGTGATCGCCGTCGACGACGGCTCCACGGACGGTAGCGGAAGCGAACTCGACCGGTTCGCCGAGCAGTACCCGGATGTGGTGACGGTGCTGCGCCAGGCCAACTCCGGAGGCCCCGCCGCACCCAGCAACCGTGCTCTGGACAGGGCCACCGGACGCTACGTCTACTTCGTGGGCTCCGACGACTACCTGGGTGAAGAAGCCCTGGAGCGGCTGGTCGCCTATGCCGACACGTGCGAATCGGACGTGGTCGCGGGCAGGATGACCGGAGTCAACGGGCGGTACGTGCACCAGAAGCTGTACGCACGGAACGCCCCCGACATCAGCCTGTACGACTCGCCCCTGCCGTTCACTCTGGCGAACACCAAGCTGTTCAGGCGTGAGCTGGTGGAGAAGTACCGTCTGCGCTTCCCCGAGGACCTGCCCGTCGGCAGCGACCAGCCCTTCACCATCGAGGCGTGCGTGCGGGCCCGCAGGATCTCGGTGCTGGCCGACTACACCTGTTACTACGCGGTCAGGCGCGGAGACGCGAGCAACATCACCTACCGGGCCGACCACCTCGCCCGGCTGCGGTGCACCGCCCGCATCATGGATCACGTCGCGGGCCTCGTGGCGGCCGGTCCGCGACGGGACGCGCTCCTGGCACGCCACTTCGCCTGGGAACTCTCCAAGCTCCTGCTGACGGACTTCCCCTCCCTCGACATCGACACCCGGCGGAGCCTGTGCGACGGGCTCTCCGAGCTGCTCGACGCCTACTACACCGACGCGCTGCGCGACAGCACGGGCGTCAGGCGACGGGTCCGCTTCGGGCTGGCCCGGCGGGGGGCCGTGGAGGCCCTCAGCAGGGCCATCACGGACGAGGCCGCACACGGAGCCCCGCCCTTCCGGCTGGAAGGAGACCGGGCCTTCGCCGCCTACCCGGGATTCCGGGACCCCGCGGTGGGGCTGGACGACCGGTACTACGAACTCCTCGGCGAGACGGTGGCGGGCCGGCTGGCGCAGGGCACCGAGTTCGAGTCCGCGGACTGGGAGCAGCAGGACACCGGCCTCTGGCTCACCCTGCGGCTGCGGCTCGGTGTCGTCGGGGACGCCTCCTCGGCGGTGGTCGTCCTCGCGCAGGGCGCCATGCCGCGGGACACGGACGGGCCCGGCGCCCGCAGGATGCCGCCCGAGGACCAGCGCCCCTCGGCACCCGGCGCCTTCACCGCGGCGCCGACCGCGGACGGGCGGGCCACGCGGATCAGCGCCCGCGTCCCGGTCCCCGCCGTCCGGGCGAAGAAGGGCGTCCGCGTCCACGTCGACGTCGCGGGAGCGACCTACGAGATCCCGGTGAGGACCGGCGGGCGGCCCATGCCGCTGGCCCGCCGGTGGGGCGAGGCCGAGCCCTACCGCGTCGCGGCGAGACCGAACACCAAGGGCCGGCTCGTGATCACGACGGGTCCGCTGGTGGAGCCCCGGGTCGGACCGGGTACCAGGTTGTGGAGGCTGTTGAGACCGAGGAGAAAGCGAAGCCGATGAACATCTGTGTAGTGGCGCTGGGCAAGATCGGGCTCCCGCTCGCCGTGCAGTTCGCCGCCAAGGGCCACACGGTCATCGGCGCGGACGTCGACGAGGAGGTCGTCGGCCTGGTGAACTCGGCCACCGAACCGTTCCCCGGTGAGCAGGACCTGGACGTCGGACTCAAGGAGGCGGTGGGCGCGGGCCTGCTCTCCGCGACGACGGACACCACGGCCGCGGTCGCCGCCTCCGACGCCGTCGTGGTCGTCGTCCCGCTCTTCGTGGACGCCGAGGGCAACCCGGACTTCGGCTGGATGGACGCGGCGACGAAGGCCGTCGCCGCGGGCCTGCGCCCCGGCACCCTGGTCAGTTACGAGACCACCCTGCCGGTCGGCACGACCCGTGACCGCTGGGCGCCGATGCTGGCGGAGGGGTCGGGCCTCACCCCCGGGCGCGACTTCGCCCTCGTCTTCTCCCCGGAGCGGGTCCTGACCGGCCGCGTCTTCGCCGACCTGCGGCGCTACCCCAAGCTCGTCGGCGGCATCGACGAGGCGTCGACGCTGCGCGGCGTCGAGTTCTACGAGGCGGTGCTCGACTTCGACGAGCGCGGCGACCTGCCCCGCCCCAACGGTGTCTGGGACCTCGGCACGGCGGAGGCCGCCGAGATGGCGAAGCTCGCCGAGACCACCTACCGGGACGTCAACATCGGTCTGGCCAACCAGTTCGCCCGCTTCGCCGGCCTGCACGGCATCGACGTCGAGCAGGTCATCGATGCCTGCAACAGCCAGCCCTACAGCCACATCCACCGGCCCGGCATCGCCGTCGGCGGCCACTGCATCCCGGTCTACCCGCAGATGTACCTGTGGAACGACCCCGCGGCGACCGTCGTGCGCGCGGCCCGTGAGGCCAACGCCGCGATGCCCGGGTACGCCGTCGACCTGCTGGCCGCGGCCTACGGCGACCTGGAGGGTGTCGGGGTCCTCGTGCTGGGCGCCGCCTACCGCGGCGGCGTCAGGGAGACCGCGTTCTCCGGCGTCTTCGGAGTGGTCCAGGCGCTCCGCGAGCGCGGTGCGGTGCCGTTCGTGTCGGACCCCCTGTACGGCCCCGAGGACCTGCGGGCCCTGGGGCTCGTCCCGCACGAGAACCAGGCCGTCACCGCGGCGGTCGTCCAGACCGACCACCCCGAGTACCGCGAGCTGTCCGCGCGGTCCTTTCCGGATGTCCGCGTCCTCGTCGACGGCCGCCGTACGACGGACCCGGCGCTGTGGGCAGGGGTGCGCCGCGTGGTCATCGGCGGCTGACCCCGCCGGGAGGCGGCGGCCGGGGCGGGCCGCCGGGCTTCTGCGGCGTCAGAGGGCCCGGGCGGGGCGTTCCGTCAGCACGCCGCCGGTCTCGTCGTGCAGCGCGCCGGTCTCGGGGCACTCCCAGACCCCCGGCTCGTCCGCGCGCCGGACGAGCTTCACGCCGGACCGGCCCACCCAGCCGATCCGGCGGGCCGGTACGCCCGCGACGAGGCCGAAGTCCGGAACGTCCCTGGTCACCACGGCGCCGGCCGCCACCATGGCCCAGCGTCCGATCCGCAGGGGAGCGACGCACACGGACCGTGCGCCGAGCGAGGCGCCCTCGGCCACCTTCACCCCCACCGCCTCCCAGTCGCCGCCCCGCTTCTGCCTGCCCCCGGGGTCGACGGAGCGCGGGTTGCGGTCGTTGGTGAGGACGACGGCGGGGCCGACGAAGACGCCGTCGCCGAGCTCGGCCGGCTCGTACACGAGGGCGTAGTTCTGCAGCTTGACGTTGTCGCCGATGCGCACGTCCGTGCCCACGTACGCACCGCGGCCGATCACGCAGCCCTTGCCGAGCCGGGCGCCCTCACGGATCTGGGCGAGCTCCCAGACGCTGCTGCCGTCACCGATCTCGGCGCTCTCGTCGACCTGGGCGGTGGGCTGGACCTTGTAGTTCACGTGGGGCACCTTTCGGGGGCGGATCGGGACAAAGGGTATGTTCGTCATTCCCCGTACCCGTGTGCGTCCACCCTGTGTGCGGCGGGGGAGACCCGGTTTGACCCCCCGGGGTCCGCCCCGTAATCTTGACCCTCGGCGTGTTTCTGTGCGCCTACCCCCTGAGCACATCCCTCCCGGTGATCCGTCCCCGGGGGAGGCCGCTCATCCTTCCGGACTGTCGTGGGCTCCGGCCTGCGCGGGCGGCTGGCATCAGGGGATCCGTTCCGAGTGAGAGAGAGATCCGCGTGTACGCCATCGTGCGCAGCGGTGGTCGCCAGCACAAGGTTGCTGTCGGCGACATCGTTGAGGTTGACAAGATTTCCACCGCCAAGGTTGGCGACACGGTCGAGCTCTCGACCCTGCTCGTTGTCGACGGCGACGCCGTGACCAGCGACCCGTGGGTGCTGGACGGCATCAAGGTCCAGGCCGAGATCGTGGACCACCACAAGGGCGCGAAGATCGACATCCTTCGCTACAAGAACAAGACGGGTTACCGCCGTCGCCAGGGTCACCGCCAGCAGTACACGGCGATCAAGGTCACCGGTATCCCCGCGGCTGCGAAGTAAGGGACTGAGGAGACATGGCACACAAGAAGGGCGCATCGTCCACTCGGAACGGGCGCGATTCCAATGCTCAGCGGCTCGGCGTGAAGCGCTTCGGCGGTCAGGCCGTCAACGCCGGTGAGATCCTGGTCCGCCAGCGCGGTACCCACTTCCACCCGGGCACGGGCGTCGGCCGTGGCGGCGACGACACGCTGTTCGCGCTGACCGCCGGTGCGGTGGAGTTCGGTACGCACCGTGGCCGCAAGGTCGTGAACATCGTTCCCGTCGCTGCCTGAGTCAGGCATCGGCTGAGCGACACAGCACCTTCCGAGGGCGGATCTCAGCTTTCCCGGTAAACGGGGAAGCGGGTCCGCCCTCGGCGCGTTACGTCAAGAGACATTCCCGTATTTTTCCGCAGTACCTGGAGGCACCCACCCATGACCACCTTCGTGGACCGCGTCGAGCTGCATGCCGCCGCGGGTAACGGAGGCCACGGCGTGGCCTCCGTGCACCGTGAGAAGTTCAAGCCGCTGGGCGGCCCCGACGGGGGCAACGGCGGGCGCGGCGGCGATGTCATCCTCGTCGTCGAGCAGGCCGTCACCACGCTGCTGGACTACCACCACCACCCCCACCGCAAGGCCACGAACGGCCAGCCCGGCGCCGGCGACAACCGTTCGGGCAAGGACGGCCAGGACCTGGTGCTGCCCGTCCCGGACGGCACCGTCGTGCTCGACAAGGCGGGCAACGTCCTCGCGGACCTCGTCGGCCAGGGCACCACCTTCGTCGCGGGCCAGGGCGGCCGCGGCGGCCTCGGTAACGCCGCGCTGGCCTCCGCCCGGCGGAAGGCGCCCGGTTTCGCGCTGCTCGGCGAGCCCGGCGAGAGCCGGGACATCGTCCTGGAGCTCAAGACCGTCGCCGACGTCGCGCTCGTCGGTTACCCGAGCGCCGGGAAGTCCTCGCTGATCTCCGTGCTCTCGGCCGCCAAGCCGAAGATCGCGGACTACCCGTTCACGACGCTCGTCCCCAACCTGGGCGTCGTCACCGCGGGCTCGACCGTCTACACCATCGCGGACGTCCCGGGGCTCATCCCGGGCGCCAGCCAGGGCAAGGGCCTCGGCCTCGAGTTCCTGCGGCACGTCGAGCGCTGCTCCGTGCTCGTGCACGTCCTGGACACCGCCACGCTGGAGTCCGACCGTGACCCGGTCTCCGACCTCGACATGATCGAGGAGGAGCTCCGGCTGTACGGCGGCCTCGAGAACCGCCCGCGCATCGTCGCCCTCAACAAGGTCGACATCCCGGACGGGCAGGACCTCGCCGACATGATCCGCCCGGACCTGGAGGCGCGCGGCTACCGCGTCTTCGAGGTCTCGGCCATCGCGCACAAGGGCCTCAACGAGCTCTCGTACGCCCTTGCCGGGATCATCGCCGAGGCGCGCGCCAGCAAGCCGAAGGAGGAGTCGACCCGGGTCGTCATCCGTCCGAAGGCCGTCGACGACACGGGGTTCACCGTGACCGTCGAGGACGACGGCATCTACCGCGTGCGCGGCGAGAAGCCCGAGCGCTGGATCCGCCAGACCGACTTCAACAACGACGAGGCCGTCGGTTACCTCGCGGACCGGCTCAACCGCCTCGGCGTCGAGGACGCGCTCCGCAAGGCGGGTGCCCAGGCCGGCGACGGCGTGGCCATCGGCGCCGAGGACAACGCGGTCGTCTTCGACTGGGAGCCGACCATGGCCGCCGGCGCCGAGATGCTGGGCCGCCGCGGTGAGGACCACCGCCTCGAGGCGCCGCGCCCCGCCGCGCAGCGCCGCCGTGAGCGTGAATCCGACCGCGACGACGCCCAGCGCGAGTACGACGAGTTCGACCCCTTCTAGGCCCGGTCGCCGGGCGTCCCCGTCCTGCGGGGGCGCCCTCCCGGTTTCACGGCGAACTGCCAGGTGGAGGCGGTGCGGAGGCCGCTCATGTGCGGATTGCGTAACACGTCTGTGGAGTCCGTCACGGAGGGCCGGGGCGGCGTGGGCGCCAATCTGCCTGGCCAGACGGTGAACTGCAGGTTTCCCAAGGGCAAGGGACGGTAAACGTCCACCTTGCGAGACGGTCGCGGAGAGTGCGACCATCACACTGTTCCCCCCTGTCATCGCAAGGTAGGTCGTCTGTGTCTGTGCCGCATGAAGCCAAGCCCCGGACCACAGCGGTCGTGCTCGCCGGTGGGACCGGTCAGCGTGTGGGACTGTCCATCCCCAAGCAGCTGCTGAAGATCGCCGGTAAGGCAGTCATCGAGCACACGCTGACCATCTTCGAGAACGCCGAGGGCATCGACGATGTCATCGTGCTGATGGCGCCGGGCTTCGTGCCCGACGTCGAGAAGATCGTCGCCAAGGCCGGGCTGACCAAGGTCATCAAGATCATCGAGGGTGGCAGCACCCGGAACGAGACCACCGAGCGTGCCATCGCGGCCCTCGGTGAGGGCCTCGCCGAGGGCGAGGACCGCAACGTCCTCTTCCACGACGCGGTCCGTCCGCTCCTGTCGCAGCGTGTCATCAAGGATTGCGTCGACGCCCTCGGCCGCTACCAGGCGGTCGACGTCGCCATCCCGTCCGCCGACACGATCATCGTGACCCGGACCCACGGCGAGGACGGCGAGTTCATCACCGACGTCCCGGACCGTTCCCGGCTGCGCCGCGGCCAGACCCCGCAGGCGTTCAAGCTGTCCACGATCCGCAGGGCGTACGAGGTCGCGGCGGGCGACCCGAACTTCCAGGCCACCGACGACTGCTCGGTCGTCCTGCGGTACCTCCCCGACGTGCCGATCTTCGTGGTCGCGGGCGACGAGTACAACATGAAGGTGACCCAGCCGGTCGACGTCTTCATCACCGACAAGCTCTTCCAGCTGGCCTCCACCGCGGCCCCCCGCCAGGCCGACGAGGCCGCCTACCGCGAGCTGCTCTCGGGCAAGACCCTTGTCGTCTTCGGCGGTTCGTACGGCATCGGCGCCGACATCGGCACGCTGGCCGAGCAGTACGGCGCCACGGTGTACGCCCTCGGCCGCTCCACCACCGGTACGCATGTGGAGAACCCGGAGCACATCGACGACGCGCTGTCCAAGGCGTACGCCGAGACCGGACGCATCGACTACGTCATCAACACCGCGGGCGTGCTGCGCATCGGCAAGCTGGCCGAGACGGACAACACGACGATCCAGGAAGCGCTGAACGTCAACTACCTGGCCCCGGTGCAGATCGCCCGCGCCTCGTACAAGTACCTGGCGGAGACCCAGGGGCAGTTGCTCCTGTACACCTCCAGCAGCTACACCCGGGGCCGTGCCGAGTACAGCCTCTACTCCTCCACCAAGGCCGCGATGGTGAACCTCACTCAGGCGCTGGCCGACGAGTGGGCCGGCGAGGGCGTCAGGGTCAACTGTGTGAACCCGGAGCGCACCGCGACTCCCATGCGCACCAAGGCGTTCGGCCAGGAGCCGGAGGGCTCGCTGCTCTCCTCCGAGGCCGTGGCGCGCACGTCGCTCGACGTCCTCCTGTCCGCGATGACGGGTCACGTCATCGACGTGCGGCAGCAGGACCCGACCCGTGATGTCACCGAGGCATCGGGATTCGAGCAGGCGCTGGCCTCGGTGCTGGACCGTCAAGAAGATGTGTAATAATTCTTGACAATTGTGCTTTTTTGCGGGCCTCTGGAATCACTGAAAAGCGATTCCGGAGGCCCGTATGCGTGAAGCCGCATCTCCACATTTCCCTCAATATGTGAATCAACCGGCACCCCCTGGAGCAGGTTCTTCGTGATTTCGACAGCCATCCGCCTGGCCCGTGTGGGCAGTCGGTCAGAACTGGCGGCAGCGATACTGATGATGCTGGGTTATCCCTGCGTCATGATCGCCGCTCTTCTCCCCGATATCTGGTTCTTCGCGGCGGCCACGGCTGTCACGTACATCGCGGACTGGTACCTCCACCAGCGCGGCAGCTATCTGGTCAACCGGCTCGGAAAGGTGCGGGCGGGGCTTTCCATCCGCTTCCTGCTCCGCCAGCTGATGATCATCCTGCTCCTGGCCCGGCTGGACCTCGCCCAGGAGCCGCTGTTCTACGCGGCTGTCGCGTGCTTCCTCCTCTTCTACGGCCTGCAGGCCCCGCACGGCGCGCTGACGACGCTGATCCGGCTGCGCCGGAGCCTGCCGATCGTCACCCGCAACGTGGACCTGCACGCCGTCCGCATCCCCGACGGCCCGCCGCGCGCGCTGCTGCACCGGGCCAGCGAGAAGATGCTCCACCTCGACCTCCCCGCGGTGGCGGGCGTCCTGATCGCCGCCGGCACCGGCGAGGACGTCCTCGGCTACATCGGCGCGGCCGTGACGCTGCTGCTGGCCCTCGGCTACAACGCCGTGCTCGTCCCGTACCTGCGCAAGAACCGCCAGGCGCCCTCGGCCCCCGTGGTGCTGCAGGCCCTGGACACCTGGCTGGGCGAGTACCAGCCGACCGTCGTGCTCTACTTCTCCGGATCCAGCGAGTCCGCCTACCAGGGCAACATGTGGCTGGAGACCATGGCGGCCGTCGAGGGGCGCCCCCTGATCGTCATGCGTGAGCGGGGACTGGTGTCGCAGCTCGCGGACACCTCCGTACCCGTGGTCTGCGTACCGGCCGGCACGCACCTGATGAACCTGGACCTCTCCACGGTCCGTGTGTGTCTGTATCCGGCCAATGTCGGCAAGAACATCCACATGCTGCGCGTCCCGACCATGAAGCACGTCTTCATCGGCCACGGCGACAGCGACAAGCTGGCCAGCGTCAACCCCTACTCCAAGGTGTACGACGAGGTGTGGACGGCCGGCCGTGCGGGCCGCGACCGCTACGCCCTGGCCGATGTCGGCATCCGCGACGAGGACATCGTCGAGGTCGGGCGGCCCCAGCTGGCGCCGATCGAGAGCTGGACCGGCGCCACGAGGAACCCCGTTCCGACGGTCCTGTACGCCCCCACCTGGGAGGGCTGGGACGACAACCCCGGCAACACGTCCGTGCTCCTGGCCGGCGAGAACATCGTCCGCCGGCTGCTCACGGCGGACAGCCCGGTCCGGGTCATCTACAAGCCGCACCCCTTCACCGGTATCCGCAGCGCCAAGGCCAAGGCCGTGAACGCCAGGATCCAGAGCCTGATCGCCACCGCCGCGCGGCAGCGTGCCGCGGAGCCCCGCTGGGCGAAGGAGGCCGCCGCCGCCGCGGCCGGCCAGAGTGCGGCGAAGGCGGAAATGGTCCGTGTCGAGGCCCGTCTGGCGGAGCTGGCGAAGCCGGCCCGCGCCGGCGGCGACGAGTCGGACGAGTCGAGGCTCGCGCTCGCCGACCCGGCCCGCCAGACCGAGATCTCCAGGCTCCGGGCCGAGTGGAACGACGCCTACTGGCGCTCCTTCGGCTGGTGGGAGCACACGACGGTGACCGGCGCGCAGCCGAAGCTGTACGACTGCTTCAACCAGTCCGACGCCATGGTCTCGGACATCTCCAGCGTGGTGTCCGACTTCATCGCGAGCGGTAAGCCGTACGCGGTCACGGACTCCGGCGAGCTCGGCGCGGACGAGTTCAAGCGGCAGAACACCGCCGTGAGGGCCGCCGTCATCCTCTCCAACAGCGCCGAGGAGATCGACGAGCTGCTGCGGGCCGTGGCCGATCCGTCGACGGACCCGCTGGCCGAGGCCCGGCACGAGCTGAAGACCTACCTCCTGGGTCCGGACGAGCCGACCTCCATGGAGCAGTTCAACGCCGCGGTCCTGGCCCTCGCGGCCAAGGCCGAGGCCCGCAACGCGGGTGTCGCGCAACGTGTCGGCGGGCAGCAGCCCGCCGCGCCCCTGCCGGACCCCGAGGCGGAGTCCAGCGGCGCGGGCGACGGCGCCGCCGAGATCATCGCCGAGGCCGACGCCGCGGCCGACCCGGATGTGCCGGACGCGCCGGAGGCCGACGCCGGAATAGGGGCGGGTCCCACGGCGATCCGCTGACCACGGAGTATCCGGCCGACGATGGATCGCGGGGTGACGGTCGCGCGCCGACCGTTCACCTGATGTTATCCAGTCGTTATCTCCTGGTTCGAAGGTCGTCCGATTTTCGACACAACCCGCACGACGGCCCGTCCGTCTCCTCCTGAGGGAGGGGAACGTACGGGCCGTTCGGCGTGTCCGTGCCTGGAGCGGGGTGCACGCCGTCGTTCCATCGTTTCTCCAGACCAGTACGCTTTTGTGTGAACCGGGGAGAGATGGGCATTACCAGCACACCAGATGTGACCGTGATCATCGGCGCCTACGAAGCGATGCCGTATCTGATCCGCTGCCTGGAGTCCGTCGAGGCGCAGACGCTTCCGGCCGGGCGCATGGAGATCGTGGCTGTCGACGACGGCTCGACCGACGGCACGGGGGAGTACCTGGAGGAGTTCGCCGCCAGGACCGCCATCGAGATGCGAGTGGTCCGTCAGGAGAACTCCGGCGGTCCGAGCGGCCCGCGCAACGTCGGCATCGGGCTCGCCCGCGGCCGGTACGTCTTCTTCCTCGACGCGGACGACTACTTCGGCGAGGAGGCCCTGGAGCGGATGGTCGCGATGGGCGACCGGGCCGGCACCGACGTGGTGCTCGGCAAGGTGATCGGCGTCAACAGGGGGGCGCCCAAGTCGATGTGGTCGCGGACCGAGGAGCGCGTCGACGTCCACCGGTCCAAGGTCATCTACACGCTCAGCGCGCAGAAGCTCTTCCGGCGTGACCTGCTGGAACGCATCGGGCTGCGTTTCGACGAGCGGCTCGAGACCGGTGAGGACGCCCTCTTCACGATGGAGGCGTATCTGCGCGGTGCCGGGGTCTCCGTCGTCGCGGACTACGTCTGCTACCACCTCGTCGGCCGCGACGACGGCAAGCACGCCACCAAGAGGGGCAGTTACACGCTGCGCTTCGACGCGATGGAAGCCATGATGGCGCTCATCCACAGGCTGGAGCCCGCCGGTCCGAAGCGCGACCAGCTCATGGTCAGGCCCTTCACGGTCGGAATGCTCCAGCAGTTCGGCTTCGGCCTGCTGAAGCGTCCGCCGGAGGAGCAGCGGCACAAGATGGAGCTCGCGGCTCCTCTGATGCGGAGCTACTGGACGGACGGCGTCGCAGGGAGGATCAAGGTGGCCGAGCGGCTGAGGCTGGCCTGCGTCGCGCGCGGCCGCCTCGACCTGCTGACCGACATATTGAGGTACCTCCGGTCCGACGAAGTACCGGATCTGGTGAGCTCGGACCGCGGCGACAGGCTCTTCCTCGCCTATCCGCACTTCCGGGACGCGGACGCCGGACTCCGGGACTCCGACTACGAGGTCACAGTCCCGGACTGGCGCGGCGGTGACCGTGTCAGCAGGCCGAAGCGCGCGCGAGGGGCGTCGCCGCAGCAGTCGTCCACGGCGCGGCGCGTCGCCCGGCGGGTGCGCAGGGGCCTCCGCGGTTGGCGCTCCCGACTGAGCGGGGCCGACCGCCCCTAGAGTCTCTCGTCCGGGGGAGTGCAGGCTCGCGTGCCCCGGCACCGCACTCCCCCGGACTCCGCCCGGGGGTGCCCCACGCGGCGTCGCCGCCGGTCGTCGGCGACTCCCTCCTCCGCCTCACGACGCACGGCACCGGGCCCTGCTTTTCGGCCCGGCCCGATCCGGGCGAAGGGCCATGGTCCACCTGGCGCTCGCCGGGGGCCGTCAGCGTCCTCCGTGAGTGTCCGGTGGCGGTGCTGCGGAGGAACACCGAGTTAAGCTCGCACCATTCTCGTGATCCCTCGCATGACCCACACATCATCATCGGGACAGGAGCAACGTGAAGGCTCTCGTACTCTCCGGCGGGGCGGGCACCCGCCTGCGCCCCATCACGCACACGTCTGCCAAGCAACTGGTTCCGGTGGCGAACAAGCCCGTTCTCTTCTACGGGCTCGAAGCCATCGCGGAGGCCGGGATCACCGATGTCGGCATCATCGTGGGTGACACGGCGCGGGAGATCCGCGAGGCGGTCGGCGACGGCTCCGCGCTCGGCATCGACGTCACGTACATCCCGCAGGACGAGCCGCTCGGCCTGGCCCACGCGGTGCTCATCGCACGCGATTTCCTGGGGGACGACGACTTCGTCATGTACCTCGGGGACAACTTCATCGTCGGTGGCATCAAGGGCCTGGTCGAGGAGTTCCGCGCGGACCGCCCCGAGGCCCAGATCCTGCTGACGAAGGTCCCCAACCCGACCGCCTTCGGAGTCGCGGAACTCGACGCCGAGGGAAGGGTGGCCTCGCTCGAGGAGAAGCCCGAGGAGCCGAAGAGCGACCTGGCGCTCGTGGGCGTGTACCTCTTCACCCCCGCCGTCCACGAGGCCGTGCGAGCGATCGAGCCGTCCTGGCGCGGCGAGCTGGAGATCACCCACGCCATCCAATGGCTGATCGACCATCGGCACGACGTCCGCTCCACGACCATCGCCGGGTACTGGAAGGACACCGGCAACGTCACCGACATGCTGGAGGTCAACCGTTCCGTCCTGGAGACGCTGAAGCCCGTCACGAACGGGACGGTCGACGAGAGCAGCGAGATCATCGGACGGGTGCGGATCGAGGCGGGGGCGCGCATCACCAGCAGCCGCATCGTCGGCCCGGTCATCATCGGAGCGGACGCGGTCATCCGCGACTCGTACGTCGGTCCGTTCACCTCGGTGTCGGAGGGCTGCCGGATCCTGGACAGCGAGATCGAGTACTCCATCGTCCTGCGCGGCGCCTCCATCTCCGGAGTGCGCCGCATCGAGGCGTCGCTCATCGGCCGGGAGGTCGAAGTGACCCCCGCACCCCGCAACCAGTCCGTCCACCGACTGGTGCTCGGTGACCACAGCAAGGTGCAGATCTCCTCATGACGACCCACATCCTGGTGACCGGCGGGGCCGGATTCATCGGCTCCCACTACGTCCGTACCGTGCTGGGGCCCGAGGGTCCTGGTGATGTCGCCGTCACCGTCCTCGACAAGCTCACGTACGCGGGCAATCCGGCCAACCTCGACGAGGTGCGCGGCCACCCGCGCTTCGCCTTCGTGCAGGGCGACATCTGCGACACCGAACTGGTCGGCAAGCTGATGGCCGAGCACGACCAGGTCGTGCACTTCGCCGCCGAGTCCCACGTGGACCGCTCCATCGACGGCGGCGCCGAGTTCGTCCGCACGAACGTCGTGGGCACGCACACCCTGATCCACGCCGCGCACCTGGCCGGCGTCAAGACCTTCGTGCACATCTCGACGGACGAGGTCTACGGCTCGATCGACGAGGGCTCCTGGCCCGAGACGCACCCGCTGGAGCCCAACTCGCCGTACTCCGCGGCCAAGGCGTCCAGTGACCTGATCGCCCTCTCGTACCACCGCACGCACGGCCTCGACGTGAGGGTGACCCGCTGCTCCAACAACTACGGGCACCACCACTTCCCCGAGAAGGTCATCCCGCTCTTCGTCACCAACCTCCTGGACGGCAAGACCGTGCCGCTGTACGGCGACGGCGCCCATGTGCGCGACTGGCTGCACATCGACGACCACGTCCAGGGCATCGAACTGGTCCGCACGAAGGGCCGCGCGGGCGAGGTCTACAACATCGGCGGTGGTACCGAGCTCTCCAACAAGGAGCTCACGGGGCTGCTCCTGGAGGCCTGCGGTGCCGACTGGGAGACGAGCGTCGTCCACGTCGAGGACCGCAAGGGCCACGACCGCCGCTACTCGGTGGACTGCACGAAGATCCGCGAGGAGCTCGGTTACGAGCCCCGCACGGACTTCGTCACCGGCCTCGCCGAGACCGTGCGGTGGTACCGCGACAACAGGGCGTGGTGGGAGCCGCTGAAGGACCGGGCGGCGCTGTAGAGCCCGTGAGGCGGAGGAGCCGGACACAGAGGGAAACCGTGGGGCCGGTCACCGGCCGGCGCGTCGTCACCGCGCCTGCCCCGGCCCACGGACAGGGCCACAGGAGCAACGGAAGGCAGGGTGCGGTATGAGCGGCAGCTGGTTGGTCACAGGCGCGGGCGGGATGCTCGGACAGGATCTCCTGGCCCGGCTGGCACGGGCCGGCGAGACCACCGTCGGCATGGACCGCGAAGCCCTGGACATCACCGATGCCGGTGCCGTGCGCGAGGCCCTGGAGAAGTACCGCCCGGCGGTCGTCGTCAACTGCGCCGCCTGGACGGCGGTGGACGACGCCGAGGCCCGGGAGGACGAGGCGCTGCGCGTCAACGGCGACGGCCCCCGCCTGCTCGCCGGGATGTGTGCCGAGCGCGGAGCCGTACTGATCCAGGTCTCCACCGACTACGTGTTCGACGGAGCGGGTGACGCCCCCTACGGGGAGCACGCCCCCACTGCGCCCCGCAGCGCGTACGGACGTACCAAGCTGGCCGGGGAACGGGCGGTCCTCTCGCTGCTGCCCGACACGGGATACGTCGTCCGGACCGCCTGGCTCTACGGTGCGGGAGGAGGCAACTTCGCCCGCACGATGATCAAGCTCGAGGGGATCAAGGACACCCTGGACGTCGTGGACGACCAGAGCGGCCAGCCCACCTGGACCGTCGACCTCGCAGACCGCCTCGTACGCCTGGGGCAGGGAGCTCTGGCCGGCACGGCACCGGCGGGTGTCTACCACGGGACCAGCGGCGGCGAGACGACCTGGTTCGGCTACGCGCGGGCCGTCTTCGAGCAGCTGGGAGCCGATCCGGAGCGTGTCCGCCCGACCACCGGCGCGGCTCTCGCGCGGCCGGCGCCCAGGCCCGCGTACAGCGTGCTCGGACACGACCGCTGGACGGAGGCGGGAATCGAGCCCATCAGGCACTGGCGGAAGGCGCTGGCCGAGGCCTTCCCGGATCTGCGGGGCACTTCTTGAACATTTGGTGATTGCCGACCGTCGCCCGGACGCAGTAAGTTCACTGCCCATCAGGCCGGTCGACGCACGGCGAAGAGATTTCGGTGCACAGGCTTTTCCTGGGCGGGCAGTGCCGGGCGAAGCGGAACTGCGCCGTGGATTTTTGAAGTCCGGCCCGGCCGGAATTCGGGTGCCACACTCACCATCGTGACGCCTTGGCAGTGTTCCACGCGGAAGGGGATCCGTAACATGGCAACACAGACGGCTGCGAAGAGGATGGTAAGGAAGATCGTCGGGGAGAAGGGATGGAAGCAGCTGCGCCGGTACCGGCGAAAATTCGCGGGCGCGCCCACTCCCGCTCCCCGGCCTGCCGCTCCTACGGGGATCGACGCGATCTCGCACGACCTGTGCAAGCTCGCGAAGCATTTCAGGACGGACAAGTGGGGGACCCATCGATATGCGCAGCACTACCAGACGCACCTTCAGCACCTGAAGGACGACTCCATCAATCTGCTGGAGATCGGCGTCGGCGGTTACAGCAGGGCGGGTCAGGGGGGCGCCTCGCTGCGCATGTGGAAGCACTTCTTCCCCAAGGCGCAGATCTACGGGATGGACATCCAGGACAAGTCGTTCGTCGACGAGGACCGGATCACCACCTTCATCGGTGATCAGTCGGACCCCGGCTCCCTCGTCGGTGTCGCCTCGAAGACCGGCACGCTGGACGTCATCATCGATGACGGCAGTCACCTCAGCCCGCACATCCTCACGACGTTCGAGACGCTCTTCCCGTTGCTCAAGGACGGCGGAATCTACGCGATCGAGGACACGCAGACCTCGTACTGGCCGGAGTGGCAGGGCAGCGAGGACCGGAATGATCCGAAGACGAGCATGTCGATGCTGAAAAGGCTGGCCGACGGCCTGAACTACGAGGAGTTCGTGGACGCCGACTACGAACCGTCCTACAGCGATCTCAATATCGTGGCCATGCACTTCTATCACAACCTGGTCATCATTGAAAAAGGCAAGAACGCCGAGGGGACGAACAAGAAGCGGGTGCTCAAGAAGCGCTACAGCCAGGACGGCGTCAAGCCCTGAATTCTTGAACCGGGAGCCCGCTCCCGGAGCTGCCGGGTCCTGGAATCCGCTCAAGGATTTCAGGGGCCGGTGCTCACGCCTTCTGCCGTCCGGTCCGGCCGCTCGCCGGTGGCTGCGTTCTTTACCGTCCGGTCCGTCCGCTCGCCGGTGGCCACGTTCCCTGCCGTCCGGTCCGGCCGCTCATCGTCTTCATCCGAATGCTGTGAATCCGCTCGATGTGAGGCATCTGCGCCTTCGATACATTCGGAGGGACTGCCCCGGGTGGGATGCGGCGCCGGCTTTTCCTGATCACTCAATGGGGTTCTGAATGTCCGTCAAGGTCAGTGTCGTCATTCCGGTCTACAACCCGGGTGAGTACATCGAGGACTGCATCTCCGCACTGCTGCGGCAGAGCCTGCCGGAGGACGAGTACGAGGCGATCTTCGTCGACGACGGTTCCACGGACGCCACCCCCGCCCGCCTGGACGCGCTCGCCGCCGCGCACCCGAACATCCGGGTCGTCCACCAGGAGCCTTCGGGCTGGTCCGGCAAGCCGCGCAACGTCGGAACGGCGCTGGCCCGGGGCGAGTTCGTCATGTACGTCGACAACGACGACTGGCTGGGCGACGAAGCGCTGGAGCGGATGTACCGCTACGGCGTGGAGAACGGCTCCGATGTCGTCGTCGGGAAGATGGTGGGCAAGGGGCGTCCGGTCCCGGTGGAGCTCTTCCGGGTCAACCGCCCGCGGGCCAGTGTCTCCGACTCCCCGCTGATGGACAGCCTGACGCCGCACAAGATGTTCCGCAGGGAGTTCCTGGAGCGCAACAACATCACGTGGCGTGAGGGCCGAAGACGCCTCGAGGACCATGTCTTCGTCGTGGAGACCTACCTGCGGGCCGCGAACGTCTCCGTGCTCAGTGACTACCTGTGCTACTACCACATCAAACGTGACGACGCCTCCAACGCCGGCTTCCAGCGGTTCGACCCCGTCGGCTACTTCGCCAACCTCCGCGAAGCGCTGGACATCGTCGAGAAGTACACGGAGCCGGGCGCGCTGCGGGACAGTCTCTTCCGCCGCTGGCTGCGCAACGAGATGGTCGAGCGGCTGCGCGGCAAACGCCTGCTGAACCTCCCGGAGGACCACCGGAAGGAGCTCTTCACCGAGATCCGGGGCGTGGTCACCGAGCGTTTCGGACCGGGCGTCGCCACCGGCATGCCGCCCACCCAGCAGATAGTCGCCGCTCTCGTCGTGGAGGACCGCCTCGCCGACATCGAGGAGATGGCGCGGTGGGAGGCCGGGATCAGGCCCGTCGGACGGCTCGACGGCCTCGGCTGGCAGGACGGTTCGCTGAAGATCGGTTTCACCGCCGAGTACCAGGCCGAGGGCCTGCCGGTGGTCTTCCGCTCGGAGGGAGGCGAGGACCTCCTCGACCCGCCGCTCGCCGAGGAGACGCTGACCACGATCGCCGGGCTCGGCGTCAGCACCGTGGCGCCCGTGGAGAAGTCCAAGGTCGATCTCGTCGTACGCCAAAGGGCCACGGCCGCCGAATTCTTCCAGCCGGTCGAATTCACCAGGGAGCGGATCC
The DNA here is from genome assembly GCF_044765765.1 of Streptomyces sp. NPDC102402. Taxonomy (NCBI): domain Bacteria; kingdom Bacillati; phylum Actinomycetota; class Actinomycetes; order Kitasatosporales; family Streptomycetaceae; genus Streptomyces; species Streptomyces sp. NPDC102402. The sequence goes on from NZ_JBIWKR010000003.1 coordinate 406,280, forward strand.
CGGCCGGTGGCGACTCCGCGTTCCGGCAGGAACTGCGGGCCACCGCGACGGTCGATCCCGAGACGGCCGCCGACGGCGCACCGCTCGGCGACGGCATCTGGGACGTCTTCGTCCGGCTCAGCTCCTGCGGCTGGACCAAGGAGGCCCGGCTGGGGGCGACACGCTCCGACCAGGTCGAGGAGGAACGGCGCGGTGCCCTGAGCGGGCCTCCGCACCGGGTGGTCCTGCCGTACTGGACCGAGCCGCACGACAACCTCTCGCTCGACGTGGACCTCGCCACCAGCCGCGTCGACCGGGACGTCCGGGGGCTCGCCCCGGAGGACGTCCTGGTCGGTGACGGGCGCGTCGAGCTGCCGCTGCCCTTCGAGGTGGACCCCGCCGCGGAGACCGGGACCGTGGCCCTGCGCTTCAAGGCGGCGGGTGCCGCGACGGTCGGTACCGAGGGGGTCCTCACCGCGCGTCCGAAGGGCGCCGTCCTCACCGCGGACCTGCCCCACGGGCTGCTCCCGGGCCGCACCTGGGACATGGGGCTGGGCCTGCCGTCGGCGAGGCGCGGCAAGCCGCGTTGGACGCCTCTTCCCACCGCTCTCCTGATCGCGGCCGACGGCACGATCACCGCCGTGCCAGCCGGGGCCGGGAGGCCCGCCGCCACTCCGAGGCGGAGATCCTTCCTCGGACGCGTGGCAGGACGGATCAAGCGCGGCCTGTTCGGCTGAGCGCACGTCCGTCGGGCGCCGCTCCCCGGCCCTGACGGACGCGCCCCGGAGCGTAGACAGGCCAGTCGAGAAAGAAGTAGAACAGCATGCGACCTCTGTCCATCGAAGGTGCCTGGGTCCACGAGCCGAAGGTGTTCCCCGACGACCGCGGCAGCTTCCACGAGTGGTTCCGCGGCGCGGACTTCCGCGCCGCGACGGGGCAGGACCTCACCCTCGTCCAGGCGAACGGCTCGGTGTCCAAGCGCGGAACCCTGCGCGGCATCCACTACGCGGACGTGCCTCCGAGCCAGGCGAAGTACGTCCAGTGCGTGCGGGGCGCCATCCTCGACGTCATTGTCGACATCCGCGTCGGCTCCCCGACGTACGGGCAGTGGGAGAGTGAGCGGCTCGACGACGTGAACCACCACGCCGTCTACCTCTCCGAGGGGCTGGGGCACGCCTTCTTCGCCCTGGGCGACGACGCCACCGTGGTGTACCTCTGCTCCGAGGGGTACGCCCCCGAGCGCGAGCACGGCATCAACCCGTTCGACCGCGAGCTCGCCGTCACCTGGCCAGAGGGCATCGCCCCCCTGCTCTCCCCGAAGGACGAGCAGGCCCCGACGCTGGCGGAGGCGGAGCAGCGGGGGCTGCTGCCCCGTTACGAGGACTGCGTCGCCTTCCGGAACCGGCTGCGCGCGCGCTGACCGCGGTCGGCGCGCCGGCGGCGCGCCGACCGGGATCCGGTCCGCCCTGCGACGCCGGCACCCACGGCCTCGCGCGTGCCCTCGGGGTCCGGCCCGGGGCACGCGTGGGACGTTGCGGCGTGGTCCGGCCCGGGGCACGCGCGTGGCATGCGCCGGGCCGTGCTCGCTACTGCTCCGGGCGCAGCAGCCTCCGGACCGGGCGGCCCACCACACGCCGGGCACGCCGGTAGGCGGACGGCCATGCTGCCGGGCCGTCGCTGCTCTGGAGTTTGATGTCGACCGGCCGGCCGGCCTTCTTCTCGAGCTGGTTGAGGAGGAGGGCGTTCTGTTCGGACAGCTCGTCCATCCGGCTCTGCATGAAGCTGAAACGGCTGCTCAGCGAATCGAGGCCGGCCTCGGTCCACGGGCGGACGGCGGGCGGCAGGGCCAGGCTGGAGAGCTGCGCGTCGAACGCCTTGCCGCGGTCGCCGTGGTGGAAGGTGTTCTCCAGGCCGTTCTTCTCCATGAAGCCGGTGAAGCGGAGGAACCTCTCCTTGTGGCCGTTCACCAGTTCGCTGAAGTCGGCCGCCTCGTACAGCTCGGCGGGGTCGATGTTCTTGGGCGTCTCGGAGATCTTGCGGTGCGGGATGCCGAAGTACCTGCACAGCTCAAGGGTCCGGGAGTCACTGCAGAGCACGGTGCTCGGGACCCCGGCCAGCAGAGCCGCGATGTTGCCGTGGATGCGTGAGCCGAACGAGAAGTCGAACGCGCGTAGCTCCTCGATCCACGTCGCCGGATCGACGTAGACCCGGACCTTGCCCTCGCGGTACATCGGGTGGGACGGATGCGTCGGCATCGAGGTCTGGGCGCCGATCGGGTTCGGCGTCTGCCGCCAGTGGAGCAGCTGGGCCTCCAGCAGGTTCTGCCCGACGAACCGCAGATGCGGATAGCGCTCGTGGGCCTGCCGGATGATGGCGTCGAGGCCGTGCGAACGTACGGCGCTGTGGGAACCGTTCACCGAGATGCGGGATTCCGCCGTGAGCGACTCCGCGCCCTTCTCGAGCGTGAAGGCCTCGCCGTTCATGAACATCGACGGGCAGCCGATGACCTCGACGTCCCGGAAGCCCATGTTCTTCAGGTACTGCTCGGTGAACTCGCCCCGCACGCCGATGGACGCGCTGCGGTTGAGCACCTCCGTGACGAACTCCCTGACCGTCGGCTCCATCGGCTTCAGCCGGTCCGCGTTGTACTTGAGGTCGGCCTGCGCGCCCACACCCAGGACGACGACGGGGATGCGCAGCTTCTTGATCAGCTGCGTCATCCGCTTCAGGGAACGCTCGAAGGTCGGACGGAACGCGTTCGCCAGCGGCACGACGAACGCGTCGAACTCCTCGTTTATGCGTCCGGCCGCAGAGGGGTCCGCGCGGATGCCGTTGGAGAAGACCTCGGCCCGCGGAGTCGTCAGGAGCTTGTGCGCCGCGTCGCTGAAGATCAGGTTGCCCGCGTTGGTCGCGAAGACGTCTCTGTGGAGGGAGTCTTCGAGCGACGCCACGTCGAAGGGGCTCTTGCCTGATCTGAGGAGGATGCGCCTCTGGCGGGTCGGTTCATGTGTCACGTAAAGAGGGTAGCCCGATGAACGGCTCGTGGAGATTACGTAAATGACTCCATTCGGGCGCATGTCGGTCAGTCGCTCACCGAGCTCCTTGCCTGTACCGGGCTCCCCGGCCGTCGGGCGGATGAGACGGCACGGTGCCCTCATGCCCCCTCGCGTAGATTGGGGGGACCGAGCAGGACGACGTGATGTGGGGACGGCCGTACGTGTCAGGGGCAAGGGAATCTCGAGGCGCGGCAGAGGGGTCCGGGAGCGCACTCCGCACACCTTCCGGCGGCGGAGCGGGGCGCAGGCCGGGTGTGACCGACGCCCGCAGAATCGTCGTCAAGGTCGGTTCCTCCTCGCTCACCACCGCGGCGGGAGGGCTTGACGCCGATCGGGTGGACGCCCTGGTCGACGCGCTCGCCAAGGTCAGGAGCGGCGGGGAGCGCGAGATCGTCCTCGTGTCCAGCGGTGCCATCGCCGCGGGCCTCGCCCCCCTCGGGCTCGTCCGCCGGCCCAAGGACCTGGCCAGGCAGCAGGCCGCCGCCAGCGTCGGGCAGGGGCTGCTCGTCGCTCGCTACACCGCCTCCTTCGCCCGCTACGGCGTACGGGTCGGACAGGTGCTCCTCACCTCCGACGACACCAGCCGGCGCGCCCACTACCGCAACGCCTACAGCACGCTCGACCAGCTGCTCGAGATGGGCGCGTTCCCCGTGGTGAACGAGAACGACACGGTGGCCACGGACGAGATCCGGTTCGGTGACAACGACCGGCTCGCCGCGCTCGTCGCCCACCTGGTCCACGCCGACCTCCTTGTGCTCCTGTCCGACGTCGACGGCCTCTACGACGGTGACCCGAGCACGCCGGGCACCTCCCGCATCGCCGAGGTGAGCGGGCCGGCCGACCTGGAGGGCGTCACCATCGGCAGCGCGGGAAAGGCGGGTGTCGGCACCGGCGGCATGGTCACCAAGGTCGAGGCGGCCCGGATCGCCACCGCCGCGGGGATCCCGGTCGTCCTCACCTCGTCGAGCCACGTCGCCGACGCCCTCGCCGGGCGGGACACCGGCACGTACTTCCACCGGACGGGGCGCCGCTCGGCGGACCGGCTGCTCTGGCTGGCCCACGCCTCGACCCCGCAGGGCGCCCTCACCCTCGACGACGGAGCCGTCCGGGCCGTCGTCGAGCGCCGGACCTCCCTGCTGCCCGCCGGGATCTCGGCCGTCGAGGGCGAGTTCTCCGCGGGGGACCCTGTGGAGCTGCGCGACACCGCCGGCCGGGCCGTCGCCCGAGGACTCGTCAACTTCGACGCCAAGGAGATCCCGCAGCTCCTCGGCCGGTCCACCCGTGACCTCGCGCGCGAACTGGGACCGGCCTACGAACGGGAAGTCGTACACAGGGACGATCTCGTCGTCCTCACGCCCCGCACGGCCCCCTGAAAAGGCTGAAAGTCCAGCCTTCGGACGGAGACCTTCACGAAAACCGCCCCACACGGGGCCCCGGGCTGGTCAACTTTGTCACGGGGACACAAGGGGTCAGCACAGCTACGCATTCACAGGAGGCCGCCGGTGAGACGAGCGCGCCCGGGGGCGCTGCCCCGCGGAACGGGCAGCCGCGCCCTGACCAGTGTCGGAGCGGGGGCCGACTTCGTCGGCGCGCCCACCGACCAGACCCTCGATCAGGAACCGGTGGTGACGGACGAGGAACGGACCCGCTCCAAGCTCTGGCACATCACCCTCAGCGTCTCCGGCAGCGAGACACCGCTGAAGGAGGTCAGACGCGGTCTGGAGCAGCTGGCGCACGACCACCCCTTCCTGCTGACCAGCCGGTACGCGAACGACCACGCCGAGATCCGCTACTGGGAAGAGGCGCGCGACCTGCACGACGCCGCGGCTGTGGCGCTGCGGCTGTGGGGGGAGCACCGCTCCAGCGCGAAGCTCCCGCCCTGGGAGATCGTCGGTCTGGAGGTCATCGACCGCGAGACCTACCACCTGCGCATCGCCGAGGGCTACGGTCCGCCACCGGCGGCCCCGGTCGGGGTGCACCCGTACTGACCGGGTGAACCGAACCGGGTGCACCCGGAGTGACCGGGCACGAGGACGGGGCGCCCCGTAGTGGCCCATCACCGGCACGGGCGGGCCGTAGCGGCCTGGTGAAGGGTCGGGAGGATCCGCGGCGACCCGCTGCGGCACGGGACGCACGCACACCCGTACGCCTGTCTCGCATCACGGGATACGTGACGGATGCCCGCAGTGTGCGCACTACCCTGCGGGCATGACCACGCTTTCGCCGTACGACAACATGTCCCCGGTCGCCCAGGCCGCCTACCGGGCACGCGCCGCCGCCGACGACATCGCGCCACTCCCGCGCGCGGCGAAGGACGACGCACTGCTGGCGATCGCGGACGCCCTCGAAGTGCGCACCAGCGAGATCGTCGACGCCAACGCCGAGGATGTCGCGAAGGCCAGGGAGGCGGGCACGAGCGAGTCGGTCGTCGACCGGCTCACACTCACCCCGGAGCGGATCCGCGCGATCGCCGCGGACACACGTGACGTGGCCGCCCTGCCCGACCCGGTGGGCGAAGTGGTCCGCGGCTCCACCCTCCCCAACGGCATCGACCTGCGCCAGGTGCGCGTGCCGCTCGGGGTGGTCGGCATCATCTACGAGGCACGGCCCAACGTGACGGTCGACGCCGCCGCCCTCTGCCTGAAGTCGGGCAACGCGGTGCTGCTGCGCGGATCCTCGTCGGCGTACGCCTCGAACAGCGCGTTGGTGAGGGTCCTGCGTGACGCGGTGGGCGGGTCCGGCCTCCCGGCGGACGCGGTGCAGCTCGTCCCGGGCGAGAGCCGCGACTCCGTCCGCGAACTGATGCGGGCCCGCGGCCTCGTCGACGTGCTGATCCCGCGCGGCGGCGCCTCGCTGATCCGTACGGTCGTGGAGGAGTCGACGGTCCCCGTCATCGAGACCGGCACGGGCAACTGCCACGTGTACGTCGACGCGCGGACCGATCTCGGCATGGCCGTGGAGATCCTCGTCAACTCCAAGGCGCAGCGCCCGAGCGTCTGCAACTCCGCCGAGACCCTCCTGGTCCACAAGGACATCGCCGCGGAGTTCCTGCCCCTGGCCCTGGACGCGCTGGCCGAAGCGGGGGTGACGGTCCACGGCGACGAGCGGGTGCTCGAGCACGCCGAGGGGTCCAAGGCCACCGTGGTGGCGGCGACCCCGGAGGACTGGGAGACCGAATACCTCTCGTACGACATCGCGGCCGCGGTCGTGGAGTCGCTGGAGGCCGCCGTGGCGCACATCCGGCTCTGGTCCTCGGGCCACACCGAGGCGATCGTCACCACCTCGCAGGCGGCGGCCCGCCGGTTCACCCAGTTGGTGGATTCCACGACGGTCGCCGTGAACGCGTCCACGCGCTTCACGGACGGCGGCCAGTTCGGATTCGGCGCGGAGATCGGCATCTCCACGCAGAAGCTGCACGCCCGCGGCCCGATGGGCCTGCCGGAACTGACGTCCACGAAGTACATCGTCACCGGTGACGGCCACATCCGTTGACCGGTGCCCCGGCGGGACTGGGCGAGTTTGCGGGCTCTCTGCCCAAAACGTCCCGCCGGGGCTACGCTGAAGCCGTGCCGGACGACGTGGGGGGCAGGCCGTTCCCGGACGGCTGGGAGCCCGACGACGACCGCGGGGGCGCTGACGAGGACTTCGCCTCCGTGGTGTTCGACGAGGACTTCGTCCGGGCCGCCGAGATCCATGAGCCCACCGCGGTCGAGCGCCTGCTGGCCGCCGCGGAGGCCCGCGCCGAGGCGGAGGCGAGCAGGGCGCGTTCGGGCGTCGGCGCCCCGGACGACGACAGCTACGGACCCGACGGCGTGTACGGCCGCGACAGGGCCTTCGGCGACTCCTTCGACCCTGACGACCCCGAGAGCGCCTACGAGGACGAGAACGGCCCCTACGGACGTCATGGCGGGTCCCTGCGCCCGTACCGGGGGGCTGCCCGCTGGCACCGGCCGGTGGCCTGGCTGCTCGCCCTGCTGATGGGGATCGGGATGGTGGCCCTGGCCTTCAGCGCCGTGTACCGCGGTGCGTCGGCCAGCCGGGAGGACCAGGTGCCGCCGCCGGCGACGAGCGGCGTCGACAAGCCTGGTGCGGTCCCCTCGGCCTCGGCCGAGTACTCGCGTCCCGCGGTCTCCGCCGTGCCCCGCACACCTTGAGCCCCGTGGCCGAGGGCGGGAGCCCCGGACGGGGCGGCCGCCCGGTGGCCGCGGGACCACGTGTCCCGCGAGGGCCCCTCCCGGCCGCGCTCCGCCTGCGCTCCCACCTGCGGGGCGTTTACCGTGATGACGATCGACCCAGTCTGAAGGTATGACCCCCTGACCCTCCTCCCGTCCCCGTCCCCGGGGAGAGGGTCACTCGCTGGTCCGATTGTCGAATCGTCCATGTGTCGAACCCGTGACGGACAGGTCCGCCCGGCGCCGAGCGGCAGAGGCGGATCCCAGCGCCCCTGCCGGCGGCGCGGAGATCGGGAGATGTCATGACAGGCCGCGGAGAACCGCCGGAAGGGCCGCCCGAGAACCCCTCGGGCGGGGAGGACGAGTACCGCTCACTCGTCTTCGACGAGTCGTTCGTGCGCGCTGCCCGGCTGCAGGAGTTCTCCGCCCAGGAGCGCATGGGCGAGCACGCGCGCGCCGTACGGTCCCTGCCGGGGCGCGGCACCCGGCGGCACCGCTCCAGGGCCGGTATCGCTCTCGTCGTGCTGATAGCGCTGGCCTTCGCCACCGCCGTCTACATCGGCTTCCGCAACCCCTACCCGGCGCCCGCCGGCAGACGGGCCGAACCGCTGCGGACCACGGTGATCCCCCTCGCCCCGCAGGGCATGGTGCCTGGCGGGACCGCCGCGTCGGTCCTCGCCGACGGCCCGGCCACGGGCCACCGCACCGGCGCCACGGGCATCAACCTGCCGTCGGTCCGGCGGACGAAGAACTTCTCCGACGGCCAGGTGACCATGGCCCTGAGCACGGTCAAGGACTACCTGGTGAACTCCTCCCTCGATCCCGACGTACTCACCGGTGGTGTCGTCCGGCCGGTGGGGCGGCTGCTCGACCCGGACCAGACGGCGCAGTTCGACCGGAGCGTGGACTCACCGGCCGACGACGGCGAGCACAGCGCCACCGGCTGGCTGGTGCGCTTCGACCCCGCCGAGGTGGAACTGGCCTCCACCGACATCCGGGTCCGGGGGACCCTCGCCTACACGGAGACGGGGGCGGACACCCTGGAAGTGGTGTCCGACCACACCTTCACCTACGCGCTCCAGCCCGCCGTGTCAGGACCGCACCGGGCGGACGGTGCCTCGCTGTTCACCGTGAGGCGGGTCCTGCACTTCCTGCTCGACCGCGAGGACATCCGGCTGCACCGGCTGGAGGTCCGCAACGCCTACGTCCAGGCCGGCCCGCAGTCCTGTTCCGCCGGGGCTTCGGGTGCCCTGCGCCCTCTGCTCGCGGGAGAGCGGTCGGACACCCGGGGCCCGGCAGGCACCGATCCCTACGCCACGGGCGTACCCACGGCAGGGCTCTGCGGCACGCTGGCCGTCAGCTCGCCGAGCCGTCCGGGCCCTCCCCGCGGTCCGGACGCCGCCAGGTCCCCTCGGAGTCGTCCGTAGCGCCGGCGCCGCTGCCCGCGTTGCCCGCACCGGCCCCGCCCGCACCGGTGAACCTGTCCCGGAGCTTTCCGCCCAGGTCGCCCGCCCCGCCCGCGATGTCGCCGACCAGCTTCATCAGCGGGTCCTTGCTGGTGCGGACCGTGTCGGCGTAGTGCGCCGCGGACTCACGGAAGGAGTCCGTCACCGACGTGTCCTTGTCCTCGTCCCGCTTGGGGTAGTGGCCGTCCATGACGCGCTGGTAGTCCCGGGTCTCCGACCACTTCTTCAGCTCGGAGGCCCGGACCGTGGTGAACGGATGCGTGCGGGGCAGGACGTTGAGGATCTTGAGCACGGAGTCGCGGAGGTCCCCGCCCTTCTCGTACTCATCGGCCTGGGCGAGGAAGGCGTCCACATTCATCTCGTGGAGGTGATTGCCCCCGGCGATCTTCATCAGGCCGCGCATCGACGCACGCAGATCCTGTCCCACCAGCAGCCCTGCCCGGTCGGCCGACAGCTCCGACTTGCGGAACCACTCGCGCAGCGCCGTCACGATCGCCATGATCGCGACGTTGCCGAGCGGGATCCACGCCACCTTGAGCGCGAGATTGGTGAGGAAGAGCAATATCGTGCGGTACACCGCGTGGCCGGAGAGCGCGTGGCCCACCTCGTGGCCCACGACGGCACGCATCTCCTCCTCGTCGAGCAGCTCCACCAGCCCGGTCGTCACGACGATGATCGGCTCGTCCAGGCCGATGCACATGGCGTTGGGCCGCGGGTCCTGGCTCACGTACATCGGGGGGACCTTCTTCAGGTCCAGGATGTAACAGGCGTCCCGCAGCATGTCGTTGAGATGGGCGAACTGGGCATCGCTCACCCGGACGGAGTCCGACAGGAAGAGCAGTCGCAGGCTGCGCTCGGGGAGCAGGCCGCTCAGCGCTTTGAACACGGTGTCGAAGCCGCTCAGCTTGCGCAGGGCCACCAGGGCCGAGCGGTCGGCCGGGTGTTCGTAGGCCCGGGAGGAGATGCCCGGGAATCGCTTGCGGTGCCTGCTCGGCACGCTCTCGTGACTGGTGTCGGTCATGGATGGCCCCCTGTTCGTACGAGACGTTGCTCGTCCCCCTGACAAAGCCAGCGTATGTGCTGGCGCTACGGTGTGCGGGGGGCTGTGGATAACTTTGAGGAGCGCCCGGAATGCCGCACACCGCCGTCTTGCTCGCCGCCGTGTCCGAGGAGCAGGGGCCGGGCAACACGCTTCGCGTCGTGCTGCTCGTCTCACTCGTCGGAGCCGCCCTGCTCGCCTGGTTCCTGCTTCGCGGATACCGCAACGACGACGACAACGACTGAGTCGGCGTGAGCGTGCCCAGGGCGCCCGCATACGATGTGCGCGACGTCTCCCTCCTGATTCCCGATGGATAGGTCCTGCAGAAGATGAGCCTCTCGAGCACCGCGCACCAGCTGGTCACCCTCGCCTCCGAAGGCGAGCAGGGTGGTAACCACGAAAGCCTCAGCCCGTACCTCACCGGTGGTGGCGCGCTCTTCGTGCTGCTGCTCCTGCTGTGGATCACCACCCGCTTCAACCGAGACCGCTGAGACAGAGACGAACGGTTGTGCCAGTAGGGTCTGCACGCATGGGAGAGCAGGAAGTGCCTACCGGCCGCGCCAGGCGCCGACTCGGCGTGATGGGCGGGACCTTTGACCCGATCCACCACGGACACCTGGTGGCGGCCAGCGAGGTGGCCGCCCACTTCCACCTCGACGAGGTCGTCTTCGTCCCGACCGGGCAGCCGTGGCAGAAGAGCCACAAGCAGGTGTCCCCGGCCGAGGACCGCTACCTCATGACGGTGATCGCGACGGCGTCCAACCCGCAGTTCTCGGTGAGCCGCAGCGACATCGACCGTGGCGGTCCGACCTACACGATCGATACGCTGCGGGACCTGCGTACGGCCCACGACGACGCGGACCTCTTCTTCATCACCGGCGCCGACGCCCTGTCCCAGATCCTGACCTGGCGGGACGCCGAGGAACTCTTCTCGCTCTCCCACTTCATCGGTGTGACCCGGCCGGGTCATGTACTGACGGACGACGGGCTCCCCGAGGGCGGGGTCTCGCTGGTGGAGGTGCCCGCGCTGGCGATCTCCTCCACGGACTGCCGTGCCAGGGTCGCGCAGGGGGAGCCGGTCTGGTACCTGGTGCCGGACGGCGTCGTCCGCTACATCGACAAGCGCCAGCTGTACCGCGGCGAATGAGCCACGGAGAGGGGCACCTGTGAACGACCGACAGAACCCGTACGACCCGTACCAGCAGCCGCAGATCATCGGCTACGACGAGTACGGGCAGCCGGTCTATCAGCAGCAGGGGCAGCAGCAGTACGACCCGTACACCCAGCAACAGCCCCAGCAGCCCCAGCAGCCCCAGCAGCCCCAGCAGGACGGGCAGTCGCAGCAGGGCTACGGCTACGACCCGTACACAGGCGCGCAGCAGTACTACGACCCGTACGCCGCCCAGCAGACCCGGCCGCAGGACCAGCCCGCACAGCAGCCGGGGTACGGGTACGACGACGGCGGTTACGGCACGTACGGCACGTACGGGCACGACACCGGCACCATGCCCGCCGTGGACGACTCCACCCAGCAGTGGAACGCGCCCCAGGCCCCTGCCGCACCGGCGTCCGCACCGCAGCCGCCGGTGCCGGAGCAGCGCCGTGAACCGGAACCGGCGGCCGAGGCCGCCGTCCCCGGACAGCGCCGCGCCGACCGTGACCACGGCACCGAGCAGTTCTCCTTCATCGAGGAGCCCGACGAGGACTCCGAAGACGTCATCGACTGGCTGAAATTCACCGAGAGCCGCAGCGAGCGGCGCGAGGAGGCACGCCGGCGCGGGCGCAACCGGATGGTCGCGCTCATAGTCGTCGTGGCTCTCGTGGTCGTCGGTGGAGCGGGCTACCTCTGGTTCGCCGGAAAGATCCCGGGAGTCCCGGGGCAGGACGAGCAGAGTGCCGCGGCGACCGGCCCGCAGAAGCGGGACGTCATCGTGGTCCACCTGCACAACACGAAGAAGGGCGGCACCTCCACGGCGCTGCTCGTCGACAACGTCACCACCGAGCAGGGCACCACCGTCCTGCTCCCCAACTCCCTGGCCGTGGCCGCGGACGACGGTTCCACCACCACACTCGGCAAGTCGGTCGACGACGACGGCTCCACCGGCACCCGAGAGGCGATCGACACGCTGCTCGGCACCAGCATCAGCGGCACCTGGCGGCTGGACACCCCGTACCTCGAGAACCTCGTCGAGCTCGTCGGCAACATCGAGGTGGACACCGACACGGACGTGCCCGACACCAAGAAGGGTGCGGCGCCGCTCGTGAACAAGGGGGAGGGGCAGACGCTGAGCGGCCAGATGGCCGTCGCGTACGCCACCTACCAGGGCGCGGGCGAACCGGAGGCGAAGCAGCTGGTGCGCTTCGGGCAGGTCATGCGCGGTGTGCTGCGCAAGCTGTCGGAGGACCCCAAGGCCGCGACCGTCACCATCGAGACCCTCGCGCAGATCCTCGACCCGTCGCTGCCGGAGCAGGACCTGGGCGCCTCGCTGGCGAAGCTCGCCGGGCACGCCAAGGTGGGTGACTACAGGACGGAGCTGCTCCCGGTCCAGAGCGACGGGACGCTCACCGAGAAGGCCACCGGAAGCGTCGTCAAGGACGTCCTGGGCGGCAAGGTGAAGGCCCCTGACCAGGGCGCGGCTGTACGCGTCGGCATCAGGAACGCCACGGGGGACACGAAGGGCACCGAGTACGCGAGGGTTCAGCTCGTCAACGGCGGATACGCCTTCGTCGACGGCGGCAAGGCGGCAGCCACGGCCTCGTCCCAGGTGGTCTACGGAGCCGCGGAGGACAAGGCGAAGGCGGTCGAGGTCGCCAAGACCCTGGGGCTGCCGGAGAGCGCCGTGAAGAAGGGCGAGCCCGCCGCGAACGCCGACGTGTCCGTGGCCCTCGGGCAGGACTACAAGATCCCCGAGCAGACGTCGTAAGGGCTGTCGGCGGTCCGTGAGACCCTAGAGGTTGATCTGACCGCCGACGAAAGCCTGCATGTGACCGCCACGGACCGCTCCATCGAGCTCATCAACGCCGCCGCCCAGGCGGCGGCCGACCGGCTCGCGCACGACATCATCGCCTACGACGTCAGCGATGTGCTGTCGATCACCGACGCCTTCCTGCTGGCCTCGGCTCCCAACGACCGCCAGGTCAAGTCGATCGTCGACGAGATCGAGGAGCGGCTTCAGAAGGAGCTCGGCGCCAAGCCGGTACGCCGCGAGGGCGACCGCGACGCCCGCTGGATCCTTCTCGACTACGTCGACATCGTGATCCATGTACAGCACAGCGAGGAGCGTGTGTTCTACGCGCTCGAGCGACTGTGGAAGGACTGCCCCGAGATCGCCCTCCCCGAGGACGCGGTCAAGACCCGGGGCAAGGCCGAGGAGCACGCCCAGCTCAACGGCGGCACGGAAGGTGACCAGAGCTGAACGGCAGCAGGAGCGGCAGGGGCCGCAAGATCGTCCTGTGGCGGCACGGCCAGACGGCGTGGAACCTCGAGCGCCGTTTCCAGGGCTCCACGGACATCGAGCTGACGGAGACCGGCGTCGGTCAGGCACGCCGCGCCGCCAGGCTGCTCGCCTCGCTGCAGCCGGACGCGATCGTGGCGTCCGACCTGCGGCGGGCAGCGGCCACGGCCGCCGAGCTGGCCTCGGTCACCGGCCTCGACGTCGCGCACGACTCCGCGCTGCGCGAGACGTACGCGGGTGCCTGGCAGGGCCTCACGCATGAGGAGATCGTCGGGCAGTACGGCGAGCAGTACGCCGCGTGGAAGCGCGGCGAGCCCGTCCGCAGGGGCGGTGGCGAACTGGAGACCGAGGTAGCCGACCGGGCCGCCCCGGTCGTGCTGGAGCACGCCGGCAAGCTTCCCGACGCGGGCACGCTCGTCGTCGTGAGCCACGGCGGCACGATCCGGACGACCATCGGACGTCTGCTCGGCCTCGATGCCCATCACTGGGAGGGGCTCGGCGGGCTCTCCAACTGCTGCTGGTCCGTGCTGGGCGAAGGTGCGCGCGGATGGCGCCTGCTCGAGCACAACGCCGGAACACTCCCCGAACCGGTGCTCGGGGACGACGATTAGCGGGTGCCCGGGGGTTCTCTCCGGGCGGCGGGGGCCGGATTTCACTTTCCGGCTCGTCGCAGGCTAAAGTTCTTCTTGTTCGCAGCGCGGAAACGCAGGGAAACACAGCGGACAGCGGGGCTATAGCTCAGTTGGTAGAGCGCCTGCATGGCATGCAGGAGGTCAGGAGTTCAATTCTCCTTAGCTCCACAGTCAAGATCCCGTCCCCGACAGGGGGCGGGATCTTTTTTTGCCAGATGCGCGATCCGGCGCGCTGATCCGCGCCGGGTGTGCTCCAACTGCCCTGGCCCGCCTGGGACAAGGGCCGACACGGCGCGCCGGGGCCTTCTTCGCAGGTGCGAGGGCCTGTCCCGTGCCCTCGCTTCAGGACAAAGGCGGTCAGCGGGACGGTCGTCCGGCTGACCCTCTTGCGGCGCCATGGCAGAATCGGAGCGCCGGAGGGGGCGACGGACCGATCGGGAGGGAGCGCGATGCCTGCGAGCCGCGTACGGGCCCCAGGCCCGTCCCTTACCCCTACGGCGACCCACGGTTCCGCTCGGACCCAGGCCCTCGGCGCCTCGCGGGAGTGCTCCCTCGCGCGCACGGCCTGCGGCCACCCCCGGGGCTGACCGGATGGGTGCACACAGGCGGAAGTGCGACTGGTGTGGCAGCGGTACGCCCATCGTCCGGGACATGGACCCCGTCAACGCGGATTTCCAGTACTGGTGCGAGGAGTGCGCGCGGGCGCTGATCATAAAAGGCGACCCCATCGAGACGTACCGGGAGCTCGAAGGGGAGCCCATCTACGGCCGGCTCCTGGAGGAGCACTGCACCCTCAAGCGGTTCTACTCCTTCGCCACCGCCTGACCAGGCGCCTTCGACCGGTTGGCGGCTGCCGGGCAACCGCTGGTCAGGGCGGTGCTCGCCGGGCATATCGGGACAGAGTGGAAACGATTTTTGATGGGCCGGGGGGACCGTGTAATGTTCTCGATGTCGCCAGGGAAACCGGGCGGAGAGCGGCACGGGGCTATAGCTCAGTTGGTAGAGCGCCTGCATGGCATGCAGGAGGTCAGGAGTTCAATTCTCCTTAGCTCCACAGTGAAGAAGCGGGTCATCCGAATCGGATGACCCCCGTCTAGTCGTTCCCCCCCCAGTAAGGGTCCGCCAGTCCCGGCGGG